>NZ_JAUOQR010000015.1 GCF_030547185.1 Neptuniibacter sp. 1_MG-2023
TACGTAGCCGGGGTTTTTTGCGTCTGGGGCTTGGGGTTCAGGCCTTTGGACGTACCGCTACCTTTTAGCGGTTGCGTGTGTTTGCTGTTGCTGCTTATACTCAATTGTATATTGTCGGTTTTGAGGTTGTCAGTTTGAGTCGCCGTTTTTTGCTTTTATCTCTTTGTGTTTTTTTATTGTTGCCTTTATCCGCTCTAAGGGCGAGTGAGTGCTCTGTGTTAACTGCCGCAGGTAATGTGGAGTATTCCCCTTATTTATGGCGCCAAGGCGGAGATAACGGAGAAGTTATTGGGGCTAACCGACTGGTAATTGATGAAATAGCTAGACGCTTAGATATTACTATTCAGTTATTAGATGTTGGATCTTGGGCGCGTGCGCAGGAGATGCTGAAGCGAGGGAAGGTAGACTTGATGGCGGGTATTTTTTATACAGAGCCGCGTACTATGTATATGAATTATATTTCCCCAGCTTTTTTTAAGACAGCCAGTGTGGTTTGGCGTAAATCGAATACGCAAGCCTCCTATAATTCCCGAGATGATTTAATCGATTTGCATGGTGTGACTGTCATCAATAATAGTTTTGGGCAGGGTTTTGATGAATATGCGAAAGAAAAGCTGAATCTAACTTATGTTCCCTCTTTAGGGCAGGCCTTTTTAATGCTTGATCGAGGTCGAGCTGATTATGTGCTGTATGAGAAAAATCCAGGTTTAGCTTACGCAGAGTTGCTCGGTTATAAAGGGCACTTTGATGTTCTAGAGCCGCCAATTAGTGCTGAAGGTCTTCATTTGGCAATATCTAAAAAATCAAAATGTAATACGGCCGTCTTGAGAAAGCGCTTGGCGCTAGTGATCGCCGATATGCAAACTGAGGGTTTTATGGATCAGGCGCTATCTAAAGGCTTTGAAAACTGGCGCCTCTTTTTGGATTAATGCTGTTCTAAGCGACTCTTAAAAAACAATTTTGTTTAATTATGCCCTTTTCGCAATTGCGGAATAGACAGAAAGCGCCTTTATAGCATAAAATACAGCCGGTTTGCCTATAGCAAACCTTTTGTACAAGTTTCTTAACAAGGAAGCGAGGCTGAATTTCGGTTTGCCTCGCTTTTTTGCACGTATCGTTTCTGATTTTGTTGTTGCACATTTTGCGAGGAGGTTCAATTGGCGAGACCAGCCATTCTTGCTCTTGAAGACGGAAGTATATTCAAGGGCGTAGCCATTGGCGCAGACGGGCAGTCTAGCGGCGAGGTTGTATTTAATACCTCTATGACGGGTTATCAGGAAATTCTGACAGACCCTTCTTATTGTCGTCAGATAGTAACCCTTACTTATCCTCACATAGGTAACACTGGTACCAATACTGAGGATGAAGAGTCGTCTCGTACTTGGGCTGCGGGTTTAGTTATCCGCGATCTCCCTTTGGTTGCGAGTAACTTTCGTAACGAAAAAAACCTAGATGATTATCTGAAAGATAACAATATTGTAGGTATTGCAGACATTGATACACGTCGCTTAACTCGAATACTTCGTGAGAAAGGTTCGTTAAGTGGCTGTATTATGGCCGGTGATATTGATGAGGCTAAGGCGCTTTCTGATGCTAAGTCTTTTCCTGGCTTAAAGGGGATGGATCTTGCTCAGGTTGTTACTACTGAAACAGCTTATGAGTGGAACTCGTCAACTTGGAAACTAGGTTCAGGTCATGCTGATCTTGATCCAAAGTCTCAGCCTTTCCATGTTGTTGCTTATGATTACGGTGTCAAACGCAATATTTTGCGTATGTTGGTTGAGCGCGGTTGCCGTTTAACTGTAGTGCCAGCAAAAACTCCAGCTGCTGATGTCTTAGCTATGAATCCTGATGGTGTGTTTTTGTCTAATGGTCCAGGCGATCCAGAACCATGTGACTACGCTATTGCTGCAATTTCCGAGATCTGTAAAACAGATGTACCTGTTTTTGGGATCTGTTTAGGTCATCAGCTTTTAGCGTTGGCATCAGGTGCTAAAACGGTGAAAATGAAATTTGGTCATCACGGTGCTAACCATCCAGTTCAAGATTTAGATGGTAAGCAGGTAATGATCACGTCTCAGAATCATGGTTTTGCGGTTGATGAGGATGCGCTTCCGGCGACGTTACGTGCAACGCATAAGTCATTATTTGATGGCTCTTTGCAAGGTATTGAGCGTACTGACCGTGCGGCGTTTAGTTTTCAGGGGCACCCTGAGGCGAGTCCGGGTCCGCATGATGTCGCGCCTCTGTTTGATCGCTTCATTGCTGATATGAAAGCAGCTAAAGCGTAAGTCATCTATAACCTAGAAATTAGGTTGTTTGAAACGATACAGGGAGGGTGTGAATTGTCCGCCTTCCTCAGCTTCTAACTGATACGACTGGTTTAATACCGATGCCAAAACGTACTGATATAAAAAGTATTTTGATTCTTGGTGCAGGTCCGATTGTAATTGGGCAAGCATGTGAATTTGATTATTCTGGCGCGCAAGCGTGTAAAGCTCTGCGTGAAGAGGGTTATCGAGTTATTCTTGTTAACTCTAACCCCGCTACTATTATGACTGACCCTGCGATGGCTGATTCTACTTATATCGAGCCTATCAATTGGAAAACAGTTGAAAAAATTATAGCGAAAGAACGCCCTGAAGCATTATTGCCTACAATGGGTGGGCAGACCGCTTTGAACTGTGCGCTTGATCTTGAGCGTGAAGGGGTTCTGGAAAAATATGGCGTTGAGATGATCGGTGCTAATGCTGATACTATCGATAAAGCTGAAGACCGCAACCGCTTTGATAAAGCGATGAAAGCTATAGGCCTTGAGTGTCCTCGTGCAGCTATTGCTCATAGTATGGAAGAAGCGCTTCAGGTTCAGGCTCAGCTTGGTTTTCCATGTATTATCCGACCTTCTTTTACTATGGGAGGTACCGGTGGAGGTATCGCTTATAACAAAGAAGAGTTTATCGAGATCTGTGAGCGTGGCTTAGATCTATCTCCAACAACAGAGTTATTGATTGACGAGTCTCTGATTGGTTGGAAAGAGTATGAGATGGAAGTTGTTCGTGATAAAAACGACAACTGCATTATTGTTTGTGCGATTGAAAACTTCGATGCAATGGGTGTACATACAGGCGACTCTATCACTGTTGCGCCAGCACAAACATTGACGGATAAAGAATATCAGATCATGCGTAACGCTTCTTTGGCGGTATTGCGTGAGATTGGTGTTGAGACGGGTGGTTCTAACGTTCAGTTTGGCGTAAACCCAGTTGATGGCCGTATGGTCGTTATCGAGATGAACCCGCGTGTATCTCGTTCATCAGCTTTAGCCTCTAAAGCAACCGGTTTCCCGATTGCGAAAGTGGCTGCGAAGCTCGCTATTGGTTACACGCTGGATGAACTACAGAATGATATTACCGGCGGTCGTACACCTGCATCTTTCGAGCCTTCGATTGATTATGTTGTTACTAAGATACCGCGTTTTACCTTTGAGAAATTCCCACAAGCTAATGATCGTCTAACGACTCAAATGAAGTCGGTAGGTGAAGTTATGGCGATAGGCCGTACACAGCAAGAATCACTGCAGAAAGCATTGCGTGGTTTAGAGGTTGGTGCGACTGGTTTTGACTCTATTATTGATATTGAGAGCGATGATGCTCGCGCCACCATTGTGCGTGAGATGAAAGAGCCGGGTGCTGAGCGTATCTGGTATCTAGGCGATGCTTTCCGTTTAGGGATGACGGTCGAAGAGCTGTATGAAATTAGCGGTATTGATCCGTGGTTCCTTGTTCAAGTCGAAGATATTATCAAAGACGAGTTACGTGTATCTGAAATCGCGATGACTGATCTAGATAAAGATGCCGTCTTCAAGCTGAAGCGTAAAGGTTTCTCTGATGAGCGTTTGGCTAAGCTGCTTGGCGTATCAGAAAAACAGTTCCGTAAGCACCGTCATAATCTAGATGTTCGTCCTGTTTATAAACGTGTAGATACTTGTGCCGCTGAGTTTGCATCTGATACTGCCTATATGTATTCCACCTACGAAGAAGAGTGTGAAGCTAATCCGACAGATCGTGAGAAAATCATGGTTATCGGTGGCGGTCCTAACCGTATAGGTCAAGGTATCGAATTTGATTACTGCTGTGTTCATGCTGCGCTTGCTGCGCGTGACGATGGCTTTGAAACAATTATGGTTAATTGTAACCCTGAGACTGTTTCAACAGATTATGATACATCTGATCGCTTATTCTTTGAGCCGATCACGCTTGAAGATGTTTTGGAAATTGTACACGTTGAGAAACCTAAAGGAGTCATTGTTCAGTATGGTGGTCAAACGCCGCTGAAGCTTGCAGTTGCTCTTGAGCAAGCGGGCGTGCCGGTTATTGGTACCTCACCTGAAGCGATTGATCGTGCAGAAGACCGTGAGCAGTTCCAGCAGATGCTTAAGCGTTTAGGTCTTAAGCAGCCTGAGAACGCGACAGTTCGCTCTTTGGAAGAAGCGATTATTGAAGCGGGTAAACTAGGTTATCCTCTGGTTGTTCGTCCATCTTATGTTTTGGGTGGTCGTGCAATGGAAATAGTGTACAAAGAGGAAGAACTGCGCCGTTATATGACAACTGCGGTTCAGGTTTCTAATGACGCGCCTGTACTATTGGATCATTTCCTTAATGCGGCTATCGAAATTGATATTGATGCCGTATGTGATGGTGAAACTGTAGTTATCGGTGCAATCATGCAGCATATCGAGCAGGCGGGGGTTCACTCAGGTGACTCTGCATGTTCTTTCCCTCCATACAGTCTCCCGGCTGATGTGCAGGATGATATGCGGGAAATGATTCGTAAAATGGCGCTAGAGCTTGGCGTCGTTGGCTTGATGAATGCGCAGTTAGCTTATCAAGATGGTGAAATTTATGTGATTGAGGTTAACCCTCGTGCATCACGTACTGTGCCATTTGTATCTAAATGTATTGGTGTATCTTTAGCTAAAATTGGCGCTCAAGTGATGACTGGTAAGTCTCTGAAAGAGCTTGGTTTTACTGAAGAAATTGTGCCTAAGCTATTTAATGTCAAGGAAGCTGTTTTCCCATTTAATAAGTTCCAAGGCGTTGACCCAATCTTATCACCAGAGATGAAATCTACGGGTGAAGTGATGGGCGTAGGTGCGACCTTTGGTGAGGCCTTTATGAAGGCTCAGATCGGTGCCGGTGAGACTATGCCGCAAGCGGGTCAGGCATTTATCTCTGTACGTGAAGTCGATAAAGAAGCATCTATGCAGGTTGCCAAAGACCTTGTTGAGCTGGGCTTTTCGCTTGTAGCTACACGGGGTACTGCCGCATTAATGGAAAAACATGGTTTAGAGGCGAAAATTGTCAATAAAGTCATGGAAGGTCGTCCCAATATAGTGGATATGATCAAAAATGACGAAATTGCTTATATTATCAATACGACAGAAGGCCGTAAGGCAATTGAAGACTCTGCTGATATTCGTCGTAGTGCACTCCAGCATAAAGTTCCTTATACAACGACCTTGGCGGGTGCTGAAGCGATTACCATGGCGTTGCAATATGGCGAAGAGAAAGAAGTTCGTCGTATTCAAGACATAGGAGCCTAAGATGATTAGAGTACCGATGACTGCTGCTGGCGAGAAAGCGCTTCGTGCTGAGCTTGAGCAGCTAAAAACAGTTGATCGTCCACGTGTTATTGCTGATATTGCAGAGGCGCGGGAACACGGAGATCTAAAAGAAAATGCTGAATACCACGCCGCCCGTGAACAACAAGGCTTTATTGAGGGGCGTATTCAGGATTTAGAATCTAAGCTGTCAAACTGCCAAGTGATCGATGTTTCAGCGATCCCTGCAACAGGTAAAGTTATTTTTGGTACTACAGTGACAATCATTAATCTCGATACTGAAGAGTCTAAGACTTATCAGATTGTTGGAGATGATGAGGCTGATATCAAAGCGGGTAAAATATCGGTTAATTCCCCGATAGCACGCGGTTTAGTTGGCAAAGAAGAGGGTGATGTCGTTAATATTCAGACGCCGGGTGGTGCGACTGAATTTGAAATTGACGAAGTTGCTCACATCTAAAGCGATAAATAAAAAGGGGTGCCAACTGGCACCCCTTTTTTGTATATAGATAATTCTTAACGAAGAAGATTGGATAGTTTAGGATTAGGTTCTAACGCTTTTCTGTAGATGAGCGCTATATGTCCAATTTCTTGTATGAGTTCTGCTTCAACGATTGAGCATAGTTCGCGTATAATGAGTTTCTTTGTATCTCGATCACCAACAGCAAACTTTACTTTGATTAATTCGTGATCTTCTAGAGCGCGATCGACCTCAAGTTGAACTGCTTCAGTTAAGCCTTTACCTGCTACAGTAACAACAGGGTTTAGTTTGTGACCAAGAGTGCGATAATGCTTCTTTTGCTCAGGATTCAAGCTCATATTAAAATACGCTGCCTTAAAGTGTTTTGATGAGCTTAGAGCTCAGAAAAGATAATATAACAATTTTACAACAGTTGTTCGCAGCTTAGTAGCGTACAACGCTTAAATCAGAGAGCAAGTGGTTAGTGGCGAAATCAGCAAGCAGTGAGCGTTGGCTAAAAGAACATTTTGATGATCACTATGTGAAACAAGCAAAAGAGCATGGTTATCGCTCCCGTGCGAGTTTCAAGCTTATTGAGCTTGATACAAAAGATAAATTATTCAAACCCGGCATGACTGTTGTGGACTTAGGTGCGGCCCCAGGTGGCTGGTCTCAAGTGGCGGCAGAGCGTGTTGGTGATCGGGGGCGAGTGGTTGCGTCTGATATATTGCCTATGGATGGAATGTCGGGAGTTGAGTTCGTGCAGGGTGATTTTACAGAGGAAGCTGTTTTGCAACAGATACTTTCTGCCTTAGGAGATGAACCGGCAGACCTTGTAATTTCAGATATGGCCCCCAATATGAGTGGTATGTCAGCAGTTGATCAGCCTGCGGCTATGTATTTGGTGGAGTTAGCCTTAGATATGGCGCGTGAGGTACTTAAGCCCGGCGGAAATTTTGTCGCTAAAGTATTTCAAGGCGAAGGTTTTGATCAGTATTTGCAAGATATGCGTACAAGTTTTAATAAAGTGGTCACCCGTAAGCCTGATTCTTCTCGTGCTCGATCACGAGAAGTGTATTTATTAGGTAAAGGTTTTAAAGGGTAGGCCGTGTTTTAGTGGTCAAGTGTGGCCGCATAGTATAGTGTTTAGCGTCTCCAAGTAGAGCGCCAAGCTTAATCAGCAAATTGAGGGTATTCCATTGAATGATATGGCGAAAAATCTGGTTTTGTGGCTAGTGATCGCAGCGGTATTGCTGACAGTATTTAATAACTTTAATGAAAGTGCGGAATCTAAACGTCTTAGCTATTCTGAATTTGTTTCAGAAGTGAAAGCCGGAAGTGTAGAAAAAGTCATTATTGACGGTTATACAATCCAAGGGCACCGTAGTAATGGTGAGACATTTGAGACAACGCGACCAGCGTTGCAGGATCCTAAACTTGTTGATGACCTGTTTGCGAATGATGTAGTTATTGAGGGTAAACAACCAGAACAGCAGAGCATTTGGACTCAGCTGTTAGTTGCTTCCTTCCCTATATTAGTCATTATCGCTGTATTTATGTTCTTTATGCGTCAGATGCAAGGGGGTGGCGGTAAAGGCGGCCCTATGTCGTTTGGTAAATCCAAAGCGCGCATGATGGGTGAAGATCAGATTCAGACTACATTTGATGACGTGGCCGGTGTTGAAGAAGCGAAAGAAGATGTCCGTGAGTTAGTTGATTTTCTTCGTGATCCAGGTAAATTTCAGCGTCTTGGCGGTCATATTCCCCGTGGTGTACTTATGTCGGGTAGCCCCGGTACAGGTAAAACCCTATTGGCGAAAGCGATAGCGGGCGAAGCAAAAGTACCTTTCTTTACCATCTCAGGTTCTGATTTTGTTGAGATGTTTGTAGGTGTAGGTGCATCCCGTGTTCGTGATATGTTTGAGCAAGCGAAAAAGAACGCACCTTGTATTATCTTTATAGATGAGATCGATGCTGTTGGTCGTCACCGTGGTGTAGGCATGGGCGGCGGTAATGATGAGCGAGAGCAAACCTTAAACCAGTTGTTGGTTGAAATGGATGGCTTTGAAGGTAATGAAGGCATTATTGTTATCGCGGCAACTAACCGACCTGATGTGTTGGATCCAGCATTATTACGTCCAGGACGTTTTGATAGGCAGGTACATGTTGGTCTTCCAGATATTCGTGGTAGAGAGAAAATCCTTAAAGTGCATATGCGGAAAGTGCCTTTAGGAGATGACGTAAAACCTGAGCTGATTGCTCGTGGTACGCCTGGTTTCTCTGGTGCTGATTTGGCAAATTTGGTCAATGAAGCCGCTCTTTTTGCCGCACGAGGCGGTAAACGTACCGTTAGAATGGAACAGTTTGAAAAAGCAAAAGACAAAATCATGATGGGCGCCGAGCGTAAATCGATGGTGATGTCTGAGAAGGAACGCTTGAATACAGCGTACCATGAAGCGGGGCACGCGATTGTTGGTCGTTTAATGCCTGAACATGATCCTGTATACAAAGTGTCCATTATTCCTCGTGGTCGTGCTTTAGGTGTGACTATGTTTTTGCCTTTAGAAGATCGCTATAGTCATAGCCGTCAGTCGATTATGTCCAACATCTGTTCGTTATATGGTGGTCGAATCGCTGAGGAGATGACTTTAGGTAAAGATGGTGTGACTACAGGTGCTTCTAACGATATACAGAGAGCGACTTCTTTTGCTCGGAGTATGGTTGCGAAGTGGGGTTTGACCGATGAGATGGGGCCTCTGCTATATGATGAGGAAGAGTCTGATCCGTTTAACCGTGGCTATGGTCAAGGCGCTAAACCGCTTGCTGAGGAAACTCAACGTAAAATCGATATGGAAACCCGTAAGATTATCGATGAATGTTACAGGCGTGCTGAGAAGATCCTCGTAGATAATCGCGATATTCTTGAGTCTATGTGTGCTGCACTTATGAAGTATGAAACTATTGATAGTAGTCAGATAGATGAGTTGATGGAGCGTAAGCCTGTTTCTCCGCCTGAAGGTTGGGTTGAGGGTGATGACAGTGAAGGTGATACGCCTGCTGCATCGGCAGATGAGTCGACTAAACCATCCGCCGATGAAGTAGATATGAATGAAGGTGATGAGGGCGTTGATCCAGATGTGCCTGATTCTTCAGATAAAAATATCCACTAATTATCAGGTGGATTGAAAGATAAAAGGCTAGCTTTGTAACGAAGCTGGCCTTTTTTAATATGTTAAATAATCAGAATAAGGCAGATACTATGCGTGAATTTCAGTTTGGCACGCGTACCTTAGATTTATCATACACGCATGTGATGGGTATTCTTAATGTCACGCCTGATTCGTTTTCCGATGGCGGAGTGTTGCATAACGGCGGTTCAGTTCAGTTAGATAAAATTCTAATTCAAGCTGAAAAAATGATCGGTGATGGCGCAACCATTTTGGATATTGGTGGTGAGTCAACGAGGCCTGGTGCTGTACCTGTATCGCTTCAGGAGGAAAAAGAGCGAGTGTTGCCAGTCATCGAGAAGATAGCCCAAGAGTTTGATGTGGTTATCTCTATCGATACCAGCGCTCCTGAACTCATA
This sequence comes from Neptuniibacter sp. 1_MG-2023, assembly GCF_030547185.1. Lineage (GTDB taxonomy): Bacteria > Pseudomonadota > Gammaproteobacteria > Pseudomonadales > Balneatricaceae > Neptuniibacter. The sequence goes on from NZ_JAUOQR010000015.1 coordinate 9,667, forward strand.
ACAGAGGCGGCCAAGTTAGGCGCAGGACTGATTAACGATGTTCGTGCTTTAGGGCGAGAGGGAGCCTTAGAAGCGGCCTCTCGCACAGACTTACCTGTTTGCCTGATGCATATGTTGGGAAGTCCTGCGACTATGCAGGATCGTCCAGAGTATGCTGATGTTTTGGATGATGTCAGCGATTTCTTTGCCGAGCGTGTTTTGGCTTGTGAAGCTTCAGGTATAGCTAAAGAGCGCCTTATTCTTGATCCAGGTTTTGGTTTTGGTAAAACCGTGGAGCATAATCTAAGGCTGATGAATAATATATCTCAATTGCATGCATTTGGGTTGCCTTTGTTGATCGGTACTTCTCGTAAATCGATGCTGGGTGCGGTGTTAAATCGAGAAGTTGACCAGCGTTTGGCCGGTGGTTTAGCTACTGTTGTTATGTCGGTGATGCAAGGCGCCGCCATTGTTCGAGTGCATGATGTTAAAGAAACTGCGGATGCAGTAAAAATGACCCGCGCCGTTATGGCTGAAGCGGTTATTAAATAGAGGGAAGAAGATGACAAAGCGCTATTTTGGGACTGACGGTATTCGCGGTAGGGTTGGGCAGTTTCCAGTGACGCCAGACTTTGTTCTGAAGTTGGGTTGGGCGGCAGGTAAGGTCTTTGCTCGAGAGGGTTATAGTAAAATTTTGATCGGCAAAGATACGCGTATTTCCGGTTATATGTTTGAATCTGCTTTAGAGGCAGGTTTGTCTGCGGCGGGTGTGGATGTGCTGTTAACAGGCCCAATGCCTACACCGGCCGTCGCTTACTTAGCAAGAACCTTTCGTGCGGATGCGGGGATTGTGATTAGTGCGTCTCATAATCCTTTTTATGATAACGGCATTAAATTCTTCTCATCTGAAGGGACAAAGCTACCCGATGATGTTGAGCAAGCGATAGAAGCGCAAATGGATATAGCGATGACGACAGTGGATTCGTCTGAGCTGGGTAAAGCGAAAAGGATTGTTGATGCCGCTGGACGCTATATTGAATTTTGTAAAGCTACAGCGGGAGGCATCTCGCTAAAAGGATTAAAAATTATTTTAGACTGCGCAAATGGCGCAACTTACCATGTGGCTCCTTCTGTATTTACTGAATTAGGTGCAAAGGTTATTGAGATCGCATCCTCTCCAGATGGTTTGAATATAAATGAAAACTGTGGTGCTACAGAAACTGAACGTTTACGTACCGTTGTGTTGGCTGAAAAAGCGGATTTAGGTATAGCGTTGGATGGCGATGGTGATCGCGTCATCATGGTGGATCAGGATGGGCAGGAGGTTGATGGCGATGAGCTGTTATTTATTATCGCTGCCCAGATGCGCCGCGAAGGTGTATTCACCGGTGGCGTTGTCGGAACATTGATGAGTAATTTTGGACTCGAGCAGGCGTTCGCGCGTGAGAATATTCCATTTATCAGAGCAAGTGTAGGCGATCGTTATGTCATGGAGCAGTTGTACCTGAATGACTGGATTTTAGGTGGAGAAAGCTCCGGACATATTGTTTGTCGTCACCTGACAACGACTGGAGATGGAACTGTTGCTGCGTTACAAGTACTAAAAGCTATTGTTGAAACCGGTAAAACTTTGGCCGAGCTGCGTCATGGTATGACTAAAATGCCGCAAGTGATGATTAACGTGCGAGTGGCTCAAAAAGTTAATATTAATGAGATTGACAGTATTCAGCAGGCTGTTGTCAATGCAGAGAAAAAACTCGGCGAGCGGGGACGCATTTTGTTGCGCCCTTCGGGTACAGAGCCTTTGGTTCGAGTCATGGTTGAAGGGGAAGATGCGGATGAAGTGGCTAATCTCTGTCAACAGCTCGCGACCGATGTTGAAAAAGCCTTGATGGAGCTTGAAACTTAAGTGTAAGCCAGTTAATATTTGCGCCTCTTGAAATAGGGGGTATTAATGCGCAGAGCTTTAGTTGCCGGAAACTGGAAGATGAATGGCCGAACTGACTTCATTAATAAATTAATGAATGAGTTAGTTTCTGGTATTCAAACTTCAGCCGTTGATGTGCTAGTGTGTCCGCCTGCGATATACCTATCCCAAGTGAAGTCGCTGTCAGGTTCGTTCATTGCTGTGGGTGCACAGAATGTGAGCGAAAACCCAGACGGGGCTTTTACGGGCGAAATTTCACTGCCGATGTTGAGTGACTTAGGATGTGAGTATGTGATCCTAGGACATTCGGAACGTCGCAGTCTGTATGCAGAAACTGATTTAGTGGTTGCTGATAAGTTTATCGCAACAGTGGCTGCAGGGTTAAAGCCTATTCTTTGTGTAGGTGAAACTCTTGAAGAACGAGAGCAAGGTAAGACACTTGATGTTGTTGGACGTCAGTTAAAGGCAGTAATTGATGCTGCTGGAATTGATAAGTTTGCGGATGCTGTTATTGCCTATGAGCCTGTATGGGCAATAGGTACAGGTAAAACCGCGACATCTGAACAAGCGCAAGATGTACATGCTGCAATTCGCGCAATGATCGCAGAGTATGATGCAAAAACTGCATCAGCTACCCGTATCTTATACGGTGGTAGTGTCAATGCGGGAAATGCTGCAGAGTTGTTCGCGAACGATGACGTTGATGGAGGGCTAGTAGGTGGAGCCTCTCTTAAAGCAAATGATTTTATTGCCATCTGCCATGCGGCAGGTGCATAAATAGACGGTTAAACAATGGAAACAGTAGTTCTGATTATTCATGTGTTGTTAGCAGCGGCTGTAATTGGTCTGATTTTGCTGCAACAGGGCAAAGGCGCTGAAGCAGGTGCCTCTTTCGGTGCAGGCGCTTCCCAGACTGTTTTCGGTAGTACGGGTAGTGGTAACTTTCTGTCTCGTATGACGGGTATTGTTGCTGCAGGCATTTTTGTAACAAGCTTTATCTTAGCTATCTATGCTAAAGAGAAAGCAGAATCTATTGGTGACGCGGGAATCCCAGCAGCTACGGTTGTTGAGAGTCAAGCCCCTGTGCTACCTGCTGAGCCTCAGCTTCCTGCTTTGGAAGAGGAAGGAAAGGTTGTAGCGCCTGTTGAGTCAGATATTCCAAAAGCTGACTAATGGGTCGTAAAGGTTTGATGCCCAAGTGGTGGAATTGGTAGACACGCTACCTTGAGGGGGTAGTGGCCGTCAGGCCGTGCCGGTTCAAGTCCGGCCTTGGGCACCATTAATCTTGATTAAGGTCGCTGGTACATATACAATTTGCACCAGTTTTGATGCGGGGTGGAGCAGCTTGGTAGCTCGTCGGGCTCATAACCCGAAGGTCGTTGGTTCAAATCCAGCCCCCGCTACCAACCTTATTTAGCGTAAGGCCCCTTTTTAGGGGCTTTTTCGTCAGTGAATTACAGTATAAGAATATCTATACTGTAGGTCGGGAATGGGTCATTAGACCCATTTTTTGTTTGTGAAATTTGTAAATGCTTTAGTTAACTTATTGAAATATAAGAAATAAGCGTTTAAGTGTTAGTACGGGTGGGTTGTTCGTGTCAGCGAAAATGAAACTGTTACAAGAGTTAATTGAACCGTCAGTAATTGCGTTGGGGGTTGAGCTCTGGGGTATTGAGTTTCTCTCACAGGGAAAACACAGCACTTTAAGGGTGTACATTGATTCTGAAAATGGCATTAGCGTAGATGACTGCGCAAAGGTAAGTCATCAGATCAGTGGAATTATGGATGTTGAAGATCCGATAGCAGGAAATTATACCTTAGAGGTATCGTCGCCTGGTGTGGATCGTCCGTTATTTACTTTAGAACAGTTTGCGGCCTATGCCGGTTCTCATATCCAGCTGCGTTTGCGCATAGCATATGAAGGGCGTCGTAAGTTCAAAGGTATTTTAAATGGTATTGAAGGCGACGACATACTTGTCGTTGTTGATGATGAAGAATATATGCTGCCGATTGAGTATATCGATCGGGCAAACATTATCCCTCAGTTCTAAATATAGAATTGGGGTCTTGGGTGAGGCAGAGGCATGAATAAAGAGATTCTGTTGGTAGCAGAAGCAGTTTCTAACGAAAAAGAAGTTCCGAAAGAAGTTATTTTCGAAGCTATCGAAGTTGCATTGGCAACGGCGACAAAAAAACGTTATGACGAAGAAGCTGATATTCGCGTAGTAATTGATCGCGCAACAGGCGATTACGAAACATTCCGTCGTTGGTTAGTTGTAACCAACGAGGTTGTACCTGCACTAGGTACAGAGTTAACAATGCAGGAAGCTGAAGAGATTGATACAGCGCTGCAGCCAGGTGATATCCACGAAGAGCAGGTTGAATCTGTTAAGTTTGGTCGTATTGCGGCACAAACGGCTAAACAAGTTATCGTACAGAAAGTGCGTGAAGCTGAAAGAGCAAAAGTGGTTGAACTCTATCGTGATCGCCAAGGTGAGTTGATCTCGGGCAGTGTCAAAAAAGTTACACGCGATAATATTATAGTGGACTTAGGTAACAACGCTGAAGCGTTGCTACCACGTGACCAGTTGATTCAGCGTGAAACATTCCGCATGGGTGATCGTGTTCGTGCTGTTTTACTTGAAGTTCGCTCTGAAGGTCGCGGGCCTCAGTTAATTATGAGCCGTGCGTGCAACGAGATGTTGATTGAGTTGTTTCGTATTGAAGTGCCTGAAATTTCGGAAGAGGTTATCGAGATTCGAGCTGCTTCCCGTGATTTAGGTTCCCGTGCGAAAATTGCTGTAAAAACAAATGATGGCCGTATCGATCCGGTTGGTGCTTGTGTTGGTATGCGAGGTTCTCGTGTGCAAGCTGTATCAAATGAATTGAACGGTGAGCGTGTTGATATTGTGTTGTGGGATGATAATCCTGCACAGTTAGTGATTAACGCAATGGCGCCTGCTGAAGTTGCATCGATTGTCCTAGATGAAGAAACTCATTCTATGGATGTTGCTGTTGCAAGTGAAAATCTTGCTATGGCTATTGGTCGTAACGGACAAAATGTACGTTTGGCATCTGAGCTAACTGGCTGGGAACTTAACGTCATGACTGAAGAGGATGCACAGAATAAGCATCAATCTGAAGTTGGTTCTGTCATTGGTCAGTTTGTTGATCATCTTGATGTGGACGAAGACGTTGCAGAAGTATTAGTTGGCGAAGGCTTCACTACACTGGAAGAGGTTGCTTATGTTCCAGTTGATGAGATGCTTGAAATTGATGGATTCGATGAAGATATCGTCAATGAGCTGCGCAAACGTGCTAAAGACGCACTGCTTAACTTGGCAATAGCCAATGAAGAGCAACTGGATAAAGCAGAACCCGCTGCAGATCTTCTTGAGATGGAGGGAATGGATAAGCATTTAGCTTTCATTCTTGCTGCTCAAGGCATCATTACGATGGAAGATTTGGCGGAACAATCTATTGATGATTTGATAGATATCGAAGACCTGGACGAAGAACGAGCCGCATCGTTAATCATGACTGCTCGTGCTCCATGGTTTGCAGAAGAAGAGTAAGGTTAACGGAAGAGGAGCCCCTTAATAATGGCCGAAGTAACAGTAAAGCAACTCGCCGAAATGGTTGGTGTTTCCGTTGATCGTTTGCTCGAGCAAATGAAGGAAGCAGGTATATCTGGTAAGAATGTTGGCGCTGAAGTATCTGAATCAGAGCGTCAAACATTGCTGAATCATCTTAAGCGTAGTCACGGTGAAGATGCAGCAGATGGTGAACCAAAGAAAATCACTTTAAAGCGTAAAACTACATCTCAGCTTAAAGTGTCAGGTTCATCAGGTAAGAAGAAAACAGTTAATGTAGAAGTACGTAAAAAGCGTACCTATGTGAAACGCTCAGAAGTTGAAGGTGGTGATGAGCCAACTGAAACAGTTGACGAAGCTGCATTAGAAGCTCAGAAAGCTGAAGAATTGCGTTTAGAAGAAGAGCGTAAGCAGCAGGAAGCGAAAGAACAAGCTGCACGCGAAGCGGCTGAAGCAGAAGCTGCTAAAGAACGTGAAACTAAGCAAGAGCAGAGCCGAGAGCAAGAAGAAGTTGATGTTCAGCGTAAGCAGAAAGAAGCTGAAGAAGCGGCTCGTTTAAAACGTGAAGAGGAAGAAGAAGCTCGCCGTCGTAAGGCTGAAGCTGAAGCTGAAGCACGCTTTAAAGCACAAGAACAAGCTAAGAAGAAAGAGCCAGCGTCACAAGATAATCGTCGCGGTAAAGGCAAAAATAACCGTGGTGATAATCGTAACGATAACCGTCGAGGCGGGAAAATTAGCCGTAATCGCGGTAAAAATGGTCGTCCTCTTTCTAACAAGCCAAACGAACATGGCTTTAAAGAACCAACAACTCAGCAAGTCATTGATGTAACTGTTCCTGAAAGTATTACTGTTGCAGAATTAGCGAAGAAAATGAACGTTAAAGCTGCAGAAGTGATCAAGGTTATGTTTGGTATGGGCGCTATGGCGACTATTAACCAAGTGATTGACCAAGAAACAGGTATGCTTGTTGTAGAAGAGATGGGTCATACGCCAATCGCACTTCAAGAGAATGCGGTTGAAGAAGCGTTGATGGAAAGTATTCAAGCAATGCAGGGTGAGCAGGAAAGTCGCGCACCGGTTGTTACTGTTATGGGTCACGTTGACCATGGTAAAACATCATTGTTGGACTATATACGTTCATCACGTGTAGCTTCCGGTGAGTCCGGCGGTATTACGCAGCACATTGGTGCTTATCATGTAGAAACAGATAATGGCATGGTTACTTTCTTAGATACACCGGGACATGCTGCTTTTACAGCGATGCGTGCGCGTGGTGCTTCTGTAACTGATATCGTTATTCTTGTTGTGGCTGCTGATGATGGTGTAATGCCTCAGACTGAAGAAGCGGTACAGCATGCTAAAGCTGCGGGTGTACCACTCGTTGTTGCGGTTAATAAAATTGATAAAGAGCAAGCTGATCCTGATCGTGTTAAGAATGAACTTGCAGCACTGGATGTTATCCCTGAAGAGTGGGGTGGTGAAAATCAGTTTGTAAGTGTATCGGCTAAAACAGGCCAAGGTATTGATGAGTTATTAGATGCAGTGTTACTGCAATCTGAAATTCTTGAACTAACTGCAGTGCCTAAGGCTCCAGCTCAAGGTGTAGTTGTTGAGTCCCGTCTTGATAAAGGCCGTGGTCCAGTTGCAACGGTACTGATCCAAAACGGAACCTTGGAAAAAGGTGATATCGTTCTTGCCGGTCTACATTATGGTCGTATTCGTGCGATGCTGGATGAAAATGGTAAGCCTATTCATGGTGCAGGTCCTGCTATCCCGGTTGAGATTCAAGGCCTAGATGGTACGCCTAATGCCGGTGATGAATTCACTGTTGTTAGCAGCGAGAAGAAAGCGCGTGAGATTGCACTGTTCCGTCAAGGTAAATACCGTGATGTGAAATTGGCCCGCCAGCAGAAATCTAAACTAGAAAACTTGTTTGCTAACATGCAAGCCGGTGATGTTAAAACTTTCAATATTGTCCTTAAAACAGACGTACGTGGTTCATTGGAAGCGCTAACTCACGCATTGGAAGATCTATCTACCGATGAAGTAAAAGTGAATATCGTTTCTGGCGGTGTTGGTGGTATTGCTGAGACTGATGCTAACCTTGCGGTTACAGCATCTGCATTGATGGTTGGTTTCAACGTCCGTGCTGATCAGCAGGCTCGTCAGGTAATGGAACGTGAAGGCATCGAACTTCGTTACTACAGCGTAATCTACGATATTATTGATGACGTTAAGCAGGCGATGGGCGGTCTTCTTTCTCCTGAATACCGTGAAGAGATCGTTGGTATTGCTGAAGTACGTGATGTATTTAAAGCACCTAAGATTGGTCTTGTGGCTGGTTGTATGGTTACTGAAGGTACAGTTTTCCGTAACAAGCGTATTCGTGTACTGCGTGACAACGTGGTTATCTATGAGGGCGAATTAGAATCTCTACGTCGCTTTAAAGATAACGTAAACGAAGTTCGTCAGGGTATGGAATGTGGTATCGGCGTTAAGAACTATAACGACGTTAAAGTAGGAGACCAGATTGAGGTCTTCGACACAGTCGAAGTTCAACGTACACTTTAAGGTAATAGATAACCTTTATGGCACGCGATTATAGTCGTACATCAAGGATTGCGGACCAGCTCCAACGTGAGCTGGCCCAGCTTATCCAGTTAGAAATTAAAGATCCTCGTCTTGGTATGGTGACAGTAAGCTATGCCAAGGTGAGTAAAGATCTTGGCTACGCTGATGTTTACATCACTGTTTTACCGCTTAATGGTAAAGATGAAGATGAAGCAATAGTTGATTCACTAAAAGTGCTTAATAATGCGGCCGGTTTCCTAAGAGGGGCGCTGGCTAAACAAGTTAAGTTACGAGTGATGCCGCAGTTGCGTTTCCATTTCGATGAAACTATCGAACGTGGTCGTCACTTGCATCATCTGATTGAGGCCGCAGTGCGCCAAGAAAATCAGAATTCAAATAACGACACCGACGGAGAGTAATGCGTGGGTCGTCGTAGAAACCGAGGCCGGGCGGTCGACGGTGTATTTCTGTTAAATAAACCGCCAGGTATCTCTTCTAATTTTGCTCTTCAACAAGTGCGTCGTCTATATGGTGCCGCTAAAGGTGGGCATACAGGCGCGCTAGATCCTCTGGCAACCGGTATGCTTCCTATCTGTTTAGGTGAAGCGACAAAGTTTTCACAGCATCTGTTAGATTCAGATAAACGCTACATAACCACCGCAAAGCTAGGGATAAGAACAGACTCTAGTGATGCTGATGGCGTGGTTGTTGAAGAAAAACCTGTACCAGAAAATCTAACCGAAGCACAGATTGAGCAGTTTCTCGTCGAGCATTTTAGCGGCGAAATAGAACAAGTGCCGTCCATGTTTTCTGCGCTAAAGCATCAAGGCCAGCCTTTATATAAACTGGCACGCCAAGGGATCAAGATAGAAGTTAAGCCGCGTAAGGTCATTATCCACGAGATAAAAATGACGGCCTTTCGAGGTGATGAAATTGATCTTGAAGTGTATTGCTCAAAAGGGACTTACATCCGTTCAATTGTCGAAGATCTAGGCCACCTTATAGGCTGTGGAGCCCATGTAAAAATGCTGCATCGAAAAGATGTCGGCGCATTTACAGCGGACCAGATGATGACATTGGATGAGCTGCGTCAAAATGTACCGGAAAATGCCGATGAAGAGGCCCTAAAGGGCATACAATTTGAGCTAGATAAGCTATTATTGCCAGCGTGGGCAGCAGTGGCTGATTTGCCAGCTGTGCAACTTGATCCCTCCCAGTCGAAACTTTTGCTTCATGGTCATCATGTGTTATCGAATGAAGCACAAAAATATGAGACGGGTGGTTTGGTGCGTTTATTTGCATCTGCAACTGAGGTAGACCCCGAGCGTTTTTTGGGTGTTGCTGAGGTTAGCGATGAAGGAGCATTTAAGCCTAAACGGCTTATTTGTACTGAAAACGACCAATAGTACTAATTAAATAGAATTTTTTAGGTGTCTAAAGAGGCCTAAATAATGTGGCGTTGTACTGAAAATATGCTCGGTGCATCGTTTCTTTCAAATCCAGCGGCTAAATAACAGCCGTGTGCATATTTTTTTAGGAGAATGAAAATGGCATTAACTGCTGAAAATAAAGCGGCAATCGTTGCAGATTTCGCTCGCGCTGAAGGCGATACTGGTTCCCCAGAAGTTCAGGTAGCTTTGCTAACTGCTAACATCGAAGGCTTACAGGGTCACTTCAAAGTGAACAAGCATGACCATCACTCTCGTCGCGGTCTAATCCGCATGGTAAACCAGCGTCGTAAATTGCTGGATTACTTGAAAGGTAAAGATGCAGATCGTTACCTAGAGTTGATCAAGCGTCTTGGTCTACGTCGCTAAGTTAGTGTAAGTTTCTCAGGGCCATACATTGTATGGCCCTGATTTTATCTGAGGCAGTAAAGTAGTTAACAATTTCATCCCGCCTGTACTTCAATACACTTTTGGTTTTTATATAAAGAGTTTATTGAAGTACTGGCACTACTTAGGTATGGATGTTAACTCGCTGCGACCTCATCCAATTTTAAGGAAATTATTGTGTTTCAAGTAACTACTAAAACATTTCAGTTTGGTGGTCAGGAAGTAACTATCGAAACTGGTCGCGTTGCGCGCCAGGCGACAGGTGCTGTTCTGGTCAAAATGGGCGGTAACGAAGTACTTTGTACGGTTGTTGGTGCTAAAGAAGAAAAACCAGGTCAAGGTTTCTTCCCTCTATCTGTTCACTACCAAGAGAAATACTACTCTGTTGGTCGTATTCCGGGTGGCTTCTTTAAGCGTGAAGCGCGCCCATCTGAGAAAGAGACTTTGACATCACGTCTAATCGACCGTCCAATTCGTCCATTGTTCCCGAAAGGCTACATGAACGAAGTACAGGTTGTTTGTACGGTTATGTCTGCAGATAAAAAGAATGATCCTGATATCGCTGCAATGATCGGTACATCCGCTGCACTTGCGATCTCTGGTATTCCATTCCAAGGTCCAATCGGTGCTGCACGTGTAGGCTTCACTGAGCAAGATGGTTATATTCTTAACCCAAGCTATGAGCAGCTTGCTACGTCTGAACTAGACATGGTAGTTGCGGGTACGGCTGACGCAGTATTGATGGTTGAGTCCCAAGCACAAGAGCTTTCAGAAGATGAGATGCTAGGTGCTGTTCTTTTTGCTCATCAAGAGATGCAAGCGGTTGTTACGGCGATTAACGAGCTATCTGCTGAAGCAGGTAAAGAAGCTTGGGTATGGACGCCGAAAGAAAAAGACGAAGAGCTTGTTGCTAAAGTACGTGCTGAAGTGGCTGAAGGTATTGCAGCTGCGTACCAAGTTGCAGACAAAATGCAGCGTCAAAACGCATTAGCTGAACTTCGCGCTAAAGCGGTTGAAGCGCTTTGTGGTGAAGAAGAAGGTCAGCCTTCTGCAAGCGATGTGTCTAGCATTGTTAGCTCACTTGAAAAAGAGATCGTACGTGCGCGCATCGTAAGTGGCGAGCCACGTATTGATGGTCGTGATAATAAAACTGTTCGTGCTATTGATGTACAGATCGATGTACTACAAGGTACTCATGGTTCTTCATTGTTCACACGTGGCGAAACGCAGTCTATTGTTACATGTACTTTAGGTACTGCACGTGATCAGCAGATCATCGATGCAATCGAAGGCGAGCGTAAAGACCCGTTCATGTTGCACTACAATTTCCCTCCATACTCTGTAGGTGAATGTGGTCGTATGATGGGTGCTGGTCGTCGTGAAATCGGTCATGGTCGTCTAGCCCGTCGTGGTGTTGCTGCGGTTCTACCAACACAAGAAGAGTTCCCATACACAATCCGTATCGTATCTGAGATCACTGAATCAAACGGTTCAAGCTCTATGGCATCGGTATGTGGTGCATCTCTATCTATGATGGATGCGGGTGTTCCTCTTAAGGCACCAGTTGCGGGTATCGCAATGGGTCTTGTTAAAGAAGAGAACGGCTTTGCTGTCCTAACTGATATTCTAGGTGATGAAGATCACTTAGGTGACATGGACTTTAAAGTGGCAGGTACTGAAACCGGTATTACTGCACTTCAGATGGATATCAAAATTACAGGTATCACTGAAGAGATCATGGATATAGCGCTTGAACAGGCATATGAAGCACGTGTTCATATCCTTAAAGAGATGGCTAAAGTTATCGGTTACGCTCGTCCAGAGCTTCCAGATAATGCACCAGCGTTGACTCAGCTTAAGATCAACCCTGAGAAGATCCGTGATGTTATCGGTAAAGGTGGTGCAACTATCCGTGCACTGACTGAAGAGACTGGCGCATCTATTGATATCGAAGATGATGGTACGGTCCGTGTTTATGCAGCTGATAAAGCAGCAGCAAAAGCCGCTACTGATAAGATCCTAGAGATCACTGCAGAAGCTGAGATCGGCAAAGTTTACGAAGGTAAAGTTGTTCGTATCGAAGACTTCGGTGCTTTCGTTAATATCTTACCAGGCAAAGATGGTCTAGTTCATATTTCTCAGATCGATAACAAACGTGTTGAGAAAGTAACTGATTACATCCAGATGGATCAGATGGTTAAGGTTAAAGTTCTGGACGTAGACCAGCGCGGCCGTATTAAACTATCTATGAAAGATCTAATTGCTGACAATGAAGTAAGCTAAGCATTGCTGCATAACACTTAGCTTCGGCTAAGATGGATTAAAAAACCGCCCTTGGTAACAATGGCGGTTTTTTTGTGCTTTTTTTTTACAAACAGAGGATAAGTAAAAGTGGGTTTGTTGATCATAGGTTTTAGGGGTTGATAACTTATCCCATAAATCTGTGGATAACTTCGTTAGTAGTCTGAGTGCTGATCGCTGGGAGCCACTAATAGTGAGGGGTGCCGAGAATTGGTTATATTTTTATCAGCGGTGGAAAACGCTTAAAATCTATCCATCATTTCGCCTAATGTTGCGATTGCTGTGATCTGTTCATTACTTTGCGTGTAATGGGCATAGCAGAGTCGGATATGGTGATTGAAGCGGTTATCTGCACAAAAAAGATTGCCTGGGGATATACCGATTCCTGCGGTTAACGCTTGTTGAAATAACTGATCACTGGCGACTCGCTCAGGTAGATTAAACCACTGTAAAATACCCCCTTGCGGTTTTATAAACATGGTTTCTTTGGGCCAAAAGCGCCTTACATCTTCTGTTAGCATATCAACACGTTCACTATAGATTCGGCTCACTTGCGCTAGGTGGCGACGGTAACGACGGCCAATGAGTAGTTCGCTAACAGCTTGCTGTGTAATGGCCGGACACGCGATATTTGTGACAAATTTATAGTAATTGATTTTGTCATAATAGCGTCCAGGAAGCACCCAGCCGAGTCGTATGTCTACATCGATGGTTTTTGAAAAAGAGCCGCAGTGGAGCACTCTTTGCTCCGTATCTAAAGCTTTTAATGGGGTTGGGCGTTGCTGGTTATAGCTGAGTTCTGCAAAAACATCATCTTCAATTAAGGCTATATCCCAGCGATTAGCTAGATCTATAAGCCGTTTGCGGGTCGATAAATCTAAGTTGAAACCGAGTGGGTTATTGAAGCTTGGATTAGTGAGCACGGCTTTAATCGGCCAGCGTTCTAGTGCACTTTCTAAAGCATCTAGGTTAGTGCCTTGTATTGGGTCGGAGGGAAGCTCGATCACTTTTAAGCCTAATGCCTCTATGCATTGTAGTGTCCCGTAGTAGCAAGGAGACTCGACGGCAATGGTATCCCCTGCTTCGGCAACAGCACGTAGGCAGAGTGAGACCGCTTCCTGCCCCCCTTGGGTGATGACAATATCTTCACTATTGCAGGCGATAGAAGTGGAATTAAGGTGGTCAGCTAGGGCTTTTCGGAGTCTTGGGTCACCGGGTGGCGTGCTGTAATGACTTCTGCGTCGGCTGCTCTCTAGTGCCCATCGACGAGCGGTTTTAGCAAGTTGTTGATAATACCAGCCAACTGTTGGCCAGCGTGAATCAGGATAAGCAGAACCAAGAGCTAGGTTTCCAGGTTGGTTGGCTGAGCCTAATACACTAAAGGCGGTTGCACCCATAGTGACTTTTCTTGGTTTCAGGGGAGGGCTGTTTTTTAGTTGTGCCGAAACAAAAAAGCCCTGTCTATCTTTTACTTGGAGTTGTTTTAGGTTTTCCAGCTCAGTTAGTGCTCGAATGATGGTGTTTTTACTTAATTGATATTGCTGGCTGAGTGCTCTTATTGAGGGTAGGCGGGAGCCTGGTGGAAGATCACCTTGTTCTATACGTAATTGAAGTTTCTGCACTAAGTGTTCATATTTTTTCATGGGTACAGCTTACTTTAATTTATTGATAAATTCATATATTGCTTCTCTGTACCCTAAAAGGTCGATGTTTTGTGTCCCTTTTCTGCTTGGACTCTAGCCTCTACAGTGTGCTTTTTTGTAATAGATATGTGGGGATTAACCTAATGCTGAGTCGGCAGCAAAAATTAACATTAGTACCTTGGGCTTTTGTCGGTATTTGGAGCACAGGTTTTATCGGTGCTAAGTATGCTGTGCCTTATATGGAACCGTTTAGTGTTTTATTTTTGCGTATGTTTCTCACCTTGATCGTCTTTGCTGCTCTTATGTTTTGGCGCAAGCCTCAATGGTGTTCTCCTAAGCAAGCGGGTCACCAGATGGTGGTTGGGTTGTTGGTACATGCCTGTTATTTAGGTGGTGTTTTTGTTGCTATTGATTGGGCGCTACCGGCGGGTATTACTTCATTAATTATGGGGGTTCAGCCTCTATTGACTGCGTTAATCGGTTGGTTGTGGATAAGTGAGCGCTTACATAAAGCTCAGTGGTTAGGTTTGGTGCTTGGCTTTTTGGGTGTATTGCTCGTGGTGAGTCAGAACGGCGCTCAAAATTCTGATGCTGCCGGTTGGGATGCATGGACCGCGGCGATTGTTGCTTTGTTGGCGATCTCTATTGGTACGCTCTATCAGAAACGTTTTGGCGGCGGTGTAGACTTGATGGTTGGCGCTTTCTATCAATATTTAGTGACAGCTATTGTGATGGCATTGCTGGCTTGGCAGTTTGATTCGGGTGAGGTGATTTGGAGTTGGCCCTTATTAGGTGCTGTTTTATGGATGGTGTTAGCTTTATCTGTGACAGCTATTTTACTGTTTCTTGTCATGATCCGTGAGGGGGAAGCGAGTAAGGTTGTTAGTTACTTTTATTTAGTGCCGCCATTGACTGCACTGGAAGCTTGGCTTCTTTTTGATGAAACACTGAATATTTATGCGCTATGCGGTATAGGCGTTACTGTAGCGGGTGTCTATCTGACGGTTAAGCGTAGGGTATAGATTAAAACAGGCTAGTGTTTGCTAGCCTGTGGATCGCTTACATCTTGTGAGTTAGACGGATCAGCTTGAAGTTACCATTAGACATAATACATTCAGCTTGATGGAAGTATTTGAGGGCTTTGCGTTCTAATGGGATATGCATATTTGTAACAAAACAAGCAATACCTTGTTCATTGAGGTGATCATGGGCAGCTTTAAGAAAGCGATCGGTCAAGTCGCCATCCACGGCAAAGCCTGCGTGGAAGGGCGGATTGCAGACAATTAGATCAAACTTTTCACTAATGCCTTGTGCACAGTTAGCGGCGATAACCTTCGCATTGATGGGGTAGCGGGCAAAGTTACGTTCACAAGCAATAATAGCTGCAGCGTTGTTGTCTGTGGCCGTTACGGGGATGTCTAAGTGTGTCAGGTTGAGGGATAAGTAACCATAACCGCAGCCGAGATCTAGCGCACTTTTAGGAGGTTCAGGTAGGGTCATCAAAAAGCTATCTAAATGTTCTATTAGGTAAGCGCTGCCTTTATCTATTTTATCCCAGCCAAAGATCCCCGGTTTGCTCTGGTACTCAAATCTATCATCGGTACAACCTGTGCGCAGTTGGTGATAGTTTTTATCATCTAGGATGTCGTCGCTGTGTTCGTTGGTTTTTATGAGTTGGGCGAGCCATGTGTCTTTGTCTTTTTTACTGTTTTCACCCATACCAAAAAGCTTTTTAGCTTTTGTGAAATAGGTTTTTATGCCTTCGTTTTTATTACCGGCAAGAATTAGTTCGCCACCAACTTTTAGGCAGCGATAGGCTTCATTAATCAGGTGGTGGGCAACTAGTTTCTCTTTAGATACTCTATAAATGACACGCTCTAAGCTATTATCCTCAATAATGGAGAGATCATAGTCGGAGAAAAATGTTGTCCATCCTTGTCGCTGTAATTGAGCTTGAAGGTCTAAGCGATTAGTAATGCAGGTGACAGCATCGTTAGGCTGAAGGTTGGCGGCAAGTAAATTTTCATCCGCTAGCCACAGACTTTTTGTTTTTGCGCTCTTAATATAAGGAGCGAGTAGAGGAAACGCTGAATCACTCATCGGATGCTGTTGATCTCTTCGTCAGTTAAAAAGCGATATTCGCCAAGCTCTAGTTCTTCATCAAGTTCAATTTGGCCTATTTTAGCTCTATGTAACTCTTCTACTTTGTTACCAATAGCAGCAAACATGCGCTTAACTTGATGATAGCGCCCCTCAGTTAAAATGACTTCGGCTTCGTGGCTACTAACAATGGTTAATTCTGCTGGTTTAGTGCGAACTTTGTCATTGATAAGAGTCAGCCCTTTCGCAAACTTTTCTATCGCATCCTCAGGGATAGGGTCAGCAGTGATGACTTGATAGAGCTTGCCGGTTTTATGTTTTGGTGAGGTGATTCTATGTGCCCATTGGCCATCGGTTGTAATAAGCACAAGTCCCGTGGTATCTACATCTAGTCGGCCACATATTGTAAGTTCATTCGCTCTTGGTAGATCGATAAAACTTAAAACGCTAGGGTGTGTACCGTCGTCATTGGAGCAGACGCAGCCTATAGGTTTATTCAACATCAGGTATTTTTCCCCTGGTGCTTCTAGTGGATAGCCACTGAGGTATACCTCATCTTCAATCTCATCTATATGTAAGGCTGGATTGGATACCTCTTCGCCATTGAGTGTGACTTCGCCTGTTTTAAGAAAGCGGCGAACCTCTTTACGAGAAAAACCAGAAGACTGAGAAAGGTATTTATCTAGGCGCATGTAAGTACTTTTTTAGTAACTCGGTGAGTGAAGAATGGAATAAAGCAGCTATTATATCTGAAGGAGCTTATCCCCTACAGCCTGCGGCGTTTTTTACCTGCGCATTTTAGGCTAATATACGCGCCTTAACCGTGGAGCCTGCTTGTGAAATTGTTTGTAGATAACCTTACCAATGTGGATTTTTCCTATTTGCACCCTCAAAGAGGGTTATTGGGAGAGTCGTGGCTTGTTCAGCTGGAGCTTGATGGCAGTTTGAATGATCAAGGGATGATTTGTGATTTTGGTATTGTTAAAAAAGAAGTTAAAAAGTGGTTCGATCTTTGGATTGATCATGCGTTGGTTGTGCCAACGGGGTTGCCAGAGTTGGCGTATAGGGTTGATGCCGGTTATACCGCGGTTGAGTGGGCTTATCCTAATGGCGAACGCTTTTCTTGTCGCTCGCCTGAAGCGGCTATCTGTTTAGTGGATATGGCTGAGATTAACGAAGCTACACTGGCTGATTGGTGTCAGGGAAAATTGCTTGAGTTGTTTCCCGGCGAAGTTAAGGGTTTAACCATTCGCTTTGTACCGGAAAAAATTGATGGGGCTTTTTATCATTACAGTCATGGCTTGCAGAAGCATGATGGTAATTGTCAGCGCATTGCTCATGGCCATCGTTCTAAAATTGAGTTGTTCATCAATGGACAGCGGGATAGATCTTTAGAAGCGGAGTGGGCGGAGCGGTTTAAGGATATATACATAGGCTCAGAGTCCCATGTAACATCCCAGAGTGAAGATGAGCATAACTATGCTTACCAAGCCCCACAGGGCCGGTTTGAAATTAGTTTGCCTGCTCGGGTTTGTTACATAATCGATACGGATTCTACGGTGGAATTGATTGCCTCCCATTTGGCTAAGCAAATCAAGTTAAGTTACCCCAATGACCGGGTCATGGTTAAAGCGTATGAAGGGGTTGGTAAGGGAGCAATCGCAGAGGCGTAGTTATTGCCTGTCAGTGTGAATTAAAGAAAAAACCGCAGAAAACTGCGGTTTTTTTATGTAAGGGAGGGGCGTTAATTAACCCCTCTTATCGCTATTAGCTACGTTCAACGGCTAATGCTGTACCCATACCGCCACCAATACAGAGTGTCGCTAGGCCTTTCTTAGCATCGCGTCGAGCCATCTCATGTAGAAGGCTTACGAATATACGACAACCTGAGGCACCAATAGGGTGACCCATAGCGATTGCGCCGCCGTTAACGTTGACCTTGTCAGTATCCCAGCCTAGGTCTTTATTTACAGACATGGCTTGAGCAGCAAAGGCTTCGTTTGCTTCAATTAGGTCAAGGTCGTCAACGCTCCAGCCTGCTTTAGCAAGGGCTTTCTGAGTCGCGCAGATTGGGCCTGTGCCCATGATTGCGGGATCAACACCTGCAGAGGCATAGGCTTTGACAGTCGCAAGAACAGGAAGACCTAATTCAGCCGCTTTCTCCGCTGAACATACGATCACAGCCGCAGCACCATCATTAATTGTTGAGGAGTTACCCGCTGTTACTGTGCCATCTTTTTTGAAAGCAGGGCGTAGTTTAGCCAGTGCTTCGGGTGTGCAGCCAAAACGTGGCTGTTCATCCGTATCAAATACGATAGGGTCGCCTTTACGTTGTGGAATCGTTACAGGGATGATTTCATCCTTAAAACGACCAGCTGTTACTGCAGCTTCTGCTTTGTTTTGAGATGCTGATGCGAAGGCGTCTTGCTCTTCGCGAGTAAAGCCATATTTATCTACGATGTTTTCAGTTGTGATACCCATATGGTAATCGTTGAAAGCATCCCATAGGCCATCCTTAATCATGGAGTCGATCATTTTCCAGTCGCCCATGCGAGCACCATTACGGGAATTCGGTAGGACATGAGGGGCTACACTCATGTTTTCCTGACCACCCGCAATGATAAGTTCTGCATCACCGCAACGAATGGCTTGTGTTGCCATCTGAATGGCTTTTAGACCAGAACCACATACTTTGTTGATCGTAAGTGCTGATACCTCATTTGACAATCCTGCATTTAGGGTTGCCTGGCGTGCTGGATTTTGACCGCAGCCTGCCGTTAGAACCTGGCCTAGAATAACTTCATCTACTTGATTTGGGTCTAAGCTTATTTTCTCAAGTAAACCTTTGATTACAGTTGCACCTAGATCAGATGCAGCGATTTTAGAAAGTGAACCACCAAAAGTACCAACTGCGGTACGGCCCGCAGCAACAATTACAACGTCACGCATTCGAAATGCCTCTTAGCTTAGCTATGTACAAAATTCATTCACGATGATCATAAGCCATATAGATGACTTGATTGTTTCAGGTGAAAAGCGGCATTTATACAAAAACCTTTATATGTCATTCCATCTTGCATGACTGGTTTAAAAACCGTTTTTCTATGCAGCAATACTATTCATATAGTTTTTATTGCATTGCAGGAACTCATCGTTCTTGCAGTCTGCGCGACCAGAGCCCTGCTTGTCAAGCCACGAAAGTAGGGGGCTTATAAGACTTACGTTGATGATTAGATATTTTGCGCTGCAAAATAAAAGCGGGAAGGATAGAGTTAAGAAATATGAAAACTAAGCTAATTCAGCGGGTTCCGAGCGAGGTTTCCTCGCTCGGGATGTGATTTATAGATCGATTTGAAGGTTATCAATAAGACGAGCTGCCCCTATATAAGCTGCAGCTAAAATAACAATTTGATGATCTGTGTCGGTTGCTGGTTGTAAATCACTTCGGCGGCAGATCTTATAATAATCTCTTTTAAAACCAGCAGCTTCTAGAGTAGCTTGAGCTTGCTCTTCGATTTCGTTAAAGGCTTTATTGCCACTCACAATCGCTGTCTTAGCTGTTTGCAGTGTTTGGTTAAGTAGAGGGGCAATCTCAAGTTCTGATGGTGTTAGATAGCCGTTACGGGAACTTAAAGCGAGTCCCTTATCATCACGAGCAATGGGGGCGCCTTGGATCTCAACAGGCAGACTGAGATCTTCGGTCATTCGACGAATGACCATCAATTGCTGAAAATCTTTTTCGCCAAAGATAGCAACATCAGGCTGTACCATGCCGAAAAGCTTACAAACAACCGTAGCGACTCCACGGAAATGTCCGGGGCGTGTTATGCCACAGTACATGTCTGAGATAACAGGTACTTCAACTTGGGTCTGGGCTTCTCGACCGTGGGGATAGACCTCTGCATCTGTAGGTGCAAATAGGTAATCACAACCTCGGGAGGATAGCTTTTCCTGATCCTGCTTAAGTGTCCTAGGATAGCTGTCTAAATCTTCACCTGCGCCAAATTGTAGCGGATTAACGAAAATAGAGGAGACAACAATATCGCTAGTGGACTTTGCTTGGTCTATTAGTTGTAGATGACCTTCATGTAGGTTGCCCATAGTAGGAACAAAACCTATGCGCCGACCTTGCAAACGCTCCTGTTTGAGAGCAGCTCGTAATTCGGCAATCGAGTGTATAGTTTGCATGCTTATTCGAATCCGTGTTCCTGTGCGGGGAAAGTGCCATCTTTAACCTCTTTAATATAGAGGGATATAGCAGCTTCAATACTGTCGGCATTTTGCATAAAGTTTTTAACAAACTTAGGGCTTCGGCCGGGTGTGAGGCCTAGCATATCGTGCATAACCAATACCTGTGCATCGGTATCTGACCCAGCACCGATACCAATAACAGGAATATCGAGCGCTAAAGTGATCTCTTCTGCTAAAAGTGAAGGTACGCACTCTAATAAGATAATGCTTGCGCCTGCATCTTGTAATAAGACGGCATCATTCAGCATCTGCTTGGCGCTTTCTGTATCGCGCCCTTGAACGCGATAGCCGCCGAGCTTGTTTACGGTTTGTGGTGTTAGGCCTAAATGAGCGCAGACGGGAATACCACGTTCTGCCAGCATAGATACTGTATCAGAAAGCCATGCGCCACCTTCTAGCTTCACCATGTTTGCACCGGCTTGCATAAGTGCCGCGGAACTGTCCATCGCCTGTTCAGGTGTTGAATAGCTCATAAACGGGAGGTCAGCCATGATTAAACTACCCTGATTGCCTCGGGCAACCGACTGGGTGTGATAAGCCATCTCTTCAACGGTCACAGGGAGCGTGCTGTCGTTTCCCTGAAGTACCATACCTAAAGAGTCGCCTACCAGAATGACTTCGGTACCAGCAGAACTGATCAGGTGAGAGAAACAAGCATCGTAGGCAGTTAGAACTGCGAACTTCTCGCCGGCCTTTTTCATTGATGACAACGTGTGCAGAGTTATTTTGCTCATGGAATTAGCTTCCTAATATTACGCGTTGGCGCGATTATACCTATATCTTTAGCAGGCTGCCCATAGGACATGCTGTTAATAGTTCAGATAAAGGTAAGCCTTTTGGCATAGAAAGGTGCGGATTAATTTCCGCTAAGGGGTATAGAACAAAGCTACGTTCATACATATAGGGATGGGGAATACTAAGGCGCTCGGTTTCTATGATCTGATGACCGTAGAGCAAGATATCAAGATCGAGTGTTCTTGGGCCCCAATGCCTCTCCCTGATGCGTTGGTGCTTCTGTTCTAAAAGCTGTAGCTGATCTAGTAAAGCTTCAGGGGAGAGCTCTGTTTCTATCTCTGCTACTGCATTAATAAAGTCTGGCTGGTCTTGTGGGCCGACGGGTGCTGAGGCGTATAAAGACGATGCGTTAATTAGTTCGCACTTGTCTAGTAATGCTAGCTCGTTTAACGCACTTGATACTTGCTGTATTGGGTCGTCTAAATTACTACCTAAACCAATAAAACAACGGAACTTAACTTTCATTGCCTGAGCGTTCTTTTTTTGGTTTATATGTTTTTTTTCGGCGTGTACGGCGAGGCTTATCTATTTTATCTAAGCCATTTAGCATTTCGTCTTGTGCTTCGCTATTCACATTTTGGAAATCAGTCCACCACTGGCTTAACCCATCAAGTTGTTCGCCACTGCTTTCTCGTAGGAGTAGTAGGTCGTAGGCGGCTCTGAATCTTGGCATTTCCATTAGACGATGAGCGCGATGACCTTGACGGCGAGGCAAGCGCAACTGCATCTCCCAGATCTCTCGGATTGGCGTCGAAAAACGGCGAGGAATGGCTGTAGAACGCACCTGTTCCGCAATGACCTGATTCGCTGCTTCATGCAAAGCGGGCAGTGGAGGCATTTTTTTCTCACGCATTAGCTTTTGCATACGTTTCTGTGTGGGATACCAGAGGATAGCTGCGAATAGAAAAGCAGGGGTTACACTTTTTCTTTGTGCTAAGCGTCGGTCTGTATTTTTTAATGCATTCTCAATAAGCCTTTCCATAGGAACATCTAATTGAGGATCGTTCAGTAAGTCTTGGACTTGAGAGAAAAGAGGTTCAAATAGCTCAAGGCGTCGAAGTTGCTGGTAGGATTTGAGTGCGTGCCCAGACTGAAATAATTTTAATGTTTCATCAAATAAACGAGCGGGAGCTATACGCTTTAGCATGGGCGCTAAAGGTCGGATAGGGCTTTCAGATGCTGGCTCAATCGTGAAATCAAGTTTAGCGGCAAAACGAGCGGCCCTTAGCATGCGGACAGGGTCTTCTTTATAGCGATCTTCTGGATCGCCGATCATGCGCAGCACACCTTTTTGTAAGTCTTCGAAGCCGTTGGTGAAATCGTATACGCAATGGTCTTTCGGACAGTAATATAAAGCATTAACTGTAAAGTCTCTGCGTAGGGCATCATCTTCTATAGTGCCATAAACATTATCACGCAGGATCATTCCGCTATCGCACTGTTCACCGGAGCCATCTTCTGGCTGGCTATCATGGCTCGCTCTAAAGGTTGCAACTTCTATTAAGTCACGGCCAAAACGGACATGAACAAGTTTAAAACGACGGCCAATCAGGCGACCGCGGCGGAATAGCTCAGCCGCTTCTTCTGGGTGAGCGTTAGTTGTAACGTCGAAGTCTTTAGGTTTTTTATTCAGTAATAAATCACGAATACAGCCCCCGACTAGTAAACCGTCATAGCCTGCATCTTGCAGGCGATAGGCTACTTTAAGAGCGTTGTCATCTAAAAGTCGACGGGGAATTTTATGCTCTTCTTCTGTTATCCGGTGCTTTTTAGCTTCGGTTATTATTGCAGAAGTCGGCATTGAGCCATCATCATTTTTTGTTTGTGGGTTGCCGCGGAATACTTTACCCAGCGCTTTGCTAATGGTTTTAAGCAATTTAGTGCCTATTTAATACAAATTTAATATCTAGTATGAGGGTTTGTAGGCTAGGTGTCTTAGAAGGATTTTAAGTGGTAATGATCCTTTTAGCCGTTCCCTTATAAAAAATCGGGTGCGCAATCATACCATTGATAGAGGGTATAATGGGAGTGCTAGCTGGTTTCAATTATTATTCGGAAAGAGGGGGATGGAATAGCTGACCGCATCTCAGGTAACAACTGCTATATATGTTTCTTAGCTTGTTGTTATTTTTTCTAAGAGCCTTCTAGATCGTTACAACTTCGCTACGATCAGCTTTACTAAACCTCATTATTATTTTTATTCGAGGCGGGTGCTTTTAAATTCTAATTCCAGTTTTTATTTTTATTGGTGGTCTAGATTTTAAAGCGTGCTTCTTTTTGTTTTCGAACTAATAGAGTGCATGACATGTGCCAGTTTTTAAAAGTCCTTTTAAAACATGGTGTTATTATTTTGTTGTTATTGGGCTACCTACTTTGGTACTTATTTTGTTACTAGTTGTTACGCTAAGTTGTGCTGCGTGGGTAGTAAGGTAACACCTGCTTTGTTACCGTTGCGGGTGAGGTGTCATACCTTTATCTAATTGAATTATAATGTATTTGTTTATTTTCGTGCTTTGCGAGGAATACCTAATTTTTGGCGGCGTTCCCATAAGCACTTTCGACTAACCCCTAGTTTTTTCGCTAGCTCTGTTTCACTCAATTTATCTTGGTTTTCTATAACAAAACGTTGAAAGTAATCATCTAAAGATAAGTTGGCTTGTTCTTCAGTGCTTAAAGAAAGATCGGGTTCGGGGGTTCTTGCGGCAAACTGGGTTTCTAGTTCATCCAAGGAGGTTTTAGGTATGTCGAGACCTAAGTCTTCTAAAGTGATTACAGTGCCTTCTGCAAGAATTACTGCGCGTTCAATTGCATTTTCTAGTTCTCGAACATTACCTGGCCAACGATAGGTGCGCATAGCTTGTCTTGCCTCATGGGAAAAATGAGACTCAGCTGTATTCATTCGTTGGCAAGCATTGGCTAGCATTTTATCTGCAATTTCAAGGATATCTGAACCGCGTTCCCTTAGCGGTGGGATACGTAACTCCATTACATAAAGTCGGTAATAGAGATCTTCACGGAAATTATTTTGCTTGGCGAGCTCTTTTAAATTTCGATGAGTTGCTGCTATAAGTCGCACATCCACTTTCTTTGAGTGGACTGAGCCGACGCGGCGAATTTCACCCTCTTGTAAAAAGCGCAGGAGCCTTGCTTGAGCTTCGAGGGGTAGTTCGCCAATCTCATCGAGGAATAATGTGCCACCATCAGCCGCTTCTAAAAGCCCGCTGCGACCTGTATTTGCACCGGTAAAGGCCCCTTTTTCATGACCAAATAGTTCTGATTCTATTAAGCTTTCAGGTATAGCGGCACAGTTAACCGATATCATTGGTATATGAGCACGTGTGCTTTGCTCATGAATGGAGCGAGCGGCTAGCTCTTTACCTGTACCCGATTCGCCTTGAATAAGGACCGTTGCATTGGTGCGAGCCACCTTTGTAATACGTTTTGCAAGTTCTTGCATAGATGAGCAAGAACCAAAAATCTGAGTTTGATCTGTAGAGCCATTATCGCTCTCTACTCGAGGGGCTTGAGTTCCGTTAGTTGTATTGTTTTCAATTATTTTTCTTACAGAGAGTAGCATTTCATCATGATCAAATGGCTTTGCAATGTAATCTACCGCGCCGAGTTTCATAGCATCAACTGCTGAGCGAAGGCTGGCATAGCTGGTCATAATGAGTACAGGAACGGATTTAGCTAAAGAGATAAGGTCTGTACCGGGAGCGCCTGGCAAGCGAAGGTCGCTGATGATTAGATTGAAATCGTCTAGTTTGAAACGACTGGTTGCTTCATCAACTGATGCGGCATCATCAACATTAAAATCGTTCTTTTCGAGTAATCTGCGTAACGCAGCTCGAATAATTGTTTCATCTTCTACAATCAGAATACGGCTCATAGGCTCTCTACCTTACATCCCACTATCTCGCGCGGTCAGGATCTTCTGTCCATCTCAGACGCGGGAGCGTTATTGCCACTTGAGTGCCTTTCTTCTGTTTTTTGTTGGCCGGGCTTAGTATCTCAATACTACCATAATGCTCTTCAATTATGTTATAGACTAATGATAGTCCTAAGCCGGTACCTTGACCTGGATCTTTTGTTGTAAAGAAGGGTTCGAATAGCCGGTCTTGAGATTCTGCTGTTATACCGCTGCCTTCATCGGTTACACGCAAAATTACAATTTCGTTTGTTTCTTCTGCTTCGAGCCATATAGTGTCTTGGTTTTTTGAGGCATCGCTGGCGTTCTGTAATAAGTTCACAAAAACTTGATGCATCTGTTGTGGATCACCCATGATTCTTAAATTATTAGGGATCTGATTAATATATTTTAAATGCTTGCCGTGGCTATCTAATGATAGGAGATGTATTGCTTCTTCTGCGCATTGAGCGAGAGAGACGGGCAATTGTTCACGATCAGCTTCCGGTCTTCCGGCATGAGCAAATCGAACTAATGATTGCACTATTCGGCTAATACGTTTGGTTTGATCAACGATTTGGTCGCCTGTTTCTAAAATATATGGGTTTTTTGTTTCTAGTTTAAGATTTTGTGCTAAACAGGCGATGCCGGTCACTGGATTACCTATTTCGTGGGCAACCCCTGCCGCAAAGCGACCAATGGAGGCTAAACGTTCATTGTGGGCCAGTTTGTCCTGCATGTTTTTTGTATCTGTATCATTTTCTAATAGGATAACCATGCCGATATCTCTACGTTCCTTAAGAATCGACTTATGCAGGCTAAACCAGTGTGTGTGTCCGTCAATAATAAGTTTTTGCCCTAGCTGGTGGGCAATGGGAGCATCGACGAACTGTTCTAGCACTTGGCTCCAAGGATTGCTGTTACTGCTTAGGGCGCTGCCGATCACCTCTTCGTTGCGTATATGAGTTAAACGCTCCATCTCATGATTCCAAAACAGTACCTGGCCTTCTGTATCTAAAGTGCACACCCCTATAGGTAGTTTTTGCAGGGTCAGGCGGTGGTAGCGTCGCATTTCGTCAAGTTCAGCGGCAAGGCCGGTTAGTTGTAATTGATAGTCTTCTAATTGATTTTCAATTAAGTGCACATTACTGGCTTTGAAACCAACTCCCATAGGATCAGCCGGACGGTCAATAGGTTCGAGTAAAGCGGCGGCTTCTACTGGGCCTAGTAGTCCAGAAAGGTTGTTTTCTAGCATGGCCCGTAGTCGAAGTAGATCAACAGGGCGAATACTATCAGGGTGGATATTCATACTATCTAAGGCTTGCTGAACTTCTCTTTCTGCTGCTTTTCGCCCCAGCCTAGAGGCTAGCATCTCCGTAAAATCGCTGATACGAGAGGCTCGTAAGTTGGTTGTATTTGTTTTTTGGAGTGCATTCATTAAACAAGCTTGAGCGGCTTGGGATTCCTCCGTCGATTGATGAGTAAAAATCGAAACAATGCTCATAACCGCTGTATTCACTAACAGTGAAAGGATCGCAATATGATCCCAATTACTATCGTTAATATTGAAAGGTAATGTTTCTGCGGGTGATGCACTCAATACGGGGATAAGCATGCTGAATAGCCAGATTCCCATGCCTGATAGCAAGCCTAATAGTAATCCCCAGCGATTAGCGTGCTGCCAAAAAAGGGTAACAAGTAACCCCGGTAAAAATTGTAGAAAGGCAACTATAGCGACAATCCCCATTTGATGGAGGTCGAAGTGGTTACCTATTAAACGGTAGAACAGATAACTACCTAATATCATCGCCATGATTAGAATACGTCTAAGCCAAAGTAGACGTGCGTAAAAGCGAGGTGTTTTAGGTTTTGGTATAAGGGGTAAGATCACATGGTTTTGTAGCATAGAGGCAAGTGCTACCGTAGCAACGATCATAATACCGCTGGCTGCTGATAGCCCACCGATAAACGCTAGAACGGTTAACCATGACGAATCTAATAGTAGTCCTATATTTAGGATAATAAATTGTGGATCACCTCCGACGTTTAAGGATTGTCCGGCCCAAATGATAGGGGGAACTGAACAAGCGAGTAAAAGTAGGAAAAGGGGCATGGCCCAAGTGGCTTTGTAGAGTGTTTCATCTGAGGCGTTTTCGGTAAACAACATATGAAAAGTATGGGGCATTACAATCGTGGCGGTAAAAAAGGCTAATATAAGCGTGCGCCAAGCTTCACTGTTAACGGGGGTTTTTAGTTGTTCTAGTACCTCCGGGTGATCTGTTATGAAACTCTCAGTGCCTCCTATGCCGCCTAAAATGCCAAAAATGGCGAAGCCTGCTATGACCAATAAAGCACTTAGCTTAATGACGGATTCAACCGCCATCGCGACCATCAAACCGTGGTGATTGGTTCTTAATGAAGCGTGTCTCGCCCCAAAGAGGATGGAAAATAGCGCGATAATAAAACAGAATCCTATACTGATCTGATTCGCGCTAAATTGATCATTCAGTATATACAACGTATCGGAAACAGCTTGTATCTGAATCGATAGCATGGGTAGTGTGGCGAATACAGAGATGAGTGCTGTTAAAGTGCCTATTGCCCCGCTTCTAAACCTAAAAGCAAATAGGTCGGGTAGGGAGCTTAATTGATAAGTACGGGTTATGCGTAAGATCGGGATAAGCAAAGCAGGTGCTAATAGGAATGTCAGTACTGGGCCAAAATATGATCCAAAAAAGTTATACCCTGATTCCTTGGCTAGGCTGAATGCCCCGTAGAAGGTCCAGACGCTGGCGTAAACACCAATAGAAAGCACATGGGTTAGAGGATGGCGAACGATCTTTTTGGGTAGAGCTCCTCGTTCAGTTAGGTAAGCGGTCCCAAAGAGGAATAATAGGTAGGCAACGCCAATTAATATTAGGGAAGGCAAACTAAACATCGGAGCGTTTCCTATCAATTAGGAAGGCGATGGCAATAACCGCCAGCCAAATGATATAAGGTAAAAACCAAGGTGTATCCATGCTTTGCCAGCTATCAATAACGAGAGGAACCACTAAATAAAGCATAATTACTAACAGGATAAGTAAGCGATGAAAATACATAAATTATTCGCTCCTATCGACCGGTTTGGCTAGCGTTTGGCTAATCTTTTCTAGATCCCAGTTTTCAATTCCCCAACGAATAATTTCATCTCTACTTGCATCGAGTAATTCGCTCGGTGGTTGTTGGTCTAAAAATACAAGCACGTTGAATAGGGAGGGAACGATATTATCTAACTTCAGTGCGGGTGCAAATGTTTGTTTACTGAGCTTTTGGCCCTGTGTGTTACTCGCGACAGGGATATGGGCATAGGCTGGTGTTGGATAATCGAGTAGTTGTTGTAGGTGGATCTGTCGCGGAGTTTCATTGAGTAGATCTGAGCCTCTAACCACGTGAGTCACTCCTTGTAGATAGTCATCAACAACGACTGCGAGTAGATAAGCGTATAGATTATCGCGCCGATAAACAACGAAATCACCGCTCTGACTTAGGGAGCTAAGGTATGGGCCTTGGATTTGGTCATTGAAACTGATCGAGATGTTTTTACATTTAATACGAATGGCACATTGTGCGTCGTTGTTGGGGGGATTTAACAAGCAGTGCCGGTCATATGTTGAGCTGTTACTGCGCGCTAAAATCTCTTTCCGTGAACAATCGCAGCGGTAGGCATAGTGTTCTGATAATAGAGTATCTAGAACATCTTGGTAGTAGTGGTGGCGTTTACTTTGAAAGCTTAGTTCTTCATCCCAATAGAGGCCAAAAGCATCGAGAATTTTTGGGAATTGCTCTTTTGCACCCGTTTGTTCGCGGGGTGGGTCAAGATCTTCAATACGAAGTAGCCATTTGCCGCCGTTAGCTCGAGCGTCAAGGAAGCTGGCAAACGCGGCGATTAGCGAGCCAAAATGAAGAGGCCCTGTTGGGGATGGGGCAAATCGACCGATATAGGTCACAAGGTTTATCCTAAAGAGCCAGCCTTGGGCCGGCTCTATATCGGATTAGCGACCGAGTTGTTTTTCTTTAATCTCAGCCAACGTTTTGCAATCGATGCAAAGTGACGCTGTTGGACGAGCTTCAAGACGGCGGATACCTATTTCAATGCCACAAGCATCGCAGTACCCATATTCATCTTCATCGATAAGATCCAATGATTCATTGATTTTTTTAATCAACTTGCGTTCACGGTCACGAGTTCGAAGTTCGAGGCTAAATTCCTCTTCCTGACTGGCTCGGTCACTTGGGTCTGCAAAGTTGGATGGCTCTTCCCGTAAATGGTGAATAGTGCTGTCCACCTCTTCCATGAGTTCTTGTTTCCAAGCCCCAAGAATGTTGCGGAAGTGCTCTTTGTGCTTTTCATTCATGTACTCCTCACCTTCAGTAATCTGGTAAGGATCAAAATGTGTGAAAGATTCGCTCTTGTTTGGCATAAGCGCTGCCTCACTCTTTTGCGTAAGCCATCATTAGGATGACTTCACTTGCCCGTGTTATTAATGCAAGAAATGCATTTAGCATGAAAGGCAGGCAAATTACCAGATGCGCTGCCGTTGTGCTAGCCCTAAATTTGTTCAATAGACACCTAAGAGTAATAAATTAGGCTTGGTTTTTGCTTTAGCCCTTGAAAGTAGAGGCTTGCGGCGTTGTTTTGATTATTACTTTGTTGAATCTAGGTATACTTAACTTATTTGTTGTGGAATCAGGAATCAATATGAGTTTTCAGCCTTCTAAGCGTGTTGCTGAGATCGAAACCTTTAAAGTAATGGACCTCTTAAAGAGAGCTAAGCAATTAGATGCGGCTGGATTTGATGTAGTGCATATGGAGGCCGGCGAACCTGATTTCGCTACCGCGCCTGCGATAGCTGAAGCCGCAAAAGCAGCGATCGATAAAGGCTTTACCCAATATACACCTGCGGCGGGTATTCCAGAGTTACGTGAAGCGATCAGCCAGTGGTATCAGCATAAATATAATTTAGATATTTCAGCGGAGCGAATTATTGTTACGACGGGTGCGTCCAGCGCGTTGTTGATGATTTTTTCATTGCTTACTGATGCGGGTGATAGTTTTATGATGGCGGATCCAGGTTATCCCTGTAATCGCCAATTTTTACGCTTCTTAGAAGCTAAGTCTCAGCTTGTACCTGTAGATGCGGAACAGAATTTCCAACTGAATGCGGAATTAGTTAAACAGTATTGGCGACCAGAAACTGCAGGTGTGCTACTCGCCTCTCCTGCGAACCCAACGGGGGCTGTTGTACCTTATGACGAGCTTGTTGCTATCGCTGCCGAGGTTAAGCGGCAACATGGTTCGCTTGTAGTGGATGAGCTTTATCACGGTTTGACCTACGAGGCGGATACGCCTTCGGTATTAGCGATTGATCCCGATGCTTTTGTTATTAATAGTTTCTCTAAATATTTTGGTATGACCGGGTGGCGGTTAGGTTGGCTGGTAGCTCCTGCTGATGTAGCGCCAGAATTAGAAAAACTCGCACAAAACTTAATGATCTCTCCCCATACGATCTCCCAATATGCGGCATTAGCTGCATTTGAACCTGACACTATTGCCCTTTTTGAAGAACGTAAAGATCAGTTTAGATTACGTCGAAATCTGCTTGTTAAAGGGTTGAGGGAATTAGGTTTTTCTATACCTGTTATGCCAGAAGGAGCCTTTTATGTTTATGCGGGGGCGCAACATCTAACCAATAATACCTTTGATTACTGTTGGTCGTTATTAGAAGAGAATCATATTGCTGCCACCCCTGGATTAGATTTTGGCCGCCATCGCTGTAATGAATATATACGTTTTTCGTACACTACGGGCTTGGACCGAATAGAGCTGGCACTTGAACGTTTAGAGAAAAGGATTAAAGGTTTATGAAGCTAGATAATTTAATTCAAGGCCGACTAGTTAAACGTTATAAGCGGTTTCTTGCAGATATAGTCCTTGATAATGGGGCTGAGGTTACCGCTCACTGCCCTAACACAGGTTCAATGAAAAATTGCGCGGATGAAGGTAGTCGGGTTTGGGTGCTTGATAGCCAAAATGAAAAGCGAAAGTATCCCCTTGGTTGGGAGCTTGTTGAGGTTGAGGGTCAATACCTTGCCTGTATCAATACCGGACGGGCGAATAAGCTGGTTAAGGAGGCGATAGAGAACGGTACGATTAAAACCTTGCAAGGCTATGAGTCCATACGACAAGAGGTTAAATATGGGGAAAATAGTCGTATCGATCTATTGCTAGAAGATCAGGAAAAAGGACGGGTCTGGGTTGAAGTTAAGAATGTCACGCTGCTCGAAGAGGATAATCTAGGTAGTTTTCCTGATGCTGTTACGGTGCGGGGTGCGAAACATCTACGTGAGCTGATGGCGATGGTCGAGCAGGGGGATCGTGCCGTTATGTTATTTTGTGTGCCCCATACAGGTATTGAGCGTGTCAGACCTGCAGATTATATAGATCCTGAATATGGGCGTTTGCTCCGAGAAGCTAAAGCGGCGGGAGTTGAGGTGATTGCCTATGGTGCTGATATCAGTGAAACACAGATTAGTCTTGTACGTGAATTACCGGTCGTGCTTTAAATATCCTCTTAAAGATCAATCAGTATGTCATCGCCTTGGCGGATAAATGCAATTTTATTAAGTTGATCTTCCACGCAAGGCCCTGCGATACATTCGCCTGTATCGATTTTAAATAAGGCCCCGTGCGTTGCACATTGAATAAAGGTTTTTTCATAATCTAAAAACTGATCGGGCTGCCATTCCAATGGAATGCTGCGGTGGGGGCAGCTGTTTTCGTATATATAGATCTCATTTCGATAATTTAAAGCGACTAGCTTTTTGCCTTGGATCTCAAATCCTTTAGCATCCCCTTCGGGAATATCTGAATAGGAGCATAATTTGATCATTAAAAAATAACTTCCTGGATTCTAAGTTGCTCTAATAATCGGTTGATTGCATCATCATCATCGGTTTCAACGATAACGGTGATCTTCTCTTCTTCAGGTGTTAATGGCTGCTCATGCTGTTTTTGCTCTTGCATTACCGAAATGTCAGCGTCTGAGGCATCACTTCCTTCACTTTCTCGGCGTTTTAGGCGAGCTTCTATTAGTTTTTGTTCGCATTGACAGCTAATGATTCTGATAGGGATGCCGCGTTTTTTAGCGAGATCAATATAGCTCTGTCGGGTGCGCTGGCGAATAAAGGTGGCATCAACAATAACGGAATAGCCGTTATGCAGTAGATTGGAGCTTGTATCAAACAGTAAATTGAAAGTATGAGCGTTCATCTTAGGGCTATAAAGCTCGAGTTTTTCGCCTTTTAAACTTAGTTCCCTAAAGAGACGTTTACGCTCAACATCGGATCGAATTCTAATGGTATCTGTAGTATCAACGAGCTGCTGACTTAAATGACTTTTTCCGCTACCTGATACACCATGCATTAAAAACAGGGTGGGTTTAGGTTTATGTACATAATAATCGGTAAGGCGGAGGTATCGTCGCAGGCTGTTCATATCATGCATATCACCTAATACGGAAACCTTGGCGCGCACCATTGAACGGTAGGCTTTGTAGAAATTCAAAAGCGGTAGGGCTTGGTAGTCACCACTAATCTCTAAATATCTATTGAGGCAACGGTTAGCCCAACGGAATTCGCCATTTGCTTCTAGGTCCATCAGTAGAAAAGCAATATCACTGATTGTATCTATCCAACGAAACTGCAAGTTAAACTCTATACAATCAAATAGACGCAGCTCGTTGTTATAAAGTGTGATATTGGAAAGGTGAAGGTCGCCATGACACTCTCGTACATGACCTTCTAGTTTCCGCTGTTGCATGAGTGGCGTTAACTTGCGGAAACGCTGAGCAATGTACATTGATAATTGTTGAACTTTATCGCAATCATCTAAGTTCGTTGTGTGCTCTAAGGTGTCGAGTATATGCGTGAAGTTATCGGCAACAACGTCCCAAATAGTATCGGGCTCCCCCCAAGGACTATCTTGAGCGACAATAGGGACTACACTATGGAATTCGGCAACTTGTTCAGCCAGTGTGTCAATCCAGCTGGCTTCAAAGCGTTGGTTTGCTAAAAGTAGGTCAAGGCGTTGTTCTGTATCGAATTGATGCATCTGTACTGCGTATTCGATAGCTGAGTCGTTGTCTGCAATATCAAAGATCGGCTGCTCTTCAGTGCCGCCAATAGCGATGACCCGCTGATAGATATCAGGTGCAAGGCGCTGGTTAAGACGCAGTTCTTCTTCACAAAAGTGCTGTCGCTTAAGGAGCGTGGTAAAATCCAGAAAACCAAAGTCCACTGGCTTTTTAATCTTATAGGCATACTTGCCCGTTAAGATTAGCCAGGAGATATGGGTTTCTATCAACTCGATCTTATCAACCGGATGAGGATAGAAATCCGCTTTTTGTAGAGAATCTAACAGCGTCATAAAGGTTCTAAATAATTTATTAGGTCGGGTTAGCTGCTTTTTCGCTAGCCCCAAGGACAGGCATTATACTTAGCGAATGGCAAAAAAGAGAGCACCAAAATCATCAAGTCGAGGTAGAGCATCAAAAAAACCTCGCAGTTTCTTAAAAAAGACACTGTTTTTATTATTAAAACTTTCGCTGCTAGGCCTTGTTCTAGGCGGTATTGGATTGATTTATCTGGACGTCCAAGTAAAAAATAAATTTGAAGGTAAACGCTGGGCATTACCTGCAAAGGTCTATGCGCGACCCTTGGAACTTTATGCGGGACAGGTACTAGATCGCGAAGCGCTGAAGCAGGAATTAAAAGGGCTTGGCTATCGTTTTGTTAATCGGGCTGATCGTCCGGGTATGGTTGAATGGGCATCAAGTCGAGCGCGGGTTTATACGCGTGGTTTTAGCTTTCCGGATAGTGATGAGCCTGCTAGAAGGTTGATGCTTAACTTTAGTGGAAAGCAGTTAAGCTCGATTAGAGATGATCGAGGTAAAAATATCTCCCTAAGCCGTTTAGAGCCTATTCTTATTGGCGGTATTTATCCGAAAGATAACGAAGATCGCGACCTTATTCGGTTAGATCAAGCGCCTGAGGCTTTGCTATCTGCTCTTATTCAAATAGAGGATAGAGATTATTACAACCATTTTGGTATCTCACTAAAAGGCATAGCCCGAGCTATGGTGGTGAATGTCAAAGCGGGGCGTTTTATTCAGGGTGGTAGTACCTTAACACAGCAGTTGATTAAAAATTTCTATCTAACCTCTGATCGTACGCTGGCAAGGAAGTTGATGGAGCTTCCTATGGCTGTGTTACTGGATCTGCACTACAGCAAAGATGAGATTCTTGAGGCATATCTTAATGAGGTCTATTTAGGTCAGGCGGGTTCTCGTGCGGTTCATGGCTTTGGATTAGCGAGCCAGTACTATTTTGCGCAGCCTATTAATGAGCTTAAGCTTCATCAAGTTGCTCTATTGGCCGGTCTTGTGAAAGGGCCTTCTTATTATGATCCGAGACGCCACCCAGAAAGAGCTAAGGCGCGTCGGGATCTTGTGTTGAAGGTCTTGCAAGAGCAAGATGTTATTAGCATGAAGGAACGCTTGGATGCAGAAAAACGCCCGTTAGGCATAGTAAAACAACGCAGCTTACATAAAGGGGCATACCCTGCATATTTAGATCTAGTTAAACGTCAGTTGAGAGAGGAATACCCTGAGGAAGTTCTCAATTCAGAAGGGTTAAGAGTTTTCACAAGTCTTAATCCAACCGTACAAGCACATAGTGAGTCTGCATTAGCAACAACCGTGACTGCGTTGCAGAAGCGTTACGGAAAACCGGTCAAAGAACTTCAAGGTGGCATGGTTGTAACCGATCCACAAACAGGGGAGGTGCTAGCGCTGGTGGGGGGGCGTAATGCTCGCTATCAAGGTTTTAATCGGGCACTTGATGCACAGCGTTCAATCGGATCATTAGTTAAGCCTGCGGTTTATTTGGCGGGGCTTGAGGAGGGTTATACGCTTGCAACCTTACTTGATGATCAACCAGTCAGTGTGCCGCTGCCAAATGGTAAAAGTTGGGTGCCTCAGAACTTTGACCATGTGAGTCATGGCAAGGTCCCTTATTTTCGCGCATTAGCAAAGTCCTACAATCAAAGTACAGCGCAATTAGGGATGGCGATAGGTTTAGACCGTGTTATCGACATGTTGCAGCGTTTAGGCATTAGCCGCAAACCTAAACCTTACCCTTCATTGCTACTAGGCGCAGAATCAATGAGTCCATTTGAGATTGCGACGGTCTACCAAACCATTGCAGCTAATGGCTTTAGAGCGCCGATGAGAGCGATACGTTTAGTGACGGATTCAGAAGGCGTGGAGTTGTCACGTTACCCCTTTGATGTAAAACAAGTGGTGTCAGCGGAGAATATGCACTTGATTCAATACGCTTTACAAGCCGTAACGCGGGAAGGGACAGGACGAGCGGTTTATAACCGCTTACCCGCGGCTTTAAATGTGGCGGGCAAAACCGGCACGAGTAATGATCAACGTGATAGCTGGTTTGCTGGTTTTGCGGGTGACCGTATGGCAGTGGTGTGGTTGGGACTAGATAATAACGGTAAGTTACCTTTTACGGGCTCTGGTGGCGCGTTAAAAGTATGGACCGAATTAATGGTTAAAGAGCAACCGCATTCCTTTATGTCAGTACAACCGGAAGGTATTGAGTATCATTGGATCGAAGAGAGTACAGGGTTATTGTCTGCCGAACAGTGTGAAGGTGTGAGACAATTACCGTTCATAAAAGGTACAGCTCCGCAAGAATATGCTGTGTGTGCTGATAATCAAAAGAATGAATCTTTGGATTGGTTTAAAAGATGGTTCAGGTAGCAATGTTGCAGACAGCAGTTCAGACAAGAAAATTACGTATGAGTACGGCTGTTAAAGCTGTGTGTGTGAGCTTCGCTATATTAGGGTTGGCTGGATGTGTAAGTGGAACAGGAGGCTATCGCCCGCCGGTTGAGGATAGAACCGAGCAAGGTGGTGTTATTCAGCCAGTAGAGTCAGGATCAACAGGTGTTATTGTAAAACCCGCTGTTATTAGTGAGAGTAGAACCGAGCAGCAAGTATCTGTGCCTGTACCTACTCCAATGACATCAAGGCCGCAAAATCCTGCTGTGATAGCCTTATTGAAGAGTGCCGATCAGCAGAAAAATAGTGGTTCGATGCAGGCCGCGGAAAGTAGTTTAGAGCGGGCCCAACGTATCGCACCACGAGATCCAGAGATTTATTATCAGTGGGCCGATATTCGGCGGCTTGAGGGGCAGTGGTCTCAAGCAGAACAATTGGCTCTTAAAGGTACTAATATGGCCATAGGTGATGCAGTTATGTTGCGTCGCTTATGGCTATTGATTGCTGATATTCGATCAGGTATTGGCGATAGTGCAGGGGCTAAGCAAGCGAAGAATAAGGCTTTTAGCTACTAAATTAAGAATACTTGATGACTATAGAAAGGGACGCCAATGCGTCCCTTTTTTATGCTCAGTCCTAACAGAAGTTATCCACTGCTAGAGTTTGCTTTTTCGAAGTGTTGCGGAGAGCATAAATAAAGAGATACCTAAGAAAAAATGACTCCCAATACTGTTTTGTAGAGAAGGTACCAAAGAGCCTTGGCTGAATAGCAATAAGCTTAGGGCAAAGAAAATAGCTGCGGTTATACCGGGTATGCGAGCTAATGGGGATGGTGTCTTTAACAGACTTACAAAGAGCGCTATTACCGTTAATACCACCATTATTTGACTATATTGCACCCCGAAATCGGCCCGTCGAGTGACTTCGAATAATGCGAATAATGCTAGCAGCCAGCGTCCCCACGCAGGTTTTGACCACTTGAAATTCCAAGCAAGGTCGACAAATGCGCTGGCAATAAAGGGAATGCCCGCGAAGAATGCAAGATTGTCCAACATCAGCTTTAGTGTCTGTATCTCTTGTGCTGGCAGGTATATAAGTAGTGAGCCAGCAGCAGAACAAGCAATAAACACTGATGCTAGGCAAAGAACCATGCAGGCGCGTTGATCTTTTTGCTCACTAATATTGTAGCTGCGCCGTGCCAGAAGCAGGGCGCCTACAAATAAAAACAGATCGATGAGTAAGAAGAAAATTGTCATTAGAGGGTCGCAAATACTTTATCAGCGGCAGCAATAGTCGCCTCAATATCTTCTTGGGTATGAGCCGCTGAAATAAAGCCCGCTTCAAATGCCGATGGCGCTAAGTAAATCCCTTGTTCCAACATACCGTGGAAAAATGCAGAGAACTTATCAGCATCACAAAGCATTGTTTCTGAGAAGCTTGTCACCTGTTTTTGATCGGTAAAGAATAGGCCAAACATTCCCCCTACACGACTAGTCGTGAATGGAACGCCATTTGCCATCGCTACGGCTTCTAACCCTTCGGTTAAAAGTTCCACCTTTGCGCTTAACTGTTCGTAAAAGCTCGGAGCTGAAATGGCATTTAACATAGTTAAGCCTGCTGCCATCGCAAGAGGATTGCCGGATAGCGTACCTGCTTGGTAGACCGGGCCTAAAGGTGCGATATGGGACATGATCTCTTTTTTGCCACCAAAGGCACCGACCGGTAAACCACCGCCAATGACTTTACCTAAAGTGGTTAGATCAGGTTTGATATTGTAGACCGCTTGAGCACCGCCTAAAGCAACGCGAAAACCGGTCATGACTTCATCAAAAATAAGTACAGTGCCATATTCATCACAAACTTCACGCAACCCTTCTAAAAATCCAGGAGAAGGAGGGATGCAGTTCATGTTACCGGCAACAGGTTCAACAATGATGCAAGCGATCTGATCACCACAGTCTGCAAATGCTTTGCGGACATTGTCTATGTCGTTATAAGTTAGGGTGATTGTGTGTTCGGCTAGTGAAGCGGGTACACCTGGAGAGCTGGGTTCGCCTAAGGTCAGCATGCCAGAGCCTGCTTTTACTAATAGCGAATCTGAATGGCCATGATAGCAACCTTCGAATTTGATGATTTTGTCACGTTTTGTGAAGCCGCGAGCGAGACGAATTGCACTCATCGTTGCTTCTGTTCCGGAGCTGACCATACGAACCATATCCATAGAGGGCATGATGTCGCAAACTTTATCAGCCATCTCTATTTCGATCTCTGTTGGCGCGCCGAAACCAAGGCCGTTATCTAAAGAGGCTTTGACTGCATCGATTACTGCTGTATTACAATGACCTAAGATCATGGGCCCCCATGAACCGACATAATCTATATATTTATTGTCATCTTCATCAAACAGGTAGGCGCCTTGACCGCGTTTAAAGAAAATTGGTGTGCCGCCGACGCCTTTGAATGCGCGTACAGGAGAGTTTACTCCGCCAGGGATATGGATTTGTGCGGCTTGAAAGAGTTCTTCGGAACGGGACATCTGTCTATACTCTCTAAAATTCAGTTATTAAATTGCTGGTGGAATTGTTGGGCGGTTGCTTTTATGTCGTTCTGGGCATAAAGCGCGTGAATCACAGCAACCATATCCGCACCGGCAGCGATAATTTTGCTTGCATTATCCACGCTAATGCCTCCAATCGCCACTACTGGTAGGGTAAGTTTTTGCTTGGCTAGTTGCATTAATTCGAGTGGGGCAGGTTTCGCGTTAGGTTTGGTTTTGGATGGGAAGAACGCGCCAAACGCTACATAATCAGCACCTTGTTGCTCAGCTTTTTCGGCAAGCGGGAGTGAATCGTGGCAGGTTATTCCTATGATTGCGTCATTGCCTAATCTATCTCTGGCATCTTTTAGTTCACCATCACTTTGTCCCAAATGAACCCCCGCAGCGCCAGTGCTTAATGCCAGTTCAACATCATCATTAATGATGAGTGCGACGTTATAGCTTTGGCATAGGTTGTTCAGCGCGCTCGCTTCATTCTGCCTTTTCACAGGGTCAGAGGATTTATCTCTATACTGAATAAGGTGGGCGCCACCTAAAATACTAAGTTCAACTTGGGTCAACATTTGATCAAGTGTAGGCATAAGTACAGAGTCTGTAATGCCGTATAATCCGGATAAGGCTGTTCGCATATATAATATTGCCGGTAAAATTAGTTTTCGCGATAAAACGCTTCAATTTGATCGCGAGTAAGAAGGCCAAGAACCTCATTGCGATCTGTCACAATGCATAAAGCTTCGACCCCATCTCTAGTCATCTGCTCTAGTGCTTGCTGTAGTGTGGCTTTGCTGTCAATGATACTCGTATCAAGCCTGAGGGCAGGAATTCTAAGTAAATCAATCAGCTCTTCTGATGATGACGCTTGTTGTACCGCCGTATGTAAATCGCCAGGAGAGAGTAGTATGTACTTACTCTCTTCTGTTATTAGCAGCCAGCTTGGAGAGCTTTCGAGTATTTTACTCGCGCCTTGAGTGGAGATGGTTGGATCACTATTAATAAAATTACGATTCATCAAGCTTTGTGCCGATGAAGAATTCAGCATTTGGGTGAGAGGCCGGTAGCGATAATCCATTCCTTGAAGATGCATACTTATGACAAAAATGGAGGGCATCTTGAATACGTATCTAGCAATAAGGTTGGAGACAACAATTGATATCATCGCTGGAAAGATAATGTTTGGATTGCCGGTTAGTTCTAAAATAGCAACTAATGCGGCCATAGGCGCGTTAGCGACGGCTCCCATCATGCTCCCCATGCCTAGAAGGGCATAAAAACCAGGATGAGCTACGGTTTGATTAACTGCGCTGCTGCCTAAAATGCCTAATAAACCACCGGCTATAGCTCCAATAAAAAAGGTGGGACCGATTAAGCCTGCCGGCATGCCAAGTCCCAAGACGATGGGAGTTAATAAACACTTAGCGATAAGTATCCCGAAGAGTAAACCCAGTCCTATCTCCCCCTGTAGAGCGGAGGTTACAGTGTCATATCCCATCCCCATAACTTGAGGATAGAACACAGCCACGCTACCTGTGAGTACGCCTGCCAGCAGAAGTCTAGATTTATAACCAAACGTCGAATGATTAGACCATTGCATTGCTGCTTTCATTAGCGCAATAAAAATTACAGCGAGTAAACCAATGATACCGCCAAGAAACGCCACATAAGGTATCTCCTGCAACGATTCTATCTGCATAGTAGGTACGGTAAGTGCCCAAGCATTGCCAAACATAAACTGCACGACTAATGCACCGGTCGCTGCGGAGACCATAACCGGCATAAAGCCGATTACCGTGTACTCGAGAAGTACCACCTCCATCGCAAAAACAACCCCTGCGAGGGGGGTGTTAAATGTTGCGGCTATGCCCGCTGCAGAACCACATCCAACTAAAATTCTTAAGGTGTTATTGGGTAAGTTCAGGCGTTGGCCGAGCTGGCTTCCGCAGGCTGCACCTAAATGTATAGCCGGCCCCTCTTTACCAACTGAGTGCCCAAATAGTAAAGCGAGGGCTGCCACAAAAAACTGTATTATTGCGTTAGTTATAGGTAGATAGCCCTGATGGTAAGCCATGCGTTCAAGGAGGTGAGTAATACCAACCTTTCGATTGAGGGGTGTGACTCTCGATAGAATAGCGATCAGTACTAGGCTGCCGATAATGGGCAGAAGAAAATGAAGCCAAGTGGGTAGACCTTCAAAATTTTCACTGTCTTGATTAGGTAATAGGTGCTCTAACGGCGTTTCAAGTAGTGTTCGGAATGAGCCTAACACTAAGCCGCAAATGAGACCGCATAGGATACCTAATATAACCATTTGTGGGAGCGCTTCACCGTATGCTAGACGATGGCGAAACTGCTTCATGGAAAATGTGTTTCGAAACATTATATTTATTACTTAATTGAGAGGCCTTGGCTTGGCGGCTAGATCTTAGTATACGTTAACAGTACATCAACGCTAAGTGCTTGTGATGTGGTTTTTTTGATGTGGAACTATTATAGCCATCAAAATAGTATGTATATGTTAAATAAGGAGGGGATTGAGGTGTGACAATCTTTTTAATTAGGACTGCTTATTCCAAGACTTTCGTATGCCTCAACTGACAGATAAAGAGTATAAGGTGTTTGTTTATTGAAGTGTCTGTTTTATGGATTTAACTCAAAACATGGGAAATATAAATTTTTGCTGTTATTCCAAAAAGTGTTAGGCCCGTTATTAAGCCTAAAAAAATAACGCGTCCTTCTTTATTCGCTCCTGCCTTAAGTGATACGTGCCATACGCTCCAAAGTTTAAAAACAATCATTCCTATTACTGCAAAAAAGACAAAAATTTCCCCTGTAGACCAGATGACCATAGTGTGCTTCCTGATAATATTCATTTGACATGAATATTATATCTAAATAACATGCATTTCAAATGAATGTTATGGTTTTTGTGTTTTGGGGTGGAGCTAGGTTGTGAAAAGATCAGAAATTCTTAAGCCTTTAAGTCGAGAG
Source organism: Neptuniibacter sp. 1_MG-2023 (assembly GCF_030547185.1). Lineage (GTDB taxonomy): Bacteria > Pseudomonadota > Gammaproteobacteria > Pseudomonadales > Balneatricaceae > Neptuniibacter. The sequence continues at coordinate 51,006 of NZ_JAUOQR010000015.1, forward strand.
CATCATATGGCATTGGTTCATGCAAAACGGCTGTTAGCGTTTTCTGATCAAGAGGCTAAAGCGATGCTGGATTATTGGTGCGAAGTGAAAACAGTCGTGCTTGCTGATCTTAATCGTCACTTCGAAGAGGAAGAGTGCTTAGTTCAGGATGTTAATGAGCCATTATTGGCCCGTTTTTATGATGAACATCGACAATTACGAACACTGATGCACGCCGATAATGTTAAGCAGCTGAGGATCTTTGCGATGCTGCTGACCGATCATATACGTTTTGAAGAACGGGAACTGTTTCCGTGTTTGGAAAGCGTTCATTACGCCAGACTATGTCGAAATAGAGAGGGTTAACATTTAATTTTAGTGCTCCTCTATTTCTATCTAAATGAAATAAAACCTCAAATTTTATAGATCAGTAAGGGTGATTATGCAAACTGAAACAATGACCATTGTAAAATCGACTGTGCCTGTTATTCAGGCATCAGGTGAAGCTATCACAAAGCATTTTTATGAGCTGCTATTTGCAGAAAATCCAGAACTGCAGCATGTTTTTAATATGGCCAGTCAGGCCAGTGGGCGTCAGCAATCAACCTTAGCGGCGGCTATATTAGGCTATGCTGCGAATATTGATAATCTTGGGGCATTAGGCGGGACGGTCGAAAAAATTGCGACTAAACATTTTAGTCTTGATATTTCCCCTGCTCAATATGAGATCGTCGGACGAAATCTGCTTAAAGCGATTCGAGATGTGCTTGGTAAAGAAGTGGCTACTGAGAGTGTATTAAAGGCTTGGGAGGAGGCTTATCAGCAGTTAGCGAAGATTTTGATCGGGCGGGAGCAGCAACTTTATGCAAATGCTGAAGCTGAAGGCTGGATTGGGTTTAAGGCATTTAGTGTGAGTAATATAGTTGAGGAAAGTGACGAGATTCGTTCAATCTACCTGAAACCAGTAGATGGTGAACCGCTCCCTTCTTATCGTGCTGGGCAATTTCTCAGCGTTAAGATAGTTAACTCAGCGTGGGAGCATGAAGAGATTCGTCAATATAGTCTTTCTGACAGCTACTCCCCTGATGAATATCGTATATCCGTTAAGCGGGAACCAGCGCCGACGGCTGAGATACCAGAAGGGCGGGTGTCTAACTACCTGCATACGCAGCTTGAGATAGGTAGCCATTTAGCTATTCATATGCCAGGGGGTGATCTGTTTTTGAAAGACAATAGCCGGCCTGTTGTTTTACTGAGTGGTGGCGTTGGTATTACGCCGATGCTGAGCATGCTAAATGAGCTGGTGAAGAATCAGGATGCGCGGGACATTGTTTGGCTGCATGGAACCCGTAATCGCCATACCCATGCGTTTGGACAGCATATAGCGAAATTGAAACGGGACGTTCCTGGATTAACGGCACTCACTTTTTATGAGGATGTTTCGGGGGCCCAAGAGGGGATTGATTACGATAGTCAGGGTTATATTACGTCTGATTGGATTGAGCGTTGCTGTCCGATTGATGCTGAGTATTATTTTTGTGGGCCTCTGCCCTTTATGAAAGTAATTTATCGTCAATTAAAGGCGCAGAAAATCGATGATAATCGACTTCATTATGAGGTGTTCGGGCCAAGTGAAAGTCTTAACTAATTTCATAGATAAAGATTGAGAGGCGTTAAAACCTACAGCGATTTTTTGATATGGATATTATGAGCACTTCTGCTATTGCGTGACAATTAAACGGGGTATAGTTGCGTATATCCCGTTTTATTTATTAGAGATATTAATCGCTTCAGGAGTGTCTATGAGATTAAGCGCTTTTACCGACTTTGGTTTGCGAACCTTGATTTATCTTGCCAGCCTAGAGGAGAAGCGATTAAGCAGTGTGGCGGAAGTATCCGCTGTTTATCAGGTATCTCAGAGTCATATGGTTAAAGTGATCGGGCAGTTGGCAAAGCTAGGTTATGTGCAAACGATTCGTGGTAAAAATGGTGGAATCCGATTAGGGGCTTCTCCAGAGATGATTAATATTGGCGAGGTTATAGCGCAGCTGGAAAACCACCTAGATGGTGTGGACTGCCTGTCAACTGACTGTCAGCTGCTTCCCTGTTGCGAGTTGAAAAAAGCGTTAGTTGAAGGGATGAAGGCTTTTACGGATACCATGCGGAAATATACGTTGGAGGATTTAACGGCAAATAAAAATGAGCTGATTCCGTTGCTGCTTGTGAGCTGAGCGGGCTGAAAGCTCCTTGATTGTAAGGTGCATAGCTGTTGAATTTTTCTCTCCTGTGTTTGTTAGACGATACTCGTACCCCATCTTTTTCCCTTAAGTCATTCTCTGTAAAGATAATTTTTTAGGTTCTGGTTAGGTTCAATTTGGCATATATAAAAAATTATGTCGCTTCATTTGATTTGGTGCGTATTTCATCGGTAATCTTTGTTTCTGTAAGTATTCCTGCGGGAATCTATTTCAAATTATCGATTTAGTAGTTATTGAATTATAGCTTTGTAGTAATATATACAATCGTTTTTTAAACTCGATGAGAGGTTATTGTGATTAAGGTAGGTATTGTCGGTGGCACAGGGTATACAGGCGTAGAATTACTACGGTTGTTGGCAAATCATCCCGAAGCTGTGGTTGAGGTAATCACTTCTCGATCTGAAGAGGGAATTAGCATAGCTGACATGTATCCTAATCTCCGAGGTATTTATGACCTTAAGTTCTCAGTGCCTGATGTTAAAACGTTAAGTGCATGTGATGTCGTGTTTTTTGCTACTCCTCACGGGGTTGCCATGAAGATGGCAGCAGAGCTTATAGATAATGGTGTCAAAGTTATCGATTTAGGTGCAGATTTCCGTATTAAAGATCTTGATGTTTGGTCTCAATGGTATGGTATGGAGCATACGTCTCCAGAGATGGCTGAGCTGGCTGTTTATGGTTTACCTGAAGTGAATCGGGAGCAAATCAAAGAGGCTAAATTAATAGCCTGTCCAGGCTGTTATCCGACAGCAACGCAGCTTGCTTTTCTGCCGCTACTGGAGAATAAGCTTATTGATCATCGTCGTCTTATTGCTGATTGTAAATCCGGTGTGAGCGGTGGCGGGCGCGGAGCCAAAGTCGGCATGCTTATGTGTGAAGCTAGTGAAAGTATGATGGCCTATGGTGTTCATGGGCACCGTCATCTACCTGAAATTAAGCAAGGCTTGGCGCTGGTGGCTGAAAGACCGGTGAATCTGACCTTTGTCCCCCATTTAACACCGATGATTCGGGGTATTCACTCTACCTGCTACGGAGTTTTAAAAGATCCGGTTGAGCATGATTTACAACGTTTGTTTGAAGAGCGTTACGCCGATGAGCCGTTTGTTGATGTGATGCCTGCTGGTAGCCATCCCCAAACGCGGAGTGTTAAAGGCGGCAATATGTGTCGTATTAGTATTCATCGCCCACAGAATGACGATACTGTGGTCGTGCTTTCGGTTATCGATAACTTAGTAAAAGGTGCTGCAGGTCAGGCGATTCAGAATATGAATATTATGTTCGGTATTAATGAGGCTTCAGGACTAAATGTTGTCGGCTTAATGCCTTAATACTTGACTAAATTGGTTGGTTAAGGTGATAATTACACTCTACCTGTGGGTAGGGTGTATATTAAAAGATCGGTATATGTGCTGAATCAAATACCGAAATAGTCCCTGTGCTCATATACTAAGTACCTAAAAGTACCTAAAAAGTACCTAGAAGAAGTATCTATGATAGAAACTGTCGATCCAAGCCTAGAGTCTCCTATGTTGTTTACTGAGGCTGCGGCTGCAAAAGTACAATCTCTAATTGATGAAGAGGAAAACGATAACTTGAAACTACGTGTGTTTATCACAGGTGGTGGTTGTGCTGGTTTCTCTTACGGTTTTACCTTTGATGAGCAGGCTGCGGAAGATGATACAATCGTTGAGCGCGATGGCGTGACTATGGTTGTTGACCCTATGAGCTTCCAGTACTTAGCGGGCGCAGAAGTGGACTTTAAAGAGGGTTTGCAGGGATCACAGTTCGTTATTAATAATCCAAATGCAACAACAACTTGTGGTTGCGGTTCCTCCTTCTCTATTTGATCCTGATCATTAGGGCTATGGATGATTGATTCATAGCCTATTCATATCCCTTCTGCTCTGATATAAGAGATAATTATCCCTTAAGGAGAGTATATGCGCCTTTTATTTACGAGCTTGCTTTTTCTGGTCTCTAGCTTTTGTTCGGCTGATTCGCTGCCGCAATCTCCTGTGGCTCCTGAGGTTGCGAATCCGCATTATCTAGCGCTAATAAAAACAAATTCCCCAAGTGAAGTTGAGATGCTTTTTCAGCGGGCAAGTATGCTTGCGGATGATGTCGATAATTTGAATGCATATGAGCCTATTGTTTTTGTCTTGCATGGTGATGAGGCTCACGCGTTCCGGAATCGTAATATGGAGCAATATAAAGAGTTACTAGATTTAGCTGAGCGGCTTGAGAAGAAGCATGTTATTGATATTCGCGTTTGCGAAAGTTGGATGAGAATGAATAATGTGGATCGTTCCGAGCTTCCAGATTTTGTTGATACCGTGCCATTAGGGCCTGCAGAAAAAGAGCGGCTTCGTCGCGAAGGCTACATCTATTTTTAGTTGGTCGAGCTAAATTTGATAGATTGCACCTAAAATTCGCTCTCCTTTTGCGCCAGTGACACTGGGTTTATTTCCTGAGTTACTTTCCATACATTGCTTGGCAAGCCAAGCAAAAGCTGCCGCTTCCATCCAATCAGCATCGATTCCTGCATCATCCGTCGTGTAGACTTTGTTGTGGGGGAGTAATTCTTGTAAGCGATTCATAAGGGCTTTGTTTCTGCTTCCGCCGCCACAGACTAATAATTCAAATGTTTTGCTGGGAATATGCTTGTTGATCGAATCCGTTACTGTTCTTGCCGTCAGATCTAAGAGAGTGGCTTGTACATCTGCGGCTGCTGTTGAGTAAGGTTTCAATTTGTGACTTAGCCAGCTTAGATGAAACTGCTCTCGTCCTGTGCTTTTGGGTGGCTTTTCGTGAAAGTAAGGTAGCTGTAACAGGTCGTTGAGCAATTTTTCATCACAGTTTCCAGTCTGCGCCCATGCGCCATTCTTATCGTAAGGGCAGTCCTTAGTTTGTGTGATCCAAGCATCCATTAGTACATTGCCAGGGCCTGTATCAAAGCCGAGTACATCTTCTGTGGCTATTGCTGGTAGATACGTTAAATTTGCCATTCCGCCAATGTTAAGCAGGATTCGGTCGCGATTAGTTGTTCGGAAAATTTGGTCATGAAAAGCTGGAACTAAGGGAGCACCTTGGCCGCCAGCGGCCATATCTCTGCGCCTGAAATCACTGACGGTGGTAATGCCTGTATTTTCTGCGATGATATTTGCATCACCTATCTGTAGTGTGTAATTAAACTCAGGGCGGTGTCTTATGGTTTGACCGTGACTACCTATTGCGCGGATCTGCTTTTTATCTAAGCCTTGGTTGCGGATAAGTGAGTTGGCCGCTTTGGCGAATAGTTGGCCCAGTTCAATATCAACTAGGCCCATCAGATCGATTTCATTATCGCCGGGTTGGGTTAGCTGCAAGATCTTTTGTTTAAGTCGCTCAGGGATTGCTTCTGAGTGAGTGGCAATGAGTTGCAATTTAGGGTTGAAGCTAACCGCAGCAACATCAATGCCGTCTAAGCTCGTTCCTGACATAAGGCCAATGTAGATATCAGGAGTACCCATAATCGTTACTGTTTTTGCGTATCAAGGGCTGCCAATGTTGTTGCTTGATAAGTTTCAAGCTGGGCAAGCAAGGCGCTAGCTGTTGATTTGAAGGTCGGACGTTCGTTCTCAGCTATTGGGAGTGCTTGCGGGAGCTTAACGGTTAATGGGTTTTTATGAACACCATTAACGCGAAATTCGTAATGAAGGTGAGGGCCGCTTGCTAACCCTGTTTGGCCAACGAAACCGATGACCTGTCCTTGCTTAATGCGAGTTCCTGTTTTTTGCCCACCTTTAAACTTGCTCATATGTGCATAAAGTGTCGTTATATTGCTGCCATGTTGAACAATAACCACATTGCCGAAACCGCCTTTTTTTCCTCGGAATATTATTTTTCCATCGCCCGCCGCTTTTATAGGTGTCCCTGTGCGCGCAGCATAATCAACACCTTTGTGGGCTCTTATACGATTAAGTACAGGGTGTTTTCTGTTTAAGCTAAACTTAGAGCTGATGCGAGCAAAGCCGACAGGGGCTCTAAGAAATGCTTTGCGCATGCTGTAGCCTTCAGGAGTAAAATAACTGCTATCGCCTTCTGAATTGGTATAGCGTAGCGCAGTGAATTTGCTACCTCTATTTATAAATTGAGCGGCAATAATAGGCCCTTCGCCTATTTTCTTTCCGTCTAAAAACTTCTCTTCGTAAATTAAGCTAAAACTATCACCTTTTCGGATATCAAGTACAAAATCAACATCCCAGCCGAAGATGCTGGCAAGTTCCATAATCTTTTTGCTGGATAACCCTGCTTCTTCGCCTGCTAGAAATAAAGAGTCCTGAATAGTACCGGCAGTATATTTGTGCTCAATATCGGGTTTACGTTCAATAATATCAACATTGAACCCTGTAGGTGTTTTCGTGAGAAGTGTGTGCTTAAGCTCTGATTCCCGGTGGCGAAGTTTATGTAGCTCACCTTCCTTTATAACAAAAGATAAGGTTTGACCAGGGAATAAGCGAGTGAATGATTTAGAGTCTTTTGCTGCGGAGGCAACGTTATATACGTCACGAGCAGTTAAGCCAGCCTTTTTGAACATCGAGGTAAGATTGTCGCCACTGCCAATAGTGTAATCAACCCAGTTTTCCTCAATGGGGGGATGTATGGCTGGCGATTCGATTGTTTCTGTATCGCCTTGAGTGTTATTTGTATCAGGAAGTTGAGTTGCGCTGGGTGTTGTTGTTTCAATGTTCAGTGGTGTTGTCGGAATACTGCCACGCGTAGCTTCAACTTTTTCTGATGGCAGCAGCATTAAGGTAAGACCTAAAATAAAAACACAGGCACTGACCGCAACTAGGTGAACCGTAGGAAGTTGTTTTTGTAACTGTTTCAAACGATATGGCACCCTAGTCCCCTTTGGTCGGTGTCTGATTAGATAAACGCTGTATTATGCCATTCTCATTACAGAATGTCGGCTTTTTCGGTCAAAACTTAAGCCTAGCTGAATTAAACCAGTAAAAATAATTGTCTATAGCTATTTGTTTGCTTGCTCGCTGCCGTTAAAATAGCCTCCTTATTTTCTAATATCCACCTTTAAGGTTAAGCAAAAACAATGAGTGAAACACTATTACAAGATCTAAAGGCGCGCGGTTTGGTTGCGCAGATGACCAGCGAAGATGAGCTGGAAAAACATCTATCTGAGGGTAGTGTGACGCTTTATTGTGGTTTTGATCCGACTGCTGATAGCTTGCATATAGGTAGTTTGGTACCTCTATTAACGCTCAAACGTTTTCAGGAATATGGACATAAACCGTTAGCGCTTGTGGGTGGGGCTACAGGCCTTATTGGTGATCCAAGCTTTAAAGCGCAAGAGCGGAAGTTAAATGATGATTCAACCGTGGCGAACTGGGTTGAAAAGATCAGAGCGCAAGTGAGTGCTTTTATCGATTTCGATTCAGGTAGCAATAGTGCCGAGGTTGTTAATAACTTAGATTGGACGCAAAACATCGATATCCTTACCTTTCTGCGTGATATAGGTAAGCATTTTTCTGTCAATCAGATGATTGCAAAAGAATCAGTTAAGCAGCGTATTGATCGTGAAGGTGAGGGTATCTCGTTTACCGAGTTTACCTATATGATTCTTCAGTCCTATGATTTCCAGCAGCTTAACCAGTCCCATGGTTGTAGCTTGCAGATTGGTGGGTCGGATCAGTGGGGGAATATTACCGGCGGTACTGAATTGACACGCCGAATGAACGGGAATCAGGTGTTTGGTTTAACCTTACCTTTAATTACAAAATCAGATGGTACTAAATTTGGTAAAACCGAGTCAGGTACTATTTGGCTTGATTCATCCAAAACATCACCTTATGCGTTCTACCAGTTTTGGTTGCAGACGGCGGATGCTGATGTATACCGTTTCCTTCGCTACTTTACCTTTTTATCGGTTAGTCAAATTGAGCAGATAGAAAAAGAGGACGAAGCGCGCGAGGGTCGCCCAGATGGGCAGAGAGTCTTAGCAGAAGAGGTGACGCGTCTAGTTCATGGTGAAGAGGGGCTTGTCGCGGCCAAACGTATAACTGAAGCGCTGTTCTCAGGTGATACATCCACCTTAAGCGAGCAGGATTATGCTCAGCTGGCTCAGGATGGTCTTCCTTCATCTGTATTGGATATAGCAGCAGTTTCTGATCAGCCTGTTACGGCAATTTTGGCGGATGCTGGCATGGCGCCTTCAGGTAAGCAGGTAAAAGATGCTTTACAGCGAAATGCGGTTGTTGTTAATGGTACGGCTCATGGTATGGAAGATAATATGAATGCTGCGGGTATGTTTGCTGCTGAAAAGGCGCTTTTTGATAAATACTTTTTAGTGAAACTGGGTAAGAAAAAGCATCATCTATTCGAATTGGTGTAAGCGTTAAGCCCCGATTATTCAGAATATAAGGAAAAGCCGCTCAATATAGAGCGGCTTTTTTGTGTCTGGGGATGAGTAATGCTTTGATTTGATCGCTAAATAACCAATTTTGCCCCGATTTCCGCTTAATGTCGCTTTTTTGCCTTTATTTTGCAGTTTTTTAGTTTTGCCTGTTGACCTTGTTTGGG
>NZ_JAUOQR010000016.1 GCF_030547185.1 Neptuniibacter sp. 1_MG-2023
TAACCCCGGGCGAAGGCCGTTGGTTCAAATCCAGTCCCCGCTACCAAATACAGAGAAAGCCGATTTAGTTAGTTCTAGGTCGGCTTTTTTGCGTCTGGAGTTTATGGTTTTTAAAAGATGTAGCTCGGTAGCTCGTCGGGCTCAGCGCTTGTAACCCCGGGCGAAGGCCGTTGGTTCAAATCCAGTCCCCGCTACCAAATACAGAGAAAGCCGATTTAGTTAGTTCTAAGTCGGTTTTTTTGCGTCTGGAGATTATGATTTTTAAAGGATGTAGCTTGGTAGCTCGTCGGGCTCAGCTCTTGTAAGGCCAGGCGAAGGTCGTTGGTTCAAATCCAGCCTCGGCTACCAAATACAGAGAAAGCCGATTGAGCTATGCTAAATCGGCTTTTTACCGAAGGTCTGAGTTTTTAGCCCGTTAATTTAGGGCGGTTTATGAGTTGAATGCTTGGGCTAATTTACGGTAGCTATCACAGCGTTTTTCAAAACTGTGGGTTACAGCCACAACCATCACCTCGTCTACATCATAGTAGTTCGCTTGCTCTTCTAATTTAGCCCTACATTCACTAGGTGTGCCGGTGATGATGCTATCCCGTGTTTCATGGAAGTAAGCTTGATCAGAAGGCGAGAGTTTTTTCATCAGGTCTAGGCAAGTCTCAGGAGGTTTAACCTCTTCACGAATACCATGGCGAAAGGCTAAGACTTTCCAGTAGGTATGGGAGGCGGCTAAAAGTTCTGCTTCCTCTTTTGTCTCTGCTGCAATGGCGGCACTGGCGATAATAGCGGGTCCCGATTGGGAGGCACTTTCTGTGCGTGGTCGATACAGTTTGCGATACCGTTTAATAATGTCGGCGGAACGCTCGTGGGTGCCAATAAAGAGGGCTAATACAAAGCCTAATCCCATGGATGCCGCTAAATCTATACTGCCATCGCTAGAACCTAAGGTCCAAAGCGCTGGGGAGCTTCCACCCATAGGTGTCGTTGTTAGGTCTGAAAATGGATGCTGGTTTGCAAACTGATAATCGTCAATAAAAGCGGTTAAGGCTTCTAGTTGGCGAGGATAATGGTCAGATGCTAATGGGTTGTGTGGATAGGCTAAAGCGATGCTTGACGCTTCTGATCCACCTGGTGCTCGGCCAACACCTAAATCGATTCGACCAGGATGAAAGGCTTCAAGTGTTTTAAAGACTTCAGCAACTTTGTAAGGGCTGTAGTGGGAGAGCATAACGCCGCCACTACCCACTTTGATTTGTTTGGTGTTGGCGGCAATTTGGCCAATAACAATTTCTGGGGCTGAGCTGGCATAAGCGGGGGTTGAGTGGTGCTCAGCAATCCAATAGCGGTGATAATTTAGCTCATCCGCTAACTTAGCTAATTTGATACTGTCATTTAATGCATCAGCTTGGTTTTTCCCATCGTGAACAGGAGATTGATCTACAATGCTTAAGTTGATATTAGCCATCCAGTTCAGCTTCCTTTACCGCAAATTCTGCAATGGTTGTATCTTGCGCTTCAGTGGCACCTGAGATACCGATCGCACCGATTTGAGTGCCATCAACAAAAATGGGCTGCCCTCCGCCAAAACCAATAAGGCCCTGATTAGAGTTTTCCATACCTAAGAGATTCTCCTCTCTAATCAGTTTGCCGAAAACACCTGATGGAATAGGGAAGAGGCTTGAGGTTTTTGCTTTGCCAACCGCTACATCAATTGATCCTAAAAACGCATGATCCATACGGTGAAAAGCATTAAGGTGCCCACCTTGATCAGTGATCGCGATACATACTTGAACGCCAAGTTCTTCTGCTTTTTGTTCTGCTTTTGTGATTAATGTGGCGGCTAATAATTGGTTCATGTTCTTATCCTTTCTCTTCCATTTTCTTCATACGGTATGCGAGTGTGGGTCTAGAAATACCTAAAATACGCGCGGCTTCTGATACATTGCCTTGGGCGTTGTCTAATGCATAATCTAAAAACTTTTGTTCAATATCTTCTAATGAACCGCAATCATTAAGTGCTTTTTGAATCCATAGTGTGGATTGTTGCTTTGCTTCATTTTCGGATGAATCTATTAAGTATCCATCCTCTGATAATGTCTGGCTTGCTTTAAAACTAAGGGTTGGGAATAAAACCGTTGCGCTGATTTCTTCGCCACTATCGGTAAGAATAAGTGCCCGTTCAATCAGGTTTTCTAGTTCACGAACATTACCCGGCCAGTCATAATTCATCATTGCCTGCATGGCTAGCCCTGAAAGTCCCGCGGTTCTTTTGCTGTAGTAGGCGTGATATTTCTCAAGAAAGTGCTCGATCAATAAAATAAGATCTTCGCTACGCTCTCTTAATGGCGGTATATGAATCGGGTAAACATTTAAACGGTAGTATAGATCGGCTCTAAAGCGCCCTGTTTTAACCGCTTCCTCTAATGATTCGTTGGTTGCGGCGACTACACGGACATCAACTTTTCGGGTTTGACTATCGCCAACGCGCTCTAGTTCACCTTCTTGTAAAACTCTTAAGAGTGCCGCTTGTGCGCGAGGGGATAGCTCAATCACTTCATCTAAGAAAATCGTCCCTTGATGGGCCCGTTCAAATTTTCCTTCTCTGGAATTGCTTGCCCCTGTGAATGCTCCTTTTTCGACACCAAAGAGTTCTGATTCTATAAGGTCAGGGGGGATGGCTGCGCAGTTTACCGCAACAAATTTTTTATTTTCTCGGTTACTTGCATCATGTATTGCCCGTGCAACTAACTCTTTACCTACACCGGTTTCACCGAGTAGAAGTACAGTAACATTGGCGTCGGCTGCTCTGTTAGCTAATTTACAGACATGCTGAAAGCCGGGGGATTGTCCGCGGAAGTTACCTAAGGTCGATTTTTTATCAACTTTATGGCGTAAAACGGAGATCTGAGATTGAAGTTCATACAGCTCTTCAATAATAGGCGAACGACTAAAGTATTTACGATAGGTGGCTACATCGTCCCATTCTTCAGCGGGTTTACCTACGAGCAAGCAGGTGTTGTCACCACAGCCTCGGCAAGTGATCTCTTTAAAAAGTATCTCTCGACCAAGTAGAGCGGATGTGAAGGCACTGGCTTGTCCAATAAGGCTCCAGCAAACCGGTTCTTCAAGTTGTCCTAACTCTGTGCAGAACATTTCAGCTTCATAAGAATCATGCATGATGTATTCAGCATAAAAATGTCCACTGGCTTGATCGACTTCAAGTTGCTGTTCATCAACACGGACAAAGCCTTTAAGGGAGTGAAGGCTAAAACCCGTACGGATTAAGTCTAGAGGTTCTTTTGATTCACTTAACCGTAGCGCCAGTTGGGCATCTTTTTTGCCAATACTATAGCCCAAGCGCATAAAAAAGCCTTTAGCGCGCTCCAGCCCTAGGGTTTCTATCTGCTCTTTACGAAACTCTGCAAGCGCGATCAATTGCATGAGTAGAACTCGTTGTTCGTCCAACCAGATCTGTCCATCTCGTTCATCAAAACGAACTTGTTGGCAAAGCTGTGGATTTACTGGCAATTTTAAATGTTCCATACGATCCCCAATTGGCTTTTCGTTTGATTCTATAATATCTCGTATATAAAATTTACTGGTATAATTGAGAACTTAAATCCTATAAATGGGACAATATAGATGGATTTTCATAATCTTTATCTTTTCGTCAAAGTGGTTGATCGTGGTAGCTATATAGCTGCGGCTAAAGAGCTGAATATGCCGAGCTCTACATTGAGTCGCCGTATACAGCAGCTCGAGGAGCAGCTGGGCTATCAGCTTTTGTATAGGAGCTCACGTAAACTCTCTATGACAGAAGCCGGCGCATTATTTTACCGACGCTGTCAGCCATTATATGAGGAGCTTAGTGATGCAACTCAAGGCTTAGAGGGGGAGCTGACATCTCCCCAAGGAAACCTAAAAATCACTGCACCAGTGAGTTTAGCTAATGAGTTGTTAAATGCATGGTTTTTTGAGTTTATGGAGTGTTACCCCAAGATCAATATCGATCTGTTACTGTCGAACAGTAATATAGCGCTAAAAGAGGAGGGGATTGATATAGCTTTCCGTATTGGAGAGATACATATCGCAGATTGGATATCCCGTTTTTTGTTTACCTCCCGTTTTTCATTATGTGCAAGCCCTCGTCTAATTGAGCGTTTAGGTCATCCGACCTCGATCAACGAGTTAAAAGATTATCCGTTAATTTTGTCGCGTCGCTCTCCTATTTGGAATTTTACCGATAGATATGGAAATACCTCTGAGTTTACCGGCGAGGCTCGGTTGATCTTTGATGAGCTACAAGGTGCCGCTGAGGCAGTTGAAGCGGGTATTGGTGTGGCTTGCTTACCCGATTATATTGTTGGCGAGGCATTAACAACGGGGCGCTTGATTACCCTTCTACCTGAATATGAGCCGGCTGGGCGAGAGGTGAAAATGGTTTATCCCCATCGCCAATATCTGCCAACCAAAGTTAGATTGTTTATTGACTTTATTTTGGCGAAAACGGAAGAGGAGCGAAAGGTTATGGCCGCGACTTAGTCTTCGACCTTTTGACAAAAAAAGCCCTGCAGGCGCAGGGCAAAGGTGTAGATCAATGCTCGTTTACAAGGACGATGAAGTAGTGAATGTTAATCTTAGCCTAGCTCTACTTGCCTAATTTTTTAGCGGACTCTCCCGCGATACCGAAATGCTGTTTAGGCATCTCATTAATCATAATACGGACGCTAGGTTTAGGTGCATCTAAGGCTCTAACACAAGCATCAGTTACTTCGGCTATAAGGCGCTCTTTCTGTTCATCAGAACGTCCTTCCATAATGTTGATCTGTATAATTGGCATATCTTCCCTCAGCTATAAAGCCATGATTTTAATAGACGCGTTACTCTGGGCATAACGACATAGGTCATCAACAAAACTTGGGCTACGACGATTGTTAATGTTTTAAACCAAAAAGACATTGGCTCTAAAATGGGAGCAAACGCTAAGTTGATTGCGACAACAAGAACATAAACGACAATGATTAATATCAGCGCCATTTTGTGAGGAGAAGGGTGCTTTTGGATGGGTAGTTCAGGTAGATCAAACCAAAACTCAAGTCCTGTTCCTCGTTTTGTTACCGCTTCCCCTTCAACTAAACTTTCAAGTTTAGCTAACCATTCGCTTCTTGTTTCAGATTGTTCCCAATGCTGACAATTAGCATAATTATCAAAGCGATAGATAATGACGTATTCATGGTTAGTTGCTTGGCTAGGTCGTAAAACATTTGTTCCCAGATGACCGGGGTAACTAGATGCAGCATTGATCACACCTGAAACCCAGTTTTCATACTCGGCCTCAGAACCTAACTTTACTTTACGTGAGATGCTGACCGTAATGGGACCTTCATCTCCCGGTTGGCAAACCGTAGGTTTAGTATTTTCTGCTGAATTCATCTAGTTACCCCTTTTAAGTACTAACTATACGAACTTACCACTAACAGTACCTAAGTCTTGATAGCGCACTGTAAAGCTATCGCCTTTATTAACTTGGACGGCCGCGGTAATTGCTCCGATCATAATAAAGGTTCCGGCAGGGATTTCTTCCCCTCGTTCACCTAACATATTAGCCAGCATTGCAACGGAGGATGCTGGGTGTCCTAGTACGGCCGCACCGGCACCTACTTGAACCACTTCACCGTTGATCTCCATTACCACACCAATATTTTTCAGATCTAAGTCTTCAGCTTTAGCCATAGTGCCACCGGCGACAAAACGGCTTGATGAGGAGTTGTCAGCAATAACGCTTTTAAGATCAAATTTAAAATCCTTGTAGCGTGAATCAATGACTTCCACTGCCGGCATAACAAAATCAGTTGCGCGTAGAACATCAGCAATATGTACACCTGGGCCCTTTAGGGGGGCTTTAGTAACAAAGGCTAGCTCAGCTTCTATTTTGGGATGGATCAGTTCATCAATTTTGATTTCACCGCCATCAGGAACAGAGAAATAATCTGCAAGGAAACCATAGCAAGGATGTTCAACGCCCATTTGAGCCATTTTAGCCCATGAGGTTAACCCCATTTTCATGCCAACAATTTTAGTGCCGCGGGCCTCTTTACGGCGACGCATCTCCCATTGAATATCGAAGGCATCTTCGTATGTCATATCAGGGAAATCATCGGTTATTTTAGTGATTTCGTACGCTTTTAACTCGGCGTTTTCACAATGCTCGGCTAGTTGTTCAATTTGTGCTTTTGTTAGATTGCCCATTAGATTAATCCTTTTTCTTTAGCCATTGTTAGGGCCAAATCTTCAATCATATCTTCTTGGCCACCCACAGTACCGCGACGACCGAGTTCAACTAAAATATCCCGTGCTTGGATACCATATTTGGCTTCTGCACGCTGAGCAAAGAGAAGGAATGAGCTATAAACGCCCGCATAACCTAGAGTTAATGCATCACGGTCAACACGTATAGGTTGATCCATTAGAGGGACGACTAAATCTTCCGCAACATCCATAATCTTATAGAGATCTACACCATGATTAGCGTGCATACGGTCAAGCACAGCGACAAACACTTCGAGTGGTGTATTGCCGGCGCCGGCGCCTAAACCGGCTACAGACCCATCTATGCGGTTTGCACCCGCATCAACTGCCGCTAATGAGTTAGCTATAGCCATCCCCATATTGTGATGACCGTGGAAGCCGAGTTCTGTATTTGGGTTTAATTCAGAGCGTAGTAGACCGATCTTTTCGGATACTTCGTCGGGTAGCATGTAACCTGCGGAATCGGTGCAATAGATACAGTTAGCACCGTAGCTTTCCATCAATTTTGCTTGTTCTAGTATTTTCTCTGCAGACACCATATGCGCCATCATAAGAAAGCCCACTGTATCCATATCCATCTTAGCGGCCATGCCTATATGCTGCTCAGATACATCCGCTTCTGTACAGTGAGTCGCTACACGTATAGTGTTTACACCACAGTCACGGGCCATTTTAAGATGATCGACGGTACCAATGCCTGGCAATAATAATGCAGACACTTTTGCGTTTTTCATTTTTGGTATGACAGCGTTTAGGTACTCTTCGTCGGTATGGGCTGGAAAACCATAGTTCAAAGATGAGCCGCCTAAACCATCACCATGAGTGACTTCTATTAGAGGGATTCCTGCATCATCTAAGCCGGTTGAAATAGCAACCATCTGCTCTAATGAAAGTTGATGACGTTTAGCATGCATTCCATCACGCAGACTCATATCGTGAAGTGTTACGTTTTTACCTGTTAAGTCCATTGTTTTAGCCTCGTTCCGGTAGCGTGATTGTTCCGTTGTATGCCTCTTCTGCAAACATCTCGGCAGTACGAAGTCCCGCTGCTGTCATAATGTCTAAGTTGCCTGCATATTTAGGTAAGAAATCACCTAGCCCTTCAACTTCCATAAAAACGGATACTTTATTACCATCAAAGATAGGGCCGTTTACTAATTTATAACCCGGCACATACTTTTGAACCTCTCTGACCATGTTATGAACAGATGTAGTGATTGCCGCTTGGTCGGGTTTCTCTTTAGTTAGACAGTGCACTGTATCGCGCATCATCAAAGGGGGCTCAGCTGGATTGACTATGATGATTGCTTTACCTTTATCGGCACCCCCTACAGCTTCAACTGCACCGGCAGTAGTGCGGGTAAATTCATCAATATTCTGACGGGTTCCTGGGCCAATAGAGCGAGAGGAAACAGTCGCAACAATTTCACCGTATTCAACCGCTTGCACTTGTGAGACCGCTGCGACCATAGGGATGGTTGCTTGCCCACCACAAGTCACCATATTGACGTTCATCTCTAATTGAGAAGCGTGCTTCTTTAAATTTACCGGCGGGACGCAGAATGGGCCAATAGCTGCAGGCGTTAAATCCACCATAATCACGCCAAGCTCATTTAATTTACGGCTATTTTCTGCGTGTACGTAAGCAGAAGTTGCATCAAAGGCGACGCGAATATCGTCCTTTATCACTTGATCCAACATACCGTCGATGCCTGTACTAGAGATTTTCATTCCCATCTCTTTTGCGCGCTTAAGACCTTCTGATTCAGGATCTATACCTACCATCCATACAGGTTCAACCCACTCAGAACGTTGCATTTTCATCAGCAGATCGGTACCTATATTACCTGGACCAATAATGACTGCTTTTAATTTCTTACTCATATTAATATCCTCAAAGTCAGTGTGGTCGAGTTAGGTAAAACGAACAGATGCAGACCCAATACCGCCAATACTGACCGTCATGTAATCGCCTGCTTGAACAGGTTCTAGGGGTACAAGTGAGCCTGAGAGTATGACTTCACCCGCTTTAAGTGAGATACCGAACTCGCCCAAGGTATTGGCCAACCAAGTGACACAATTAACAGGGCTTCCTAGTGCTGCGGCACCGGCTCCGGTGGAGATGATTTTGCCGTTTTTTTCAACGACCATGCCGCAGGTTGATAGATCTACTTCACTTGGTTTTACTGCACGATCACCTAGTACAAAAAGGCCACAAGATGCGTTATCAGCAACGGTGTCTTGGATTTTTATTTTCCAATCCTCAATGCGCGAATCGACGATCTCAAAACAGGGCATAACGTAATCAGTTGCCGCTAATACATCAGCATTAGTGATGCCTGGGCCGATAAGATCTTTTTTAAGAACGAAAGCAATTTCACCTTCGGCTTTTGGTTGAATAAGTCGCTCAGATATAGGCATCTCTTCACCTTGGCTAAACGCCATATCATCGGTGAGATAACCAAAATCTGGTTGGTGAACATTCAGCATGTTTTGAACGACTTTAGAGGTAACGCCAATCTTTTTACCGATAATTTTAGCGCCGGCTTGTACGCGTCGATCCACCATACGTAAAGAGATGTGATAAGCATCTTCAATGGTTATATCGTCAAAACGTTCAGTAAAAGGCTTTAATGTTTTGCGTTCGGTGAGCGCCTCATAGAGCTCATCACCACATTTCTCTATCTGTTTTGGATTCATTTTATTTCTCGTATGCAAGTTGATCACCTTCTTTTAAAAAGGTGGCAATTAACTGATTAAACCGCTCTTTGTGTTCAATTTGAGTCCAATGACCACATTCACCAAAAACATGAAGTTGAGATCGACAGATCAAGCGGTTTAATGTGAAGCTATTCTCAAGCGGAATGACTTGATCATCTCGGCCATGGATAATGAGTGTTTCATGCCTGAGTGCTCGAATCTGTTGTTCTTCACTCGTCATGGCATCGATCCAACGCTGTCTAGGGGCTGGAAACATTGCAGAATATGATCTCTGTACACCTTCACGTATGCTTGCTTGATAACGAAGCTCTGCGAGCTCATCGGTAACAAGGTTTCGGTCAAAGGCAAAGATATCTAACATTTTTTTCATTGATTCTAGTGAGGGCTGATAACCCCAAACCTGATCCAGTCCTTGGGTTAAAGTGAAGGGAACACCGACACTTCCCATCAAGACTAGGCGACGTATGCGGTTGGGGTATTTAATGGCTATAGCCAGTGCAAGCGCCCCCCCAAATGAGTTGCCTATTAAATCGGTTTGATCAATATCTAAGTAATCTAGTGTATCGATTAGGTGCTGAACCCATAGGTCCATGGAGTAGTGGTTGTGGGTTGAGCCTTGGGTGTAACCAAAGCCCATTAGGTCTGGTGCGATAACACGCCGCTCTTTTGTTAGAACTTGAATGCTAAGGCGCCAATTGGCCCACGCTGTTACCCCTGGACCTGAGCCATGAAGTAGTACAACGGGGAAACCTGTCCCCTGGTCATGTACATTAGTCATAACGCCTTTAATATCGGTGAGTAAACCGATTTCAGGGTTATTGTTTGTATCGGTTGCAATCATGGCTCAGCTCGTGTCTTAGAATTTAATGCAGATGTTTTTAGTTTCGGTGTAGAACTCAAGGCCATGAACACCCCCTTCACGACCAATACCTGATTCTTTTGCACCACCAAATGCGGTGCGAAGATCGCGTAGGAACCAGCTATTAATCCATACCAACCCAACTTCTAGTTGCTCGGCTATACGTGATGCTTTAGCTGAGTTTTCAGTCCATACCGCTGCAGATAAACCGTAGTTGGTATTGTTTGCTAAATGGACAACTTCATCTTCTGAATCAAAAGGGCGAATATGACAGCAGGGCCCAAATACCTCTTCTTTAATGAGGCGAGCGTCATCAGGAAGGTCTGTCCAAATGGTAGGTTCTACCCAAGCTCCAGCATTTAGCGCATCGCCCATCTCTGGGACACCACCACCAGTAACGACGGTTGCACCTTCTTCTACGGCTAATTTGTAGTAGGAGAGGACTTTATCTTTGTGCTCTTGACTAACGAGTGGACCAAAATCAACGCTTGGATCTTCAGGACGGCCCATTTTTAGTTTCTCTACGCCTTCTTTTAAGCGTTGAACAAATTCATCAAAGAGGGGGCGTTCTACATAAACACGTTCAGTGCCTAGGCAAACTTGGCCGCAGTTTACAAAGGCCGAACGTAGGGTACCTTCAACGGCTTTGTCCAAGTCACAATCCGCGAAAACAATCCCAGGGTTTTTACCGCCACACTCCATAGAAATATTACGTAAACCAACAGAGGCAGCGCGCATGATAATTTCGCCGGTACGGGTTTCGCCGGTGAATGTAATTGCATCTACATCTTTATGTTCGGTTAAAAAGGCACCGGCAGAGTTGGGGCCGAAGCCATGAACCACGTTGTAAACCCCTTCAGGTACACCGCATTCATTCATCACTTCACCGAGCAGGGTGGCGGTCGCTGGCGTTTCTTCAGAGGGTTTGACCACGACAGTATTGCCGCAAGCTAAGGCTGGGCCGACTTTCCATGTCATTAACAATAAAGGGAGATTCCAAGGACTGATGACGGCAATAACACCTTTAGGCGTGCGATGCCCGTAGTTCAGTGCGCCTAAGCCATCCGGTGTATCCATGTGGAAAGCTTCAGTGGGATGATTTGCCACTGTTTCCGAAAAGGCTTTGAAATTCGCCGCGCCACGGGGAATATCAATGTGGGAGGCAATTTTCTGAGGTTTACCTGTATCTAAACATTCAGCTTCGAGGAACTCATCAAAACGTTCGTTAATACGGTCGGCAACTTTGTTAAGTAAGGCGGTACGTTGAGCTTGGGTCATTTTCCCCCAAGGTCCTTTCATTGCAGATTTTGCCGCGCTAACCGCCATGTCAACTTCTTGTAGGCCTGCCTCATGGACAGTACCAATAACACTGTTGTCTACAGGACAGCGGTTCTCGAACGTTTTACCGCTGCTTGAAGTAACAAATTGACCATTTATAAAATTCTTAAATTCTTTCATTCTTTTTCTCAAGCTAAGTAAAAGGATTCAGTGGTTGATACTGATTCAGTAATGACAGCTTCTAATTGAGGCATTAAAAGCTGCTGTCTATGTCTAAGTTAAGACAGTTAAAAAGCGTTCATTCAGAACACGATCATGGTAAAAAATAGCTTTGCCTAATTGCTCTTCCTGCCAGATCACGGTTGGGTGATCTGGATAGTGGTAATCACCACCACAGAAGACTTCAGAGCGGTTGCCACTTGGATCAAAGAAATAGATAGTTTTACCGTGAGTTAGACCGTGACGTGTGGGGCCAATATCAATGGAAACGTCTCGCATAGAGATAAGATCTGCAGCACGTAAAACATCGTCCCAAGTCTCAAGCAGGAAGGAGGCATGATGGAGCTTGCCGGGTTCTGGGCATTCAATAAACGCAATATCATGGGCTTTACAGCTACATGTTAAAAAGTTGGCGATCCCTGCTTCGTCAGCATTGACCACTTGTTCAGCAAGATCGAAACCTAAAATGTCAGTGAAGATCTCTGTAGTGCCTGCGATGTTTGGGCCATATAGCAAACCATGATCAAAGCGTACTGCTTTCATTCCTTTTAAGCCTTCAGGCCAAGCTTCTGGGTTAACAGAGTTAATACCCCATTTCCCGGTTTGCTCTTTGTTTGCGAACAGCTCAAATTTATGGCCTGTTGGGGTATCGAAACGTACACGACGACCACAGTCTTTTAGGTCACCGGCCGGAATATCCTCAACCTTACAACCATACTTAATCAGCTCCGCCCGTAGATTATCGACGCTGGCTTCATCGACACATTTAAAGGCAAAAAAATCCATCCCTGGCTCATCGGCTTCACGCAAAACAACTGAAAACTTATCTATTTCAGACCAAGCTTTTAGATAGACACGGCCTTGTTCATCGCGATCCATCTCAATAAGGCCTATTAAGTCTCGGTAGTGGGTAAGTGCTTCTTCCATATCCAATACCCGTAACTGAATGTGCCCTGGGCGCATAACACCTTTTTTCATGAAACTATCCTCAATTATTATTTTTAAACGATTACCTGTTTCGATGTGGGGGTGTGCAATACTTCAATTTTAAGATCGCTTGTCGGAAATATTCGACAGGCCAGTACAACCCCTTTTTGCAAGTCTTCATCTGTAATATGAGCTTTGCTCATCCGCTTAGATGAGAATGAACCGTTGATCACCCTTATTTTGCAGACCCCGCAGCCGCCGCCACGGCAACCCACATCTATACAATGTGAATTGATAGTTTCCATACCGACTAACAGGGCTATTCCTGAGGGGCATAAAAACTCCTGTTCTTGATTAAGTACCTGAATCTTATGTTTAGTTATTATCTGACTCATGTATTCGCCCCTAACCAGATTGGCGCTTTAGATGTAGATCTGTGATCACTACTAAGCAACCGATGTGCCAGAGATATAGAAATACGTTTGTTTTTTATTTAACTAATTGATAAATAAGGTTTATTTTTTGATAAGTTCGTTTGCTTTTGAAAAAAAAGCTAAAGAGTTTTTAAGGTAATAATGACCAAATGATTAAATAATCAAATGGGGTGTAATGAGTTGATGAAGTGATTAATTGGGAGGAGGGGGCGAGCTGCAAGGGTGCAGCCCATATTTAGATCTAAGAGGATAAGGGCAGAAGGTTAAGCATTAAAAGGCGTTTTTAATGGGTATCAGAACGGTTAGAGCTAACCTTTTTGAGTTTGTAGGCGAGAGTCGGGCGTGATAGGCCTAATTTTCTGGCGGCTTGGGATACATTATTATCAGATTGTGACATCGCTTGGTTTATCAGTATCTCTTCAAATAGATCCATATTGAAATCGCGATCTAGCAGCTCTTGGGCGTACCTATTGAGATCATGTTCATGCTTTGGGAGTTCATCTTCTTCGCAGATATCCCCTTTTTTGTTAACGATGTTCAAAGGATGAGAAGGTTCAACGAGAGAGGGGAAGAAGTTCTCTAAGCTTATTAACTGATTATTGTCGGTTAAAATTACACCTCGCTCTATCATGTTTTCTAACTCACGGATATTGCCTGGCCAAGCGTAATTTATAAACGCATCCATGGCCTTGTCTGATATTCCTAAAGTGAGCTTGTGGTACATGCTGTGATACTTTTCAAGAAAATGTTCAACAAGAGCAGGGATGTCTTCTGTTCTTTCTCTAAGCGGCGGAATGAGAACAGGAAAAACATTTAAGCGGTAGAAAAGGTCAGCCCTAAATCGACCTTCTTTTACGGCATTTTCTAAATCTTCATTAGTTGCTGCAACAATGCGAACATCTATTTTTATCGTATTCGTGCTACCGACACGCTCTAGCTCGCTTTCTTGTAGTACTCTTAACAGAGATGCTTGGGCGCGCGGAGGGAGTTCGATTACCTCATCTAAAAATATAGTGCCGCCATGGGCTCGTTCAAACTTTCCTGCACGAGATTTAGTTGCACCAGTATAAGCACCTTGCTCGACACCAAAGAGTTCCGCTTCAATAAGGTCTTGAGGGAGCGTTGCACAATTGACGGCAACGAACGGCTTTTCGGCACGATCACTACTGATGTGCAGACCTTTTGCTACAATCTCTTTACCTACACCGGTTTCACCTAACAGCAGTGTTGTTACGCGGCTTTGGGATGCTCGGTTAATTAATCTACATACTTTTTTAAACGCTGGCGATTGGCCAATGGACTGGTAGATCTGTTCGTCATCGCTTTGTAATCCTATGCTTGATTTGAGCAAATCCACTTCGGATTGAAGTGCAATGAGTTGATCTATAATTGGATCAGGTTTTAAGTAACGCTCAATTTCAGAGGGGTCATCCCATTCTTCAGCGGGCTTCCCTATATTAGTACAATGAGAGTGACCACAGGCGACACATTCTGTTTCTTTAAAAAGGATCTTTTTCTGCATGTAGTAGCTGGTATACCCACTTGCATAACCGAGTAATGTCCAGCAGACGGGGTGATCGCTAGAACCGAAGTCTGATAAGTGAATTTCCGCTTCATAAGACCCATGCCAGTCAAATTCGCCATAGAATTCCCCTTTATCAATATCGATTTTAATATTGATAGGTTTAACCTGAACAATCCCTTCGATTGTGTGCATCTGTGGGCCGACAAGAAAAGCATCTTGGCTACTGAGATCGGGTCGTATTCTTTTTGCGAGTTCAGCATCACGTTGACCTGCTTCGTAGCCAAAGCGCATAAGCATCGCTTTTGCTCTTTCTACACCTAAAGTTTCAATAAGCTCTCTACGCAGATAGCCCATAACGCCAGAATGAATAAGAATCATTCTTTGCTCGTTTAACCAGATTTTCCCATGCTCTATATCAAATTTTAGCTGGGCAAGTAGATCCTCTGAGGAGGGACGTGGTAATTCTCTACGTTGCAAGTTATCTGGGTTATCGGTGAAGTTTGACAAGCGATGTAACCCCTATGATTTTTTTAGTCGATAAGCCATTTGTGGCCGGGTAATACCTAAAATACGCGCGGCTTGAGTAATATTTCCCTCTGCTTTTTCCATAGCACGCTCAAGTATTTGTTGCTCAAAGTGAGTTAGATCAAAATCATAGTTAAGGAGTTGATCGATTACGGTGTCTTTAGATGGATTGTTATTTTCCAAACAGCTTAATTCCCCTGTTTTGCTAATAATATTCAGAGGATGAGTTGGCTCTGAAAGAGAGGGGAAAAATGAACTCATATCGATACTACGGTTATTATCGGTAAGAATAATGCCGCGCTCAATCATGTTTTCTAATTCACGGATGTTGCCAGGCCATTTGTAGTGCATCAGCGCTTGCAACGCTTTTTCTGATACGCCTAATGTCTGCTTGTTGTATTTAGCGTGATACTTTTCAAGGAAGTGATCAACTAAAAGGGATATATCTTCGGCCCTTTCTCTTAGTGGAGGGATTAAGACAGGGTATACATTTAGACGATAATATAGATCTTCGCGAAACTTACCTGCTTTGACGGCATCAGTTAGATTCTCGTTTGTGGCTGCAACAATACGCACATCAATTTTACGTAGTTGATTATCACCTACACGTTCTAGTTCTCCTTCTTGGAGTACACGTAATAGGGTGGCTTGTGCTCTAGGGCTTAATTCCGCGACTTCATCAAGAAAGATGGTGCCGTTATTTGCTCTTTCAAACTTACCTTCTCGCGACTCGGTTGCTCCGGTATAAGCGCCTTTCCTAACACCAAAAAGTTCAGCTTCAATAAGGTCGGGTGGTATGCATGCACAGTTGATAGCAATAAAAGGTTCATTAACCCGTTGACTACTTTGATGTAGTGCTCGGGCGACTACCTCCTTGCCTACGCCGGTTTCACCTTGGAGGAGAACTGTGACAGTACTATCTGAGGCGCGTTGAATCAGGTGGCAGACATGTTTAAATGCCTCTGACTGTCCTACTGAGTTGAATAATATTTCATCTGAAGGACAGCGGTGGGCCTCGAAGTTTTCTTTTAATGTGCTGACCTCATAACGTAGGGCAAAAAGCTCATCGGCGATAGGGTCGGGTAGTAGGCAACGTTCTAGCTCCTCTTGATCTTCCCATTCAGTGGCGGGCTTGCCGACAATTTTGCAGTGATCCGCGCCTGTACCTGCACACTGGGTTTCTTTAAAGATAATCTTGTGGCCCATATAGTATGTAGAGAAACCACTGGCATAGCCCAGTAAGGTCCAGCAGATTGGATCTTCAGATATACCAAACTCATTGATATGCACATCTGCTTCGTAGGAGTCATACCAATTAAATTCGGCGTAGAACTGTTTGTCGGGAAGGTCAAATTCGAGTGCGACAGGTTCGACGCGTACCATACCTTTTATGCCATGAAGCTGAGGGCCGACAAGGAACGCTTCGGATTTAGTGATTTCTGGGCGAACCTTATGTGCTAGTTCAGCATCTTTCATTCCGCTGTTATAGCCAAAACGCATCAAAAAACCTCTGGCGCGTTCTATGCCTAGGGAGGCGACTAATTCTGTGCGTAAAGAGCCCATAACAGCAGAATGAATAAGGAGCATTCTCTGCTCATCTAACCAGATTTTCCCGTTTTCGTGGTCAAACTGTATTTGAGAAATAAGATCTTCAGGCGTAGGAAACTGCAATGCCGGTTGTTCGCTCATTCAAGGACTCGCTATATTTATTTTTTTTATATGCTGCTAGCTATATTTAGGGTGACTTTAAATAATGAATACTAATTCTTGTAGTTTGTCCCCTAATACATTAGACACCTAGATGGCATCGCTAAGTGGTAAAAAATAATAAGAGCTTTTATTTATAAAGCATCTTACTGGGCGGTTGTTAAGCAAGAAGCATGCACAATCTGCAAAGCAGTGTTTACCTCTTTTAGCCCCCAAGGGTTGTTTATATGTCTCATCATTTCATCACTATTTCATACTAGCCTAACCATTTCGTCACCCTTTAGATAGAGGGGATCGTATAAATAATTCGTCGCAAAATAAGTCTTTGTCTGCTTGATTTTGTAGCGTTTTAATCCTAAAAAGTATTTATATATCAAATAGTTATATTGGTTTTCTTTTTCTTTTTCTGTTTTTTGTTTCCGATTGTGGCACAGCCTTTGCTGATAGCTGTTCGACTATGGCCCAAAAGGTGATTGAAACAAAATGAAAAAAGCAGAGCTAGATGTGAACAGTCAACAGAGCAACGCTTCGTTTGAACAGTTGGTGAAGTATGTTCGTGTTCGCAGCGCTGAAGGTGCTCGATTTGTGGAGTTTGATTTTGCCATCGGTGACCCAAGTCTGTTTGTTGAGTTAGTAATGCCTCAAGGGGCGTTTGAACACTTTTGTTTAAACAATAAGGTCGTTCATATGACAACTGAGCAGATGCAGGCCGTTGATGCCGAAATGGATAAATGGCGCTATGGCGAAGAAACGCTGATGGCCCGTAACCACAATCGCACAACCCAATAACAATAAACTCGTTTTGCTGGGGCACAACCGCATGACTATTGAAATAAAAACAGCAACGCTAGAACCCGTAAGAAATACTTATGCTCATATTGAGCGTCGTTTCGGCGATAAACCTGCTACACGCTATCAGGAAGCAACCTATGACGTGCAGTCTGAAAAGTATTTCCACTACCGACCGCTTTGGCAGCCAGAGAAAGAGCTGAATGATCCAAGCCGTACCGCTATAAAAATGAAGGATTGGTATGACTTTAAAGATCCCCGTCAGTTTTATTACGGTGCTTATGTCCAGCAGCGGGCAAAAATGCAAGAGGTGGCTGAGAACAACTATGCCTTCTTTGAAAAGCGCAATTTAATGGCCTGTCTTCCTGATGGAATGGAAGCGAAAATCATTAAATACCTCATTCCTCTCCGACATTTAGAGCAGGGAGCCAATCTAAATAATATGTACGCCTGCTCTTATGGTTACGGTACTGCGATTACGCAAGCCTGTTTGTATAACGGCATGGATCGATTGGGTATCGCTCAATACTTATCGCGTATCGGCTTAATTATTGATGGCAATACAGGTGATTCTTTAGCTGAAGCTAAACAGGCTTGGATGAACGACGCTATCTGGCAAGGTATTAGAGCCGCCGTTGAAAAGATGATTATCACAGAGGACTGGTTTGAGGTTTTGGTCGCTCAAGATGTGGTACTTGATTGTTTAATGCATGAGCTTTTCTACGTGCAATTTGATCAATGGTTACAAGATAACGGCGCTCAAGATATAGGCATGTTAACTGAGTTTATGCAGGTTTGGGCTAAAGATAATAATCGCTGGATTGACGCAACGCTAAAAATTGCAGCGGCAGAGTCTACTGAGAATAAGGCACTTTTAGAGACTTGGGTGAGTGATTGGAAGCAGGTCATAAGTGAGGCGCTTTCTCCGCTCGCTGCAGAGATGCTAGGGAGTGATGCTTTGGCATTAGCCGAGTCGGCTCTTGATAAACGTTTAATGAAGGCAGGCCTATTTAAATAGGAAGGGTTCTAAAGATGTCAAAAGTATATATCGCATTACAAGACAACGATGAGTCTCGTTATATCGTCGAGGCCATTGAGGAAGATAACCCTGAAGCAACGGTTATTCATATGCCTGCAATGATCCGTATAGAGATGGATGGCCGGCTTACCGTATTGAGAGAGACTGTAGAAGAAAAGATGGGACGTGACTGGGACATTCAAGAGTTACATCTAAACCTAATTACACTCGGCGGCAACGTTGAAGAAGATGATGACAGCTTAAGTCTTCATTGGAATGAATAAAAATAAGGTTTGAATCATGGCTAAGAAACTAAATATAAAAGATAAATATCGCCTGTTGACCCGTGACCTCGATTGGGAATTCTCCTATGTGGATCGTAAAGATGCGTTCCCGTTTGAAGAGTTTGAAGGCATAAAAATTACTGATTGGTCTAAATGGGAAGATCCATTCCGCTTAACAATGGATTCTTATTGGAAGTATCAAGCAGAAAAAGAGAAAAAGCTTTACGCAATTTTTGATGCATTCTCACAAAACAATGGCCACTTAAATGTGTCTGATCCCCGTTATGTGAATGCGCTTAAATTGTTTTTAACGGGTGTCTCGCCACTTGAATATCAAGCTTACCAAGGCTTTGCCCATGTAGGTCGTCAATTTGGTGGTGTGGGTGCGCGTGTTGCTTGTCAGATGCAAGCGATCGATGAACTACGTCACGTGCAAACGCAGATTCACGCGATGAGTCACTACAATAAGTTCTTTGATGGCTTCCAAGACTATAGCCATATGCATGACCGTGTTTGGTATCTGTCTGTACCTAAGTCATTTTTTAATGATGCACGTGCGGCAGGCCCCTTCGAATTTATGGTCGCGATAGGTTTCTCATTTGAGTACGTATTAACCAATCTGTTGTTTGTGCCTTTCATGTCTGGTGCTGCTCATAATGGTGATATGGCCACAGTGACCTTTGGCTTTTCGGCGCAATCTGATGAAGCACGCCACATGACTTTAGGTCTTGAGGTGATCAAGTTCCTGCTTGAACAACATGAAGACAATGTTCCTATTGTTCAAAAATGGATTGATAAATGGTTCTGGCGTGGTACTCGATTATTGACCATTGTGGCGATGATGATGGATTACATGCTGCCTAATAAGGTGATGTCTTGGAAAGAAGCTTGGGAGGTCTATTTCGAAGAGGCAGGTGGATCTCTCTTTAAGGATCTCGCGCGTTATGGCATCAAAATGCCTAAATATGCAGAGACTATAGAGAAAGAAAAAGAGCATGTATCTCATCAAGCGTGGTGGATCTTCTATACCCACGGTCATGCTGCAGGATTCCATACTTGGATCCCATCCGATGAAGAGTTGGACTGGTTGTCTGAAAAGTACCCAGATACGTTTGATAAGTATTACCGTCCCCGTTGGGAGCTAGCTAAAGAGATGGAAGCTAAGGGAGAGCGTTTCTATACCAAAGCGCTGCCTCAGCTCTGTACTACGTGCCAGATCCCTATGGGCTTTACCGAGATGGATGATCCTACTCAGGTGTGCTATCGCGATTCGGTTTATAAAGGTGATCGTTACCATTTCTGCTCCGACGGCTGTAAAGATATTTTTGATGATGAACCTGAAAAATATGTCCAGTCATGGCTGCCGGTTCATCAAATATTCCAAGGTAATTGCGGCGGTCCGGATGTCGAGAATGTTTTAAGTGATTTCTACCGGATGAATTTAGGTGAAGACAACATGGATATGAAAGGCTCACCTGATGAGAAGCGCTGGAAGCAATGGAAAGGTGTTGCCTGATCAGGCGACAAAATAATTAAACGATCGATAGTCCCTGACAAGAGGGACTATCGTATTGATCGGGAGAATAATAATGCCTATACATGCCATAACACCTGAATACAAAGGCGAAGTATTAGATAAATTAGAAAATTTTAACGGCAACCAAGTAGTTTATGTAGGTTGGGATCATCATTTGATGTTTTGCGCTGCATTTGCATACCCTTTGCCCCCTGAAATGCCATTTAGAGCCCTGTTAGACGATGTAATGCCTGAAGCATTTAGCCTTCATCCTGAGTTTTCTAAAATTAATTGGGATAAAGCAGAATGGTTATTAGATGGTCAGCCATTTATTCCTCAACTCAATGCATCATTAATAGATCAAGGGATTGGTCATAAATCGTTATTACGTTTCCAAACGCCTGAACTAAAAGGCGTTCAGGAAGCGGGTATCTAAAGCCAGTTTATAAGGTGGAATACTATGACTTATGAAGTAGTTGTTGAGCCGACAGGTGATGTGATTGAGGTGGAAGAGGGCCAGACTATATTAGATGCAGCGCTTAGGCAGGGTGTTTGGCTACCTTTTGCCTGCGGTCATGGCACTTGTGCAACCTGTAAGTGCCAAGTAACCGAAGGTGATGTGGATCTTGGTAATGCATCGCCCTTCGCGTTGATGGATATAGAGCGAGAAGAGGGGAAAATCTTAGTCTGTTGTGCAACACCCGAATCGGATTTAGTGATTGAAGCTGATATAGATGTTGATGAAGATTTTGAGGGTTTTCCTGTTAAAGACTTTATCGGCACCGTTTCGGCAATTGAAGATCTATCACCGACGATTAAAGGTATACATTTTACCCTTGATGATGAGATCGAATTTCAAGCAGGGCAATATATAAACCTGAGCATTCCAGGAGTGGAAGGATCTCGTGCATTTTCTATTGCTAACAAACCTTCTGATAATAAAGTGCTTGAGTTGCATGTGCGTTTAGTCGAAGGGGGCGCGGGTACTACGTATCTGCATGAACAGCTGAAGGTGGGTGACACTTTAGAGCTCTCTGGTCCTTATGGTCAGTTCTTTACACGCTTGTCTGATAGTCAGGATGTTATTTTTATTGCTGGTGGATCAGGCTTGTCGAGCCCACAGTCGATGATTTTTGAATTGATCGAGCGTGGCGATAGCCGTGAGATTTATCTCTTCCAAGGCGCACGCAATGTTGCGGAGCTTTATAACAGAGCTATTTTCGAAAACTTAGCAAAAGAGCATAGTAATTTTCATTATATTCCAGCGCTGAATGCGCCAGAGCCTGATGATGATTGGCAAGGCTTTACGGGCTTTGTTCATGATGCCGCAGATGCGCATTTCAATAGCCGTTTTGATGGTCATAAAGCTTACCTTTGTGGTCCACCTCCTATGATCAATGCCGCGATTACAACGTTGATGCAAGGGCGTTTATTTGAACGCGATATCCATATGGAACGTTTTCTAACGGCTGCAGATGAATCTGAAGATCAATCTAGGTCTGCTTTATTTAAGCGTATCTAAACGTCTGTCTTCTCTTTTTTAAACCAGCGCAATGCTGGTTTTTTTATTTCTGAGCTTTGGTCAGGTCTTGGCCATTGATTGATAGCCTGTCATTAATGATTTGATTATCCCTCTTTAGGTTATTTGATTATTTGATGAATGATGAGGTTTGTGAAGTCGATGACTTTGTGGAATAAAACTCAATAATAATCACTAAACAATTGAATATTAAGTATTTTATTTTTATCTAAATAAGCTGGCACGGTGGTTGCTCTATTCTAATCGTCGAGGTGTATATGCACCTATAAATACAGTTTTTGGTGATGTGAATAAAATGACGTCAATAACTAAAAAAAGATACGTCGATAATCTTAACTTTTATAAATCGTCAGGGCCGGCTTTAGCGAAGCTTGAAACAGCAGGGCTAGCGCTGATCATTTCTCTATCGTTAGTGGGCTGCGAAGCCCCACTTAATCTTGAAGGGGTCGAAGCCGAGAAGCAAAAGCAAGTTCGCCGTACAGACCAGCTTCAGGGCATTGCGGCCAATGCTACGACGCTAGTGGTCGTTGGTTCGGATGGTCTTGTTCTAACCAGTCCTTTAGATCAACTATCTTGGACTCGTCATCAACTTGATGATGCACCAGCGCTCGTTGATGTTGCTGTCTGCCCTGATCAAAGCTTTGTTGCGCTAAGTATCGACAAGCGAGCTTGGTTTAGCGCCGATAATGGTCTTAGCTGGCAGTCTAAAAAACTCCCCACCCCGGAAGACCTTCTTGATCTAACTTGCGCACCTGATAACAGTATTTGGGTCGTAGGTAGCTTTTCTACTGTCCTTAATTCTACCGATAAAGGTGAATCATGGCATGAGACGACTTTAAACGAAGATGCCATGTTGACGGGTATTCAGTTTGTCGATCAAAACACGGTCTTTATCAGTGGTGAGTTTGGTTTAGTCAGTCGTAGTGATGATGCGGGCATGAGCTGGAATACACCGGAGATGATTCCCAATGACTTCTATACCCATGCGGCTCATTTTACTTCAGCCTCAGAGGGCTGGGTCGGTGGTTTAAGTGGTCAAATTCTTTATACAGAGGATGCGGGGGTTAGCTGGGAAAAACAACTAACGCCGACTGAATCGCCTATTTATGGTTTTTATTCTATAGGGGAAAAGCTCTTTGCCTTTGGTGATCACTCAACACTGTTGAGTTTTACCGGTCAGGATTGGGCAGAAATAGATACCCATGGTCGTCCGGTGTATTTGCGTGATGTCACACAACTACCGTCAGGAGATTTCCTCTTGGCTGGAGGCTCTGGGTCTCTGTTTTCTTTAGCTATTCAACCTATATCTGGTAAGTAGAGGCCTTTATCATGGATAAGCAGTCCACTAAGGCTCATAAGGCCACCCATTTTTTACATAACTTGGATGAAGCAGTATTTGCTTATCCTAAGTTAATTCTAAGTTGTATTTTACTGGTGACGCTCTTTTTCGCGTACCAGATTCCGAGTGTGAAAATGTACTCGGATTTCGCTGACCTGCTGCCGCAGGAACACACTTACATAGAACTTCACAACGAGATTAAGGAGTCCTTTGGGGGAGCCAATGTTGTGATTGTTGGGGTGGAAGTGGAAGAGGGGGATATCTTCAGTAATGCTGCCCTCGAAAAGATCCATCGTGTAACTCAAGCTGTAGATAGCTTACCTGGTGTTAACCATAACCTTGTTGCCAGTGTAACTCACCGTAACTCCCGTAAAGTGTGGATGACGCCGGAAGGTAACGTCAACTCTGAGTCCTATTATGATTCTCAGGGTGGTGAAATGAATGTGGAAGCCCTATCGGAGCTTCGTTCCGACGTGTTGGCTGATCCTAGAGTGTATGGCCCATTAGTATCGCCAGATATGAAAATGGCGCTGGTTAAAGCGCAGTTAAATGAAGGCCAGTTGGATTACGTTAAGACCTTTAATGAGATCCAAAGCTTACGTGATGCGGAAAACGCTGAGGGCTTTAAGATCCATGTTACTGGCCAGCCTATGCTCGTTGGTTGGGCGTATCAGTACTTAGATCAGATCATAGAGATCTTCCTATTTACAGCGCTGATTATGTTGTCATTGCTGATCTTTTACTTCCGTAAAGCCTACGGGGTGCTGATTCCTTTAGCCGCGGTGATCGTTTCCTCTATTTGGGGGATCGGTATTATTTCGTTGTTTGGGTATAACCTTGATCCATTAGGGTTGGTAATCCCATTCCTTATCTCTGCCCGTGCCATGTCCCATGGTATTCAGATAGTCGAGCGCTACTATCAAGAGCTGAATGATCATTCAGATCATCATGCTGCCGCTCGAAGTACCTTTGAGAATCTATTCCGCCCTGGAAGCTTAGGTGTAGTATCTGATGCCATAGGGCTGCTGTTAATTGCGATAGGGTCTATTCCACTTAATACCAAACTGGCCCATTACGCTTCCCTCTGGGCGTTATGCATTATTATTACCGTATTGCTAGCAGTTCCTCTTTTACTATCAATCCTTCCTAAGCCTAAAAACACTGAAGTTAAACACAATATATTTCGTAATGTTGGCTTTGCTTGTGCTGAAATTATTAGTGATAAACGCTCAGCAAAAAATGCCTTATGGATAGCGGCTTTCTTTCTTGTGGGAGGCTGGTACTTCTCCTCTAAAGTTGTGATTGGTGAGTCTGAGCCGGGTTCGCCGATTCTCTATCAAGATCATGATTACAACCAATCATCTAAAGCGATCAATGATAGTTTTCCTGGTTCAGAGGAGCTCTATATTGTGGCAGAGACCTCAGAGAAGGGCGGTATTAAACGTCCAGAAGTCCTTAAAGCGTTAAGTGAGCTTGAAAACCACATGATGCTTGATCCTGAGGTTGGTGGGGCAAAAGGGATTCCTGATTTAGTAAAACAGGTTAACCGTTTACTGCACAATGATGATCCCCGTTGGACCCAGATCCCTGCAGATCCGCAATATGTAGGTGGACTTATGTTTACCTACATGATGTCGAGCCCCATTCCTGGAGCGCTGAATGAGTTTGTCGATACCGATGAGCGAATCGCCAATCTAGTTTTCTATTATAAAGATCACCAAGGAGAAACGATCCGTCGTGCCATTCACACGGCTAAAGAGTGGATTACCGCTAATGAAGGCAAAGTTGAAGGACTTACGATTCGCCTTGCTGGCGGCACGATTGGCGTGACGGCAGCGATGAATGAAGCGGCCTATGAAACCAACCTATGGGTTTTACCTTTAGTCTTTATTCTGATCTTCCTCATGGTGATGTTTTTCTATCAGTCATTAGCGGCGGGCACCATGATGTTTATGGCTATGCTCTTTGCGACCACCTTGACCTACGCCTATATGGGGGTAACTCAAATGGGTATCAATATTAACACTGTCCCCATTATTGCGGTGGGCGTAGGTGTAGGTATCGATTACTCAATCTACATGATGGATCGCATTCGCTCCGAGATGGTGAAGCTGCAAGATTTAAATGTAGCGGTGAGAGAGGCGATCCGCACCACTGGGCTAGCGATCAGCTTTACGGCCATTACCTTGATGGCGGGTATCGTGATGTGGGTGTTGTTATCTGATCTTCGTTTCCAATCCGATGCTGCGTTACTGCTGATGGTTATGGTGGTGCTAAATGGCGCGGCAGCCATGCTACTGGTACCTAGTTGGATACTGGTCTTTAAACCTAAATTTATCTGCAAGGCTTACCAAGATGATGATGGTGTTCTTCATTCGTGAAGCCACCACATTCGGTCTGCGTTGTTGTGAATACTTGCTGTATGAAAACTTAAAATAAAAAAACCTGAAGGGGTTTAGTGATGACAAAAAAAATAACAACACTTAACAAAGTAGCCATTGGGGTGGCTACCGCGATAGCAATGAGCTATGGCCCAACCGTATCTGCGGGAGAAGCGCAATGGTCCGGTTATGTTGAGAATGCTACCTATTTTCGCGATAAAAAAGGACTGTCCAAATTTAGAAATACTGCACAGGCGGAGTTTTATAAACCTGTCGAGTCAGATGGTTGGAGCAATGTCAGCATCAACGGTGTGCTTCGCGCTACCTATGATGGGGTATACGACTTAAATGATGGAGAGTTTGGCAAGAATGCAGGTGAAAACTACTTAGGTGAAAACTGGCATGATAATAATACGGCCTCTTCATCGGCAGTATTAAACCCTGGTGTTGCTTTTCCTTGCGAAAATGACCCAGCCTTATGTAACAACCTAGATGGTTACATGGATCAAGATGAAAATGACGCTAAGTTCTCAGATTTTAACGATGAACTAGATTTTATTCGTGAGCTTTATATTACTGCGGATAAGCAGCTGGCTAATGGCGATATTTTCAATGTGACCTTTGGTAAGCAACAGGTTGTATGGGGTAAAACCGATCTGTTCCGTGTTTTAGATGTGGTCAACCCGGTGGACTATTCCCGTCATAATATCTACGACGAGCTTGAAGATATTCGTATTCCTCAGTGGATGTTGACGGCTGAATGGCGTATGGGTGCCAACAACATTTTTGATGATCAGAACCTACAGTTTATCTGGAACATTGATAAGTTCCGTCCTCATAACTTAGGTACTTGTGGTCAGTCCTACAAAATGGTTGATGCAGGTTGTTTCTTTGCCTCGTCTATTCAAGGTGGCGGCCCTTACATAATTAACGATGTAGAAGAGTATGACTGGAACCTGAAAAACACCCAGTTTGGTGTGAAATGGGAAGGGGTGTATGGGGATGCAACGTTCTCACTTAATGCTTTACATTACCGTCAGCAACTACCTTCTATTCATGCGCTAGGTGCGCCAGGCGATAACTTCGGTTTGTTCGATATTCACTTCCCGCGCGTAACCTTGCTAGGTGGTGCGATTGACTATTACTCCATGAATATGGATGCCACATGGCGCCTTGAAGTGGCTTATACCGAAGGGGAAGAGCAGCCAAGAGACACAAACGGTTATAAAGAAACCGATATGCTGCGTTATGTAATTGGGTTTGATAAAAACAAGATCATTCCTTCTTTAGGAACACGTAGTGCTTTCCTCATTTCTGCTCAGTTATTTGGTGAGCATATTCTCGATCATGAAGTGGATATGCCTAACGATGAAGATAACTGGATCGCAACGGGTTTATTCAAAGGTTTCTATATGAATAACCGTTTGAGCCCACAGATCATTGTTGCTCATGATTTCGCGGCGAAAGCGACCGCTATTGCGCCAAGCATCTCATTTACACCTGATAACCACTGGATGTTTAACCTTGCCTTGAACGTGAAAACTGGCGGCGATGAAACTTTCCCTTGGAGCGTGACAGGTGGTGACGCGGGTGGTGGTCAAACTGAACCTTTAGCGCGTTTCCTAAATGGACC
Source organism: Neptuniibacter sp. 1_MG-2023 (assembly GCF_030547185.1). Lineage (GTDB taxonomy): Bacteria > Pseudomonadota > Gammaproteobacteria > Pseudomonadales > Balneatricaceae > Neptuniibacter. The sequence continues at coordinate 26,999 of NZ_JAUOQR010000016.1, forward strand.
AATCGGTGTGGCTAATCAGGAAGATGAAATCCAGTTCACTGTGCGTTACAGCTTCTAACAATAGAGAATAATAAAGGTAGATAACGATGTTGAAAAAAACATTAATAACTTTAGCGGTTACGGCAGGGTTAAGCGTAAACGCACAGGCGGCACAAATTTCTGAAGAGGTTATTCAGGAAGCGTTTCACCCTTATGCAAACTCATTACCTAAGGCCGATATGGTTAAGCCAGGGATGACTATTAATGCAGGTAATGTTGATTCAGTTAAGGAATACCTTGATCCTGCAATGTATATGTTCATCAAAAATGGTGATTATGAAATGAAAGTGGGGGAAACGACCTCATTTGATCTCCATAAATCTTATGTCGACGCTACACGCAAATACTCAGGAGATGTAAAGTTAGGCTCAAAACCGGGTGAAATATCAGGTTCTGTTGCTGGTCGACCTTTCCCTCAGGAGCCATCATTAGATGACCCCCGAGCAGGTGAGAAGCTAGCTTGGAACTACAAGTTTGGTTACAACTGGGGAGATTCCTCCGCGATTTACCCGTTCTATTGGAAATACCGCGATATGAACAGTGGTAAAGTAGAACGTACAGTAAAAATGAACTTCCACTTTTTGAATTTCACTCACCGAACGCAACAGGAACCATTCCCTGAAATTACGCCCAACCCATCCAATCTGTTTCGTGGCATCTACGTTCAAGTGTTAGAGCCGTTTGATGTGAAAGACACTCAATTACTGATCCAGCGATTTGATGATGATCTTAAGCGTGATAATGCCTATTTATACTTGGGCTTTCAGCGCCGTGTGCGCCGCTTGTCTTCAGGTCAGACAACCGATGCCTTCCTAGGTTCTGATGTAATGATCGAAGACTTTGAGGGTTATAACGGTCGAATTAGTGATATGAACTGGACTTACAAAGGCACCAAATACATTTTGTCGCCGATGTATAACCATAACGAGATGGTGCTTGATACTGAAACTCACAAAGATGATGACGGTTATCAGGTGATTAAATTTGCTGGTAGAGGGGGATGCTTCCCAGAGATAACTTGGCAGCTGCGTAAGACCTATGTTGTAGAGTCTTCACCTGTTGATCCGAACCATCCAATTAGTAAACGTGAACATTACATGGATGCACAGACCTTCATTATCCCACGTAATATTACCTACGACCGCAAAGGCGATATGTGGAAAAGTTGGACTATTGGGCAAGCCCATCCTGATCATCACTTACCTATAAACAAAGGTACTGGTGTTGCTATTGATGATAGCTTCTCCATGGTTGATATACAGGCTAATCATTGTACGACAGGTCAGTTTAAAGGGATTGTTGATCCTGAGTTGACGCCACCAAGTAAAATGACAGTACAAAACTTACGCGCATCAGGCCGTTAAGTTTTTGAGGTTGTTATGGTCCCCTTCTTCACCTTAACAACCTTTCTATCACAACATACTGCTTGAAGCAGGATGCTTATTTTTTTAAGCCAAGGATGGCTTTTATTTTAAGCTTATTGCAAATACTCCCAACTATAGGACAGTGAATCATCACTCAAATAATTTGAGTGATTGTTAATGACCTATCTCATGATATTCATAACGCTGTCGGTATCTGTTATTCAAATCTGACGTAGAACAATAAAAAATGAATAGATTTAAACAAATGTCCATTAGTTTACGGATTACCTTCGGTTATATGGTGATGATGTGCCTTTTAGCCATGTTAGGTTTTTCCTCTGTCTTTAATATCAGCAAACTCGCATCTGCTTTGCAGTTTGTATCGGGGCCGGCGCTTCAAGCATCAAATGGAGGTAGTGATACAGCCTTCAGTCTGCAAGCTGAAGTGTTAAAAACGCAGCAAATATTACTTAAGCAAATTGATCCTAAAAAAGGGTTTGCAGAGATAAAAGAGTTACATAAAGAGGGCCAAAAGGGTTTTTCTCAAGTTTTAGAGAGTGGTTTAGTTGATCAATCGCTATTGAAGTTATCCGCTCAGCAAATGGATGATTATAAAAGCTTAAATGAGCGTGCGCTGTCCTTATATATCCGTGTTGAAAAAGAGAGGAGTGATCTAACAAAGCTGACTGATATAGTTCTAGAAAACGTAATGGTTTCTCAAGAAGACACCATGATCTTAATTGATGAGCATTATAATAGTCGTCTAGAGGCCGAGCGCTACCGTGATTTAGATTTACTTCTTTCTGAAGTTAAAACCTTAATTCTCTCACGCAACTATGTGTTACAGCAGTTTTTCAATGGGGTGGAGGTAGAAAAACAGCGTAAAGTAATGGCAGAACAATATAGATTATTAGAGCCAACTTATCAGCGCTTACTTGTGATGCTGAAAAATCTAGCACTAACTGAACATGCGGTGAATATAGAAGCATATCTCGGCAAATTATTACAACAATATGAGCAAGTGGTTAATGACCACTTAGCGTTTAAAAAAGTACAGGACTCCTCATTTAATAAAGCGCAGGCTCTACTCAGCAACTTATCCAAAATAAAGGATCAAGGTGAGCAGAAAATATTAGAGAACACTCATTCTGTAGTGTCTCTTGTCGAGCAAGCAAAGGAGTTTATCTTAGCTGTTGTAATTATTGGCTTGTTAGTAGGCGTTATTGCAATGTTATTTGGCTACCGAACGGTAGTAAAACCACTTGATGCTATCGCTGATAACTTAGATAAAATTGGTCGTGGCGATGGCAATTTAAACGTAAAACTTAGTGAAAAAGGAGCCAAAGAGCTACGTAAGCTTTCCATCGGTTTTAACGTTTTTGTGAATAAAATTAAACATACGGTTATTGGGGTTAATGATGCAGCTAAAAATCTCTGTAGCCAAACAGATAAACTGGTTGTTATAAGCGACACTACAAGAACGGTAATAAACGAGCAAACAACAGATACGGAACTTGTAGTTGAGGCGATAGACCAACTTGCCATTAGTACCTCTGAAATTGCTGAAAGTGCGGCTCATGCAGCTGATGCAGCAAAAGATGCGGATGCATTTTTAGAGAGCGGTAAGCATGAAGTCTATGCCATGATTCAAGCCATTCGCAGTCAAGTAGAGCAGCTAAATAATACAAATGCTGTAATGGATAAGCTGTCACATGATTCGAAGCGAATTGGTGATGTATTAAGTGTTATCAATGATATTGCTGAACAAACAAATCTATTAGCTTTAAATGCTGCAATAGAGGCTGCACGTGCGGGTGAGAAGGGCCGAGGTTTTGCAGTTGTTGCTGATGAGGTAAGAACCTTAGCGAGTAATACGCAGCAAGCGACAACGACGATTCAAAACGTTATTAAAGAGCTACAAAGTGCCTCTAAAGAAGCTGACTCATCAGTGGTTTATACACTAAAAATCGCAGAGCAAGGGGTTATTCAAGCGGAGAAAGCGGATGATATTTTAAAGAAAATTACAGAGGCTATAGGGACGATTAACAGCGTTAATATGCAAGTTGCCGCGGCGACTCAGCAACAGGCTGTTATTACACAATCGATAAAAGAGAATATCTATTCTGTCAGTGGGAAATCAATAAAAACGAGCGAATCATTCGATGAAATTAACGAGAGTATAGAGGTTATCATCGCTGTTGTTGACGGTCTAAATGATGGCATTAAGCAATTTAAGCTCAGCTAATCGACGCTTAGCTCTAAGTTAAAAGAATAGGGCGCCTTCAAGGAGGCGCCTTTTTTAATTTTCCCTCTAATACCCTTTCAATCAGTAGATATTAGCTACGCGATTAACTAAATAGGTTTTATTCTAAATGTAGATTTTAAGCTTAGGTTGTTTTTTCATACTTAATTAAATCAGAGTAAAACTGAACCAATTCCATAGAAGTTCCGTATAGCTGATTAATTCAAATGGGTATGGGAACGGCTAATGTTTTCAGGTATCTCTCAAAATGTATGGGTCAATTTGATCGGATTTAATCTGATATGGATTTTATCTGTTCTTTATAAAAATGAAGCAGTTCTTGTCGTAAGCATCTTTTTATTACTTCACCTATTACTCCATACGGATCCCATAACTGAAGCCTTTATATTGGTCATCGTTACTTTGCTTGGTTATAGCTTGGATAGTGTGATGACATTATTGGGCGTTTATTGGTTTGAAAATAATAGCGCGAATGATCTTAGAATCTTTGCGCCATTATGGTTGGCATTACTCTGGTTATCATTTGCGGCTACGTTGAGACAAAGTCTAAGTTTTTTCTCTAATAAAATTAAATTAAGTGGTATTGCGGGGGGCTTTTCTGGAGGTTTCTCTTATTTTGCTGCGGCTAATTTAGGTGCTGTTAGCTTTCCGCTAGGCGACTTTGTAACTGTCCTAATGGTTGCAGTTATCTGGGCCTTTTTATTCCCACTACTGCTCGTCTTAACCTCTTACATAGAGAGGGCATTATGCACAGAGTATTGATCGTTTTGTGTACCTTCCTGTTTTCTAATGATAGCTATGCCACCCAGCTACCTTCCGCTTGGCGGGTTGTAGGTTCAGCGGAGTTAAAACTGTTGTGGTTCCCTATTTACAGTGCGCAATTGAAAACCCCTAAGGGTGTGTTTGCTGGCACGGATCGCTCTGTGTTGCTGTCTCTTGAGTACCATCAAGATATAGAAAAAGCAGTATTACTGCGTGAGACGGAGAAAAGTATTAAGCAGACAATATCGCCGGCTGACCGTGAAAATTTATTATCAGATCTTGCCATTATGTGGCTGGACATTCAGAAGGGAGGTCGCTTTGCTTTTTTGATTGATAAGGATGGATATGGTCACTTTTTTTATAACGATGGGTATCTAGGTTCACTAGACAAACCTGAAATGAGCCAAGTCATTATTAATATTTGGCTGTCAGATAAAAGTAGATATCCCGATTTAGCTAAACAGCTTAGGGGAGAGTAATTTTGCATCGATATTTTACTAGGATGGCCTTTATGATTTTCATTCCTTTTATTACAAGTTGTGCTGTAAATATTGAACAGTATGAAGAGAGTCAACCGGCATTAGATCTGAGTGAGTTTTTTGATGGCCATTTGGAGGCGTACGGCATTGTGCAGGATTATAAAGGCAAAGTAAGTCGCCGTTTTCGTGCCGATATACTAGGGAAATGGGAAGGTGATAAAGGTGTACTTGATGAGTTGTTTTTCTTTACTGATGGGGAGGAGGAACATCGATGCTGGCAGTTAAGCAAGCAAGGGGATCACTATACAGGAACCGCAGGTGATGTTATTGGTCGTGCGGAAGGTCAGGTGGCAGGCAATGCTTTAAATTGGCAATATACTTTATCTGTACCCGTGAAAGGTAAAACGTGGAAAATTAATCTTAATGATTGGATGTATCTTGTTGATGATAAAAACCTAATCAACCGTGCAAAAATGTATAAATTTGGTTTAGAGGTTGGGCAAGTTACTCTCTATATACGAAAAGTCTCGTCATTACCCCATCGTAATTTAACCAATGGCTGTGAACTTTAATGATAGGGGGTCTGTTATGAATCATTACAAGCCTTTGCCTTGGCAAAATGTTTGGATTACAGGAGCCGGAAGAGGAATTGGACGTGCGCTTGCTATCCTATTAGCGGGTCAAGGGATGAGAGTTTATGCTTCCTCTCGAACTGAAATTGAACTTGAAAAATTAGTCGCTGAGTATCAACACTTACCCGGTGAAATTATTCCTATAAGATTAGATACTCGCTGTGTCGAAGAACTTGAACAGCTGATCAATGAGTGGGATCAAACAGATTGCTTTCCAGAATTAGTTATTCTTAATGCGGGAACTCACGATCCCTTTTCAGCCGCTGAATTTAGCGCTCAGCGGTGTAAACACTTATTCGATATAAACCTGCAAGGCACGATCAATTGCCTAGAGCCTGCTCTCCAGCGAATGCTCAAACGAGATAAAGGGCAGATTGCAGTGATGGCATCTGTCGCGGGATATAGAGGTCTACCCACAGCGGCTGCCTACGGTGCTAGCAAAGCGGCTTTAATTCATCTGTGTGAATCATTGCGGTTAGATCTGAAAAACACGCATATAAAGCTTCAGGTTATAAATCCTGGATTTGTTAAAACCCCGCTGACTGATAAAAATGAATTTACGATGCCGGCTTTGTTGGCTCCAGATGAGGCAGCGACACGCATACTCAATGGTTTATTAAGCGATCATTTTGAAATTACCTTCCCTAAACGCTTTACCTTTATACTTAAACTCTTACGTATTATTCCTTACCGTTTATATTTCTATTTAGCCGGTAAAATAGTGAAGTAACTTGTTTCTTTCATCGAGTAATGGAAATAAAAATGAGTCCTTGGTTAACGAACTATATTACTGTCCTTGAGTCGCTTAGTTCTGCTGATTTACCTCGGTTGCGAGCATGTATCTCTGAGGACATTAAATTTAAAGACCCCTTTAACGACACGAGTACTCAGGATGAGTTTATTGCGATTATGGATGATATGTATTCACGTCTTGATAAGGTTCATTTTAAGGTCCACAGCTCAGCAGAATATGAACGTGAAGCTTTTATTGAATGGACCTTCTATGGAGAATCGAAACTGACAGGGACATTTAGTTTTGTTGGTACAAGTAAGTTAATATCAGATCAAAGTGGAAAGGTTACACACCATTTTGACTATTGGGATGGTTCGGCGTTAATGGAGAAAATCCCACTGATAGGCTTCTTTATTCGCCAATTAAGAGGCCGCTTTTCACATAAAAACTAACTTTATAAAAACGCCGAATAGATTAGTTGGTTTTAGTGGGGACTTGCTACATAAATGGATTCATTTTGAATAGATTAAGCTTTTTCTGTATATCACTGACCACCGCCTGTTTAGTGAACAGTGTATCTTTGTATGCAGATTCACTTGCTCCGTTTACGAGTGATGGTTGCAGCGCCTTTCCTGATGGAACCATGCAACACCGCCAGTTGTGGTTAAAATGCTGTACGGCGCATGATTACGCGTATTGGAAAGGGGGAACCTATCAAGAGCGAGTACAAGCAGATAAAGCTCTCAATCATTGTGTTACCGACGTAGGTGAGCCAGAACTCGCATTATTAATGTTAGCGGGTGTGCGGGTTGGAGGCACTCCTTTTTTCCCTACAACATTTCGCTGGGGGTATGGTTGGCCCTATCCTCGAAACTATAGGGCGCTTACTCCCGATGAGTTGAAGCAAGTTCGAAAACTTTCAATGAAAGCGTATATAAACTATCAACTGGAAAAATAGATTTACGCTTTAGTTTTTTTTTATCTATTTTAAGCTATTATTTTACCACTGCTTATAGTTAGCAGTTCAGCATCAAGGATTGTGCTGTCTCTTATAGAGTGTTTTCTTTCCTTGTGTCTTTTACTTGTTAGTGGTTTAGGCACATTCTCACATATGCATTTATGTTGTGCTTTTTCCTTTGACCTGTATTTACAAATAGAGTGGTAGGCTATTCATAATAACCTTATGTCCCGCCTGACATTTATATATGAAGTTATAGACGTATCACTATCAAAAAAATAATTTAGAGCAGGATAGGGAATATGAAAACGTGCGCATTGGTCATCGGACATAAAAAAAATTCACCTGGAGCCGTTAATGAGCGCCGTAAACTCACTGAGTTTACATTTAATGAGGCGCTGGCAAGTGAGATCGAGCGGGCGGTTGTAGGGGTGAATATTCAGCGGGTTTATAGACGCACATACACATCACTACCTGATGACTTAAATGAGCTAGACCCTGATTTTATACTTAGCCTTCACTGCAATGCGTTTAATAAAAGCGCTTCTGGGACAGAAGTGCTCTATTACCATCGTTCAGCCTTAGGTAGACAAATGGCTGAAATTCTACAGCAGCAGTTAGTTTACGCGCTTGATTTGCCCGATCGAGGCGTTAAACCAAAAAACTCTGAAGACAGAGGAGGTTATCTTTTGCAAAAAACTTATGCGCCTTGTTTAATTGCTGAACCTTTCTTTATAGACAATGATCAAGATCTTGAGGTGGCATCGACCCATTATTCCGCTCTGATCGATGCCTATGCGAGAGGGATAGAGGAGATGGCTGAACTTATCAGTTAATATCTATCCATCGGATAAAACTGATCTGCTTCATTCTAATAATTGCTACACCTATTTGTTAAGATAGGTGTAGATAATTTTATTGAAGGGGATTAATTTGTCTAATCAATTATTAGAAACTTTGTGTGATTTAGTAACGGAAGCCCATACGCGTATTCAAAAGAACTTTAGCCACCTTGATCCAATTGTTGGGGTTAGCCAGAGCATGAGAAAGAGCGGGGTTCCAGCTGATGCGATGACTATCGACTGTCTAAGGTCAGGTAAGCGTATTATTATTGTATTGCATGATGAAAGCCCAAATTTAGTAAACTACCAGTTTGCCTATAGAGATAAAGATCCCTTCAATGAGTTTGAACAACTGGCATCCAATGAACTATCGGAGCAAATTTTGTACGACTGGATGCACAGTTATTTCTTAGCTAATGATAAGTGAACCTTATAAGGGCGCTAGCCTTTAGCCTATTGCAAACTATCGTGTTGCTGTATTAAACGGGGTAGTTGCATTGCTGTTTACCCAGATTTCTACACGACGGTTTCGTTCTCTTCCCGCTTTTGTTGTATTGGAAGCTATTGGTGCCATTTCACCTAGCCCTATAGTATTTTTAATATTGATCCCGCGCGATATAAGTGCAGATTCTACCGCTTTAGCTCGCTGCAAAGAGAGGGATTGGTTACCTAATGGATCGCCAATACTGTCAGAAAAGCCGATAAGCATTGCTTGCTGCCCTGGATTTGTTTCAAAAAACTGGACTACACGTTCTAAATCGCGCACCGCTTTATTATCTAAAACAAAAGTACCACTATTAAAACGAAAGTTAAGTGATAGCCGCTGTGCATTCTTAACCGTTTGAATGTATTTTTGTGGAAGGTTATCGGTCAGCATAGGTTTAATGTTATATACATTTTGTGAAATAAACCCTGCCTGTTTAACGACTTCTTGGCCCTCTTTTGATAAGGCAAACTCTATAAATTTATGGGCCTCTGATTGAGTATTAATTGTGCTGGGTTCGTAAATATATAAGCGACGAACAAGAGGGTAGTCTTCTGTAGAAATCGTGAAGGATGTTGGGTAGATAGGTTGGCCGTGTTGATCATCAGATATAGCGAGTGCTTTAGCTCGCAATACATAAGGAAGACCAATAAACCCAATCGCTCCAGGGGTTTTGCTAACGTGATCAGACAGTTCAACGCTTGATTCTATGCGTGTGGCATCCGCACTTAGGGTTGCGCCATGTTTTTTAAGGACCATAGATTTAAACGAATCCCATGTTCCCGAGTTACTATCACGTGCAAAGATCGCTACATCTTGGTTTTTACCACCTAGCTCTTTCCAGTTTTTAATAGTGCCTGAGAAAATTTTGGCCAATTGCTCTGTATTCAAATCACTAATAGGGTTATTGGGATTGATAATTACAGCGAGTCCATCCATGCCAATAATATGCTCAGTGCTTTTAGAGCGAAGGTCACCGTACTGAGCCGTTAATTGTTTGACCTCTTTATCTTTAATGCGCCTTGATGCCATGGCTAAGTCGGTTTTACGACTAGCGAGGGCTTTGAATCCGGTGCTTGAACCATGAGCATAGATAGGTATTGAGCGTTGAGAGCGATCCGATTGGTTATAAACCTCTAAATTCTTTTCAACATCAATATGAGATTCAACGAGTTTAAAGTCAGTAGCCCCTTGGCTTTTATAAAAGGCTTTGATTAATTCTGGAGCTAATACTTCTCCAATGGTATTTGAACCTTGAATGCGAAAGGCTATATTGCTTGCTTGGCTTTTAGTTGCGGGCTGCGATGGTTGAATCTTATTTTTATAGTTTTTAATGATTGAGGAGGGGTCTTGCTGATCTACTATCAGGGGAGCTGCTGCGTCCCTTATAGCTTTAGCGGATTCTATCGTAACTGTTTTTTTGATCGCCGGTGCTTGGGTATTATAGGCAAGAGATTGCACCTCAGTTGTTTTGTCAAACAGCATAAAACTAAGGCTAAATAAGAGAATAATAATAACGCCAGAAATAATGTAGATAGGTTTGTTATTATGATTAAGTACTTCTATGCTAGTTTCTGGTGTGTTGCTAGATGGAGTAACAGGCTCCTCCTGTGGAAGCTCAACTTCTTTGATGAGCTCTAATTCATCAGTGGTTAAAAGATCAGTGTAAATTTGTTGTAGCGGTTTGCTAATTGGAAGCTCTGTAATATCAACATTGAGTAAAATGGAGCGTCGATACTCTTGATCATGGGTGAAACGATGTAGATCTATTTTCTCATGGCCTTGGCGCTCAAGTTCACGTTTGAGTTTCCAAATTAGGTCAAAAACCGTTGTTTTCACAGCACTATTCTCATCGATGGACAGGGTTTTAGGTGGGGGTAAGGCGGCTGATTCTAATAACGGAACATTGCCGGAATATGACAAAAATAATTTAGCGCTAATTGGCTTTTTGCATATGTAAAAACTTTGTCGCTAGATATAAATCGGAAGAGGTTAAAATGAAAAAACGGATTTTACTGTGTAGCTTTATGATGAGCTTATCCCTCTGTTCTATTGCTGATGAGATGTATAGTTGGGTTGATGAAAACGGTGTTAAGCACTTTAGTAATAAGCCACCTCAAGGGGATGAGAGAGAAACTGTCCGAGGTGAGGTCAATTTTGGTAAATTGAACGGGACTCAGCTTAATACTATGCAGCCTTTTACGCGGCCACAGTCGACAGATCCTGCTAAGCCAACGGAAAATAAAGCAGAGAATAAAAGTGTTGATGAAACCAAAACACCTGTTGCGGATGATGTAGATAAGACAACCCAAGGTAAGACAGACAAATCTAGTTTACAGAGCCGAGCTCAGCAGCTAGAAGATTATAATAATGGCGGTAAGGCCGAGCGGATTAAGGAGATTAAAGAGGCTTCTGAGCAAGAGACCTCCACTACACCTAAAACGATCAGTCAAAAGTTACAGGCATATAATGCGTCTAAAGCTGTAAATCAGACAACAAGTGAGTAGGTTTTATACTCCCCATTGCCTTACAGGGCCAACATCTAAATGGATGAACTCACTACGGGTATAGAGGCCAACCCCTCCAGCTTGTTGTGCTAAAGATGCTTGATGTAGGCTTTTTAAAGGAACGCCGGGGATGCGTATATCAATTGCTTGGCCTTTCATATGATAACTTTTCTTAGCGACTTTAGTGCTTTTAGCTCTTAATTTTTCATTACTTTCAGGTGAGCGATACCCTGAAATTACATGAATGGGTTTTCCACCAAAGTTGAGCTGAAGCTCATGTAGTAATTTTAATAAGCGTCGATCTATTTGATGAACTTGGTTGTTACGATGATCGCGTAGTAGAAAATCGAGTGCTTTTAAATTTGTTTCTTGATACTGACCTTCAGCATAGAACGTACTATTGAGTGATTCGCCCGTATGAAGATTAGTGAGAGAGAGTGAATGGGTTTGGTTTTTATTTATGTTTGCGAGGCAGATTGAAGGAGTAGCAGCCATAGCAGATAAGCCCCCTAATACTTGCAAAAATGTACGCCGAGACGAGTTGGTGGCTAAGAAATTAGTTTGTTTAAGCTGCTTGCTCATTTAGTAATACTTTCGCTGGCATAAAATTGGTCACATTATGCACAAAAACCACCCCGCAGTATATTAATCAATCAGTAGATGACCTGGCGAGTGAGCGGTGCTTATTTAATCTTTTTTTGAAAACTCATATATATCATGTTTATAAATATCATCCCTAAAATTGACCTTGCCCTCAGGGTCAATCCAAGCGGTCCAGTAGGTTACATATAGATCTATAGGTTCTGTTAAGCGAAACTCTTTAGTTTCTTTTTGCGAAAAAATAGGATCAAGTTGTGTGCTCTGCCATCCATGAGTCATTCGCATTAATTCATCAGCTAATTTTCTGGGTTGCTCTAAACGTATGCAACCAGAACTAAAAGCGCGTTTATTTTGATTGAACAGGCGTTTAGCTGATGTGTCATGGAGGTAAATAGAGTAGGGACTATTAGTAAGAAACTTCACGCTGCCTAAAGTATTCATGTCACTGGGAGCTTCCCAGAAGCGTTGATAGTTATCGCCGAGGTATAATTTATCGTAATTAATATTTTCATCACGGATAAACTTTTTTGTTTTGCCCCAACCACTAACTACTTTTAGGTTTACCTTTTTAAGATAGGTTGGATCTTCTTTAAGCGCTGGAATAATATCTCGATAAGCAATGCTTTTAGGTACATGCCAAGATGGGTTGATAACAATTCGGTTTATAACGCTATCAAAAATAGGTGTTTTGCGTTTCTTTTTGCCGACAATCGTTTTCATCGTAAGGATAGGCGAATTCTGCTCATAGAGATAAAGCCGGTATTCTGGAATATTTACATGCACAAAGCGATCGCTGGTGGGATTAAATGCCTCGATGCGAGCAATGTTGACTTTGAGCTGCTTTGCCCGTTGGTTAGGGGTTATATTGATTTGTCGGCGAGTTTTCGGTCCTAGAATACCATCAGCTTCATCGCCATGTCGTTGCTGAAAGCGAACTAAGGCTTCTTCGAGTTCGATATCAAATAATGGATCATTCAGTTGTTCGCATTCAACCGGAGGGTGATCACCTAGTTTAATCAGTTTTTCCCTTAATAAAGGAACATGAGGGTGTTGGTCACTAAAGCTGATTGTTCTTCCTGACGGAATAGGTGGCCAGTTGTCTATTTTTATTAAGTCGTTGTAAAAGTCATAAGCTTCTTGGAGCTTCAGCAACATAACTGATCTACTATTGCCAACAAATGAGATGGAGTTTTCAAATGAAGATGCATTAAGTTTGGTCAGCGGATGTTTGTTTAATGGTGCTTTTACGAATTGAGGGTTATCAACCGCTAAACCTGTTAGGGGAAATAGAACTAGACTGATCACAAATAGTCGAAAGCCTAATAAGCGCATATATACCTCATCAATAATTCATCATCCTCTAAGCCGTTTGAGAGAATTGCAGAGTTACGTTTAAGTACAGATCTGAATTGGCTATTGTTCAAGTAGGTTTTGGTGAATACTTTTCATTTACTATAGGTAGAGTGAAAAGAGTGTCATTTTCTGGGGTTGATGATTCATAAGGATCGGGTGCTAATCTTGCCTTTAGCAAGTGACCTTTATAGCATTACTTTTTTTTCTGCTTTAATTTATCCTCGTTTTTATAATATTCATCTTCATAGTATATGCCGCTCACATTGAGTTTTTTTTCTGCCCAACGATTGAACCTGGACCATAGAAAGAAGCCTGGTGTCATCAGGATCATAATACCTAGCATAAGTCCTGATCCTGCATATTTATCGGGCATTTGCTGAGTAATCCAGTCCAAAAAACCAAGCTCTCTGCCGATGTAAAACCATAAAATAAGCCCTACAAATCCGGTTCCTACAGCAAGGTGATGTAAATATTTCTTTGAGTTTTTTTCAGTCATATCATCTGTAACGGTGTATGCGTAAGCTTGGCAAGTAAGGTTCCGGATCAATAATCAGATCACTACGTTGCTGACGCTTTCGCGTTTCGGGTGGGGTTAAACTAGGTACATTATATTCTGGAAAATTTTCTTTATCATCTAATGGAAAGAAAATAGGCAAGGGGGCGTTTCTCGCTTTGCGCAGCAATTGTTCATTATCTTTCCATAAGATATTAGCACGCATCAAAGGTACTTGTGGCTGTAATTGAGCCAAGGACTCTGTTTGGGGTATTTTAGCGAGAGCTTCAAGCTGAAGCTGTATATGTAATTGAGAGGTATCCATCTTAAGGAGCTTTTTTTCAGCGGTTGCAACTGAGACTTTTTTGATACTTCTGCCACTGGTATACCAGCTGAACGCAATCTTTGCAGGAGTGCTGTCTAATACAGGAAAAAGGCGATAACACTGTTTTAAGTGTAAACGTGCTAAGCCTTGGTTTTTGAGCTCAATATTTAGTTGTTCGGAACGCTTCTTTAATACAGATAAAGGATCACCTACCTGATCTCTAAATATTTTCACTGAATTTTGGAAGTTGGTCTTAGTTTGGTTGAGTTGATGAATAACCGGGATAAGCTCAAGGGGTACACCAATTAAACCATATAGGTTATCTGTTTTTCGCCCATCCCCTTTATGTAGGTGCCAAATATTGGTGAGCGTGTCCGCAACATCGAGTAGCGACACCGTCGATTGATGGTTAGATAGTATCCAATGCTGAGTTTTATGTTTGTCGTTATACTGAAGCAGTAGCGTGCGAAACTGCTTTAAACATTGATTGAGGTGATCAAAATCCCTGACTAAGGTTTCTGTTTCGCAACGCTTGCTCATTTAATTTTCTTCAGCGGGTAATTCAGGCTCTTGTTGTTTTAATCGGGCTTGGCTCTCAAAAATTTGACGAGCTAAAATCATACGGCAGCTTTCAGGCATTTTGATAAATTCTATCCCCGTCATAAAACTACCATCAGCCATAGCTTCACTGCGGCAACATTGGGCATATATAAGTAGCCCCAAGCAAGATTCAGGGAAGACTAGTTTAACCGATAAGAAACTATCTACATTAAATGGCTCTTTGTGCCTGAACTGAATACCACCTTCTGACAGGTTAACTTCTTGTATAGCTGAATTTCTAATGACCATCTCATTTGAAGCGATCGCTTGGGCAATACGCTCGATTTTATCGTGCATGATTTGTAGGAAAGACGCTACATTACTATCCTTTTCAGATATTTTTCGCAGTAGATGCTGGCTTTGTGTATCTATCTCTTGAAGTTCGCTTAGTAACAAGAAATTTGGAGAAACACCGAATTGAGTAGGGCTTGGGTGATGTTCAATCTCTGATTCATCAATGACCTTCAGTTCCAAGGAAACACGTTGGTCTATTCGGAAATACTGGCGGCGGTCTTGTTCCTGCATTGATGAACCCTCATCGGTCTTAGTTGTTTCTCATCGAGTATAAGTACAAATGATAAGAAAAGCACCACCATAAGAGGTTTTTGTTATGCTGGTTTTATTGTGGGGTTATCACTAGTTTGCTTTTATTAAACAGGTAGTTAGCTATGTTTTGTGTCATTATAAATTAACAGTGTAAACTTTTTACACAGTAGGTTTTCTGTGGTTTAATCGCGCCATGTTTAAACCATTATCCCTATTTATTGGATTGCGCTATACCGCTGCAAAGCGAAGCAATCACTTTATCTCTTTCATCTCATTGGCTTCGATGCTTGGTTTGATGCTCGGAGTTGCTGCGCTGATCGTTGTTCTTTCTGTTATGAACGGTTTTGACCGTGAGCTGAAACAGAGAATTCTCGGTATGGTACCGCATGGCTCAATTAGCGCTTACGGTAAGCCGCTCGAAAACTGGCCAGTGTTGGTTGAACAGCTTTCCCAGCATCCTGATGTTGTTGCCGCAGCGCCCTTTATCCAAGCGCAAGGTATGCTAACTAATAGTGGTGTTGTACGCGGAGCGCTGGTTAATGGTATTGATCCATTAATTGAGCAAAAGGTTTCTATTCTTGGTGATCATATAACTTCGGGTTCTTTAGAGGCGTTGAATCAACAACGGTTTGGGATTGTTTTAGGTGATCTTCTTGCTCGTTATTTGGGGGCCAGAGTAGGGGATAAAGTAACATTAGTCCTTCCAGAAGCGTCTGTTAGTGTCGCGGGTGTTGTTCCTCGTTTAAAGCGCTTTACTGTCGTGGGTATTTTTTCCGTTGGTGCGGAGCTTGATGCAAACCTTGCTTATATTAATCTTGAGGATGCGGCTAAGATTAAACGTCTAGGGGAAGGGGTAGATGGTATTCGTCTTAAATTTGATAACCTTTTTTCTGCTCCTAGTAAGGTCAAAGAGATTGCTGCTGGGCTACCGGGTTATTATAGCTCAAGTGATTGGACACGAACTCATGGCAATTTATTTCAAGCGATTCAGCTTGAAAAACGTATGATCGGGTTGTTACTGTTTTTGATCGTTTTAGTGGCGGCTTTTAACATCGTGTCAACACTAGTGATGGTCGTTACCGATAAGAAAGCGGATGTTGCTATATTAAGGACCTTAGGTGCTACTCCGGGACGAATCATGCGGATTTTTATGGTTCAAGGTACAGTTATCGGAATTTTAGGAACTCTATTAGGTACATTGCTTGGTGTTACTTTGGCGCTGACCATCTCAGATCTCATTGCTTGGGTTGAGCAGACATTTAATATTCAGTTTTTAAATGCAGATGTTTATTTTATTAGCTATCTGCCTTCAGATTTACAGTGGCCAGATGTTGGCGTTATTACTGTAACCGCTCTTGTTATTAGTTTCCTCGCAACGATTTATCCTGCATGGCGAGCTGCCAAAACACATCCCGCAGAGGCTTTGCGCTATGAGTAAAGATAATTGCTCTTCAAATATTGTACTTGAAGCTAAAGCTGTATCAAAAATCTATAAAGATGCAGGTAACGAAGTCGCCGTTTTATCTGAGTTGGATTTTTCGCTACATCGAGGTGAGCAGTTAGCGATTATTGGGTCTTCTGGTTCAGGGAAAAGTACGTTATTAAATATATTGGGGGGGCTTGATGAGCCTACTCAAGGAGAAGTGCTTGTAGCGGGAAGGAATCTTCACTCTGGTAATGAATCTGAACGAGCTAAAGTGCGCAATGAAACCTTAGGGTTTGTTTATCAGTTCCATCACCTATTGGCTGAATTTTCTGCCTTGGAAAATGTTGCGATGCCTCTATTGATGCGCAACATGCCGATGAAAGAGGTCGTGGAACAAGCAGAAGCCGTTTTGAACTCCGTAGGCTTATCCCATCGCTTTTCACATAAACCATCACAATTGAGTGGTGGCGAACGCCAACGGGTTGCTATTGCAAGGTCACTTATAGGTAAGCCTGCGGTAGTGCTAATGGATGAACCTACAGGTAACTTAGATAGAAATACTGCAGCGAGTATTCAAACGCTAATTGATAGTTTAAATCAAGATTATGATATAGCTTTTGCTTTGGTAACCCATGATCCTGAACTGGCAAAAAGAACAGGGCGAGTACTTGAATTGGTGGATGGGGCACTGGTAGAAAGATGATCATAGCTTGTTAAATAGCGTGTTTAATACTTTTCTCTTTTTGTTTATTTATTCCTTTTAGTCCGCTTTTTCCAGTTGTGGTTTACATGCCAAGTCCATAAGCCATGGACGGTAAAGAAGCCTATAACACCAAAGAACAGCCCCGATAGCACAGAGCCTAAAAGCAAGGGCCACCAAATGTGTGATATGCCACTTTCCCAAAACTCTATACTCATTTCAAAATGGATTGAGCTACTGGGGTCTCCAATCAAAAAACTACCGACCAAATAGTTAAAGTAAAATATAGGTGGAATAGTGAATGGGTTTGTTAGCCAAACCAAACTAACCGATATAGGCAGGTTGCTACGCACAGTAATGGCGATAACAGCAGCGACAAGCATCTGAAGTGGAATTGGCAGAAATGCGCAGAATAAACCCACAAAGAAAGCTCTAGCCACTGATTTGCGATTCAGGTGCCAAAGGTTAGGTTCATGAAGGTAGTGTCCAAGCCAACTCAAATATTTGTGCTGTTTGAGTTTCGCTTCATCTGGCATGTATTTTCTTATAAGTTTGCGTGGCATTATCTAACTTACTTATTATGGGCTAGCAAACGAGCGTAATGGGCATTATGCCCGCTGCTCTTAACTAAGCCAAGGAAAGTTAAGCATGAGATCAAGGATGATCGCAATTGCTGTCGGTTTTTTATGCGCCGCATGGCAGCCTCAAGTTATACCAATCGCTGGTTGCATTTGTATTGCACTTTTAACACTGGTCTACGCTTTTTATGGTGGATCTTCTTATAAGCCATTTTTCATCTACTGTTGTGCTGCTTTTCTTTATGCATCCTGCTGGGGTCATTGGCAGCTTTCTCATAAATTACCCGATCAATTACTGCGCTCTGACTGGGTTGTTTCGGGCAAGCTAGTAGGCCTTCCTAATGTTGAGGAGGGAGTCATTAGGTTTAACTTAGATGTTAAGTCGATGGAGTTACTCCGCTTATCGGCAAATTCACAAATAAGTATTCAAAAAGCAAATGCCATAACAGATCTTAATGTCCGTTTATTAAAGCTGGCTTGGTATAAGCCTACTAAAGATCTCATACCTGGGCAGTATATTAAACTAATCGTTAGGCTAAAGCCTCCCCATAGTTTAGTTAATCCATCTGGGTTTGATTATGAGCGCTGGTTGTTAACGCATAAAATAGATGCCACGGGTTATGTTCGCGAATTTCTTGGTTCAGAAGGTTATATAGATCAGGGAGTCACGAGTTTACGCTACGCTATAAATAAGTTGATAGAGAGTAGGTATGAAGAACCAAGGGATCGGGCTTTAGTTCAAGCCTTAGTCACAGGCTATAAAGATAATCTATCGCAAGATGATTGGGATAAGCTGCGAGAAAGCGGAACGGTACATCTGGCGGTTATAAGTGGATTACATATTGGTTTTATTGCCCTTGTTGGTTGGTGGCTGGGTCGTATACTGTCAGCGTTTACTCCACGTCTTTATTATTTACCTTACCTTTTATCCGTTATTTTAGCTGGTTTATATATGCAAATTGCAGGCGGGGAGGTTCCGACCCAGCGCGCTTTTATTATGGTGCTCGTCTTTATGCTGTCAGGGTTATTGAAATGGTATATCGATATTTGGCAGCGTTGGTGGTTAGCTTTAGTTTGTGTGCTTATATTTTCGCCTTTAGCGGTTCTCGAGATGGGGTTTTGGTTATCTTTCTCTGCTGTGGCACTGCTTATCTGGTTTGGCCAGCAGCCTCTACGCTGGTATAGCATTATAAAGATTCAGTTTTTATTGCTGATTGGTATGTTGCCTTTTTACCTGTATTTCTTTTCCGGCGTGTCTTTAGTTGCTCCTTTAGTAAATATCATTGCTATTCCTTTAGTCTCTTTTCTAATTGTTATTATTGCGGCTAATTTGATCTTTTCAGGTTTTTCAATACCACTTCTAAGCGAGTTTGAGTCTGTTTTAGTTGATCTCTTTTGGACACTTGTTGATATGTCTGCAGATCAGGCTTGGGCCTACTTAGCAATCGATAATCCTAGTCTCGAGGCTATTGTCTTTGCGGCAATCGGAGTGATTATTTTGATCATGCCATCGGGCTTAGTACCTAAATACTTAGCTTTTTTTTGTTTTTTACCTTTGCTCAGTCATGAACCGTTTATAGATTCTGTAGATGAAAAGAAAACAGTCGATGATAAGAGCTTCTCAGCTATTGTCTTTGATATTGGCCAAGGGCTTAGTGTTTTAATCGAGGTGGGGGATTATAGAGTTTTATATGATACAGGCGCTGCTTATCCTTCTGGTTTATCCGCATTTGAGCGAGCAGTCTTACCCTATTTTAAGCAAGAGAGAATCAAACAACTTGATTACATGGTCTTGAGTCATAATGACAATGATCATGTAGGTGGTTTCGCTAAGATCAAGCAATGGGTTGATATCAAAACTATTTATTCTTCATTTCATCCCACTCATCAAAAAATAAGAACCTGTAAAGAGGGTGTGAGATGGCGAATTAAGGGAGTGGATTTTGAGTTTTTATCCGGATCTAAAGGTCGTAATGATAATGATCGTTCTTGCGTGTTGCTTGTATCTAACGGGGATTGCTCTCTATTACTACCAGGCGATATTGGTAAGGCTGTAGAATCTAAAATGGTTTTAAAGCATAAGCGGCTTAAAATAGATCAACCATTAACTTGGCTAGTTGCTTCCCATCATGGCAGTCGTACGTCCAGCTCTGATACATTTCTAGCCGCAACCTTACCTAAGCATGTTATTTTTAGCGCTGGTTATGGAAATGCATTTAATCATCCACATCCGGAGGTTGTTAGGCGCGCAAAAAGCTATGCAGCGCATACCTATACAACGGCTTTAGATGGGGCTGTATTATTGAAATCCGAAGCGGGGCAAGCCTGTAGTACAACAACAATGCGCAAAGATGAAAAACGCTTCTGGAGATAGATTAATTCAATGTGATAGAGTACGGCGCAGTTAAAGGAGAAATTACTGTGTTTGAAATTTTAAAATCAGGTGGTTGGTTGATGATACCAATCGTAGCATGTTCTATTATTGCCTTAGCTATCTGTTTAGAGCGCCTGTGGACATTGCGTCCCAGTAAAGTTGCCCCAGCAGGACTGTTGGCTGAGGTATGGGCGTTAATCAAACAACGTAATATCACTGCTGAGCGGTTAAGAGATATTAAGAATAGTAGCCCTCTGGGGGTGATTCTTGTCGCTGGGCTGAATAATGCTTCTCATGGTCGAGAGATAATGAAAGAAAGTATTCAAGAGGCAGCTGGGCAGGTTGTCCATGATCTTGAACGTTTTCTTAATCCCTTAGGTACTGTTGCGGCAATTACTCCGCTTTTGGGCCTGCTAGGTACAGTTATCGGTATGATTAAGGTGTTTACCGAAATAATGATTCAAGGTACAGGTAATGCCAATGTTCTTGCCGGTGGTATCTCCGAAGCCTTGATCACTACGGCGGCTGGCTTAACGATCGCAATTCCAGCTTTAATATTCCATCGTTACTTTCAGCGAAGAATTGATTCCTTAGTGATTACGATGGAACAGGAAACCGTAAAACTCATAGAAGTCATGCACGGTGAACGTGATATTGATGTTGAGTAAGGGATAATAGTGTGAGATTTCCTAGACAAAAACGGGAAGAGGTTAATGTAAACCTGACTCCACTGATTGATGTGGTTTTTCTGCTACTGATCTTCTTTATGGTTTCAACAACGTTTACAAAAGAAACTCATTTAGAAGTTGATCTTCCGCAGGCATCGGGAGATAAAAGTGTTGTAGAAGAGCAAATCTTAGAGATTTTAATCACGGATGAGGGGAATTACAGTGTTAATGGTAAGCCTCTAGTGAATACTCAAGCAGCAACATTACGACGGGCATTAAAAGAGCTGTCAGGTGAGAAGCGAGATATGCCTCTTGTGATTACAGCTGATGCAAAGACACCACATCAGTCGGTTGTTACTGCTATGGATGTTTCAGGGCAACTTGGTTTTAGTAAGCTAAGTATTACAACTAGAGATCCGGACAGCGAATGAGTTGGCTTGAAACGCGCTGGTATAGTACAGCACCGGCGCCTATTTTTTTAAGACCTTTAGAGGCTTTGTTCAAGTGTCTAGCAGGTCATAAAAAAAAGCGAGATCTGCTCTCTCAATGGGACGCTCCAGTTCCTGTTATTGTTGTCGGCAATATTAGTGTAGGTGGAACAGGGAAAACCCCTTTAACCGTTTACTTAGTCGACCAGTTAAGGGCGCAAGGTTATAAGCCTGGCATTATTAGTCGAGGCTATAAAAGTGAAGCACCTCAATACCCATTTGATGTTTCTCTTGCCGTCTCTTCTGATGAATCAGGCGATGAACCTTATATGCTGCAGCGCCGTTGTCAGTGTCCGGTTGTTATTGATGCTGATAGGCGATCCGCTGCGGAGTATCTTCTCTCTCATTATGACTGTGATCTAATCATTAGCGATGATGGCTTGCAACATTATCGCTTGGCGCGAGATATTGAGATTGCTGTCGTTGATAGTGAGAGGGGGTTAGGCAATGGTCATTGCTTGCCTGCAGGCCCATTGCGTGAAGAGCCTTTACGCTTAAAGAATGTAAACTATGTGGTTAGCAATGGCGGAGAGTGTGCAACTTTACCTAAAGGGATTGTTGCCTATGATATGCAGTTGATGCCTTGCTTTTTTCATCCATGTGGCTGGAATAGCGGGTCGAGTCGTTCTTATCCGTTCAATGAGTTTCCATATAAAAAAATTAATGCGGTGGCGGGTATAGGTCATCCTCAGCGCTTTTTTAATACGTTAAAATCGATAGTGGGTGCAGAGGTTTCAGGCTACCCAAAACCGGATCATTATTCATTTAGCGAGAGTGATTTTAATTTCGCTGATGGTGTAACCGTTATGACGGAAAAGGATGCTGTGAAGGTATCCACACTAAATTTAAAGAATGCATGGTATCTCGAGGTTTCAGCTCAGCTACCAGATAGTTTTATGTCAGTATTAATCGAGCAACTTAAACAGATTGCGAATAAGAAGGGTAATAAACGTAATGGATAAAAAATTGTTAGATATTTTGGTATGCCCTGTCGCGAAAACGCCTTTGGAATACAATGAAGAAACAAAAGAGCTTATTTCAAAAGCGAGTGGTTTGGCATATCCGGTCCGTGATGATATTCCTGTATTGCTTGAAACAGAAGCGCGAGAGTTAACTTTAGAAGAACGTGAAAGTAAGTAAGGTAATTACATGAGTTTTGCTGTCATCATACCTGCGCGCTTTGCGTCAACGCGCTTTCCCGGCAAGCCCCTTGCTGATCTGCAAGGTAAACCAATGGTTCAACATGTTTATGAACGAGCCTGTGAAAGTGAAGCCAGTCGAGTACTCATTGCTACAGATAATCAACAGATCGCTGATGTAGCCTCTGGTTTTGGCGCTGAGGTCTGCATGACATCAGCAGATCACCCTTCAGGAACTGACCGCTTACAACAGGTAGTCTCTGATTTAGGTTTCTACGCTGATGATATTGTTGTGAATGTTCAGGGTGATGAGCCTCTTGTCCCAGCTCGAATTATTAATCAGGTTGCACACAACTTAAAAGCAGAACCTGAGGCAAGTATTGCGACTTTGAGTGAACCTATTACTGATATTGAAAGTTTACTTAACCCTAATGTTGTCAAAGTGGTTTCTGATATAAGAGGAATGGCTCTTTATTTCAGTCGTGCTCCAATCCCTTGGCCACGTAATGAGTTTGCTGACGACCCCTCAAGGTCATCTATGCCGCTCGATTTTCCATGGCAGCGCCATATTGGTATTTACGCTTATCGCGTTAAACTGCTGAATGACTTTGTTAAATGGTCACCCGCAGCGGTTGAAGAAACTGAGTGCCTCGAGCAGTTAAGAGCTATGTGGAACGGCGCACGCATACATGTCGCTGAAGCGGATGAACAACCGCCGGCAGGGGTTGATACTCCAGAAGATCTAGAGCGTCTTAGACGTTTACTTGAGCAAGGCCTGTAATAGATGAAGAAGGTTCTATTTGTTTGTCTTGGTAATATTTGTCGCTCACCGACAGCGGATGGTGTTTTCAAGCAGTTGGTCAGTACGCAGAGGCTTCATAATAAAATTTATGTAGATTCTGCCGGTACTGCTGCTTATCACATAGGTAATCCGCCGGACTCAAGATCCATCGCGGCAGCAAAACAGCGTGGTTACGATTTGTCATCTCTGCGTGCGCGTCAGGTGATTAGTGCTGATTTTGACGAGTTTGATTATGTGCTGGCGATGGATAATGAAAACCTCTCTAATCTGAAGTCTATATGCCCTGAAGGCGCTAAGGCTTATGTGGGGTTGTTTCTGGATTTTACTGGGCTGCCAGTAGATGAAGTGCCTGATCCTTATTATGGTGGTGAGGGTGGCTTTGAATATGTACTCGACCTTATTGAATCTGCATCGGCTGGTTTGTTACAGCATATTCAAAAGGAGCTATGAGAGTGCAGTGGCAAAAAGATATTGATCTGACCCATAGAAATAGCTTTGGTTTTCCTACCGTCGCGGATCATTTTGCGGAAGTGGACCAAATTGCAGATTTAGAGTTGGCATTAGATGCTGTAGAAAAAAATGGCTGGCCGCTACTTATTCTAGGGGGCGGAAGCAACCTTGTTTTTAGAGAAAAGATTCCTGGCGCAGTTTTGTCTGTTGCAAAGCAAGGTTTAAATATTCTCGCTGATAATGAACATACCGCCATTGTTGAGGTGGGGGCAGGTGAAAATTGGCATGGATTTGTTACCCAATTATTGCAAAAGAGGCTGCATGGCCTTGAAAACTTAGCCCTAATCCCAGGAAGTGTTGGTGCGGCTCCCGTGCAAAATATAGGTGCGTATGGTGTAGAGATCGCTGATTGTTTTCATAGCTTGACGGCGTACGATCGAATTAACAAAGAGCTCGTACAGTTAAGCAAAGAGGAATGTCAATTTGGCTATAGGGATAGCCTCTTTAAATCAGGCGCTAAAGGCCGTTATATTATTTGGACCGTTCGCTTTGCTTTGAGCACGATTTTTACTCCTAAAATTGGATACAAAGGGATTGCAGATCATTTAGATGCTTTAGGCGTTATTGAGCCTAGTGCCTATCAAGTTTATCAAGCGGTATGTGATATCCGCATGAGCAAGCTACCTCTTCCAGCTGAATTAGGTAATGCTGGCAGCTTTTTTGAAAACCCGATTGTAACTAAATCAACTTATCAGCGTTTAAAAAACCAGTTTCCAGATATTGTTGCTTATCCAGATAAAGCCGGTCATTTTAAGTTAGCTGCAGGATGGTTAATTGATCGAGCTGGCTGGAAAGGCTGTCGAGTGGGCGAGGTTGGTGTATACGACAAACAGGCCTTAGTGTTAGTAAACTATGGGCAAGGCCTTGCTACTGATCTGCTTAAACTAGCTGACGATATTTCCCTTTCAGTTAGAAAACAGTTTGATGTTAAGCTGAAAATAGAGCCTAGAATCTATCCTGAATAAGCTTTAGATATATTGATCTATCTTTTAAAGCGCTGCTCCTTAGAGTAGCGCTTTTTTGTTTGCGGCCGCGAAAATTAATCGTTTTATCATTCTTTCGTATAGTAGTGGTTTCTATATATTGTCGACAATCTGTCTTTCTGCTCCTGTAAAATGGGGCTTTGATAACCATCAGTAGTTCATTATTACTCCTTGCTGCAGTAGCAAATAAACCTTTTGTAGTAGATTAATCTACAATAAAGTCAGATAAAGTGTGCGTATAAATCAAAGCAAGTGTCTACAATAATTATAAGCTTGCTAAAAATAACCGATCGTTAACTTTATAATAAAGGGCCTTAGCACATGTCCTATCAGGCAGAATATTCAAAATCTATAAATACACCCGAAGCGTTCTGGGGTGAAAAAGCTCAGGATCTAGCATGGTATAAGCAACCAGAGAAAATTCTTTCCAAAGATGAGAATGGAATAGATCGCTGGTTTGCCGATGGTGAGCTTAACACCGCATATCTTGCTCTTGATTACCATGTGGAGAATGGTCGTGCCGATAATACGGCGATCATTTATGATTCACCGGTGTCTGGACAGAAGCGTAAAATTTCATTTTTAGAGTTGCGTGATGAAGTCGCTAAGTTTGCTGGCGTACTTAAAGCTCAGGGTGTAGAGAAGGGCGATCGTGTTGTTATTTATATGCCAATGGTGCCTGAAGCCTTAGTTGCGATGCTTGCCGTTGCTCGTTTAGGGGCTATCCACTCTGTCGTCTTTGGTGGCTTTGCGCCCCATGAGTTAGCAGTGCGAATTGATGATGCTGAGCCGAAAGTGATTGTTTCTGCTTCATGTGGCATTGAGATTTCAAAAGTTATTGAATATAAGCCCATGCTGGATGAGGCGATTGAAAAGTCTGCCTACAAGCCTTCTGCCTGTGTGATATTACAGCGCCCAGAAGCTAAAGCTACAATGATTGAAGGTCGAGATATCGATTGGAAAGAAGCAGTAGCAAATGCAGAGCCAGCGGATTGTGTGCCAGTTAAAGGTACCGACCCACTTTATATTTTGTATACATCAGGTACTACAGGTAAGCCTAAAGGTGTTGTACGTGATAATGGTGGCCATGCGGTTGCCATGAAATATTCTATGAAATCAATTTATAACGTTGAAGCGGGTGATGTTTTCTGGGCTGCTTCCGATGTAGGTTGGGTTGTAGGTCACTCTTATATTGTTTACGGCCCTCTCTTGGCCGGTTGTACGACAATTGTTTATGAAGGTAAGCCTGTGCGGACACCTGATGCAGGTGCGTTTTGGCGTGTTTGTGAAGAGTATAAAGTTAAAGTGCTCTTTTCTGCGCCAACAGCTTTCCGCGCGATTAAGAAGGAAGACCCTGAAGGTAAGCTAATCGCAAATTACGATCTATCTAATCTCCACACAGTCTTTATGGCTGGCGAGCGTTTAGATCCACCAACTTATCATTGGACTATGGAAGTAACAGGCAAGCCTGTTATTGATCACTGGTGGCAGACCGAAACCGGTTGGGCGATCTGTGGCAATATGACCGGTATTGAAACGCTTCCACCAAAAGCAGGATCTGCGACTGTTCCTATCTCAGGTTTCAATGTTCAGATTCTTGATCCTGATGGGAATGAGCTTCCAGCGGGTGAGCAGGGTGCTATAGCTTTGAAATTACCGCTACCTCCTAGCTGTTTGCCAACGGTGTGGGGTGATTATGAGCGTTTCCGTACTGGCTATTTAACTGACTACCCTGGTTACTACTGCTCTGGCGATGGCGGTTATAAAGATGAAGATGGCTATGTTTTCATTATGGGGCGTACCGATGATGTTATTAACGTCGCTGGTCATCGTTTATCTACAGGTGAAATGGAAGAGATTGTTGCCGATCATCCTGCTGTAGCTGAGTGTGCGGTTATTGGTATCAATGATCCATTAAAAGGACAACAGCCCATAGGATTTGTTTTGCTGAAAAATGGCGTTGATATTGACGGTCAGCAACTAGAATCAGAGCTTGTTGCATTAGTGCGTAAAGAGATCGGTGCGGTTGCTTGTTTTAAGCGCGCGGTGATTGTTGATCGCTTACCAAAAACTCGCTCAGGAAAAATCTTACGTAAATTGATGCGACAGATAGCAGATGGTCAAGATTACACGGTCCCTTCTACTATCGATGATCCTGTTAGTTTATCGGTCATTGAAGAAGTTATGTCTGAAAATGGCTTGATAACTTCGTAAAGGTTTAACAGTGTATTGCCCTTAGCTCTGTGCAGGCGATCTTCGGATCGCCTTTTTTATTTGTTCTCACTATTAGATATTTTATTGAGTACCCAGTCTAAACCTCTTGTAGAAAGAACTCTTCGTAGTATCGCGAATAACTTAGTAGGAAAAGTAACGTAATAGCGGGGTTTTGGTCGATTACTCTCTAAGGCGTGTTTTAAAGCAAGGTAAACGGCATCAGGGCCTAAGGTAAAAGCATCTTTTTTCTGTACAGACTTTTCTTTGGCTAATCGTCTTTGTACTGCCGTATATATATCTTTATGCGCGCTTGTTTCTACATCTATATTATTAGTGAAAGCAATATGGGCATTTTTCCTAAAGCTGCTCTCTATAGGGCCAGGTTCAATGAGGCTGACTTTTATATTGGTATCAGAAAGCTCCTGCCTTAAGGTATCGGTTAATCCCTCTAGTGCAAATTTCGAGGCGTTATACGCACCGCGATACTTCATGGTAATAAGGCCTAGAACCGAACTGTTTTGAATGATTCGCCCATGTCCTTGCTTTCTCATCTGTTTAACTACTTTGCAGGTAAGTTCATGTGTGCCGAATAGGTTAGTTTCGAACTGTTGGCGTAATGTATTCCGTGACAAGTCTTCTACTGCACCTGGCTGACCATAGGCGCCATTATTGAAGAGGGCGTCGAGTTGGTTGGTTTGCTGAAGCACCCAATCTAAGGCGTAGCTAATAGATTCGCTATCTTGGAGGTCTAGTTTTATGCTTTTAAAACCTTCTCTTAATAGGCGATCCACATCAGCCTGCTGGCGAGCAGTGGCAAAGACTTGATAGCCATCAGCTTGCAGCGCTTTTGCGCAATAATAACCTATACCTGATGAACAGCCAGTAATAAGAATAGTGGGCATTATTAATAGACCTTGTTGTTGAATTTAACGGGGCGGTCAATGCCGCTGATTGTTGTTGCAGACTGTAGCATATTGATATAATTCATGTTCAGAGCTATAGTGAATTAATGGAACGGATGACAGGACTCTCATTCAAACGAAATGAGGTGGTTTTTAATTCCAAAGTACCATATATGATATGGGTCAGCCTTCTTATTAT
This sequence comes from Neptuniibacter sp. 1_MG-2023, assembly GCF_030547185.1. Taxonomy (GTDB): domain Bacteria; phylum Pseudomonadota; class Gammaproteobacteria; order Pseudomonadales; family Balneatricaceae; genus Neptuniibacter. Next base: position 54,962 of record NZ_JAUOQR010000016.1, read on the forward strand.
GTTTATGGTATACACCTTTTAAATAACAAAAACAGAGGATAAGCATTATGTGGACTAAGCCAGCTTACACAGACCTTCGTATCGGTTTTGAAGTAACTATGTACTTCGCAAATCGTTAATAGAAAATTCTATTTTTGATTCTATAATTACCCCGGCCTTTGTCGGGGTAATTTATCTTGGAAGGACCCTAATCGCGTTCGCGATCTCTTAAATGCTATCCGCCCACTTTCCTGTTACGCTGCATCTTATTAAAAACAGGAATCTGGCAGTCATAAAGAAGAAAAATAATGAAAGTACAAGTATTAGGCTCAGCCGCTGGCGGCGGTTTTCCTCAGTGGAACTGTAACTGTCGTAACTGTGCAGGCGTGCGTGCCGGCACTATCAATGCAAA
>NZ_JAUOQR010000017.1 GCF_030547185.1 Neptuniibacter sp. 1_MG-2023
GCGCCCGTAGCTCAGCTGGATAGAGTACCTGGCTACGAACCAGGCGGTCAGAGGTTCGAATCCTCTCGGGCGCGCCACTTCAAAAAATATTTCAGATATGCGCCCGTAGCTCAGCTGGATAGAGTACCTGGCTACGAACCAGGCGGTCAGAGGTTCGAATCCTCTCGGGCGCGCCATCTAAACCTAAGCTGTATATGTATATCCCTTCGTTTTATAATAACCATTCATATTCCTTTATATTGTTGAGCTCCCCGCTATGAAGTTCTCTATTCGTTTATTTCCAGAAATTACTATTAAAAGCCGTCCGGTACGCAAACGTTTGATTCAGCGATTACAGAGTAATCTGCAGAATATGATGCGTCGTGTTGACGAGCAGATTAAAGTGCGCGGCCACTGGGATAAGCTCGATGTTGTGTGTGAGGGGGCTAGTGCCGAGATCGTGGCGCAAGTCGTTGATATTATGCAGCGTACGCCGGGTATTCATAGTTTTGTGGAAGTGACAGAGTATCCATTGGGTGATTTTCACGATATATACGAAAAAGCACACGCAATTTATGCTGATGAGCTGAGAGGTAAAACGTTTAAGGTGCGTGTGAAGCGCTCAGGCAAGCATGAGTTCCGTTCCATTGATGTTGAGCGTTATGTAGGGGGGGGCTTAAATCAGCATTCAGAGGCGCTTGGAGTCGATGTACATAAGCCTGATCTTTATGTGGATTTAGAAATTCGTAATGACAAGCTGCATGTAGTTACAAATACCTATAAAGGTTTAGGCGGTTTTCCGTTAGGAACTCAAGAGGCCACCTTATCGTTAATCTCAGGTGGTTTTGATTCTATTGTTGCCAGTTACATGTCAATGCGACGTGGCTGTAAGACCCATTTCCTTTTCTTTAACTTGGGTGGGCATGCGCATGAGATTGGCGTAAAGCAAGTGGCCCTATATTTATGGCAGCGTTATGGCTCATCTGCGCGGGTTAAATTTATTACCGTTCCTTTTGATGAAGTTGTAGGCGAGATTCTTCAATCTGTGCACCATTCTCATATGGGTGTTGTCCTTAAACGGATGATGATGAGAGTAGGTGAGCAGGTCTCTGATCGTATGGGGATCGATGCTTTAGTAACAGGCGAAAGTATTGCCCAAGTGTCGAGTCAGACGTTACCTAACTTGGCGATCATTGATGCTGCGACAGAGAAGCTGGTAGTAAGGCCTCTGATAACAATGGATAAGCAAGATATTATCGATATTACGCGTGAAATCGGTGCTTATGATTTTGCGAAAAATATGCCTGAGTATTGTGGAGTTATTTCTGATCGTCCGACGACCTGCGCTAAGAAAGATCGAGTCGAGAAAGAAGAGTTAGATTTTGACTACGAGGTGTTAGAAAGGGCCTTGGAACGTCGTCAGGTTATTAGTATCGACGAGATTATTGAAGACGTAAATATTCATGCGGAAGTTGAGGCCTTAACCAACGTAGGTGCTAATCAAGTTGTTGTTGATATTCGTGCGCCCCATGAACAGGAAAAGAAACCCTTGAATATTCCTGGATGTGAAATTCAATTGGTGCCCTTTTTTGCTCTATCCGCCGCGGCAGATGGCTTTTCTGAAGACAAAGATTATCTACTATACTGTGAGAAAGGTGTGATGAGTCAGATGCATGCCCATCAGATGCAAGAGCGGGGCTTTAGTAACGTAAAAGTGTACCGCCCAGGTGTAGCCGAATCATAGGGTCGTTTTTTAGTTTAAGCGGCAGTGTGCCTATGTTTTTGGGTATTATGCCGTCAATTAGATGAATTTTGACCTCAATTTATTGCCAGAAATAGACTTTTCGGGTTTAATTGTGGTCCATTTGCAACCAGTGCATTCGCTAGTGAACGTTTATAAATTATAAACGGATCAAAAGTCGCTTACTAAGCGAATGGGTTTCGATAAGTACAGGAGCATCCATAAGATGGAAAATCTGCTATCAGAAGGCCTAGAATTAATGGCCTTTGGTATGGGATTCGTATTTGTATTTCTAACTTTGTTGGTATTCACGACTTCGGGAATGTCAAAAGTAGTTAGCAAGTATTTCCCAGAAGCACCTGCTAAGCCGAAAGCAAAAAAAGCTGCACCAACAGCTGCTACGGCTAGTAATGATGAGTTGATAGCTGTAATGACAGCTGCTGTTCATAAATACCGTTCATAAACAAAGAACGGATAAATAAAGAATAATCTGCATTAATCGACAGAAGGCCATTACCCATGACCGACGCTAAGAAACCACTTGGTATTACCGACGTAGTTCTACGTGACGCACATCAGTCACTTTTTGCTACGCGTATGCGAGTTGAAGATATGCTGCCGATCGCGGAAAAGCTGGATAAAGTAGGCTTTTGGTCCCTAGAAAGCTGGGGCGGCGCAACATTTGACTCATGTATTCGCTTTATCGGAGAAGATCCGTGGGAGCGTATCCGTCTGCTAAAGCAGGCAATGCCAAATACTAAACAGCAGATGCTTCTGCGTGGACAGAACCTACTCGGTTACCGTCATTACGCTGATGATGTTGTAAATAAATTCGTTGAGCGTGCTGCAACCAACGGTGTTGATGTGTTCCGTATCTTTGATGCGATGAACGATCCACGTAACCTTGAAACAGCGATTAAAGCTGTTAAGGCAACTGGTAAGCATGCTCAAGGCACAATCTCTTTCACGAAAAGCCCTGTTCATACCACTGATATGTGGGTTGAATATGCTAAAACGCTGGAAGACAAAGGCGCTGACTCTATAGCGATCAAAGATATGTCAGGTATCTTGACGCCATATGATGCATTTGATCTGGTTTCTCGTCTTAAGGCGCAAACTGATCTAGAAGTTCAGTTGCACGCACACGCTACATCAGGTCTGTCAGATATGACAATCCTGAAGGCAGTAGAAGCGGGTATCGACCGTGTTGATACAGCGATCTCTTCTATGTCGATGACTTATGGTCATACAGCTACAGAGTCTGTAGTTGCTGCGTTAGCTGGTACAGATCGTGATACCGGCCTTGATCTGCTTCAACTTGAAGAGATAGCAGCTTACTTCCGTGAAGTGCGGAAGAAGTACGCTAAATTTGAAGGTTCTTTGCGCGGTACTGACTCTCGTATTCTTGTTGCTCAAGTGCCTGGTGGCATGTTGACTAATATGGAAGGCCAGCTGAAAGAGCAAGGCGCTGCTGATAAGTTTGATGATGTATTGGCAGAGATTCCACGAGTACGTGAAGATCTAGGCTGGATTCCGCTAGTAACACCAACGTCTCAAATCGTAGGTACGCAAGCGGTGATTAACGTCCTTATGGGCGAGCGTTACAAAACAATTTCTAAAGAAGTTCAAGGTATTCTTAAAGGTGAGTATGGTGCAGCTCCTTCATCATACAATGCAGAACTTCAGGCCCGTGTTCTAGATGGCGGAGAAGAAATTACCTGTCGTCCAGCGGATCTGCTTGAGCCCGAAATGGATAAATTGGTTGCTGAGTTGAAAAATCTAGCAACTGAAAAAGGCATCAACCTAACGACTGGTGAGAACGAGATTGATGATGTTCTAACCTATGCGTTATTCCCACAGATTGGCCTGAAATTCCTTGAAAATCGTAATAACCCTGATGCATTTGAACCTGTACCTACATTAGAGGACGCACTAGCGATGTCTGCACCTAAGAAATCTGGATCAGAAGTTTACACAATCACTGTTAACGGTCAGAACTACGTTGTACAAGTGGCTGAAGGCGGAGATATCTCTGCTGTAGCACCTGCATCTGCTGCGCCAGCTGCTGCTCCTGCACCAGCGGGTGAAGGTGAAGATGTGCCAGCACCGCTAGCGGGTAACATTTGGAAAGTTGAAGTGTCTGCAGGTCAAGCGGTTCAAGAGGGTGATGTACTTGTTATCCTAGAAGCGATGAAAATGGAAACGGAAGTACGTGCAGCACGCGCAGGTACGATTGTGACTATCGACGTAAGCGAAGGTGACGCTGTTCAGGTTGGCGATTCCTTGCTGACACTGGCTTAAGGTATTCTGATGGAAAAGTTAACCCAACTGTTTACAGCCTCAGGTATTTACAATATCACGGGCGGCCAGTTCATCATGATTTTGGTTGGCTTGTTGCTATTGTTTCTAGCCATCCGAAAGAATTTTGAGCCTTTGTTGCTTGTGCCTATCGGTTTTGGCGGCATTATGGCAAACATCCCTGAAGCGGGACTTGCTTATTCTGCAGTTGAAAACGCAGTGCATTTTGCTGTACCTGAAGTGTTGAACTCGCTTGCGGGTGCGCTCAACATAGCTAGTACAGACCCTCATGAGATTCTCCATGCTTATCATGGATCATCAGCTGCTGAGCATACGGCTGCAGTTTATGCGGCTCAAGATAGCGGTTATAACAACGGTATGTTGTATAACTTCTATACGGTTGCTATTGCTTCCGGTGCCGCACCATTGCTGATCTTTATGGGCGTAGGGGCCATGACCGATTTTGGTCCCTTGTTGGCTAACCCTAAAACACTGTTCTTAGGTGCTGCTGCGCAATTTGGTATCTTTGCAACTGTATTAGGGGCTGTTGGCCTGACAGCGGTGGGTGTTATGGACTTTAACATTCAGGAAGCCGCTGCTATTGGTATCATCGGTGGTGCTGATGGACCAACGGCTATCTATGTAACGAGCTTGCTTGCTCCTCATTTGCTCGGTGCAATTGCCGTAGCTGCATACTCCTATATGGCGCTTGTTCCTCTTATTCAGCCGCCAATCATGAGAGCATTGACGACGGAAGCAGAGCGTAAAATCGCGATGCATCAGTTACGTCATGTTGGCAAAATAGAGAAGATACTCTTCCCGATCTTGCTGCTTATCTTGGTTGCATTGTTATTGCCAGATGCTGCTCCGTTATTGGGTATGTTCTGTTTTGGTAACTTAATGCGTGAGTGTGGTGTAGTGGATCGCTTGAGCGATACTGCGCAAAATGCACTGATCAATATCGTAACGATCTTCTTAGGGTTGTCAGTCGGATCTAAACTATCTGCGGATAAGTTTTTGGATCTACAGACACTAGGTATCCTCTGCTTAGGTATTGTTGCATTCGGTATTGGTACGGCTTGCGGTGTTATCATGGCTAAGATCATGAATAAAATGGCAGGCGGTAACGCTATTAATCCACTGATTGGCTCAGCCGGTGTATCGGCTGTACCTATGGCTGCACGTGTATCAAATAAGATTGGTCTTGAGTCGAACCCTCAAAACTTCCTTTTGATGCATGCTATGGGGCCAAACGTAGCGGGTGTAATTGGATCTGCAGTTGCTGCGGGTGTGATGATTAAGTTTGTAAGTTAAGCTTAGTAAGTGATTAAAAAAGGCTGCCAATTGGCAGCCTTTTTTGTTGAACTTGGATTTAATGTCCGGACAGAACTTCGATATGAGCTTGTACACTAAAGGCGAGCGATATTGGGTTATAACCGCCCTCTAAAATAGATACTATGCGGTTCTTACTATAAGTCTTTGCCGCATCCATCAAAAATTGAGTGACCCAGCGATAATCCTCTTCATTTAGCTTTATATCTGCCATTGGGTCTTCATGGTGAGCATCAAAACCTGCGGAGATGATGATCATATCGGGCTTATGTGCTTGTATCGCAGGTAGCCACCTTGATTCAACCAATTTACGGAATACCATACCATCACTATGGGCTTCCATAGGGCAGTTTATGATATTGTCCCGCTGGATATCGCTATAGCGTTTGGGATAGAAAGGGTGCTGAAAGGTCGAGCACACTAATACTTCTGGTTTGTCTTTAAATATATCAACGGTCCCGTTTCCTTGATGGACGTCAAAATCAAAGATAGCCACGCGTTCTATATCTGGCTGCTGTAAAGCATGCATGGCAGCAATTGCCGCATTGTTGTAAAAGCAGAATCCCATAGGATTATTATGCTCTGCATGATGCCCTGGCGGACGTACAGCGCAGAATGCGTTTTGAGCTTTGCCTGCAATTACCCTGTTTGTGGCTAATATGGCTGATCCGGCTGCTAAGCTTGCCGCATGTAATGAGTCTGGGCATAGGGCAGTATCTTCATCAGTATAGATAATACCTTGTTCCGGAAGTTTCATTTCTAAACGTTTTTGATGGAGATGGGCATGAGCTAATTGGATCTGCTCAGGGAGAACGTGAACAGATTGAATCTGTTCAAGTTCTTGCATCAGCCCTGTTTTTTCCAGTACTTTCTTAATGGCGACAAGGCGAATAGGACTCTCTGGATGCTCTGGCCCCATATTATGTAAGCCACAATCATCATGTGTGATAAATGCTGTAGTCATAAGTATCTATTTTTATATGTTTTTATGTAGTGTACCTGAAACCTGTAGATGAAGATCTCATCATATTGTATCAATACCCCCAGATTACGCTTAGTGGGAGCGGTTTTTCTTGATCTGGGTCATTCGCGTTTAGTTGTTCTCCCTATAGGATAGTCAACACAGCATAGAACTGTCTTGGCACCAAGTGTTTCACCCTACGCTTGGTGCTTTTTTTTGTTTTCAGTAAAGGCTTTTGTCTTGAGGCCTCCGCTTTTATACTGCATACATATATGTAACTTTATCGCGGATGGTTGAGTGGCTAAGGTAGATTATTCTGACAAACAAGTGTTGCTGATTGAAAGTAGTGGCAACATGCGTGCAACAATCTTCTATATGCTAAGAAGCTTAGGTGTAGTGAACCTTAAAGCGATCACTATTAATGAGCGAGTTCTATCCGAAATATCCGAAAATAACTACGATGTTATTCTGCTTGGCCATAATGTAAATGATAGTGTGGCCGGTATTCAGATTCTTGAAGAGTGCCGCTATCTTGGTTATATCAAACCAAGTGCCTGCTGGGTTTTTATGACCAGCGATTCGTCGCAAGAAGTCATTTTACATGCAATTGATAGCCGCCCCGACGAGCTTATTATGAAGCCTTTCTCTATCGATGAGCTTAAGCATCGATTAGATAGCATATTGTTTCGTAAAACTATTTTTAAGCCTATTGATGATGCACTTGAGATCGGTGATTACCCTACGGCCATAAATTACTGCAAAAATAACTTTGCTAGTTATGATGCCGAATATGATGAAGCACAGTTAATCTTATCGCGTTTATTAACCCAGTTTGGTAAACCGCAGGAAGCTGCCAAAATTGCAGAAAAACTCTATTGGAAAGGTCATGATAAAGATGCGGGCCTGTGTTGGGCTCAGGCTCTTCTAGCGCAAGATGATATTCAAGAAGCACAGCGTTTGTTAAATGAGCTGATTAGTGAATATCCTTTATTTATTGTTGCTTACGACCTTTTGGCTTCTAGTCATGAGAAAAATGGTGATCTTGAGTTAGCTTGTGAAACAGTGAATGAAGCCACTCAACGCTCGCCATTGGGTATTCCGCGTCAAATGGAGTTGGGGCGCTTAGCTACTCAAACGAAAAAGCTCGACCTCGCTGGAGGTGCTTATAAAAAGTCGATCGCATTAGGCCGGCATAGTTGTTATAAGTCGCCAGAACCTTATTTACGCCTAGCAAATGTAAAGCGAATAGAACTCTCTGCTGCTGAAGGAAACGCAGAAGTAGGGCTTCATAATGAGTTTGAAAGCATAATTGAACAGGCTTATAAAACCTTTCCTGAAGATCATCTGTTAAAAGTAAAAGCGTCATTGCTGAAAAGTGAGCTGTATAACCAACTTGGTGATACTGAAGCGGCAAATAAATGCACACGTGATGCCCAGAGAGCTAATTCGGAGCTATCCACACCGTTAAACTTAGAACGTGAATTGCTCAATGTAATGGGTGATGCTGTACCGCTGATCGAGCCTGAGAAGACGAAGCGTGCAGCACCGGTGGTCAGTAAAAAACATGATCCTGAGATGAGTGTCAAAGTGAATCGCTTAGGTGTTAAGCATTACCTCTCAGGTAAAATGCCTCAAGCCCTCAAATATTTTGGTTTAGCGACCGAGTATGACACGACTAACGTTAATGCGTTGCTCAACTTGGCTCAGCTTTTTCTTGAGTCGGCGAGAGACACCGTAGATAAGCGTGCAGAGCGCTTAAAAATGGTAGAGCGTTATTTAAAATTATCGAGCCGATTGGTTTCTGATGGCGTTGAGAAAGATAAATACCACCGATTGCAACACTACTTAGAAGAAGGGGTAGGTAAGATACCTGATGGATCTTTGGGGAACCTTATACGCTAATTTTTTTGTAAATAAGAATGGTGCGTATTACTACGAGGCTGCTATGCCGAAGCTGCGGTCATGAATAAGATGATTATAGGGCGACTGTAAGAAGAGCGTTTATGGCAGACTTAGGAGCTCATTGGAGGCTGCAGAGGTCAGTTATCTGAAAGTAAGGCGATAAACGTTTAGCGCTATTGTAAATCAGAAAAAATATAGTTTTTTAATACCTCCAGCGATTGATTGTTGCGTTGTTTCAATGAAATGCAGCTATATTTCACCATTAGCTCTGCTTTGGGTAATGGTCTAAACACCGTCCCTGTGACACATGTATGCTTTAGTGGAGCGGCTAACGTTGCTATACCTTGACCTGCCGCGACCATAGCAATGGCCACTGAACGAGGAGTGGCTTCAATAATTTTCTTAGGGCTAAACCCTGCTTTGTGACATTGACCAATGATTTCATCGTACAGGGTGGGGTTGGTATCTCGTGGAAATAAAATTAAAGTCTCTTCTATTAGGTCGCTAAATGTTACTTCACTTTTCTGTGTAAGAGGGTGAAAATCGGGCAAAACTACCCCAGTCTCATCGGCTTTGATAGGAATTGTATCAAGTAATTCATTGTCAGGACGGTACAAAATGAACGCTGCATCTAGGCTTTCATCAATGACGCTCCGAATTAACTTATCTGATGTTGTTTCTACAAATTCATACTCGCAATTAGTTAATTCAGTATTCAATTTTTGTATGATACTGGGTAGAAAGCCGGACATGACTGCACTGGAATAACCAAGCTTTAGTTTATTTATTTTGCCATGACCAATAGAGTTAGTTCGCATTGTAATGGTGTTAATGTGATCAAATATACTTGGCAAGGATTCATATAAATACTGACCGGCATTGGTGAGTTTTATTTGTCTTCTTTGTCTATCAAACAATTGGCAGTTTAGGCTTTCTTCTAGTTGTGCTATTTGACGAGATAGCGCTGGTTGGGCCACGTGAAGCTCTTCGGCTGCTTTACGAAAGCTCAAGCAATTGGCAATTACCCAGAAATAACGGAGTTGGCGTAAATCGAAGTTGAATTGATATAATTTAGGTATCAAATGATTACATTTCCATATTGGACTGATATGGGTTTGCTGAAGATAATAATATCTACTTAGTTTTTTTAATCAACTTATGTGGATAATTATGAATATACAAGTTTTAGTTAAAAGCTGTATTGCTGCAGTGATCTTATCTGTTTCTGGTTTAACTTTTGCCGAATCTAACCTTGATAATCGACAGTTAGCAGAGCAACTTATTCAATAAAGGCGACCTTTCTGCACTTACGCAACTTTATAATGAGCAAGCAGTGATCTCACCAGGTAATGGTCAAGTTTTAAAAGGGCAGCAAGCGATTGCTGAACTATTTAAAGGATTTATTGATGGTGGCGTTCATAGCCATAAAATCTCAATAATTGAGATTGAACGCGAAGGTAATGTTTTGTATCAAGTTTCGAATTGGCAAGCATCTGGGCAAGCACAAGATGGTGTAATTCCAACTTTTGGTGGTGTAGTGACTTTGGTTTCAAAGCTCAATGAAGCGGGTGAGTGGAAGTTACAAGTACATAGTTGGAACATGGGTAAGTAATTATTTGATTGTCTAATCGATATGTCAGAAGGGTGAAAAGTAATCTATAAAGATTTTACTGCATGTAGCGAATTGGTAGTGTTGTATTAAATAGTAGATTTCACCCTGTTCATGCCAAGGTTCAAGGACGAACGATGTTGGTTTTCCTCGATAATCTTATGAAATTTATAGTCCTATGCCTAAATTAATTTAGATCATCATTCCTACACAGGAAGTGTCTGAGTTTTAAGGTTTTAATCACGCTCTAATTAGTCAAAATATACGGTTTTATTGCATCGGAGAATATTCTGAAGTGTGGTAGTACTGAATATGTTTTGACGGCTTTGAGGTTGATTCAGATGTGTGGTGTTAAAGCATTATGCTGTCTTATGTGGCGTATGCGACCGTATAGGTCAGCTTGTTTGTATTGGTAAATAAGCTGACATTTAAAAGTTAATTTTATTTAACTTATTGTTTTTAAGATATTTTAAAGGAATGGTGTCCCAGAGAGGATTCGAACCCCTGGCCTGTCCCTTAGGAGGGGACCGCTCTATCCTACTGAGCTACTGGGACTGAAGTAGGTGTGAAATTCTGCGAGATTCTAGCGCTAATTCTATGAAGAGTCACTAGCTAGGCGTGGTATTAGGATGGTTTAGGCTTTGCCTATCCTGTTTTGGGCTTTATAAAGTCCAGAGCTGCCTGCTTTAGTGTAGAGCTGATCCTGTTTTTTCTGTCCGCGCACAATGGCTAGTAACTGGGTTACATTTTGTTGACTGCGGTGAATCGCTTGCTCGTTACGCTTATTTTTATGTTGTAACTCTTTCAAATACTGCTTGATAAGCACGTAGTGTTCAGCTGCTTGCGATAAAAGTGGGCTGTCTTCTTCCGTGTCTCCGGGGAGTCCATAATCACCCGCTTCGATGTTATAACCGAAAGATTTCAGTAATTCTACGCGTTCGAGGGTGAAATTATGGAAGCTATTGAGCAGCGCCATTTTTTCCTGAGTGGTATCACTCAAGCGATCGATGTCTTTGCTGCTCAGAGCTTCAAGCTCTTTGTCGTAAATAGAGCTGAGTGATTCTAAAAGCAAAATACCCTGCTCTAGCAGGGTATTAAGTTCTGTTATTTGTTGCTCAGTCATGTCATTGCTTTAAAGTAGGTTATCAAAGTTAAGCATCTTTTCAGCTACGCGTTCAGCGTTAATCTGATAGCTACCACTTTCTATTTCCTGTTTGATTCGCTCGACACGTTCATTGTCCACATCAGGTGTGTCAGACAGTTGCTTGTCAACATTCTGCAGTAACTGTGCTGCATTGCTGAGATTGACTGTATCACCTTTATTGGACGGGGGCTGCTGGGCAACTGCACCGTTGCCATTTTTGGCAGCGTTACCTTGCTCATTAGTCCGTGCACGAGTGCTTGCCGTCTGTGATGATGACAGGCTCGTGAGATCATTAATCATTTATCCGTCCTCTGTACTGTATCTGAACAAGCTTATCGGCGGCTCTTAATAGAACTTTAAGAAAAAATTAAATTATTTTCTTGTGGTGTTATAGATGCAGTATAGCAGTTGAATTATGGCCAATCTACTTGGGAGTGAGGCTAAGGGACTTGTACTAAACCCGCTTGGATTATTTTAGCTTTAACCATCACACCTGAACGGTCATTTCTGACTTTGATCTGTTCTCCTAGTGTTCCGCTTTCGAGGGCAGTGCCTGATGTTCGGATACTTACGCCATTAAGCTTGGCTTCGATAATAAGCGCGTCACCTTTAGATACAGCTAAAGGTGCTTTGAGCATTGATGTGGTTATTACTGTATCGGCGGCGATGCTTCTTTTACTTGTCCAGCCTATAATATCTTGGAGTTTGGTAAAATATACCGATCTTAAGGAGGTTATCTCAACCTCTTTAAGTTTTATATCTTGCATGCTGATATAGGTTCCGCGGGCTAAACTAGATTGTGCGACTACAGCTATATCAAATTCTTTTACTTCTGCTGTTATGAATAGCTGCCAAAGAGGTGATGGGCAGCGTGCTTTTAGGGTGATGCGACTGCCGCTGCCTTTTGGTGTTTGAAATTCATAAGGGGCTAAGCAGGTTTTTAGTTTGATTTTTCTGCTAATCGGGTTAAGTTTGATCTCTACACGTGTGCCAGTCCCTATGTTGCTGTAGTGTTCATAGAGGTAATGTTCAGCCGACTGCTCAAGTTTTTCTGCTTCACCAGCAGCAAAAAGCTGTAAGGGTGACAAAAGAAAAGTGGTTAGTAGGAAAAGTCGTGTTAAATTATAAGTATTCACGTTGTGTCATCAATATTCAGGGTGGCGTATTTGTGTGTAATATAAAAATAGAATTGATTTAATCTCTACGGGATTGTTAGATCATGTCAGGTATCCTAGATAGTGTAAACCTACGTACTCAGATGGTGGGCCAGAATAGGCTCGAACTATTATTGTTCGCTTTGGAAAGCGATCAGCAGTACGGCATTAATGTGTTTAAAGTACGAGAAGTTTTACAGTGCCCAAAACTTACAGAGGTCCCTAGACAGACTTCTGCGATTAAAGGGATGGCACATATTCGTGGTGAGACAATTCCTGTATTGGATCTGTCAGAAGCGATTGGGCGTGAGTCTGTACCTAAAGATCAACGTCGCGACTGTTTTTTGATTGTCGCTGAGTACAATCGTCGTACATTGGCATTTTTAGTGCGCCAAGTAGATCGTATTCTGAATACGCAGTGGGATCAGATTATGGCTCCACCAACAGAAATAGGTGTAGAAAACTATCTGACAGCTATTTTTGAGCACGAAGATCGACTGATAGAGATCTTAGATGTTGAGCAGATTCTTGCTGATCTTTACCCTATGCCTACAGAGGTAAGTAAAGAGGTAGCTGATGATCAGCTTCGTGAAAAGGCCAAAGAGTACCAGATACTTATAACTGATGACTCTTCGGTTGCGCGTAACCAAATGAAGCGTAGTTTGGAAGGTCTAGGGATTAAAGTTACAGCTTGTAATAATGGTCGCCAGGCATGGGATTTCTTATGTGATTTGGCCGATCGTGGGATTGATGTTACGACTCATTTTTTGATGGTTATTTCAGATATAGAAATGCCTGAAATGGACGGTTATACCTTAACTTCTATGATCCGTGATGATGAGCGTATGAAAACTATGCATGTTGTTTTACATACATCCCTATCCGGTGGTTTTAACGTATCAATGGTTAAAAAAGTTGGGGCTGATGGCTTTCTTGCCAAATTTAACCCTGATGATTTGGCGACAGCGGTTGTGCAACGTATTCATCAAGTTGAAACAAAGTAGCAGCGCATGTTGAATAGGAGTGCCTACTCTTCATGAGTATTACGCCTCGGGCTGGTTTTGCTATTACGGATTCTGATTTCGAACTATTTAGTCGCTTTCTTGAAGAGACGAGCGGTATATTGCTGGCTAAACATAAGCAATACCTAGTTCAAAGCCGGTTGGGCAAAATCGTTCAAGAGCAAAACTGTCTTAGTTTAAAAGACCTGATTACTAAACTTCAGAGCCCCGCTTCAATGAAATTGCGTGAGCAAGTTATTGATGCGATGACGACGAATGAAACGTTATGGTTTAGAGATGTACATCCGTTTGATATTCTTAGAGATCGTATTTTACCTGAGCTATTAAGTCGTGGATCAGGTTCAAAAATACGTATCTGGTCGGCTGCATGTTCTACCGGACAAGAACCATATTCCATCAGCATGACGTTTGATGAGTTTAAAAAGAAAACTCCGGGTAAGTTGTTATCAGAAGAGATTGTTGCCACCGATATATCTACGCAGGTATTAGCCCAAGCTCGACGTGGTGAGTATGAGATGTTAGCGATTGGTAGAGGGCTTTCTCAGGATCGCTTAGTTCAGCATTTTAGTGAGACTGCCGGTGGTAGCTGGGTTGTTAAGCCTGATATTAAAGCGCGTGTGCGTTTTCAAAGCATTAATCTGTTAGGCCAGTATTCTGCGCTGGGTCAGTTCGATGTTATCTTTTGTCGTAATGTGTTGATTTACTTCTCCAGTGAGAAAAAAACTGAAATTCTAACTAAGATGCATTCGGTGTTAAAACCTGGAGGTTATCTGATTTTGGGAGCATCAGAGTTTTTGTCAGGTTTATCTGATAAATATCAGATGATTCATTGTCAGCCCGGGATAATTTATCAAGCAATCTGATAGATATCCGATCTATATTAAGCCGTAGATCGCTTTCTGCGGTTTAGTTATCTTCCGCTTTCCGCTTTCCGCTTTCCGCTTTCCGCTTTCCGCTTTCCGCTTTCCGCTTTCCGCTTTCCGCTTTCCGCTTTTATCTCTATTTGTTTGCCGGGCGGCAAAGAAGAGGTTTTATATTGCCGTTTCTCGCCGGTAAATTTAGCGGATATCAGTCTGTGTTTTTATATCTATTTGTTAAATAAAGGTTTTTTTGTTTTGGTATGTGTATTGCTTAATAGAACGTGTTCAATAAAGGAGATCGTTTGATGGCAATTAGCTTTGATGCAGCGCTGGGGATACATGATGATGCACTATTATATCGTGCACGTCGCGCAGAAGTGCTGGCTAATAATATTGCTAATGCCGATACGCCTAATTTTAAAGCAAAAGATTTAGAGTTTTCTCAGATCTTAAATCAGGCATCTGAGATGACAATTAAACAGGCGGCAACATCTCCTAAGCATCAAACAACCTTATTAAGTCCTGATCTTGCCGCTGACATGATGTTTCGTATTCCTTCTCAGGCATCTGTTGACGGTAATACGGTTGAAGTTCAGCAAGAGATGGCTCGTTACACTGAGAATGCACTGGATTATCAGACATCTTTCCAGTTGTTGAATAAAAAAATAACAGGGCTGAAATCAGCGATTAAAGGTGAATAGTCATGTCTTTGAGTAATGTTTTTGGTATTGCAGGGTCAGCGATGAATGCGCAAACGATCCGCTTAAATACTACAGCAAGTAACATGGCAAATGCTGAAAGTATCAGTTCTAGTATTGATGAAACCTACCGCGCACGTAAGCCTGTTTTTTCGGTACAGCAAACAGATCCACTTGCTGATAATAAGTTTGGGGTTGCAGCAGGTCAGGGCGTACAAGTATTAGGTATTGTTGAAAGCCAAGCAGAGCTGCGCAAAGAGTATAACCCTGAGCATCCAATGGCGGATGAACAAGGTTTTATCTATTACCCAAATGTTAATGTGGTAGAGGAAATGGCAGATATGATATCGGCTTCTCGTTCCTTCCAAATTAACACTGAAATTCTAAATACGGCCAAGCAGATGTTGCAACAAACCATCAGCCTTGGACAGTAATAAACAAATTAAGACGCGAGGCTAAATAGCCATGAGTACTGTAAGTGGCGTAAATCAAAACGTCTTTGAACAAATCAATCAGACCAATCAGACGTCGAGTACTGCAACGAGTCAGACGGATGAAGATAGTGATATGTTCATGCGGTTAATGATTGCTCAGTTGCAAAACCAGGACCCTTCAAGCCCTGCTGATACGACTGACTTCATGCAACAGATTGCTACCATGTCACAGGTAGAAAGTATTAATCAGCTAAATACATCGATCAATGCGATGTCGCAGTCGATGTTATCAAGCCAAGCGGCTTTGCAGGCTTCAGCGATGGTTGGTCAATCTGTTTATATTCCGGGCGATACCTCTGAAGTGGGTACGCAGGCAAATCCCTATGCTCATGGTTCTTTTAATCTAGATACAAGTGCATCGGACGTGCGTATTAAGGTTTATAACTCAAGCGGTTCCCTTGTGGACACTATGCAGCTCGGAGCAGTTGAGCAAGGTGAGCATGAGTTTGCTTGGCAGATGGCGTTTGATGAGGATGGTAATCCTGAGCTACCAGCAGGGGATTACACATTTACTGTTGAGCGTTTAGATGATGGCGAATACAGCGCAATAGACACTAATCTGGCTTATCAGGTTAATAGTGTGACGTTGGGCGAGAATGGTATTGGAATGAAAGTTAATACGAACGCAGGCTCTTTTGATGTCAGCGACGTGAAACAGATCGGCGTGTGAGGACAGGATAATGGCAGGTTTTAATACAGCAGTAACCGGTCTGAAGGCAGCAACTACAGACCTTGATGTAACTGGTAATAATATCGCGAACGCGAGTACGGTAGGCTTTAAATCTTCACGTACGGAGTTTGGTGATATTTATGCAACAGCAGTTGTCGGTGCGGGTTCTTCGAATGTTGCCGGTGCGGGTGTTACCGTTACCGATATCGCTCAGGATTTCCAAGCAGGTACGGTCGAGTTTACTAATAACAACCTTGATTTAGCGATCAATGGCTCAGGCTTCTTTCAGCTTGATGATGGCCAAGGCGGCACAACTTATACCCGTGCTGGTGCATTTGAGCTAGATAAAGATGGCTTTATGGTATCGAAAACCGGTAAATACCTACAGGGTTACGGTTTAGATGAAGAGGGTAACCGTTTACCGATTGGTAACTTAGCCGTAACGGAGAAAGAGAGTCCGCCTAAAGCGACGGAAGAGATTGATCTCTCATTCAATATCGATTCCCGAGAAGATTCTACGACGCTATTATCTGATTATGATAAAGATGAACCGGGTTCTTTTACTTATAGTACAACGGTTCGTACCTTTGATAGTTTAGGTAATGAACATACCATTAAGATCAACATGGCTGAAGCACGTCCCGTGCAGGCTCAGCAACAAATTACCTCTTTGACTGCTGGCGATACTATCTCGGGTGTTACGGTAACGGCAGCTCATATGACTGAGCTTGCAGGCTATGCGGCTGGGGATGTTATCTCTTCGGGTGCTTTCTTTAGTGATCTAACGGATCCTGTTACGGGTGATGCTCGAATCGGAAGTGTGGTTATTAATGCGGCGGGTGATATTACGCTTCGGTTTAAATCTGAATACCCAGAACCTGATTTAGTGCAAGTGACAGGTTCATCTGCAGTGGCTGAGATTGAAGAAATTGATGCCAATGAGACATACACTTTTGCAATTGATAGCGGTGAAGTACCTTTGACCGCAGCTGTTGTGCTTGAGGTTGGTGGAATTTCAATTGGTACTTTAGGTATTGGTTCTACCGCTGATCAGATTGGCCAAGCGATAACAGCAAGCGAAGCTAAGATCTTAGATGCAAACCCAAGTGTAGAGTCGGTTATCTACGATAACGTCAACCAAGAAGTGGTAGTGACTTATAAAGCTGAATCAGGGGATATTACACCCGCTGAAGCGATCACTATTACCGAAACCTCCGGTGCTGTTGCAGGTGCACCTTTTGATGCAGCGGTTGTGAAGAACGGTGATAATTCATTTGAGGGGGTATACAGAATGTATGCTTACTTAAATGGATCTGAGCAGTTAGATATAGGTAAAGAACTGGACCCAGGTGAAACGGGTACAGGAACTGAACCAGGACCGATCTTAGTTAAGTTTAATCCATCTAACGGTTTGCTAACGGGTATTAACGGTGATCAGTTCTCTGCTGGCTCTGTTGTGCCAACGATTACGATTACCGGTGCGGATCCAGCGGATTCGACAACGGTGATTGATCTAGATATCGCTAATACGACTCAGTTTGCGTCCTCATCTATTGTTAAAGCATCGACTCAAGATGGTTATACCAAAGGTGATTTGATCGGGGTTACGTTTGCGGGCACCGGTGAGATGGTTGCAAGTTTCTCCAATGGTCAGACTCAGGACTTAGGTGTTGTTGCTATAGCGACGTTTGAAAACCAGTCAGGTTTATCACCTTCCGGTGATACAGAGTGGACTTCAACGCTAGCTTCAGGGGATGCGATTGTGAATCCACCAGGTACAGGCTTGAATGGTACCTTACAATCGGCTGCTTTAGAGCAATCTAACGTTGATCTTTCAGCTGAATTGGTTTCTTTGATCGAAGCGCAGCGTAACTTCCAGGCAAACTCGAAAACCTTGGAAACACTCAATACAGTGACGCAGAATATTTTGCAGATATAAGGTTTATATCTGCTTCATTAAAGGCCGCATTAGCGGCCTTTTTTCGTTTTTGGCACGTGTGTTGCTATCTATATAACTAGAGAAAAATAAATTCATAGAAATAAACGCGGTTTTGCCGCCAAATTCTGGAAGTGATAGATGGATAAGGTTCTTTATTTAGCAATGAGTGGGGCGCGAGAAAATATGCTTGCGCAGCAGTCTTATGCCAATAACCTTGCTAACGCCAACACAACAGGTTTTAAGTCGGATCTTGCTCAAGCCCGCGCTATGCAAGTGTTTGGGGAGGGTTATGCCTCACGTGTTTATGCCCAAACTGAGCGTCCAGCTACAGATATGTCGAGTGGCTCGCTGATTGATACCGGTCGTAAGTTGGATGTGGCAATTGCGGGTGATGGTTGGTTGACTGTACTCAAACCTGATGGCACGGAAGGGTACACCCGTGCCGGTTCTCTGCAGATGAATGCCGCTAATCAACTGGTCACGGGCAGTGGTTTGCCGGTGATGGGCAATGGCGGAATACCTATCGCTTTGCCGCCTTTTGAAAATATTGATATTGCAACGAACGGTATTATTACCATTCGTCCCGTCGGTGATAATGCGGTCGAGTTATTAGTGGCAGATCAGTTGAAACTGGTGAACCCAGACCCTAAAACCTTATTTAAAGGTACTGATGGCTTAATGACTACTGGGGCTCAAGCCCCGTTAGAAGCGGATTTGAATGTCAGGCTTAGAGCTGGATATTTAGAGACGAGTAACGTCAATGCTGTAAGTGAGTTGACGGGGATTATTACATCTTCCCGTCAGTTTGAAATGCAAATAAAAATGATGAAAACAGCTGAAGAAAATTCCGAAGCTGCCACATCCATTTTGAAGCTCTCATAGAACCAACCGAGGATAGATAGATGCACGGTGCACTGAATGTAGCTAAAACAGGTATGACAGCTCAGGACACAAACCTGAAGGTGATATCTAACAACCTAGCAAACGTTTCAACGGTTGGCTTTAAACGAGATCAGGTTGTATTTGAAGATTTAATGTATCAGGTTCGCCGCCAGCCGGGTGCGCAAACGGCAGAAGAGGCGCAACTCCCTTCAGGGTTGCAAATAGGTTCAGGTGTTCGAACGGTTGGTACGCAAAAACTGTTTAGTACCGGTGACCTAGAGGTAACGGATGAGGCTTTTGATGTGGCCATTAATGGCCGAGGCTTCCTGCAAGTTACTTTGCCTAATGGGGATTTGGCTTATACCCGTAATGGCCAGATACACCTTAACTCTGATAGTGAATTGGTTTCAGCGGAAGGTTATCAACTGGAACCAGCGATTACATTGCCAGAGGAGGTAACTAACTTTTCGATCAGTACCGATGGCGTTGTTTCAGTTACGGTAGCGGGGGATTCTGAACCGACTGAAATAGGTCAATTGGAACTGGCTGATTTTGTTAATCCCCAAGGGCTCCTTTCTTTAGGACAAAACCTTTACCAAGAATCTGCTTCAAGTGGTGGGCCACTTGTTAGTAACCCTGGAGAGAATGGTACGGGACAGTTAATACAAGGCACCTTAGAAGGTTCCAACGTAAATTCAGTACAAGAGCTAGTGGATATGATTACCACTCAGCGAGCCTATGAGATGAACTCTAAAGTCATTTCTACGGCAGATGAGATGCTTTCTTACGTGAGTCAGCAGCTTTAATTGAATAATAAAAGGCGGTTTTGAGATGAACAAAGTACTCCTTGCGCTTGTCGCTATCAGTGTATTGCTTACCGGTTGTGTGCAAAAACAGGTACAACCAAATAATCCTGAATATGCGCCTATTCGTCCACAAGGTTTAACGGAAGCACAGCCAGTTAATGGTTCTATCTATAGCTCTGCTACTAGTATTAATTTGTATGGAGATGGGCGTGCGCATCGCGTTGGTGACATCTTAACCATTGCCTTGCAGGAGAGTACAAGCTCTCAAAAAAGCGCTACAACTGAGATTGATAAAGAGGGTACCACCTCTTTAGAGCAAGCTACTGTCTTTGGTTCACCTGTTACGGCATTAGGTAAGCCGGTTAGTTTTACGTTGCCGTCAACTACGACTGCGTTTGAGGGCGAAGGCACCTCTGATATGAGTAACAACTTAACCGGTAATATTACCGTTACAGTGCATGATGTTTTGCCTAACGGGGTATTAATAGTTAAAGGTGAAAAGTGGCTAAACCTTAACCAAGGTGATGAATATATTCGAATCAGCGGTATGGTTCGCCCGCAAGATATAGGGTCGGATAATACGGTTGAATCAACAAAATTAGCGGATGCGCGTATTGCTTATAGTGGAACGGGGGCTGTCAATGATTCTAATGTTATGGGATGGATGTCTCGCTTCTTTATCGGCGCGTTAATGCCTTTCTAAGGGGATAGAATAATGAGAATTGCATTACTTCTAATAGCTAGTTTATTACTTAGCATTACCGCTGAAGCCAGTCGTCTAAAAGATATGGTCAGTATCTCAGGCGTACGCTCGAATCAGTTGGTAGGTTACGGTTTGGTCGTTGGTTTAGATGGTACAGGGGATAAAACCTCATTTACCTCACAGACATTTCGCAACATGTTAAATAATTTTGGTGTGGCTATTCCTAATTCCACAGACCCTAAGTCTAAAAATATTGCAGCAGTGGCTATTCATGCGGATCTACCTGCGTTTTCAAAACCGGGTCAAAAGATCGATATTACTGTTTCCGCTTTAGGTGATGCTAAAAGCTTACGTGGCGGTAGTTTGTTAATGTCGCCGTTAAAAGGGGCTGATGGTCAGGTTTATGCGGTAGCACAAGGTAATTTAGTGGTGTCTGGGTTTGGTGTTCAAGGTGCTGATGGTTCTAGGTTGTCTTTAAATGTACCTAGTGTTGGACGTATCCCTAATGGAGCAACCGTTGAGCGTTCCGTACCTACAGCATTTGCTCAAGGTGATAGCTTAATTCTTAACCTTCACCAGTCTGATTTTACAACATCACGTCGAGTGGCTGAGCAGATCAATCATCTATTGGGTGAGGGTATGGCTGCATCAATGGATGCAACGTCTATTCGTGTACGTGCGCCTAGAGATCCTTCACAGCGGGTGTCCTTCTTATCTGTACTAGAAAACTTGAATGTAGAGCCTGCAATGGATGCGGCCAAAGTGGTTATTAACTCACGTACAGGCACCATTATTATTGGCCAGAATGTACGGGTTTCGCCAGTTGCCATCACCCACGGTGGGTTAACGGTAGCCATTGCTGAAGATCTTAATGTGGATCAGCCAGATCCTCTCAGCGATGGTGTGACTGTAGTGACACCGCGTACAGGTATTGAAGTGGATGAAGGTTCAGGCCATATGTTTGAATTCTCACCGGGTACAAACTTGCAAGATATTGTGGATGCGGTGAACCGTGTCGGTGCTGCGCCAGGTGATTTAATGGCCATTTTAGAAGCCCTAAAACAGGCGGGCGCACTTAAAGCAGAATTGGTGGTTATCTAATGATTAAAACTGGCGACAGTGGTCATGCTCAGCTGTATTCGGATCTGGCTGAGCTGCAAAAGCTAAAAGCTAAAGCCCGAACTAATAGTGATGAGGGGTTACGTTTAGCCGCTCAGCAGTTTGAGCAGCTGTTCGTCAATATGCTTCTTAAATCTATGCGTGATGCTAATGCTGCTTTTGGTGAAGATAACTTCATGAATAGTAGCCAGAGTAAACTCTACCAGAGCATGTACGATAATCAGATTGCTATGGAGATGTCAGGCAATAAAGGGATTGGTCTTACTGATGTTTTAGTCAGACAGTTAGGTGGTAAAACTGAGAGTACTCAGCGCCAAGTTGAGTTAGAAGATTTGGATATAAATAGCCGCCGGCTTAATCAAGCATTTGATCAGGCTGCCTCTATTGCGGCTTCTGCTTTACTTGCTAAAGCGGAAGGGAAAGAAAACCCACCGGGTGTGACATTAACGGAAGAGCAAATTAGCACCGTGAAAGAGGTCTTTCAAAAACAACTGGATGCTGTTTCTAGTAAAACTGAAGCAGATCTTCCCGACCGTTTTGAATCACCAGAAGAGTTTGTAGAAAAACTTCTGCCATTGGCTGAAAAAGTAGCCGGTGAGCTAGGTGTTGACCCGCGTGTTCTTCTTGCCCAATCAGCTTTAGAGACTGGCTGGGGGAAGTTTATGGTACGTCAGTCAGATGGTAGCAATAGTAATAACTTATTTAATATTAAAGCGGATCAGCGTTGGGACGGGGCAAGTGCTCAAGTGTCGACCTTGGAATACCGTGATGGTTTAGCACAGCGTGAAAATGCATCCTTCCGTAGCTATGACAGCTACGAAGATAGTTTTAGGGATTATGTCAGCTTTTTAAAAGGAAGCTCTCGTTACCAGATGGCAATAGAGAGTGCCGGCAATCCTTATGATTATGTCCGGAAATTACAGGAAGCAGGGTATGCAACTGATCCTGAATATGCCGAAAAGATTAAAAATATTTTTGAGGGTGATCTGCTTGCAAGTCGAAGCGGTTTTCCTAAAGAGACTTAGCTAATAGCCGATAAGCTATTACTTAGCTCTCCTTAACCGTTACTTTGTTAAGTAGCATTGCACTTCAAAAGGAGTCACATATGTCTTTTGGTTTACTTACATTAGGAACGCAGAGCCTGCAGGCTAACCAGACTGCGCTTGCGGTTACCGGCCAGAATATCAGTAATGTAAATACTGAGGGTTACACACGTCAGCGTCCTGTGTTTGAAGCACGAGAAGGACAAGGTGGCGTTACTATAGATAATATTGACCGAGTGGCGGATGCTTTCTTAAATCGTCAAATTTGGGCCGATAGTTCTACCTATAGTAGTTACGATGTTTTTGAAGATTTTGCCAATGAGCTTGATAACCTTCTGGCCTCAGATGTAACAAGCATCTCAACCGCTATGGATGATTATTTTGGTGCAATGCAAACGGCGGTTGATGATCCTGTTAGTTTACCTAACCGAGAGCTATTTATTGCACAAGCAGAATCATTAACGCAACGGTTTAATGATTTAGATGCCAATATTCGTCGTCAAAATGAGACCATTAATGGTCAGTTAGAAAGTAGTGTTGCTGCCATCAATACGCTTGCACACAGCATTGCCGAGCTGAATGACGATATACGTATAGCTAATGCTTCTGGCAGTGTATCGAGTGAATTGCTTGATCAACGAGATATGAAGCTAGAGGAGTTATCTGAATATATAGGGTTTACTATTATTGAAGATAGTAACTCTCAGGAAGTCAGTGTTTTTGTTGGTAATGGTGAGCCCTTAGTTGTTGGGCAATCAGCTAATACATTAACAACCATGACCAGCCCAGCAGATAGCAGCCAGCTAAATCTAGGTATTCAAATAGGTAATAACGTTGGTGATATAACCAGTCAAGTGTCGGGTGGTAAAGTCGGCGGTATGCTTGATTACCGTGATACAACGTTAAACGAAACCTTAGATGAACTGGGTAGAATCGCTCTCGTTTTTGCCGACACTATGAATGAGCAGCATCAAAAAGGTATGGACCTAGATGGTAATGCTGGTGGCTTGATGTTTGCCGACATTAATAATGCTACAGCAGCCTCTAACCGAGTGCTGGCAGAACGAGATAATTTATCATCCTCAACAGGTATGGTGATTATCAATGATGTTAGCAAAGTCGAAGCGACAGAATATGAGTTAATCTTTAATAGCGACGATACTTTTACGCTTATTCGTGGGAATGACGAGGTTCGTTGGGATGAAAATGAATTTAATTCTAACGGAACCCCTCCAGCAAATGCATCTGAAGTTGATGAAGATGGTGAGTATTACTTAGATGCCGCTACCGGTGACCTAACTTTAAGAATTGATGGTTTTACCCTACAGCTAGATGCGACAACGTCCTTCTCTCAAGGCGATAAGTTTTTAATTCAGCCGACCCGTAATGCTGCGTCAGAGATAGATACAGTTATTAATGATGCGAGTCAGTTAGCACTTGGATCGCCGCTATCGACCACTGATGATGTGGCAAATACAGGGACTGGTGAGATCTCGGTTAGTATTACTGATAAAGACTATGCGGACCAATCTGCCGTTGTTAGTCAGTTAACGCCACCGTTAAATGTAAGTTTCTTATCGCCTTTAGAAGCAACTGATACAGGTACGAATACAGGTACCGCTTCAAATGTGCAGGTAGCTGATTATGATGTTCTGTCAGCGATTACTTATCCCGTTACCATTACGGCGGTTGGTGGCGCATTTAATGTTACAGACTCTGGCTCACCGGCTACGACCGTTACGGGTGTTGGGGCTATAGGTGATTCAGAACTAGATCTTTCTGCCTCGTTTGGTATTACCGTTGATATCGCCTCTGTGGCGAATGGTGATGTATTTACCATTGATCACGATGATTCAGAAGAGGTTGCGTATTACCAGCTGACGGATGAGGACGGTGATCGTAGCGTGGGTGCTTTCAATCCTGGAGAATCTATAGCGCTAGAAGGGTTTGAGATTACAATCAAGAATCAACCTAACGTGAATGATGTTTTTACAGTTCAGCCAAATACCGATGGTGTTTCCGATAACAGTAATGCGTTGCTTCTATCGGATCTTCAATTTTATAAAACAATTGAAGGGGCATCTTATCAAGATAAATATGGTCAAACGGTTGAGCGTGTTGGTACTGAGGCAGCAGTTGCACAATTAAATGCTCAGGCAGGCAAAGCGGTACTTGATTCGAATATAGCGCAACGTTCAAGTATATCGGGTGTTAACTTAGATGAAGAGGCGGCTAAGCTAGTTCAGTATCAGCAGGCTTACCAAGCTTCAGCTCAATTAATCCAAGTTGCACAAACTATATTTGATACCTTGCTGCAGAGTGTATAGGGAGATAGGTCATGAGAATTTCTACACAGCAAATTTTTCTGAGTAATATTGATAACCTTAATAGCAGCTCTGCGGCATTATTTAAAACACAGCAGCAGCTATCAACGGGTAAGCGGGTATTGCAGCCTTCAGATGATCCATTAGCGTCTGCTCAGATTCAAAAATTCAAAAAAGAGATTGCTAGAACAGAGCAGTTTTCAGCGAATATCGAAGTAGCTGACCGACGTTTGAGTCTTGAAGAAACGACCATCGAGCAGATTAATAATCTCTCCATCCGTCTTAAAGAGTTAACGATCCAAGGTAAAAATGGTGTATTAAGTGATGGTGATCGTAGCTCTATCGCCTCTGAAGTTGGGGAGATCGTTAAGTCCTTATCCAGCCTGATGAACACTAAAGATGTTCAAGGTGAATATCTTTTTGCCGGAAATAAAGGTTTTACTGAACCTTATACCTATAACGAAAGTAATGGTCGTTATGAATTTAATGGTGATGACGGCCAGCGTTACCTACAGGTAGGCCCTGAGAATAAAGTTGCTTCGACTGATTCTGGTTTCGATATATTTGAAACAGTCCCTATGGTGCCAGGTTACATAGAAGCCGATCTGACACAAACCGTTTCTATGGTTTCGAATATAGATATTGATGGTGGTGATGCGGAAGCGTTTGGTGAATATATGGCTGCACATGGGCCATTAACTATGACGGTGGATGCAGCGGGCCTACTGACAGTAACTGATAAAAATGGCCAGCCTGTTACGGCTGAAGACCCTCCAGCCATTCTAAGTGGCTATGACCCATCGGCTAACCCTAATGCGCCTACGTTGACTATTGCAGGCGTTGAACTTGATGTCAGTGGGGCTAACGAAGGGACAGCCACCTTAGATGTGTTCGATCAGCACAATATTCTTAATACTGCGATGGATTTGAAAGATCTGTTAGAAACTGGAGATTTCACAACGGAAAGTGGAAAAGAGTTGTTTAACACAAAGATGGATCAAATTCTAACGAATCTATCCGGTATTGAGGAGCTAAATATTGCTGCACGTACCAGTATCGGTGGTCGCATAAATACCTTGGAACAGCAGCTTTTAGTTAATGAGGATTATATTCTCTTTACTGAAGAAGCGCGTTCCTCATTCGAAGATATGGATTATAACGAAGCCATTAGTATTTTTACATTGCAGGAAACCGCACTGGAAGCATCCTACGCTAGCTTTGCGGCCATTAAAGATCTAAGTTTATTTAATTATCTATAAACCTGTTTTTTGAAAGACTTAAAGCCGACATGAAAATGTCGGCTTTTTTGTTTTTATTGTGCACCGCAATGTTATTTGAAGGATATTGTTACACTTAAGCGGTCAGTCTCGTATTTATAGCTCTTCTCTTCCCCTTGTTAAGCCTTATAACTTAGGTGTTTTAAAACGCGTGCTACTTTTTGTCATTAATAATGGTAGCTTTTGTTATTGGCGAAATTCAGTCTATCGACCATCCTTAAGTATATCTGAACAACAGAGCTGCCAATTTAGATTGTACTTTGCAGCGATTGCTCAAGTGATAAATACCACTTAGCGCTATAAAAATAATATTGAGGATACAGGTCATGCCAGAATATAAAGCGCCACTGCGTGATATGAATTTCGTACTTAACGAAGTTCTTGATGCTGAGAGACATTACCAAAGCTTACCGGGTTGTGATGAAGCAACACCCGATATGGTGGCAGCAATTATGGAAGAGGGTGCCAAATTTTCTGAACGCGTCCTGTCACCATTGAATCAAGTAGGAGATCAACAAGGCTGTACTTGGAATGATGGTGTAGTGACAACACCTGATGGCTTTAAAGAAGCGTACCAGCAGTTTGTTGAGGGTGGTTGGCCTTCGCTTGCCCATGAAACTGAGTGGGGTGGTCAAGGCTTACCTGAGTCTCTAGGTATTATACTTAATGAGATGGTAGGTACGGCAAACTGGTCATGGAGCATGTATCCAGGTTTAAGCCATGGTGCCATGAATACGTTAGATGCTCATGGTACTAATGAGCAGAAAGAGACTTACCTGACTAAACTTATCTCTGGTGAATGGACTGGGACAATGTGCCTTACAGAACCCCATTGCGGTACTGACTTAGGTATGCTGAGAACAAAAGCAGAGCCTCAAGCTGATGGCAGCTATAAAGTGTCGGGTACGAAAATATTCATCTCCGCAGGTGAACATGATATGGCGGAAAATATTATCCATATCGTACTCGCACGTCTTCCTGATGCGCCAGCTGGTACAAAAGGTATCTCGTTATTTATTGTTCCAAAACACCTACCTAATGCACTGACTGAAAGTAATGGTGTGAGCTGTGGTTCTTTAGAACACAAAATGGGTATCCATGGTAACTCCACCTGCGTTATGAACTTTGATGAGGCGACCGGTTACTTGATAGGTACTGCCAATAAAGGTTTGAACTGCATGTTTACCTTTATGAATACTGCTCGTTTAGGGACTGCGCTACAAGGCTTAGCCCATGCAGAATGGGGGTTTCAGAACTCCCTTGCGTACGCTAAAGATCGCTTACAGATGCGAGCATTAAATGGCCCAGCGTATCCTGATAAAGCGGCTGACCCTATTATTGTTCATCCTGAAGTACGTAAGATGTTGCTGACACAGAAAGCGTTTGCTGAAGCCGGCCGTGCGATGATCTATTACTGCGCTCAGCTGGTGGACAAAGTGAAGTTATGTGAGGGTGACGAGAAAAAAGACGCAGATGCCCTATTGGCTTTCTTAACACCTATAGCAAAAGCGTTTTTAACAGAAGTCGGTTTTGAATCAGCTAACCATGGTTTACAAATCTTCGGTGGTCATGGCTATATCGCAGAGTGGGGCATGGAACAAAATGTACGTGATAGCCGTATCTCTATGCTTTATGAGGGAACAACCCAGATACAAGCCTTAGATTTATTGGGACGTAAAGTTCTAATGACCCAAGGTGAGGCCTTAAAAGGTTTTACTAAAATCATGCATAAATTCTGTCAGGCGGAAGCTGATAACCCAGAAATGCATGGGTTCACACAGCCTCTTGTTGATTTGAATAAAGAGTGGGGTGATTTGACCATGCAAGTAGGTATGAAAGCGATGCAGAACCGCGATGAAGTCGGTGCCGCTTCCGTTGATTATCTCATGTATTCAGGTTACGTGGTGTTAGGTTATTTCTGGGCTCGAATGGCGAAAGTTGCTCAGGAAAAAATAGCTCAAGGTGAAGGTGATATTGCTTTCTATCAAGCTAAACTGACTACAGCCCAATTCTATTTTCAGCGTATTTTACCGCGTACCCGCTCTTTGGTCGTTACTATGCAGTCCGGTGCGGATAATTTGATGTCTATGGAACAAGAGCACTTTGCATTTTAATCATGCTTTTGAAGGTAGGCAGATGAAAAAGGTATTGAATAATCCAGTAGGCCGCACCTTATTGCGCGGCCTATTGAAGTTAAATGCGACGCGTTACAAGCTAAAAAATGCAAGCAGTCATAATAAAAATGAGGTCACGAACATGGCAGATTTAAAAGCAATTTTCTCTCAAATGGAACAACGTTTTGATTCATCTGCTGCGGCAGGTACGGATGCTATTTTTCAATATGAAATTAGTGATGGTGGAGAGTGGTTTGTTGTTGTAGAGGGCGGCAATTGTTCTGTTTCAGAAGGTAGTAATGATCAGCCAACCGTTACTTTGCGCATGGATAGTACTACGCTGGAAGAGGTTATGTCTGGTGAAACTGATGGGATGCAAGCGTTTATGACGGGTCGCATTCAGGCCGATGGCGATATTATGCTAGCAACTAAATTAGCGGCGTTATTTCCGGTTGCATGAATTCAGTAATCTAAGGGATATGTAAGCAGTAGCTTGCAGTTCCTTTAGCGTGTTACAACATACTAGAACCGAAAAGGTTCTCGATAAAAATAATTATACGAGGAGCCTGCAATGGTGCAGCAGTTACCTGCAGCGGATCAAATACCAGCGGATATCAATCATTACGGATTTAAAACAATCCCCGATGTCCTAGCCTATACATGTGAAAAGTTTGGTCCTAAACCTGCGTACACAAGCTTTGGCCGTACACTCGATTATAATGAGTTAGATCGCTTGTCTGCTTCGTTTGCTGTTTATTTACAGAAAGAGACCAATTTACAGCCCGGCGACCGTGTTGCGATCCAGCTTCCCAATCTTATCCAATATCCTGTTGTACTTATGGGAGCATTAAGAGCGGGGTTAGTGATTGTCAACACCAACCCTCTTTATACAGCTAAAGAGATGGAGCATCAGTTTTGTGATTCTGGCGCAAAAGCGTTGATTATTCACAAAAGTATGGCGCATAAGGCAGAAGAGATACTGCCGAATACCCAGATAGAAAACCTATTTGTGACCCAAGTTGGTGATCTCCACGGATTTGTTAAGCGTAATATACTTAATGCCGCTGTTAAATATCTGAAAAAGATGGAACCCAATTTCTACCTGCCGGATGCGCTCCCTTTACGAGAAGTGCTCTTAAAATATTTAGGTGAAACGCCTGAGCATGTTGAAGTCGTTCCGGGTGACACGGCTGTATTGCAATATACGGGCGGCACTACAGGCGTATCAAAAGGTGCTGTTCTCACGCACGCCAATCTAATTTCTAATATGTTGCAGGCTGAAAATCGACTAACAGTACCTGGCGTTGATTGGACAGAAACGGTCATATCTCCGCTGCCGCTTTATCATATTTATGCCTTTACCGTTGCTCAGGTTGTATCACTGCTGGGTGGTCACAGTGTTTTAATTCCCAATCCACGTGATATCTCCGGTTTTATCAAAGAGCTGCATAAATGGAAGATGAGCACTTTTGTCGGCTTGAATACGCTTTTTATTGCATTGTGCAGTGATGAAAAGTTCTTAGATGTGGATTTTAGTAACCTTAAATTTACCGCATCGGGTGGTATGGCGCTAAACCAATCAACAGCAGTGTTGTGGAAGGAAAAAACCGGTTGCGATATTACCGAAGGCTATGGTTTAACCGAAACCTCACCGGCGGTCTGTTTTAATCCACCGCTGGCGAACCGTATAGGCACCATTGGCTTATCGATGCTCCATACAGATATCCGCGTAATTGGTACTGATGGCGAAGACGTACCTATTGGTGAGGCGGGTGAACTCTGTGTTAAAGGTCCGCAAGTGATGAGAGGTTACTGGCAGCGTCCTAAAGAGACAGCATGTTCATTCACCGACGATGGCTACTTTATTACCGGTGATATCGCCACTTTAGATGAAGATGGCTACTATCGAATCGTTGACCGCGCTAAAGATATGATTATCGTCTCTGGGTTTAATGTTTACCCTAATGAAGTTGAAGATGTCATTACCCAGCACCCCGATGTGATCGAATGTGCCGCTATTGGTGTTCCCGATATTAAAGCGGGGGAAACCGTTAAAGTCTTTGTTGTGAGTAGTAATCCCGATTTGAACCGCGAAGATATTCGTAATTGGTGTAAAGATAAACTCACGCGCTATAAAGTGCCTAAACAGGTTGAGTTTGCAGATGACCTACCTAAATCGAATGTAGGTAAAGTTTTACGTCGAATGCTTAAATCGCCACAACCTGATGCCAACTGAGCAAGGAACGAGCTAATGCCACTATCTAAACCTTCTCGTCGAACGGCTCAACATACCCGTACAGTGGTTTGCACTGGTTATCTACGTGACGATAAATTATGGGATATAGAAGCGCGGATGACGGATGTTAAAACCCATGATGTGGATAACGCCGAACGGGGGGGCTATGTGGCAGGAGGAGAAGCGTTTCACGATATCAGCATACGGGTGACCCTTGATAAAGGCTTACATATACATCATGTCGAAGCAGTCATAGATGAATCACCTTTTCGCATGTGTAGCCAGATTACCTCTGCGTTCAAAAAGCTGGAAGGCTCCCGTATTGGGCCAGGGTGGCAAAAACAGGCCAGAGCATTGCTAGGCGGTGTTGCGGGTTGTACCCATCTGAATGACCTATTACCGGTTGTGGCAACGACAGCAATACAAGCGATATGGCCAAGTTCAGGTAAAGAGGGGGATGAAGGGGTGCTGAAAGAGGGCGCAAAATTTATGCTCAATAGTTGCCATGTGTGGGGCCAAAGCAGCGAAATGATTAAAACTTATCTGCCCGAACATTATATTGATAAATAATGGCTGTAGCTCTTATAAAACATCAGATCTGATTGAGAATTCCTATGAATGAATTTGTCCTAGCAGAGCAGAATAAGGATGTTCTGGAGATTATTCTAAACAGAACAGCAAAAAAGAACGCATTGACCCTTTCTATGTATGAGCAACTAACTCAACTGTTAGATTCGGCATCTGAAAATTCAGAGATCAATGTTGTGCTTATTCGTGCTGAGGGGACTAGTTTTTGTGCGGGTAATGATATTCAAGATTTTATATCTGTCGGTAATGGGGCTGATGCGATTAAGATTATTATCGGCTTTTTACACCAGTTAGCTGAGTGTAAAAAACCAATTATTGCCGCCGTTCAAGGTAATGCCGTAGGTATAGGTTCTACCATGTTGCTACATTGCGATCTTGTGATCGCTGCCGATGATTTAAACTGTCAAATGCCCTTTGTTAAATTAGGCCTTATTCCAGAAGGGGGTTCAACCTTACTGTTTCCGCAAATGGTCAGCCATCGGCAGGCGTTTGAAATGATGGTTGAAGGTGTGCCTTTTGATGCTGAAAAAGCCCAAGAGATTGGTTTAATCAACCAGATTGTAACTTGCGATATTTTACTCAAATGCGCCCGTGCTCGTGCTGAACGATTAGCACGGCTGCCTTCGCAATCGGTCCAAACATCTAAAATGTTAATGAAAAAAGCTTACCTTCAGCAGTTACACCAAGTAATGGATGAAGAGGGTACGCTTTTTTATGAGCGTTTATCCTCCGTGGAAGCTCAGCAAGCCTTTATGCAATTTTTGCAGAATAAACCTGCGCGATAGCTATTTATTCTATAAAAACCATAAATATTAGCATTTACTAATTTAATTATTGCTATATACTTTGCACCATTAGAACGATCGTATTCAAAGAGGCATTAGTATGAAAGCACTTCTATTAGCGGTAGCGGCTATAGTTGCAACCCCTTCGATTCAGGCTGAAGAGTTCACCGTAAATATCCCTGAGCTTCAGACTGAAGCTAAACAGGTTATTATGCAGTTAGCTTCCACCTTAATGGGCGAGTTAAAAAAAGCTAAAGAAGAAGGCGGGGCACCCGCTGCTATTGCCGTTTGTAATACAAAGGCAATGCCTCTAACTCACGAAATATCGCAATCTTCAGGTTGGGATATAGGCCGTACAAGTTTGAAATTACGTAATCCTGAGAATGCGCCTGATGAGTGGGAAAAACAGGTACTAGAACAATTTGCTAAACAAACTCAGCAAGGCGCTAATTTAAAAACCTTAGGCTTTTCACAAGTCGTTGTGGATGAAGATGGCCGTAAGGTCTTCCGAATGATGAAAGCGATCCCAGTGGCTGATCAGTGTTTAGCTTGTCATGGCACTAAGATAAAACCAGTCCTTCAAAATAGCTTGCAAGCCCTATATCCAGAAGATAAGGCAACGGGTTACTCTGTTGGTGATCTGCGTGGTGCATTTACGCTGAAGAAATACCTTTAGCGTCGTTTGAAAAAGCGCTAAAGGCTAAGCGGCTAGGCTTACTAAGCTTAGTGTCGTTGTAGCGAATAAAAAAGAGCCGTAGATTTTATAGTCTAAGGCTTTTTTTGTGCTCTGTATTTGAGGCCAAAATCTAAACCGTTCGTTTTGGCACGTAGTTGAGCATAAAAGGTGAGCGCCTCATTGTTTTTCCTGTGGGGGGCAGCCACTGGCTGAAAGAAAATAAAGGCTACTTATGCATTGATGTAATGCGAAGTTTTTAGATTTTGATTAAATTGGTGATTTCTATGTGGCGTTATGATGGCGATTAGGCCAATAAAAGTGTTGGCTTTAGTCGTTGCAGGTCTATGTTTACTAACCGCATTTATTTATCCGTATTTATCTGCAAATAGCTATCTGAATGGGTTGCTGGGAAAACCTGAACTAAAAGGAATACAGACCAGCTTTGAGCTGAGTAACGCACCTTTAAGCGACCAGTATGGGCATCAAGTCCATTTGACCAACCTAGCGAAAAAACCGCTCTTCTTAACTTTTGGCTTTACCAGTTGCAGCTATACTTGTCCTATAACAATGGCGTTTTTCAAACAAATAAAATTGAATGTAGGACCTGAGGCGCAGTTTGCACTTATTACCATTGACCCTCAACAGGATACGGCTGAACGGTTGGGTCAGTTTCTGGCAAATTTCGATGCCGCCTTTATTGGGCTTCGTACCGAAGGTCATGGACTTAAAGAGATAGCCAGTTTGTTGAAAGTGAACTACTTTCAGGGGAAAGAGGAAATCATTCACACGGACTATATTTATTTTATCCATCCCAAACTGGATGGAATTTTGGTTTACACAAAGCCGGATTTAAAAATGATTTTGGAAGATTTTCACATGCTCGAACAAGGAGATTAAGCTATGTTAGAGCGTCATAATATGACGAGCGAGAATGAGTTTCGTGATGCCTCTTGGGCAGATAGATTTGGATTGACGGTTCTTGTTCTGCATTTGCCTTTTATATATTTTATTGTGCCAAACGGATTTGGTACACATTTACTTGGAGGGGTTCCTGCAACCTTAGTGGTTATCGCTGCGCTGCTCACTTATAGCGTGGCAAAAGGTACTTTTATCTCTCGAGCCGTCATCGCGGCTTCTTATATGTTTATGTCAATGATATTGATTATGCAGCAGTTTGGCCGCCTGGAAATGCATTTCCATATCTTCAGTGTCTTAGCGTTTTTGATTTTATGGCGCGATTGGCGGGTTGTTGTCGTTGCTGCATTGGTTATTGCGGTTCACCACCTCGTGAGTGTACCTCTACAGCTTGCTGATACTTATATTGGTGATCATCCCTATATTACTTATGCAATAACATGCGACTGGCCTACTTTTTTCTTGCACGCCTTTTTTGTTATTGTCGAGTCGGCCATTTTAATAATGATCTCTGTTCATTTGCGAAGGCAGTATGTCCTTGCCAATCAAATTCGGACAGTGGTTGAAAATGCAGCCACAGATAAAGATCTAACCATTGAACTGAGCAGTATTAAAGCCGCAACAAAAGATGATAAAGCCTTTATTGAAACTCTCGGTCAATTCTTCGATATGATTCGTACAACGATGCAGCAGTTTCAATCCTCTTCTTCCAAACTGGCTGGTTTTTCCGAACAATCGGCTAACCTGTCTCGTACCAGTCAGGAACAGCTGTGCGGGCAGAATGATAAAATAAGCTCAGTGGTTGCTGCGGTTACTGAAATGAGCCAGACCATTGCTGAAATTGCCCAGAATACGGCAAGTGCCGCGCAATCATCTGAAAATGCTAAGAAATTGACCGATCAAAGCTTTGATAAAGTCAAAATAAGCATCGGTAATACCTTGGCGTTAGTTCAGCAACAAAAAGAAGCGAAGGAAATGGTCGATAAATTGGCAGCTGATACGGATGATATTGGAGCAATGCTGGATATTATTCGAGGCATCGCTGAGCAGACCAATCTATTGGCGTTAAATGCCGCCATTGAAGCAGCGCGCGCTGGTGAGCAGGGAAGAGGCTTTGCGGTTGTTGCGGATGAGGTTCGGTCTTTGGCGCAGCGCAGCCAAGAAGCAACAAAAGAAATTGATACCGTTGTTACTAAATTACAAAGTGCTTCCAAAGGTGTTGTAACCATCATGGAATCTGGCCGGGAGAAAAGCGAAGAAACTATTGCTATAACTGAACAGACGCAATATACGCTTGATCAGGCAGCGAATGCCGTAGCGGATATTTTGGCAATGAACTTACAGGTTGCTGCCGCGGTTGAAGAGCAAAGCCAAGTAGCTGACATTGTCAGTATGGATATGGAATCTATCAACGCATCAAATCTTGAAGTTCAAGGGACATCTGAACAGTCAACCCAATTGTCTATCGAAGTCTCTGCGCTTTCGGAAGAGCTTAAAGCGGCCGCATTGAGTATTAAGGCATAGCGCTCAGCCTTCTTCCAAAGCTTGTGTGGCTTGTGAGAAGGCTAATACTGCTGCATAGTTATTGTTTCTGACAAACGGCATATCCCACGATTGCAATAGAGAATAGTTTTACATGCACTTGACGAAATTAAGGGCAATAAAAAAACTTAACGATCAGGGATCGTATTTAATACTCACCAAAGCATGACCATCCGTATATCTGCGACTTATAAGATTGCACTTTCAGCCCTATTCAGTGCCTATAGAACCATCGGCCTTTAGTTTTGGCAGCCTATAGAATATAAAGAATTAGCGCCTTATTAGTTCACCTGTAGAAGGCCAGCCTCTATACTCGGAACGGGTGTCTGGCCGAAGGGTTTTTCTCGTTGTTACCGCCATGAGTCTTTCCCTATGTTCGAAGAAGGAAAGCCCTTTAGGGAAGGGTTTTCTGGAAATAATAGGGTCAGGTTGATCCAGTATCGTAGGCTAATTATTCAACTTAAGATAACGAAGCCCAAAGCAATACCATAGATCGCTAAAATAAGGGCGCTCTCAAACCCGATTTTACCAATGCCATAAGTCTGCCGTCGCACCATGCCTAAGAGTAAAGTCGCTGTCATTAAAATACTCACCAAAGCCCAGATGACTTGGACAGGAGCCATATCATGATAGATAGAACCTTGGGTATAACCTACATCAGCAGCGGCAACCACCAACATATTAAAGCAGTTAGTGCCAAAAATATTACTGACTGCAAGGGTTAAAGCACCAATACGAATGGCAACAATCGTGGTGACTAGCTCGGGTGTAGAAGTGGCAAGCGCGGTAAAAAAGCCACCCATAAGTGTTTCAGAAATTCCCGTTTGATCGGCTATCTGTTTTGCTGATTCCATTAAAACCCAACCCGCTATCCCCGTTAACGCAGCCATGCAGGTAAACGTTATCCACACGGAGGTTAAATTACTGCTATGGCGCGTATCGGGCTGGTCTGCAACCGTTTGACATGTTTGTCGAGGGAACCACATAGGTTTTGTTTTCGTATGCAGAACTAAGTGCAACCCGGATATATAAGCGATAATAATTACGGGTGTAATGGGGTGAATATTAAAAAAAGTAATAGAGGGGCTAAAAACGGCCAGTAAAGGCAAGGTTAATAAAACAATGAGCAAGCCAGCGAGCATCAGATTGACGGCAGAGGCTGCTGCATGTTCCAAATTAGCTTTACGATAAACAATATCTGCCACAGCCAGAAAGACAAGATTAGCGGCCATACTCCCCATGACATTACTCATGGCCAAATTGGGGCGAGCATCAATGGCCGCCGTGAGTGTTGCTGCAAAGTCAGGTAATGAGGTAACTCCCGCTAATAATAAAACCCCAAATAATGCTTCGCCCAAGCCCGTTTGGTCAGCTAATGAATCTGACAATTTTGCCAACTTGCTACCGGCAATGATAATCACCAATGCGGCAACAGCAAAAGCAATCATGCTGGACGTTAAAGAAGTAAACATACAAACCTTACAAGCAGTGAGAAACGAGAAACACTCGCTACTCAAGCGTGCTATTAATAGATCTTAACGTTAAGTAACTACCAAAAACCCACCGTTATTTTCCCTTTTGAAGGGTGTGTTAGGCGAAAACAAACCATCCCATTGAATCAGCATACTTTAATAGCATAGCACTACACATAAGAACGACAATGATTCTTAAATAGGCGGGCTTAATTTTGAACAAACAATGGGCGCCAAGCCATGCACCTATGAATTGCCCCAGCATCATCGATAGTCCAACAACCCAGACAATATGACCGGCCACTAAAAATATAATTAAAGACGCGATATTGGTCGCAAAGTTTAAGGGTTTAGCGATGGCTGTAGATGTTATTAGGTCATGTCCTCGACATAGAATACCCGACAGGGCGAAAAAAGAGCCCGTACCCGGACCAAACATACCGTCATAAAAACCAATAAAAGGGACAACTATATTTTTATACTTTGTGTTGGTTAAGTTAGCGACACCCTGAGTTTTAATGAGTTTTGGCGATATAAGAAAGTAGATAGCGATAAATAAAAGAACAATAGGAATAACAAAGGCTAATATATCTGTATTTATAAATTGCACAGCGATGGTCCCCAATGCTGCGCCGGTAAACGCTGTTAACATTAGATACTTCACGTTGTCCCAGCGTATTCTTTTATTTTTAAGCATCATATAAGACGCTGTAGCCGTCCCCATGCAACCTTGTAATTTGTTGGTCCCCAGTGCAGCCAAAGGGGGGACGCCACTCAAAATTAAGGCGGGTATTGATATTAACCCGCCGCCACCTGCCAATGTATCAAGGAGTCCGGCGACAACCGACACTAAAAATAAAAGTGCCAGTAATTCGATAGAGTAATTCGCAAGTTCCAATGGGATACGCCTTTTTCCTTACACTGCTGGTGTAATGCAAGTCATTATGTTATTCGCCTTAGGCCAATTTAAATATTTACGGCTAGTTTTCCAGTTGTCTGGAATGCCCCAATGTCATGAATAGAATCATCTTTCCCTTCATAACACTTACCCGAAAGACGTTGAGAAGGATGAGGGTGACTAATAGCCCTATGTAAGGAGTCAGCTCTCGCTTGTCGTTATACATTGAACAATTAAGACCTGACCCTCAAGGTTTTCCAGCGAGTAATTTTTTAGCAGTAGCTTGTTATGCAGGTATTTTGCCTTGGGAATACTCGGTTAGCCAGAAGTGCCCTCACGAATTACTGGTTCAACATATATTCGATCCAATTTAAAAATCTAATGGCACTTCTAGTTTCGAAGCTATGCTTATTTGGTACGTAATAGCAAAGGTCTGATTTGACCGATCGAGTTTCAAATTGTTGTAGCAAGTTCGATTTTAACAGTCTTTTACTGAGTGTCGTAGAACAGAACACAAGTCCATTTTCTGTCATAGCCTGCTGGATCCCGAAAAGCTCTTGATCAAATTTTTTGAGTTTAATATTAGACCCATCGAGTCCATTTTTTTCCAGCCAAGCGGCTAATGGGGGGGCCGGTAACGATTGATTCTTCCACTCCGTTGTAAAAAGGGTAATGGGTTCATTCGACCAAGAAGGAGGCGCCATTCCATAAGTACCAAATACATTGAATGACTCAGATTTAATAACATCAGCATCCTCTGCGACTGAGACATCACCGAACCGAATTGGAATAATATATGATTGGCTGTCAACCGACTCGCCGGTCGATATTTCCATAGAAATATCGGGGTTGGCTTGTTCAAACTCATGCTGGGAAGGGATTAGCACCATCGCTGCAAATGATGATGTCGTCGTCACCCTGACGGAACTA
Source organism: Neptuniibacter sp. 1_MG-2023 (assembly GCF_030547185.1). GTDB lineage: Bacteria > Pseudomonadota > Gammaproteobacteria > Pseudomonadales > Balneatricaceae > Neptuniibacter. The sequence continues at coordinate 38,114 of NZ_JAUOQR010000017.1, forward strand.
CCAGCCTTCATCACCTCTTCCAAAGCACTGTCAATTTTCCGAAATCCGTCCGAGGTTGCTTTAGCTAACCTTATACCTGTTCCGGTTAGTGATATCCGTCTTCCTAGTCGATGAAACAAATTTACATTTAACCGACTTTCCAGGTTGCTAATGTGGTGCGAAATGGCTGTTGGCGTCAGCGAAAGTTCTTCTGCGGCCAACTTAAAACTTCCCTGACGGGCAGCCGACTCAAAGGCTTTCAGTGCCTGTAACGATACTTGCAAACTTAATCCCCACATTAGCAACTAGTTCATTGATAGTTTAGATGATTTAAACTCATCTACAAGTGTAACTTTTGCGTTTGTACTATTTTATACAGGCTCACAAAATAGCTCCTGTTATTAATCAATTAAGGTAATGAATATGAGCACATTATTACACATAGACTCTAGCGTGAGAGCTGTGAATAACACGAATCCAGATCATGATTCCATATCTAAAAATATCGCTCTACGATTTATTGATACATGGAAACAGATTCGGTCTGAAGATGAGTATATCTATCGTGATGTTGGAGTGAATCCACCTGATTTCATCACACAGGATTGGATTAGTGCGGTGTTTACTCCTGAGGAAAAGAGGACCTCGGCACAGAAAGAGAGACTCGCACTGTCAGATCAACTGATCGCTGAAGTGGTGGCAGCTAATGTTATCTTGATTTCCTCACCCATGTATAACTACGGTATGCCGGCACAATTGAAAGCGTGGTTCGATCAAATTGTACGCATCAATAAAACGTTTGATTTCGATCTCGCACGAGGGGACTTCCCATTACAGCCTCTACTCTCAGGTAAGACCTTGATCATAGTAACTTCCAGCGGGGAGTTTGGTTTTGAAAAAGGTGGAGTTAGAGAAGATGCGGGTCACCTGACACCGCACCTGCGGACACTGAGTAAATATCTAGGGGTGGATACAATCTATGAGATTGCCTCTGAATATCAGGAATTTGGTGATGATAGACACCGCATGTCATTAGCCAATGCAAAACATCGAGCCAAAATTATCGCATCAGAACTGAGTACTTTAACCCTAGCTTAATTGTCAAAAAACGAGGCCAATAGTGTGTAACTATATGACTGAAGAACGCCTCATAAAGTGTGGAGGCGAGGTCATTGACTTGGCTATGAGCAATGCCAAGGCAGGCGGACCATATATGACCCCGTTGTGCTTGTTGTTATGTATTGCAAAAAGCAAGACCTGACCCTGTTGGTGTGGATGTGCACCGAGCTCTCTGAAACATAACGCTGTGCTAAGGGGCGCGAGCGAAGCGAGCGTCCCAGTGAGCGGCAGCGAACGAACTTGAGCACCTTGTGTACGCCCAGCATGGGCATGAACTAATGAGGTGAAAGTCCTCTGTAGGAAGGTCACCATCCATAGCGATTTA
>NZ_JAUOQR010000018.1 GCF_030547185.1 Neptuniibacter sp. 1_MG-2023
GCCGATGGTAGTGTGGGGTTTCCCCATGTGAGAGTAGGTCATCGCCAAGCATTTATTTAGAGAAACCCCGGTTACTAGGTAGCCGGGGTTTTTTGCGTCTGGGGCTTAGATTTATAGTGCTTTGGCTTGTTCAGAGTATTATGCAAGATGCGTTTATGTTCTGATTTTTGTTATGATTGTCTGCTGATCATTCTCTATATTACATGTTTTTAATATCCATTTAGTTGAGATGGAATTCGAGTATTCTTAATGTTAAATATTGCTGCGTTTACATTTAAATATGATCATATTGAAGATCGTATTTTGATGGTAGGTAATCTGAGTAATGATCTACAGAGAGTTGATTTCTGGTTAACGCGTAAGCTTGTTCTACGCCTTTTATCTGCAGCGGCAGGGTTAATTGAAAAAACATCGAGTGATATTGCTGGAGCGCCGGTTCAGCTTAAGTCTGATCTTGCTCAGTTTCATCATGATAGTGCCCGTCAAGGACTGCAGGTTGATCGAGAAAGTGAGGACTTGCTTGCAGAAGACCCATCTCTATTATGTCGATTGGATGTAAGCCATCAAGCTGGGCGTTACCGTATATTGTTCTTTATTGGTGATGAGGAGCCTTTTGCTGCCAGTGTTTTAACGTATGATGAATTACATCAGATGCTCTACCTTATCCATCGAGGGTCTTTAGCATTAGATTGGGGTGTGGATAATCAGTTATTCACTCCTGATGTTTCTACCTCTTCTATAACGTTGCAGTAATTTATGTATCCACCAAAACCTTTTGTTGCTCGCGGCTCTCGTGTTCTTCGCTGTCGATCCTGTTTATTAGCTGCTCATGTCTGTATTTGTGATTTTAAAATGTCCTATCAGTCAGAAGCTCAGTTCTTTTTGTTAATGCATCATAATGAGGGGTTTAAGCCAACTAATACAGGACGTTTAATTGAGGATTGTATTGCTGATACAAAACGTTTTGAGTGGTCTCGAACTGAGCCTTCTGATGAACTGATCCGTGCTATCACAGATCAGCAGTTAGATCCCTATATTGTGTTTCCTGAGGGGGAGGGCTATGAAGGGAGAATGGTGAAGTATGAGCCGAAAAAGGGAAAACGCCCAGTGTTTATCGTCTTGGATGGTACTTGGCGCCAAGCTAGAAGAATGTTTCGTCTTAGTCGATATCTAGATCATCTGCCGGTGATTGAGCCTGAGGTGGTAGCTTCCTCTAACTATCATTTGCGTAAAGCTGCTGTTGATGGACAGCTCTGTACGGCTGAGGTCGCTGCACTGATGTTGCAGCAAATTAATGATACTAAGGGGGCGGAGATACTATCGGCGTACTTTTCTATTTTTAATGATCATTATAAAGCGTCCCGTCTAAACCGGCCTTTAGATGATCATTCAGAAGCTAAAGATTTTTTGCGTAGGTTGAAGGCTGATTAGCTCTCCAGCCAGAATGTAACGGGCCCGTCGTTTATTAAGTGGACCTGCATGTCTGCACCGAAGCGGCCAGTTTCAACGATTGGGTGTAAGCGTTTAGCTTGTTCGATAAAGTAATTATAGAGTTCCTCGCCTAATTGCGGCGAGGCTCCTGCCGAAAATCCTGGTCGTAATCCCTTTTTTGTATCAGCAACAAGGGTAAATTGCGAAACGATAAGTAGCCCGCCTTCTGTTTGTTGAAGGTTAAGGTTCATCTTTCCCTCTTCATCTGAAAATACTCGGTAGGCCAAGATTTTTTGTAGAAGCTTGTCGGCTGCTTGGAATGTATCTTCCTTTTCAATTCCTAATAAAAGTAATATGCCTTGTTCTATTTTGCCGACAGAGCTGTCATTGATATGGACTGAGGCCGAACTTACACGCTGTATAAGTGCTTTCATTTCTATTATTAATCCCTTAGTTACGCGAGAGAAAGAGCGAAACTGTCAGTTGTTTTAATTAAATTGTCTGTAATGCCTTTTTCAAACGCGGAGTGGCCTGCATCTCGAACTATATGGAATTTTGAGTTAGGTAAATGATCATGGAGGGCTTGAGCTTGTTCTATAGGGCAGATCATGTCGTAGCGACCGTGGATAATTGTTGTGTTGATCTCTTTGATTGATTCGCAGTTATTAAGAATCTGGTTTTCGTCAATAAAGGCGTTATTAATAAAGTAATGGGCTTCAATTCTAGCCATGGCTAAGGCGAAGTGTGGGTCGCCAAAATGATCAACAATATCTGCATTTGGGTCAATTGTAGAGCAGCGGCCTTCCCATATTGACCAAGCTTTTGCTGCGGACATGCGGGCTATCTCATTATCCGAGGTTAAGCGTTTATAGTACGCGCTTAGCATATCGTGACGTTCAGCTGTAGGGATAGGGTGCTGGTACTCTTTCCAGTAGTCGGGGAAAATTGCGCTGGCGCCGCGTTGATAGAACCATTGGATATCTTGTTTTCGACATAAAAATATACCGCGTAAAATCAGCCCTAATACTTTATCGGGAAAGGCTTGCGCATACAGCAGACTGAGGGTGGAGCCCCAGGAACCACCAAATAGGAGCCATTGGTCGATGGATAGATGCTCTCTTATCTTTTCCATATCTTCCAGTAGCTTGTTTGTTGTATTTTCATGTAGCTCTGAGTGGGGTGTTGAACGACCGCAACCACGTTGATCAAACAATATAATTCGATACTTTTCAGGATTGAAAAATCGACGATGCGCTGAGCTTGTACCGCCGCCAGGGCCACCATGAATGAAAATAACGGGAATCCCTTTAGGGTTGCCGCTTTCTTCAATATAAAGGGTGTGAAGGTCATCTACTGGGAGATGAAGCTTATTGTAGGAGCTAATTTCAGGATACAGGGTGCGCATTGTGTCTCCGCTGTGTATTACTGTATGTACAGCAGTATAAAGAGGAGAGGTTTGGCAATCTACGTTGAAATGAAAAAAAAGGCAGCCGATGTGGCTGCCTTTTAAATGCGAGGACTACTTATTTTTTGGAGCGTTTGCGCTCGTTTTCTTTCAGTAGTTTTTTGCGTAAGCGGATGAAGTTAGGTGTTACTTCAACTAGCTCATCATCTTCGATGAAATCCAATGCTTGTTCAAGCGTGAATCTAACCGGAGGAGTTAGCTGGATGTTTTCATCAGTACCTGACGCACGTACGTTGGTAAGCTGCTTACCTTTAATAGGGTTAACGGCTAAGTCATTACTACGGCTGTGAATACCTAGTAGCATACCTTCGTACACTTCAATGTTAGGTTCAACACAGAGGCGGCCGCGCTCTTGCAGGTTCCATAAGGAGTAAGCAAGTGCTTTACCGGTAACCATAGAAACAAGAACACCATTGGAGCGGCTTGCAACGTCACCGTCTTTTACCGGTCCGTAATGGTCAAATGTAGAGGTCATGATGCCGGTTCCTGATGTCATTGTCAGGAACTGAGAGCGGAAACCAATTAGACCACGGGATGGAATCATAAAGGTTAGACGAACACGTCCACCATCTACTTCCATGTTAGTCATATCGCCTCTACGTTTGCCTAGCTCTTCAATGATAGAGCCTTGATGTTGATCTTCAACATCAATCATTACATTCTCGTAGGGTTCTTGGATTTCGCCATCGATCTCTTTTTGAACTACTTCTGGTCGAGAAACACCTAGCTCAAAGCCTTCACGACGCATTGTTTCTATCAATACAGATAGATGTAGCTCGCCTCGGCCAGAAACTTTGAATTTCTCTGGCGTTTCGCCATCTTCAACACGAAGGGCAACGTTATGGATAAGTTCGCGTTCTAGACGTTCTTTAATGTTACGGCTAGTAACGAATTTACCATCTTGGCCTGCAAATGGAGAATCGTTTACCTGGAAGGTCATAGATACGGTTGGTTCGTCAACGCTTAGTGCTGGCAACGCTTCAACTTGATCTGGATCGCATAAGGTATCTGAGATGTTTAGTTCATCAATACCTGTTACGCAGATGATATCGCCTGCTGTAGCGCTTTCAACATCTACACGTTCTAGTCCATGGTAACCCATGATTTTTAGAATGCGTCCGCTGCGTATTTTACCTTCACGATCGATCACTTTAACTTGTGTATTGATCTTGATGGTACCGCGGGAAACGCGGCCTATACCTATAACGCCAAGATAGCTGTTGTAGTCTAGGGCTGAAACCTGCATTTGCAGAGGGCCGTCAATGTCAACCTTAGGTGGGTTAACATGTTCAACAACCGCTTCAAATAAAGGCGTCATGTCATCGGCCATTGCGTCAGGCTCAAGGCCTGCAATACCGTTTAGTGCTGATGCGTAAACAATGGGGAAATCAAGTTGTTCATCTGTAGCGCCAAGGCTATCAAATAGATCAAATACTTGATCTACAACCCAGTCTGGACGTGCACCAGGGCGATCGATCTTGTTGATAACAACAATAGGGCGAAGACCTTGGTCAAATGCCTTTTGTGTTACAAAGCGAGTTTGTGGCATTGGGCCATCTACCGCGTCTACCAAAAGGCATACACAGTCAACCATGGAAAGTACGCGTTCAACTTCTCCACCGAAGTCTGCGTGTCCAGGAGTATCAACGATGTTGATGCGGTAGTCGTTCCATTTAATGGCTGTATTTTTTGCCAGAATGGTAATGCCGCGCTCTTTCTCCTGATCATTGGAGTCCATGATGCGCTCAGTACCTTCATCACGACGACCCAATGTGCCTGATTGGGAAAGCAGCTTGTCAACCAAAGTCGTTTTACCGTGGTCAACGTGCGCAATGATGGCGATATTTCTTAGCTTTTCAATCACGTGTGTATACCTGTGAGATATTTTTTTGCGAATGCGGAATTATACGGATTTATGCAGAAAATACCGCATATTTCTTAGACAAAAGAGACTAAAAGTGTGTTTAAGGATCAATAAGGGGTGATGATCATCAATCTCTGGGTGGATCTGTATCTAAAACTCGTGTTTGCACTAGGTTTTTGCGTATCTGTTGGAGTATGATTGTGAAAGCAAGAATCATAGTGGAAGCTCAGTTTAATTGTTATTTGCACCAATATGGCGCATATCATGTTGCGAACGGCTTGTTTTGGTGCGTCTGGCTTTTGGTTGTTTCGCTGTAATGCCAGTAATTTCGGGAAGCTTATGGTAGTAGCTTTTTGGTATATTACTTGCTTGAATTCTCGCTGATTTTATAATTCTGATTTCTCAAGGCTGAACTAAATATCGGCCTGGTAATTACAAAGTGGAGAAAGTCACATGTCAGAGAAGACTCTGAATCTGATCAAAGAAAGCGAAGCTAAGTGGATCGATATGCGTTTCACTGATTCTCATGGTAAAGAGCAGCACGTTACTATCCCAGTTTCCGACATGGGTGATGACTTCTTTGAAGAAGGCAAAATGTTCGATGGTTCTTCCATTTCTGGTTGGAAGGGCATCAATGAATCTGACATGATTCTTATGCCTGATGACAGTGCATCTGTTCTAGATCCATTCTCTGAAGCAACGACTGTTATTGTTCGTTGTGATATCGTTGAGCCTGCTACAGGTCAAGGCTATGAGCGTGACCCACGTTCTGTTGCTAAGCGTGCAGAAGAGTACCTAAAGTCTACAGGTATTGCTGACACTGCTATGTTTGGTCCTGAGCCAGAATTCTTCGTATTTGATGCTGTTAAGTGGCACGCTGATATCAGTGGTTGTGGATACTCTATTGAATCTGAAGAAGCATCTTGGTCTTCTAGCCACAGTATTGAAGGCGGAAACACGGGTCACCGTCCACGTGTTAAAGGTGGTTATTTCCCAGTACCTCCAATCGATTCCTTGCATGATTTACGTGGCGCTATGTGTGACGCGATGGAAGCAATGGATCTTCATATTGAAGTACATCACCATGAAGTAGCGACAGCGGGCCAGTGTGAAATTGGTGTAGGTCCAAACACGCTTACAGCTAAAGCTGATGAAGTGCAGATTCTTAAGTATTGTGTACATAACGTTGCTCATGCTTACGGAAAAACAGCTACATTTATGCCTAAGCCACTTGTTGGTGATAATGGTTCTGGTATGCACGTTCATATGTCTCTTTCAAAAGATGGCGTTAACTTGTTTGCTGGTGATGCCTATGCGGGCATGAGCGAAATGTCGCTTTACTACATTGGCGGTATTATCAAGCACGCTAGAGCGTTGAATGCGTTGACTAACTCATCAACTAACGCCTACAAGCGCTTAGTGCCTGGTTTTGAAGCGCCTGTAATGCTTGCGTACTCTGCACGTAACCGTTCTGCGTCTATCCGTATTCCTTACGTGACAAATCCAAAAGCACGTCGTGTAGAAACACGTTTCCCTGATCCATCTGCTAACCCATACTTATGCTTTGCTGCATTGATGATGGCTGGCCTAGACGGTATCCAGAATAAGATTCACCCTGGCGATGCTGCAGATAAAGATCTATATGATCTACCGGCAGAAGAAGCTGCTGAGATTCCAACAGTTGCTAGCTCTTTAGAAGAAGCGCTTAACGCTTTGGATGAAGATCGTGAATTCTTGACTAAAGGCAACGTGTTTACTGATGACATGATTGATGCTTTTATCGCGCTTAAGCGTGAAGAAGTTGAGAAAGTGAACATGACAACTCACCCAGTTGAATTTGACCTATATTACTCTGTATAAGTTAAATAATTGCTGAAAAAAAGCCTCCCTTGTGGAGGCTTTTTTGTTTCTGGCTTTTTGGCAGAGTCTTTTGTTGAGTGTTTTTATGGGAGAGGCTTTTGATAAAGGTGACTGAAGGAGTGGTGAGTGTAGGCGAAAATGACTCAGTATATTTGTTTGCACTAATGTAGTGCGTGTTGCATTATCTAGGCTAGACTTATAATGATTTAGATATAGTAATGGTGCGTCCTGCGGCTATTTTTTTGTATTAATTCAAATTGGTTTGCTTTTTGCAGTAGTAACCTTACGGATATTGAGTGCAGGCTAATGGCAAAAATAGAGTTACATAAACAGATTTTGGAAAACCTATCCACCGCAGTTGTTTTGTTGGATGAAAGTATGGTGGTTGAATATGCGAATCCGGCGGCTGAAATGCTGTTGGAAGCAAGTATGCGCCGTTTGAGCCAACTTAATATAGCTGAATGGTTTTCTTTGTGTACAGTGGAGCAGAAGGATTTACAAGAGTGTTTAGCGACAGGTCATCCATATACCCATAGAGAAGCGAAAATTGTTACTTTAAGTGGTGCAACACTCACTGTGGATTATAGTATCAATCCCTTGATTACGCCTGAAGGGCAGCAATTGCTAATTGAAATTGAGTCAAGAGATCGCTTGATGCGTATTGAGAGGGAGGAGGATCTTCTGACTCAACATGATACAGCTCGCTCTCTAGTGCGAGGGCTGGCACATGAAATTAAAAACCCTTTAGGGGGGATTCGTGGCGCTGCACAGCTACTTGAACGTGAGCTTCATGATCCTAGTCTACATGATTATACCCATGTCATTATTGAAGAAGCCGATAGGCTTCGTAATCTAGTCGATCGTCTATTGGGGCCGCGAAAACTCCCTAATATGAAGATGATTAATATTCACGCTATTTTAGAAAGGGTTTGTCACCTAATTGAAGCTGAAACTAAAGGTGAGATTCTCCTTCAGCGGGATTACGATCCAAGTATTCCAGAATTTACGGGCGATGCGGAGCAGTTAATTCAAGCTATGCTTAATATTCTGCGTAACAGCATGCAGGCAATACAAAGCGCAGATGTGGATGTGCCTACCATCAAAATTAGAACGCGTGCTTTTCGTCAAGTAACCTTAGGTGCTGAGAAGCACCGTTTGGTTTGTAGTGTCGAAATTATTGATAATGGTCCCGGTATTCCGGAAGAGATCCTCAGTAAAATATTTTATCCCATGGTGAGTGGGCGCGCTGAAGGAACGGGGCTTGGGTTATCAATTGCTCAGTCAATTATTAATCAGCATCAAGGGCTAATTGAATGTGAAACACGCCCTGGTGAAACCAGATTTCAACTATTAATCCCTTTGGAGCTTAACAATGAATCTACCATGTAAAATTTGGATTGTTGATGATGATAGGTCTATTCGTTGGGTCCTAGAGAAAGCGTTGTCTGCCGAGGGTTTGTACACTGAAGCTTTTGAAACTGCGGATTCTCTACTATCAAGATTAAGTAAAGATACACCGGATGCGATCATTAGTGATATTCGTATGCCTGGAACGGATGGCTTGCAGATGCTAGAGCGTATCCAAGAAAGTCATCCAGAAGTGCCTATCATTATTATGACTGCACATTCGGATTTAGAGTCAGCTGTCGCTTCCTATCAAGGTGGTGCCTTTGAATATCTACCAAAACCATTTGATGTAGATGATGCCGTTGCATTGGCGAAACGAGCACTTGCTCATGCGATAGAGCAACGCCAGCAAGTTGCGGAGCAGGTATTAGAAGATAATACGGAAATAATTGGAGAGGCGCCTGCAATGCAGGAAGTCTTTCGTGCTATTGGGCGATTGTCACAATCAAATATTACGGTTCTTATTAATGGTGAATCGGGTACAGGTAAAGAATTGGTAGCCCATGCTTTGCACAAGCATAGTCCAAGAAGAGAGCGACCTTTTATACCTTTAAATATGGCCGCTATTCCTCATGATCTTATTGAATCAGAGTTGTTTGGTCATGAAAAAGGGGCCTTTACTGGTGCAGCTGCAGCACGCCGTGGGCGTTTTGAACAGGCGGATGGTGGTACGCTGTTTCTGGATGAGATCGGTGATATGCCAGCAGATGCGCAAACTCGATTGTTGCGAGTATTAGCTGATAGTGAGTTTTATCGTGTAGGTGGCCATACCGCAGTAAAAGTTGATGTACGTATTATCGCTGCGACACATCAGAATCTGGAAAAGCTAGTTGAAGAAGGGCGTTTCCGTGAAGATCTATTCCATCGCCTAAATGTGATCCGTGTTCATCTGCCTACCTTGTCCCAGCGTAGAGAAGATATTCCTCGTTTAGCGAGGCATTTCTTAAAAACCTCTGCTGAAGAGCTAAGTGTAGAGCCTAAAATCCTGAATGCTGATACAGAAAGCTATATATGTAATCTTGCTTGGCCAGGTAATGTTAGGCAACTTGAAAATACTTGCCGTTGGTTAACGGTTATGGCAACAGGTCGTGAAGTATTGATTGATGATCTGCCACCAGAACTAATGGAGCAGGCGGGCGGAGAGCCAATTGCTGGAAGTAATTGGGAGCAGTCGTTGAGGAATTGGGCGGATCAGCAGCTCAGTCTAGGACAGCGGAATTTGTTAGATTCAGCCGTTCCTGCATTTGAAAAAATCATGATAGAGACTGCCTTGAAGCATACTGCAGGACGTCGACGAGATGCCTCAGAGCTGCTCGGTTGGGGGCGTAATACCTTAACTCGTAAAATTAAAGAGCTTGGTATGGATGATGAGAAAGGTGACTCTCAAGAGAGTGCGGCTTAGGCGCTCTGCATAAACACTTATCTCATTCGTAGTTTTCTATATAATCCCTGCACCTTAATTGTTGCGGGGATTTTTTTATGTTTGATATTGCAGTTTGTTCCCCTGAAGTAATAGATTGATATTCTGCTACTCATTTGAAATGAATGGTCCGAATGGCGTAGAGCACTTTTTTATCAGTTAGGGCAGTTGAAACATATGTATTCGAGATGGCTCCTGTCTTTGTCTAACGCTACACTAGGGCTGGGTTCTTAATTAAAATTTTAGAGTTACAACATGTCTAATGAAAACAGTTCGGCCAGCATATCCGATATAGATCCTCAGCATCGTACAATCGGTTTACATGTCGTACTTTTTGAACCGGAAATTCCGCCGAATACAGGCAATATTATCCGTTTGTGCGCTAATACAGGTTGTAACCTTCATCTAGTTGAGCCTTTAGGGTTTGATATTGATGATAAGCGTTTACGTCGCGCGGGCTTGGATTATCATGAGTTTGCGGCATTGAAGGTTCATAAAGATCTTGAAAGCTGCTTGGCTGAGATTCAACCGCGAAAAGTGTGGGCGCTGACGACTAAAGGCAGTCGTACGCATGTGGATGCAGACTTTGCTGAAGGGGATGTGCTGTTACTTGGGCCAGAAACTCGAGGCTTACCTGTTGATGTGCGTGAATCCTTACCCGCAGATCAGTGGATTAAACTGCCAATGATGGCTGACAGTCGTAGTCTTAACCTGTCTAATGCCTGTGCTGTAGTTGTATATGAGGCTTGGCGTCAGTTAGGTTTTTCCGGTGCTGTGGACGCTTAATCAGCTATAGTTGTTTTATACAGTCTTGGGTGGAGTTGCTCTATGCAGCATGCTTTTATTTTTACTAAAATTGAGTCTTATATGGCTGAGTGCGAAGGTCAGGTTTTTCGTCTTGGTCTGCTCGATTATCGTAACCGCGATATTTCAATACTGGGCACTGCTGAGCAACAGATTAATATCATGGCTATTCAAAATCAGGTATTTCCTATTGTTGTTCTATCGGATCAGATAGACATTAGCGGTGATGAGCGGATAGATATACCTGCTACCGCTTTAGTTAGTATTGTACCTATTGCGGCGACGGCTATGCAGGGTGTGATTGACGCGGGTAAAGCGGAAGAGATTCTTCAAAGTCTTTCTTTAAAATCATGTTAAAATGCGAAATTTGGCCAATTTATAAGCAATAGTTGAGTGCTGCTGGGTTTTTTCATGATAAAACGCATCCTATCTTTTTTTACGCTAATAATACTGTGTGTCCCATTACCGGTGGCGGCAGTTAATGATGATGTTAAAAGCCTGTGCCAAGCGGTGGGGCGTAAATTGGCAAGTGTTTCTGAGAAGGAGTGCTTAAGTCATCAATATAATGAGCCTCGTTATTTTTCCGTTAACGGCCATGCGATCTTAGAAACTCATTTTCCTGCCCGTGATGGGAATGAAGGTGCACCTCGTATTTTATTTATTGGCGGGATTCATGGAGATGAATATTCCAGTGTGAGTGTCACCTTTAAATGGCTGAATACGCTTCATAAACATCATAGTGGTAAGTTTGATTGGTATTTTTTACCTGTCCTTAATCCTGATGGTTTATTGCAGCGTAAATCTACCCGAGTGAATGCCAATAAAGTCGATTTAAATCGTAATTTTTTACCGGCACCAGAATTCCCAGAACCCTTAGTGCATTGGCAAAAGCAAGCTAAAAAGCGACTACGTTACTATCCGGGGCATCAGCCTTTAAGTGAGCCAGAGAGTCGTGTGATACATGAGCTTATTGATAGTTATAAACCTACAGTCATTGTGTCGGTACATGCACCTCACGGTATTCTTGATTTTGATGGTGGAATTCAACCGCCGAGAAAGCTAGGGCCTTTGCACTTGCGTCAGTTGGGTACTTATCCGGGTTCCTTAGGTAACTATGGTTGGTTTGTGAAAAATATTCCAGTCGTGACTATTGAGCTTCCTTACGCAGGGATTATGCCGAAGAAAAAAGATATAGATAAAATGTGGACAGATCTTGTGGGTTGGCTTAATTATAAAGTTAAGCGTAAAGCAGCAGCTGTCGCAACAGCCAAGGGTGAGATTGGATTGTAAGAGCGGGACTGATGATACTGCTAGGTACTATTTTGTTAGATATAAAAAAAGAGCCGTAATTTTACAATTAGGCTCTTTTTTTTAAGCGTGCTAAAACTTAGTGCTGCGCTTCAGATGCTTCTTGCTGTGCTTGAGCCATCTGTTGAGCATATAAAGCATCAAAGTTAACAGGTGCTAGCATTAGTGCAGGGAAGCTGGCTTTGATAACCATTGCATCGATAGCTTCACGTGCATAAGGGAATAGAATGCTAGGGCAGAATGCGCCAAGAGTATGGTGCATCTCTTGCTCACCTAAGCCTGAAACAGCAAAGATACCGGCTTGTTGTAGTTCAACCAAGAAAGCCGTTTTCTCATCGTTTTTAACAGTTACTGTTAGCGTTAATACAACTTCAAATGCATTTTCACCCACTTGATTTGTTTGGGTGTTCATCTCTAAACCAACTTCTGGCTTCCATGGGCTCATGAAAATTTCAGGTGAGTTAGGCGATTCAAAAGAAGCGTCTTTAATGTAAACTCGCTGAACCGCAAATTGTGGTCCCTGTCCTTCTTGTGCTGCTGTGTTCTGTTCGTTATCGGCCATGTTAGTTCCTTTGCGTTTTATATTTAGTTGGCGTTTATCAATGCATCTAATTTGCCTTGGCGCTCAAGGGCAAATATTTCATCGCAGCCACCAATAGGCGTATCACCAATGAAAATTTGTGGAACGGTACGACCGCCGCTTAATTCGGTCATCTCTTGGCGCTTAGCTTGATCGCCATCCACTTTTATTTCTGTGTAGTTAATCTCTTTGTGTTCAAGTAACTTTTTGGCGCGAATACAAAATGGGCACCACTTTGTTGTATAGATAGTTACATCTTTCATATTATTTACTTTTTATTATAGGAAGGCTTTGACTCTTCCATTCAGTCATACCGCCAGATAGGCGAACCGCATTTTCAAACCCTGCTGTTTTTAACTTACGCGTCGCGCTACCGGCTGCTTGGCCTAGATTGCATACGACTATAACAGGGCGTTGCTGGTATTTGGAAAGCTCATCAATTCTGCGATCAAGATCTGCAAGAGGGATGTGCTTCGCACCAGTAATATGGCCAGTAGACCACTCTTTTTTAGGGCGAATATCTAGAACGACAGCATTTTCTTTATTAATGAGGCTAGTTGCTTGAGCAGGAGTGACAGCCTTGCCTGATTTACTGCGCTCATAAAAAAGGAACATGCCTAGCGTTAAAACCCAAGCTGCAACCATAAGAGGGTGGTTGCTGATAAATTCGATAAATTGGTCCATTACGTATCCAGATGAGGCCACTTAAGTTAGGGCCGATAAAAAACTAAGGATGCTATTGATCCACTAAAAGTGGGCAATAGTATACCTTGCGTTTTTTGACGGTATAAGGGGAGATGTAGAGGAAAGTGTCGAATTTTGATTATTTATTGCTTTCCTCTTGTTCATTCATGGCGTTGTTGGGGCTTTCACAGTAAAATTATGAGCCATTTTATTATCGTTAATTACAGAATTTGGCAGATATGACACAAAAGCGCGCAACGAAAGCACTGATTATTCTTGATGGTTATGGCGTTGAAAGTTCAGAGTCATCCGCTATTCAAGCAGCGAATACACCTGTTTGGGATAAGCTGCTATCAGATAATCCTAACTCAAGAATTCAAACATCAGGTTTAGCGGTCGGCTTACCTGATGGCCAAATGGGTAATTCTGAAGTAGGTCATATGAATATTGGCGCTGGGCGAATTGTTTATCAAAACTTCACTCGCATATCTAAAGCGATAAATGATGGTGATTTCTTTGAAAATAGCGCTTTAACTAAAGGTATGGACGCTGCTATCTCTGCTGATAAGGCCGTGCATATTCTGGGCTTACTGTCCCCTGGTGGCGTACACAGTCATGAAGAGCATATTTTAGCCTTGGCTGAGATGGCCGTTAAACGTGGTGCGAAGCAGGTATATATACATGCCATCTTAGATGGTCGTGATATGCCGCCACGTTCTGCTAAACCATCCATTGAGCTGACGGAGGCTAAGCTAGCTGAATTAGGTGTTGGTGCTATAGCTTCCGTAGTCGGGCGTTATTACAGCATGGACCGTGATAACCGTTGGGACCGAGTGCAGTTGGGTTATGATGCAATGACATCAGATAAGGCTCCTTGCAAAGCCTTGAGCGCATTAGACGCGTTAGCTGATGCTTATGCGCGTGATGAAAATGATGAGTTTGTTCAGGCGACAGTGATTACTGATAAGCAAGGATTGCCGGTGGGTGCTATTAGTGAGGGCGATACGGTTATTTGTGCTAATTTTCGCCCCGACCGTGCACGTGAAATTACCCGAGCGTTCACTGAAGGTAGTAGCTTCGCTGGTTTTGAACGTGCTAAACATCCGCAATTATCTAGCTTTGTAACTTTGACCCAATATGCAGCCGATATTGATGCTGACTGTGCTTATCCGCCGCAAAAAATTACCAATGATATAGGTGAATATCTATCTGGATTAGGTAAAACTCAGCTTCGTATTGCTGAAACTGAAAAGTATGCGCATGTAACGTTTTTCTTTAATGGTGGAGAAGAGGATAAGTACCCTGGAGAAGATCGTATCCTAGTGCCTTCCCCCGATGTTGCTACTTATGATTTACAGCCAGAAATGAGTGCTCCTGAAGTGACTGCTAAATTGGTTGAAGCGATTAAAAGTGGTAAATATGATCTGATCGTTTGTAACTTTGCTAATGGTGATATGGTTGGGCATACAGGCAAGTTTGATGCGGCAGTGAAGGCGTGTGAGGTTGTGGATGAGAGTGTGAAGCAAGTACTCGCAGCCTTAGAAGAGGTGGGCGGTGAAGCCTTAATTACAGCAGATCATGGTAATGTTGAATTAATGGTGAACCCCGAGACTGGGCAGCCTCATACCTCCCATACTAATTGGCCTGTTGCGCTTATCTATGATGGACCAAGGAAAAATAGTTTAACCTTATCGGATGGGGCATTATGTGATTTAGCTCCGACCATATTGGCGATGATGGATCTTGAAAAGCCTGCAGAGATGAGCGGCAATTCATTGGCATCGTTTTAAGTTGTAACTGAAAAAAGGGATAAAATATTATCCCTTTTTCTTTAGAAAATTATATGTTGCGCGTTCTCGTTCTTCTTAGTTCGTTGGTCTGTTTTGGACTACTTGCTTCGGCTCTTCAAGCAGCTGACAAGCAAGTTTTGACTGAAAAACAGATTAAACAACTTTCCTCTCGAATCTCTTCGCTACAAAAAAATATGCGTCAGCAGGAGGGAGAGTCTCGTCAATTGAGTGACGAACTGAGAAAAAGTGAGGTTGCTATAGGTAAACTCGCTCGCCAAATTCAGGTTTTAGATAAGCAGTTGAGCGGCTTAGGTGAGCATGCTGAAGATTTAGAAGAGAAAAGGGATGCTCTGAAGGCAGAACTGAAAAAGAGAGCTGACCTGATCGAACAGCAGGTGGCTCAGCAGTATAAAATGGGTAATCAAGCTCGGTTACAGTTGCTGCTGACACAGCGAGATCCGGAAACCTTGGATCGAATGATTCGCTATTATGATTTTATAAATGATGAACTGCGTAATGATATGCAGGCGTTTACAAAAAAATTAGCTTTACTTAGTGGTACAGAGCGCGAGCTGACCGAAACTGAAAAGAAGATGGTCTTAAAACGTGATGAATTGAAGAGCGAAGTGACTGCGCTTCGGACATCAAGAAGTCAGCGGAAAGAAACTTTAGCGCAGTTGCGTAAAACCCTTTCGTCAGATGAGCAGCAGCTTAAACAACTCAAATTAGACCAAAAAAGATTGCAGGCGGTGCTGCGTGAAATTGAGAAGAGTCTTAATTTTTCGAGTTTAATTAAAGATGATAAGAAGTTTTCTCAGCTTAAAGGTAAGTTGCCTTGGCCGTTAAAAGGTAAGGTTAAGCAGACTTTTGGCTCTGTCCGTAATAATATCCGTTATGATGGTATATGGATCAATGCTAATGAAGCCGCGCCGGTTAAGGCTATACATCATGGTCGAGTTGTTTTTTCGGATTGGTTGCGCGGGTATGGTCTAGTGTTGATCATTGATCATGGTTCTGGCTATATGAGTCTTTACGGTTACAACCAGAGTTTACTGCTTGAAACAGGTGATTGGGTTTCCGTGGGTGATACTGTTGCAACTGCTGGTAATAGCGGTGGCCATGAAGCAAGTGGGCTCTATTTTGCTATACGTTACAAGGGTAAGCCAAGTAACCCTCAGCGTTGGTTAAGTCGATAATTGATAAGGGAATGGATTATGAAGTCAGTGTTTATGTCTGGCGGGTTAAAAAACAGTCTTATAAGCATAGCTATGAGCGGATGTTTGTCATTATCTGTCATTGCTGCCGAAGCGCCTGTTCCTGATACTGAAGAAGTTAAAACCGAAAAAGTTTTGCCACTTGATGAGTTGCGGTTGTTCACTGAGGTTTTTCAGCGAATCAAGTCTTCCTATGTAGAGCCTGTTGATGATGCGCAATTATTAGAAGATGCATTGCGCGGCATGATTGCTGGTCTTGATCCCCATTCCGCTTATTTAGAACCAAGCGAATTTGAAGATTTGCAAGCTCATACAAGCGGTGAGTTTGGAGGCCTAGGTATAGAAGTTGGAATTGAAGATGGTTTTGTCCGTGTCATTACACCGATCGATGATACACCTGCACAGAGAGCGGGAGTTAAAGCGGGAGATCTAATTACTAAGCTTGATGATCACGCTGTGCAGGGGATGGATCTAAGCAAAGCTGTAGAGTTAATGCGCGGCAAGCCGGGTAGCAAAATAATTTTAACTGTAGTGCGTCAAGGGGAAGATAAACCCCTTGAGATTGAAGTAATACGGGATGTGATCCAAGTTGCCAGTGTTAAAAGCCGGATGCTCGATGACAATATAGCCTATTTGCGCGTATCACAGTTTCAGGTCGATTCAGGTAAAGAGGTTAATAAACACCTTAAGCGCTTAATGAAAAATGATCTAAAAGGGGTGGTTCTGGATTTGAGAAATAATCCAGGGGGCGTGCTTCAGGCCGCTGTTGATATTGGTAATACTTTTTTAAATGATGGGTTGATTGTTTATACCAAAGGGCGACTCCCTGATTCTGAACAACGTTTTGGCGCAACGCAAGATACATTAGTACCCGATCTGCCGATGGTTGTATTGATTAATGGCGGCTCTGCTTCAGCTTCAGAAATTGTCGCAGGTGCGCTGCAAGATCAAAAACGGGCGATTATTATGGGGTTGCCTAGTTTTGGTAAAGGTTCAGTTCAAACGGTACTGCCGTTGACCAAGGAGCGTGCACTAAAACTGACTACTGCTCGTTATTACACTCCTGCAGGACGTTCGATTCAAGCGCAAGGTATTAAGCCTGATATAGAGGTAAAAGATGCGGATATTACTCTACGGGATAATGGCCCTGAATATTTGAAAGAAAGAGATCTAAGTGGCCATTTAGAAAATGGTGATGAGGGTAAAACTGATATGTCTGATGCTGATGTGGCAGGGCTTGCCGCTCAGGACTATCAACTTTATGAAGCGCTGAATCTGTTAAAAGCTCTAGTGATCGTACAGAAGTAATGATGGGCTTCGTTAATAAATTATTGGTTCTGTTTCTACTGATATCGCCTATAGGTCTTGTCAGCAGTGCGGTAGCGAATCAAGTATTTATTAATGAAGACCCCGTTATGGTTATTATTATTGATGATATTGGGGATAACAAAGAGAAGGGGTTAGCGGCCATAAAGTTGCCTGGGGTGATCACTTATGCATTTCTTCCGCATACACCTTATTCTTTTGAATTGGCTCAAACTGCTTATGGTTTAGGTAAAGAGGTTATTCTTCATGCGCCTATGGAGAATAAGGCAGGGCTGCGTTTAGGACCGGGTGCACTGACACAGCAACATAGTTTGCAGCAAGTGAATCAGATTTTAAATGAAGACTTAGATTCAATACCTCATGTTGTAGGTATGAATAACCATATGGGTAGTCTTTTAACGGAAGATCGACAGAGAATGGATATTGTTATGTCGGTTATACGTGAAAGGAATATGTTTTTTATCGATAGTTTAACAACGCCTAATACAGTAGCTTGGAAGCTTGCTCATGAATATAAGATTCCCTATTTGATTAGGGATGTTTTTTTAGATAATCAGCCTCATCGTGCTTATATTCATAACCAGTTTAAGCAGGCCTTGAGCTTAGCTGTTACACAAGGCCATGCTGTTGTCATAGGTCATCCTTACCCTGAAACTATCGCTTACTTATCTGAAGTTATTCCGATCTTGGCAGAGTTAAATATTAAATTAGTTTCTGCTTCTGAACTTTTGAGCTTACGCTCCCAAACACGCCTAATGATCAGTCCGCCCAAGGTTGATCAACCTTGCGATAGTAAAGAGGGGCATTGTGTGTCTATGCCTGTCGCTATAAAACATTAGAAAGAATTGACGTGCCATCTACGATGAGCTTGATGCCTACGAGCATCGTCAGTGCTTCAAATGCTCGCTTTACCAGTTTGTTTCCTTGGGTAATGGCTAAATGCGCTCCTAGGTATGAGCCTGCTGTTGCGCCTATAAGCAGTGCGGCAAGCCAATCCCAGCGGGGAGCTTGCTGGAGCGAAACCGTAAGTGCACCAGTAGAGTTCCAGAAAAGGCCGACTAATATCAGAACGTAAGTTACCGCTGTTTTGTATTCTAGGCCGAACCAGCGCACTAACCAGATTGTGACAAAAAGCCCTGTTCCGGAGGTTAGCGAGCCGTTTAGCGCGCCGATAATGAAAAGGACTAAGCCACCAATAATCATGCCTCGGCGGTTTCTATTTCGGGGCTCTTCAGTCAGTCCTAAAGATTTTTGCAGTAGGGAATAGATGCCTAAGCCTGTTGTTAGAATGCCTAGGCTGAGAATAGTCCAGCCTTCAGGAATTCTTAAGATTATGTCTGCCCCAAGTACTACGCCGGGTAAGCCGCATAAAAGAATATATCCACAGAAACGATAATCTAAATGTCCCTCTTTCATATGACGCAGCGTTGCACCTATACCTAAAGCGACACTGGCTATTTTGTGAGTGGCGAGTGCTGTGCTAAAGCTAAGTCCTAAAAAAAGCAGGACGGGGAGCTGGAGTAGCCCTGCGCCTCCGCCGGCCATGGCTGACAGAGTGTTGGCCACTAAAGAGAGGAGTAGCAGAGTGCTTTGTTCTAAAAGTATGTCCATGAAATATGTTTATTCTAAGATAGGGTCGAGCGCTAACTGGAATAAAAAAGGGAGATAGCGATCTCCCTTTAGCTTTTTAGTCATTAAGCTTGGCGAAAAATGCCTTCAGCTAGGCGAGGCCATTGCTCTTGCCATTGTTCGGTAGGCTTTTTACGGAAATCACTCCGGACAAACTGTCTAATTCTACCTTCTGTTGTAGATAGCATTAGATTAGCTGACGCACCTGCGGTCGTTTTTGTGCGTAAACCATGTTTGGCTTCTGCTTCACGTAGAATCTGCTTAAGTTGAGTTTCTAAGCGTTCAAAAAACTGGTTAATACGTTGACGCAGCCGGTCTGTTTCACCTGCAAGTGCTTCACCCGTTAAAATACGCGCCATGCCAGGATTTCGTTCTACGAAGGCTAGCGTAAGTGTAAGTACTTGCTCGCATTGCTTTATGCCGTCAGGCTCAACCTGTGTAATCACCGTTACACGACTGAAGACAGTTTTTTCAATAAAGCCAATTAATCCCTCAAACATACGTGCTTTGCTTGGGAAGTGCCTATAGAGTGCAGCTTCAGACACGCCTACTTCTTTGGCTAGTGCGGCGGTTGTTATTTTTTGTCCTGGGCTTTCAAGCATGTGAGCCAGCGATTGCAATATCTGCTCACGTCGAGAAAGTTTTTCGTTGTCGTTCATTGTCTTGCCTCTAACCACGATTGGTAATCAATGTACCAACACCTTCATCGGTGAAAATCTCTAACATGCATGAGTGCTCTACTCGGCCATCAATAATATGTGCGCTTGTTACGCCATTTTTTACTGCGCTGAGTGCGCAGCCGATTTTAGGTAACATGCCGCCATAGATAGTACCATCGTTGATTAGTTCATCGACTTCGTGGGTAGTTAAACCGGTAAGGATGTTGCCATCTTTATCCATTAAGCCTGCGATATTGGTTAGCAGAATTAGTTTTTCTGCTTGCATGACTTCGGCAACTTTTCCTGCAACTAAGTCGGCGTTGATATTATAAGAGGCACCGTCTGAGCCTACTCCAATAGGGGCAATAACGGGAATAATATTGGAGTTTACCAGCATATCTAAAACACTTACGTTCACACTAGATACTTCACCTACGTGACCAATGTCGATGATCTCTGGGACTTCCATATCAGGTGTTTTGTGTTCTATACGCAATTTTTTAGCTTGCAGGAGTTTACCGTCTTTACCGGTTAAGCCGATCGCTTGACCCCCATTGTTATTAATAAGTCCGACGATCTGTTTATTAACTGCACCGCCTAATACCATTTCAACAACATCCATCGTTTTGGAGTCGGTGACGCGCATGCCGTTAATAAAGTGAGACTCAATGTTTAGGTCATTAAGTAATTCGCCAATCTGCGGGCCTCCACCGTGGACTACGATGGGGTTTATGCCTATAAGTTTCATCATTACTATATCGCGAGCAAAGCTGTTTTGTAGCTTTTCGTCGATCATGGCATTACCACCATATTTAATGATGATGGTTTTTCCCACGAAGCGCTGAATGTAGGGCATTGCTTCACTAAGAACATGAGCGGTTGTCATGGCTTCTTTGCGTGTAAGAGGCATAGTTGGTCCTTAAAAACGGTTAAATACGGCCAATACTACAAGCGTAGTACCGACCGTAGCTGTCATTTATTCATGAGGAATGACGAGGCTGCTGTCTACTTCATGCAGCTTCTGTTCAAACTCATTTCTTATTCTTTGTAATACTTCTTCAGTTTCCGCTTCAAAGCGAAGGACTAAAACTGGTGTAGTGTTTGATGCACGCACAAGACCCCAGCCATCAGGGTAGTCAACTCGAACCCCATCAATGTGGTTAGCGATACCACCGGAGAATGTTTTCTCTTGCAGGGCTTTAACTATATCGAATTTGTTCTCGTCCGTTACTGTAATATTTAGCTCTGGAGTGCTTATATCTTCTGGGTATTGAGTAAAAAGCTGTTCGGCTGTTTTATCTGTATTTGTAAGAATTTCTAAGAGGCGGGCAGCGCTGTATAGAGCATCATCGAAACCATACCAGCGCTCTTTAAAGAAAATGTGTCCACTCATCTCGCCGCCCAAGAGCGCGCCAGATTCTTTGATTTTTTGTTTAATTAAGGAGTGGCCTGTTCGCCACATAGTGGCTTTGCCGCCGGCTTCTTCGATGACTTTGGCAAGTAGACGTGAACACTTCACATCAAAAATAATCTCTGCACCGGGATTACGTTTAATGATCTCTTCAGAGAAGAGCATCATTACGCGATCGGGATAGACTATATTACCTTCGTTGGTGATAACGCCTACACGGTCGCCATCTCCATCGAAGGCTAAGCCTAGATCCGCTCCCGTTTCTTTAACCATTGCGATTGCGTCTTGTAGGTTTTTGGGCTTGCCGGGATCTGGATGATGATTAGGGAAAGTGCCATCAACTTCGCAGTACATTGGCGTAATATCACAGCCTAGTTGCTCAATGAGTTGTGGTGCCAACTCTCCAGGAATACCGTTACCGCAATCTACAACGACTTTAAGTTTTTTCTTCAGTTTAATGTCGTTGAGAATACGTTCTAAATAGCGTTGACGAATATCGAGCTCTTCAAACGAGCCTTCACCTTCAGTGTAGTTTTGTTCAATGATTCGTGTTTTTAGATTTTGTATGTCATCGCCAGACAGCGTGTGGCCATTAATCATCATTTTAAAACCGTTGTAATCAGCAGGGTTGTGGCTACCTGTGATCATCACGCCAGTGCATTGCTCATCTTGATAGGCTGAATAGTACAAAGTCGGTGTAGGGACATAGCCAATATCGGTAACTTTGCAACCGCCATCCATTAATCCTTCGCTAAATATTTTTTTCAGCGATGGACTGGATAAACGCCCGTCTGCGGCCACATTGATATGGTTGATGCCTTGAGATTTTGCTTCGGCAGAAAAGGCTCGGCCTAAGTGGTAGACAGTACTGTCGGTTAGGGCTGTGCCAACTATCCCACGAACATCGTAGGCACGAAAAATCGCATGATCAAGTTCGTTTAATGTGTAGCGCATGTTAATCCTTTAATTTGCATAAAATGAATTAGGTGTAGCCAATACAGAGTTAAATATCATGTTTGTTGTATTGGATCGCAATTTGGTTAATTAACTGAATGGCCAGTTTACGTTTGGATGTTTGCGGCAATGTTTCTGTACTGGTGTTGGTCACAATTGTGACGGCATTTTCATCACTGTTAAAACCTATATCAGTGCGAGAAACGTCATTTGCTATGATCATGTCTAAGTTTTTCCGTTCTAGCTTACTACGTGCATAATTTAGAACATCTTGAGTTTCAGCAGCAAAGCCGATAGTAAATGGTTTTGGTTCTGCATTTGCAATTGTTGCGACTATATCTGGGTTTTTAACCAGATGAAGCTCCATGATCTCTTCAGAGCCTTTTTTTATTTTATGTTCAGCTACGGCGGTTGGGCGGTAATCTGCCACAGCGGCCGCTGCTATAAAGATATCGCAGAGTGCTAGGTCTTGTAAGGATGCTGCTAGCATTTCTTGAGCACTTTCTACTTTTACTGTTTCTACACGTTCAGGGGCTGGCAGTGTTACTGGGCCGCTAATAAGTTTCACTTTAGCGCCGGCTTCAATCGCTGCTTCAGCCAAGGCGTAACCCATTTTTCCTGAACTGTGGTTGGAGATGTAACGCACTGGATCAAGTGCTTCGCGAGTAGGGCCTGCCGTGATAAAAACAGTTTTGCCTGTCAACTGGCCTGAATTGAATTGTGAAGCCGTTAGGTTCGCTATCTCCTCCGGTTCTAACATTCGCCCTGGACCGTTATCCCCACAGGCTTGTTCGCCAACGCCGGGGCCGAAGAGTTTTATGCCACGTTTTGTTAGTAAGTTGGTATTGGCTTGTGTTCCCTCATCTCGCCACATCGCTTGATTCATCGCTGGAGCAATACATATAGGAGCATCGGTTGCTAAACAGAGGGTGGTGAGCAAATCGTCACCTTGGCCTGCAGCTAATCGGGATATGAAATTGGCGCTGCCTGGTGTTATTAATACCAAATCTGCCCATTTAGCTAACTCTATATGGCCCATACCTGCTTCTGCTTCAGCATTTAATAGATGAAGGTGTACAGTATTTCCTGAGAGTGCTTGTAATGTTAGAGGGGTAATAAATTCAGTGGCTGCTGGAGTCATAACAACCCTAACATCGGCGCCTGCATTTTTTAGTAAACGTGTTAATTCGGCGCTTTTGTATGCGGCAATACCACCGGTAATACCTAAAATGATCTGTTTGTTAGTGAGTCTCTGCATACTTGCTGGATACTGTAATCTATAGGGTTGGATAAGAAGTGTTTGTTAACACTTGCTATTAAAGCTGATGTTAACCATACCATTTTTAGTAAAAGTTTCGTAGATTGTATAAACCTTATTTATGTAAAAAAACATCAAGGATTGATGGTCTTAAAAAGGAGTTTGAGTATGTCTATTACTGATTGGCCAATGTCTGAACGGCCGAGGGAGAAATTATTACAGCAAGGCGCTTCAGCTCTATCTGATGCTGAGCTGTTAGCTATTTTCTTGCGCACAGGGGTAAAGGGAAAAAGCGCAGTTGATTTAGCGAGGGATCTTTTGAATAGTTTTGGTTCACTTAGAGCCTTGCTTGAAAGTGAGCAGCAAGCATTTTGTGCGGCGCATGGTTTAGGGGTGGCTAAATATGTGCAGTTGCAGGCGGTACTGGAGATGAGTCGAAGGCATCTTCGTTCTGCGATGGCGCGTGGCAATGCTATGGAAAATCCTCAGCAAGTTAGAGAATACTTGAGTTTAAAGCTGCGCCACCAATCGAGGGAGATGTTTGCATGTCTTTTTTTAGATAATAAACATCAGGTGATTAATTTTGAAATATTGTTTTTAGGGACAATTAATGCAGCTGCTGTCTATCCTCGCGAGGTCGTGGCTAGATCTCTCGCTAATAATGCAGCGGCAGTTGTGTTGGCGCATAATCATCCGTCGGGTGTTGCAGAACCAAGTACGGCCGATCAGCAAATAACTGATCGTTTAGTGAAGGCCCTGGATATGATCGATGTACGTGTTATCGATCATATGGTTGTAGGTGATCAAGAGGTTGTTTCTTTTGCCGAACGGGGATTACTATAAATAAAAGTTGTTTTGACTAGTGCTAAGACTATTCCTTGTGTATAATGCGCGACCTTCTATCCACACTCCGGTACGGTAGTTTGTTCAGTTACGGGACGCTCCGCCTAAGGAATAGCTTGGAATCTGATGAGTGCAGATATATCCAAGGTGCTTGAAAGGTCATTATGTGATTGCTTTCAGTAAAAGCACGAAGGCTATTTTGATAAATATTAAGGGTAGATACGTAACCATTAATTTATAAGGCTATTAATATGTCTAAAGTTTGTATGGTAACTGGCAAACGCCCAGTTACAGGGAACAATGTTTCCCACTCACAGCGTAAAACTCGTCGCCGTTTTCTTCCAAACCTGCATTGGCATCGTTTTTGGGTAGAGAGCGAGCAGAAATTTGTTCGTATCCGTGTATCTGCTAAAGGTATGCGTATTATAGACAAAAAAGGTATCGACGCAGTTCTTGCTGATGTTCGTGCCAACGGCATTAAAGTATAAGGAACTGAATCATGGCTAAAGGCTCACGCGAGAAGATCAAACTGGTTTCTTCTGCCGGTACAGGTCACTTTTACACTACTGATAAGAACAAGCGTAACACTCCTGAAAAGATGGTGTTCAAAAAGTACGATCCAGTAGTTCGTAAACATGTTGAATATAAAGAACATAAAATCAAATAAGATTTTATCTTCTTCAAAAAAACCCGATCTTGTATCGGGTTTTTTTTGTTTCGAAATTTAGCCGCTGGTTAAGCGCGGCTATTCGCGTTAGCAATCAGTTGAAGGCTTTCCTCAGCAAAACCTATACCTGCTTCAGTATAGAAGTTGAATACTTTATCAATACCACCGTCTACTAATATGTCATGCTCATCGGGAAAGCGGGCGATGGCTGCAATCGTTCCAGAGTAATTTGCATTATGTAGCTGCTCTGCGATGTTTAGAGTGTCATCAATGGAAGGGAGGGCAAGGAGAACAAGTTTTATACCGCTAGTATTCATATTGCTCCAGAGATCGGCATCTTCACCGTCCCCATAGAATACATGTAGCCCTTTTTCTTGGAATTTCTTGATACGGTTTCGATCAGCGTCCATTCCCCATACTTTATCTCCGACAATATTGTGTAGTGCCCTGAATGCGCCTTTACCTACGCGTCCGAGTCCAATGACTAATATTTCTGAGTCTTTAGGTTGAACAAATATATCGTTTGTTAGAGGTGTATTGCTCTCGTAATTCTTGATGTCATTTTTATAATGGGCATAGATAGAGTGTGCGGAACGGTAGACGAGGCTTGTTAATATAAAGGAGATAGATACCGCTAGTGCTAAAATAACTAACCATTCTTTATCTAGCCAACCGTTATCTACACAAAGGTAAGCTACGATTAAACCAAATTCGCTGAAATTACTGAGTGCGAGGGCGCAAAGGTAAGAGGTTCGTCCTCTTAAATTTAGTTTGGTAAATAGTAAGAAGAACATGAAGTACTTCAGTGGTATTAGTATGGCTAGCGCAAGGGCCATCCCAAGCATCGGCCAGCTAGGGAGCGCGGTGAAGCCTATAGATAGGAAGAAACCGATTAGGAATAGATCTTTAAAACTTAGCAGCGACTTTGTCAGCTCACTTGCTTTAGGGTGCGCACTTAATAGCATGCCGAAGATCAAAGCACCTAAATCGCCTTTCACACCAACGAGCGTGAAAAGCTCATAACCGCCGAGAGCTAAGAAAAAACCTGATAGTGGCAGTAGCTCCCCGTGACCTGCACGCATGAGTAAATGGTTTAATAGAGGTCTTATAAAAAGTAGGCCAAATAAAGCTAATGCCCAGATAGAGGGGACTTTCCCTGTGGCGAAAGCTAAGAAAAGGACGGCCGCAATATCCTGCATGACTAAGACGCCAATGGCGAGCTGGCCATGCCTTGTTTGCATTTCACCATTTTCTTCTAGCAGTTTAACTATGCATACAGTGCTGCTGAAGCTGAGTGCAAAGCTTATAAGGGCTGCTGATTTCAGGTCTAGCTGAGTAAAGAATGGAGCCGACATGATAGACAGTAATAAAAATAGCAATCCGATCAATAGAGTCCATAGGCTCATATGTGACAGGCTGCTTGCCCAGACTTCTTTTCTGAGTAGGTCTTTTATGTTTAATTTCAAACCTATAGTGAAGAGCATTAACGTTATGCCCAGGTCTGCTAAGCTATCTAAGCTATCAACAGGCTCTATGCCAAGGAAATTGAGGAAAAAACCGGCAAAAAGATAGCCGATTAGTGGTGGCATTTCGATTAAACGTAGCGTGTAGCCGCAGACAAATGCAAAAAGTATCCAGATAAAATCCATAAGCTATTGAGACTGCCTAATAAATGAGCTTGTTAAGTTAAGGCGGAGTTTACCACGCCGTTTTTGTGCTGTGGATTAGCTGAAGCATTTAATTACTTGTTTTTGTGTTAATCTGGTAGTGCTTTTTCTTTATCTATTTATTTAAATTAGTTGTATTCATGCCTGAATTGCCTGAAGTAGAAACAACCTGCCGTGGTATTCGCCCTCATATTAAGGGGGAGAGATTGATTGCCTTGAATGTGAGAAACCCGAATTTAAGATGGCCAGTACCTGATTTCCTTGCTGAAAAAATAGAAGGGAAAACGGTAGTTGATGTTGTTCGTCGAGGGAAATACATTCTTGTTTGCGTTGATGGTGGGCAGGTGATGCTTCATTTAGGGATGTCTGGAAGTCTGCGGATTGTAGATAAAGATAAAATACCGCAAAAGCATGATCATGTAGATTTTTGCTTTACTAATAGTCAAATTCTTCGGCTGACTGATCCGCGCCGTTTTGGTTCTGTTTTATGGCAGCCAGAAGGTGAGCACCATGAATTGCTTTATAAACTGGGTCCAGAGCCTTTGAGTGAAGCGTTTAATGTTGATTATTTAGCTAGCTGTTGTGCGGGTAAAAAAGTGGCGATTAAGTCGTTAATTATGGATAGTAAGGTCGTAGTGGGTGTAGGGAATATATATGCTACGGAAGCGCTTTTTATAAGTGGTATAGACCCGCGAAGATCTGCAGGAAAGATTTCTAAGAGGCGGTTGCTGATATTGGTTGATGAGATTAAAGGCGTACTGGCCGCCGCAATACAGCAAGGGGGCACTACGCTGAAAGATTTTGTTGGAGGCGATGGTAAGCCGGGGTATTTTCAGCAAAAACTACATGCATATGGCCGTAAAGGGGAGCCTTGTGTTAATTGTTTAGCTCCTTTGACTGAAGTGCGATTAGGGCAACGCTCTACCGTTTTTTGTAAGCATTGCCAGACATAACCAGAGATTATTTATGACAGTACAGATCAGACCTCCAGTTTTATCACAAGAAGATTGTGTATTTCGCGCTAACCTGCGAAAGAAACTAAATATTGAATCCTACTTACAAGATCGAACAGCGTTTTGTGTAGGAGAAAAAGCGATTCACTGTGAATTGTATGAATTTTCTCCTGATGCGCCCACGATTGTTTTTCTACCGGGCATCGGCACGTATTGTGAGCTTTACGCCGAGTTGTTGTCGGGGTTGTCTAAAAAAGGTTTTAATGTGGTCGGCATCGACCCTTTAGGGCATGGATATTCGGCGGGTTCTCGAGGTGATTACACCGTTGAGCAGATGTGTGACGCCGTATCGGAAGTGCTTGATGTACTTCAGCAGCGTTTTGAAGGGCCGTTTGGTATTTATGGCTATTCTATAGGTGCTTTGCTTGCGATGGCTGCGGCAGAACAGGATGATCGCCTTTCTGCTGTTCTATGTGGCACTTTATTAGTGCCTGATATAGCGCCTGATATGGGCTATCGCATGGGCTGGAATTGGACATGGGCTTCCTCTCTAATGATGCCTACTTATAAGGTCCCTCTTAAAAACTTTGTGGATTTCGAGCAGTTGCTAAAAGGTCATCCGGCCGCACAAGAAATCAACAATGATCCTTTGATTGTTTTTGATTATCCGCTCCGTACTCTTTCTAGCTTATTTAATTACCGTTGTAATATTGTTAGCAAAAAGTTTGATTTTTCTTCTGCTATTTTGCATGGAGATCAAGACGAGGTGTTGCCGCTCAGTTATTCACGGCGTGTGATGAGTTACTGCGATCAGCCATTGGAACTGTTGGTTGTTGATAATGAAGGGCATATGGTGCCATTAATGAAACCTAAACTTATTGTTGAGATGGCGGCTCAGTGGTTTGAAAAGCAGTTTTCGAAAGAGATGGCAGACGCTGTTCTTTAATTTGTCGCTGTCATAAAAATGTAAATACTCATTCATCGGAATGTCACCTTAGTTGCTCATTATCTTCAAGTATGACTAGAGTACTTGGAGAACTCCGAATATGAGTGCTATGAAGTTTCTAACCGCGTTTGATCTTTTGGCATTTAATTGGTGTTTAGGGTTACCTAAAGCACCTCAAATGGCCTTAATTAGCCGTCAAATTTCTCGTTTAGGTGATGGTGGCTTTTATTTGCTGGTGGGTGTTTTTCTTGCAATCTTCGAGTCTGTATCTGGACTCGTTTTTCTAATTGCAGGGTTGTTTGCTTACTTAATCGAATTGCCTCTGTATTTAATACTTAAAAACACTATTAAGCGAGATCGTCCTTGTGAGTCCCTTCCTATTGAGGCTTATATAGTACCTTCTGATAAATTTAGTTTTCCTTCAGGTCATTCCGCAGCCGCCTTTGTTTTTGCCGCGCTTATTGCTAATTTCTACCCTGCCTATGCTGAGTTCGCCTATGGTTGTGCCTTAATGGTGGGTGTTTCCCGTATATTGTTAGGCGTGCATTATCCTACTGATATTTTAGCGGGTGCTGTTTTAGGTTTGTGCAGCGCAACGTTTGCATTAAGTTTTTTGCCTGCGTTGGTTGTGCTCTAAAATATGAAAGTTTTATATGGTGTTCAAGCGACAGGTAATGGTCATATCACACGAGCAAGGGTGATGGCTCCTGCGTTAGAGAAAGCAGGGGTGGATGTTGATTATTTGTTCAGTGGTCGGGATCCTGAAGAGTTGTTTAATATGGAACCCTTTGGTGCTTACCAGTGCCGACAAGGTCTAACCTTCTATATGGAAGGAAGTAAAGTTAATCAATGGAAAACCTTCACAGGTAATAATCCAATAAAATTGGTCAGAGATATTTTTGCTCTGAATCTGGATCAATATGATTTAGTGATCACTGATTTTGAGCCTGTGACCGCTTGGGCGGCAAAACTCAAGGGGGTTCCTAGTGTGGGCATAGCTCACCAATATGCTTTTTTGCATGCTTTGCCTGATTCAAAAACAGGCTTTATTTTTAGACATCAAATCAAAAGCTTTGCACCTGCTAAAGTGTCTGTTGGTATTCATTGGCACCATTTTAACCATGCAATCTGCCCGCCGTTGATTCAAGCACCGTTGTTCGATCCCGTTAAGAGTGACAATAAAGTCGTTGTCTATTTACCACATGATAATGTAGATCAAATTTGTCGGGCGTTGCAGCTGTATACCGAGTACGAATTCTTTGTCTATGCGCGGGTTGATAAAGCGACAGATGATGGGAATATGCACGTTCGGCCTTTTTCGCGTGATGGATTTCACCGTGACTTATCGGACTGTTCGGGGGTGATTTGTAATTCAGGCTTTGGTTTGTTGAGTGAGGCGATTCAGTACGGTAAAAAAATCCTGACGCTGCCGCAGGTCGGGCAGGCTGAGCAGGAGTCTAATGCTGAGATACTCGAATATTTAGGGTTAGGGATTGTTATTGATAGTTTGCAATCCGAGCGGCTTGCTCAGTGGTTAGCTTTACCTATGCCTGAACCTAAAGTGTTTCCTGATTTGGCGACTATTTTAGCTGAATGGATTGCAGCCGGTTGTAATCGAACGGTTCAGTCGGTTGTAGATGATGCTTGGAATAGCTCATATAGCGTTACAGCTTCTCGTTAAGTAAGATCTGTAAAAAAAACCGCCATTAATCTTTTATAGATGTGTTTAGCTGTAGGTAATATAGCTTTCAGAGATTAGTGCTTAGTTAAATTTAGATATGTATAAGGAGGGAGGTAAGGGGATACTTCATTCCTTGAAGAATCCCCTCTATTGGCTTCCATAATCCTTGCGGTAAAAAATCCTAGGGCGTCATGCCTTCCTTTCCGCTTCTCGAGGCCATCCTTCGTATTCGTTCCATGAACAGGAGATCCACGTATTCAATTATGCCCTTTACGGGGAGTATTGATATAAGAAAAATTCCTAATTTTCTGGTTTAGCTAAGCTAATGGATGTTTTCGGTTTGAATTGTGAATAAAACGGTTGTTTAAATCTGTCGAAGCGGTTTTTTTGCGGGTTTCTGTCTTTTGATGGAAGCTAAGAAGGTTATTTCTAATGGATCGCCCTGATATTTTATCTGTTTACTATTTATCCAGTTGAGGCCCTGTAATAGTTGATCTCTGAATTAAGAGCCTTTCAATAGAAGGTAGTAATGTTTCTTTTATTTGAACCTGCATCTTAGATTTTGGCTAGTCATGAGGTTTTTTTCTGTTTACTGGACATAAGGGGGGAGGGAACTTAAACTAATGGCTGTTTTTGGTCGGGGTGCCCTATAGGGCTGAGACTATACCCGTTGAACCTGATCCGGTTTATTCCGGCGTAGGAAACCCAGATGTTGATAATTTCAAATCAATTCAATAACTTTTCTGGCCTCAGTATGATAATTGAGGTTAGTCATGTCTGTTAACACACCTAAAATACCTAATGTATTAACCATCGCTGGTTCCGATTCTGGCGGAGGGGCAGGTATACAAGCTGACTTGAAAACCTTTTCAGCCCTGGGTGTTTATGGCGCTTCTGTAATAACAGCATTGACTGCCCAGAATACCCAATGTGTCGCGGGTATTTATCCTGTTACGCCTGATTTTGTGTCTCTGCAGTTAGAGACTGTTTTTGCTGATATTCAAATCCATGCTGTTAAAACCGGTATGTTAGGCAGTGCAGAGATGGTTGATCGGGTGGCTCAGTTTTTATCAGGTATTGATAATGTGAGGTTAGTTGTTGATCCGGTGATGATATCAAAAAGTGGTAACGCTTTACTGTCTCCTGATGCGGTAGAGGTGTTGATCGATAAGCTGATACCTTTAACCTATGTGATTACACCAAACCTTCCAGAGGCTGCAGCTTTATTGGGTGTAGATGAACCAGTATCTATTCAGGGTATGCGTGAAATGGCTGTCCAAGTACATGCTTTAGGCGTTCAAAATGTACTTTTAAAAGGCGGCCATCTTGAAGGCGAGTCTTCTCCAGATATTTTATTCGATGGTACTACGTTTACTGAATTTCCAAGTGTGCGTATAGCAACCAAAAATACTCATGGTACAGGTTGTACTTTAGCGTCAGCCGTTACGGCGTATTTAGCGCAAGGCTGTTCCATTGTGGAATCGGTCACAAGAGCAAAAGAATACATTACAGCGGCGATTAAAGCGGCTGATCAGTTGAACGTGGGTGCAGGACACGGCCCAGTTAATCACTTCCACAATATCTGGTAGCAATCGCTACTTGTGCTGTGAAAAAACAATAATGACAGGTTGGATGATGGAAGATAATAAGCAAGTAGAACCGCAGAGTCAGGCATTGAGCCAGACAGCACAGGTTGACCGTGATTCGGTGCAGCCGTTTCCTAAATCTAGAAAGGTCTACGTTGAAGGCTCGCGTCCAGATATTCGTGTACCTATGCGTGAAATTACGCTGGATGATACGCCAACGGATATGGGGGGAGAGAAAAATGATCCTTTGTATGTTTATGACACATCCGGTCCCTATACTGACCCGGATGTAGTGATTGATGTACGTAAAGGGTTAGCGCCTGTACGTGAGCAGTGGATTTTAGAGCGTGGGGATACTTGTGAGCTTGATAAGCTTACCTCTCAGTATGGTCGTGTTCGTGCTGCGGATCTGCGTTTAGATGAACTACGTTTTGAATTGACGCGTAAGCCGTTACGCGCGCAAGAGGGTAAGAATGTTACCCAGCTGCATTATGCACGCCAAGGTATTATTACGCCTGAGATGGAATATATAGCGATTCGCGAGAATATGAAGTTAGCGAAAGCGCGGGCTGAGGGTAATGTTGTTGCTGAACAGCATCCAGGGTTTAATTTTGGCGCAAATTTACCGGATGAAATAACTCCGGAGTTTGTTCGTCAAGAAGTGGCGGAAGGCCGCGCAATTATTCCTGCCAATATTAACCATCCAGAAGTGGAGCCGATGATTATTGGCCGTAACTTCCTTGTCAAAATTAATGGCAATATTGGTAACTCTGCGGTGAGCTCTTCGATTGAAGAGGAAGTAGAGAAAATGACATGGGGTACGCGCTGGGGCGCGGATACCATTATGGATCTTTCTACAGGTAAGAATATCCATGAGACCCGTGAATGGATCATGCGTAATTCGCCGGTACCTATTGGTACAGTGCCTATTTATCAGGCGCTAGAAAAAGTAAATGGTGTTGCTGAAGATCTAGACTGGGAAGTCTTTAAAGATACTTTGATTGAGCAAGCTGAGCAGGGTGTGGATTATTTCACAATTCATGCTGGTGTATTGCTACGCTATGTACCAATGACCGCTAAACGTATGACGGGTATTGTTTCCCGTGGTGGTTCTATCATGGCGAAATGGTGCTTAGCTCACCATCAAGAAAACTTCCTTTACACTCATTTCGAAGATATCTGTGAGATCTGTAAGGCTTATGACGTCTCTTTCTCATTAGGCGATGGTCTGCGCCCAGGTTCTGTTTACGATGCCAATGATGAAGCACAATTTGCTGAGCTAGAGACCTTAGGCGAGTTGACTAAGATTGCTTGGAAACATGATGTACAGGTTATGATCGAGGGGCCTGGGCATGTACCTATGCATATGATCAAAGAGAATATGGATAAGCAGCTAACTGAGTGTCATGAAGCGCCATTTTATACCTTAGGTCCGTTGACGACTGATATTGCACCGGGCTATGACCACATTACATCAGGTATTGGCGCTGCAATAATTGGTTGGTATGGCTGTGCAATGCTTTGTTATGTAACACCAAAAGAGCATTTGGGTCTTCCGAATAAAGATGATGTGAAAGAAGGTATTATTACCTATAAGATCGCTGCACATGCTGCGGATCTTGCAAAAGGTCATCCTGGTGCTCAAATTCGTGATAATGCGATGTCTAAAGCACGTTTCGAATTCCGTTGGGAAGATCAGTTTAATATAGGTCTTGATCCTGATACTGCACGTGCTTATCACGATGAAACCTTACCGAAGGAGTCGGCTAAAGTCGCTCACTTTTGTTCGATGTGTGGTCCTAAATTCTGTTCTATGAAAATATCTCAAGAGGTTCGTGAGTTAGATGCTGAGCAGGTTGCAGCGATTAATGCACAAGCTGAACAAGGGATGCAGGAGAAATCAGCTGAATTTAAAGATTCAGGTGCTGAAATTTATCATAAGGTATAGTTGAGTAGCACTATTAAAAAGCCGCTACTTTAGCGGCTTTTTTTGTGTCATTTTGAAGATGTTTTTGGAGAATGATGTGTCAGATGAATGGGTAAGCTATATCGCAGTCGGATGTATGATTGTTTTTGCATTTGGCGTGGTGACGTTGAATGCTTTCCGTCGCAGAAAAGAAATTCCACCGCCTTTAGCTGCAAATGATCGTAAGTTGTATCGTTTATGGCGCTCAGATCCTGAAGCATATAAGCGTCAATATGGACAATTAGATGAGCAGTATCTTGAGGCCCAGAAAGAGAAAGAGGCTAGTAACAACTAACTTGCTGATCCCAAAAAGTCTCTAAATGGCGGAGCTGTTCACGTAGTGGGTTAAAGTCGCCCCCTTGTAACACCTGCTCGGCATTGATTAATTCAAGTTGCTGATCGAAAAGTTCAGAAATTAGAGTATGTATATTTAGGCCTTTAGGGCTTAGTTTTATGCGGATTGAGCGTAGATCATGCTCTGAACGTTCTTGAGTTATGTATCCGTTGCTGACCATTTTTTTCAGATTATACGAAACATTTGAGCCTAAATAGTAACCGCGTGTACGTAGTTCGCCTGCGGTCATCTCGCGGTCAGCGATATTATGTAGAAGAAGTGCTTGTACACTGTTGATATCCGTATACCCGAGAGCTTCAAGTCTGAATTTTAGAATATCTAAGATTCGTCGATGAAGACGTTCAATTAAGCGTAGACATTCTAAAAAATCGTTGCGATTACTTGGAGACGGCTCGTTTGTCGGATGATTCATTAGCGTTTGGCCTTTGTTCGGTCACTTATTTAGTTGTCTGTGAATATTAGTATTGATTACTAATGGATGGCAAAGGTTGTGCTTAGGTTATTAGTCTAGTTTTTGTCATTCATTTGAAATCTTTATTTAGCAAAATTTTGTAACTCTGCTAACCTTGTAGAAGGCTTAATAAAACCTGAACATTTGGTTAGTTAATCAAGTGTAGAGGTATTTTAAGTCTTGTTCCAGCGAATAGATCCTCTCTCGATAACGGCAAACTTAGAGTAATCTTAGGACGCAAAGTCACAGATCCTTAGGGATGGCTGGGCTACCGAAAGAGAGGTTTACTATTTCTGTTTTAAAGGGTGTTCTGCTGGAAGTTGTCTCTCGATCCAGAGTGCCAGCTTATGTCTCATGTTAATTTCGTTGTCTTGGCCTTTGGCTAGCGGTTGAATGAGTCCATCTTGTACTAATAATCTATAAATGGCAGTAATTTTATTTGATGCGCTATCTGTAGATTCAAATTGGCCCGCACCTCGCTTTTCTATGTAAATTGAGCCGATGCGAAGTGCTTCCTTGACTAGTTCTGCTTCATGTTTATGCTTTTTCATAATAGCCACTCTATTTGATGCTCATATGTTAACTTTGAATAGAAAGGTGATAAAAAACAAGTCTTTGTATTAATTATTCATTATGCCCTTTTCTACTGTAGCGGTGTTGTATTTCTCTCGCGTAGGGATAAATATTTTATGAATAGTGGCGAGAGAGATCCTTAGATCTTGTCTTTTAAGCTATATCCGCTGATATAATAAGCCTTTGTCGCGCATTTACATTAGAGATGAGTATGAAATATCGGACTATTCCTGTAACGCCTTTCCAGCAAAACTGCACTCTAGTGTGGTGCGAGCATACAAAAAAAGCAGCGATTGTTGACCCCGGTGGTGATTTAGATCAGATACTGGCGGCTGTTGAGGAGGAGGGTGTGCTGGTGGAAAAAATCATGCTCACTCATGCCCATATAGATCATGCTGGTGGCACTGCTGAGTTATCGGCTAATAAAGGTCTCCCTATTGAGGGGCCTCATAAAGGTGACCTTTTTTGGATAGAAGGGATGTCGCAGCAATGCTCAATGTTTAATTTTCCACATTGTGACTCTTTTACGCCTGATCGATGGTTGGATGATGGAGATGAGGTCAAGGTTGGTGGTGGTGTTTTTCAGGTAATCCACTGTCCCGGACATACTCCAGGTCATGTTGTTTTTTATAATGAGAAAGATCAGATGGCATTGGTTGGAGATGTAATATTCCATGGCTCTATTGGTCGAACTGATTTTCCTAAAGGTAATCATCAAGAGCTGATCGATTCTATCAAAATGAAGCTGTTTCCTTTAGGTGAATCTGTCGAGTTTATTCCTGGTCATGGCCCGCGCTCAACATTGGGTGTTGAGATTAAGAGTAATCCTTACGTTCGCTAACGGCGTAAGAGGGTGTTGCTTGATAGGCGGTGGAAGACATTTCATGTAAGCGACTGAGTGTTCTCTTGAATGGTTTTTTTAATAGAACTCCCTTGTAGAGTTGCTCTGCAGTGTCTTCTGCGCTGAGATATAAATTTACTCTACAGTCATAAAGCTCATCAACTAGGCTGATAAAGCGTCTTGCTGGATCATCATGATTGCTTTGCACGACCTTTCTTAAGCCGGTGGTGTTAAATAAGCCATAACTATCTTCCGTTCCTCTCGCTTTTATCTGCTCTTTGCTTTGGCCTTGAAAACGTGGAACGTTACTCAAAATTAGGTGCGAATAATTTGAGGCGAGTTCAATATAATCTCGTGCTGATCTTGGGCCCTCACAGAGTTCGGCAAAATCAAACCAAATTACAGAATCGTCTCTAGCTATACAGTTAATTTTTCGCCCGCAGAGTGTGACGCTGTTGCTGTTAGGTTGTGCCTCGTGCTGGGTTAGTTTGTAATAGATCTTTTTTAAGGCTTGGTTATCTTGAATAAAATAAGCTGGGTTTGAAGCTAGATAATTGAGACGATGGTCGTTGCCATTATCTAGAGGAATGACCTGCATATTGTCCTTGATTAATTTGATCGTGGGCAGGAATCGATCACGGTGAAGGCCGTCTGAGTATAGATCATCGGGTTCTATATTTGATGTGCTGATAATGGTGACCCCTTTGGAGAACAGAGCCTGATAAAGCCGTCCTAATAACATGGCATCACCAATGTCAGAGACAAAAAACTCATCGAAGCATATTACCTTGTATTTAAGACTTAATTCGTTGGCAATATGAGCTAAAGGATCGGGTTTTCCTGAATGTAAGAATAGTTGCTGGTGGATCATCACCATGAAGCGATGAAAATGGAGTCTAATATATGTCTTTGGTGCTAGGCATTGGCAAAATAGATCCATTAGCATTGTTTTGCCTCGACCTACAGGCCCCCAGATATAAATCCCAAGGCTAGAAGGCGGTTTGTCGAACCATCTTTTACCCCACTTTATCGGTTTGGATAGTTCGAAATGAGAAAGGTGGTTTAGTTGCTGCTGGAGTTGTTTAACAACCTCTGTTTGTGCAAGGTCCGGTGATAGTTGGGATTGATCAAGTAGTTGCTGATACTGTTTTTCTATAGACCGAATAATTATCTTCATAAGGAGGCTATTATAAACTTAGAGGGTTGTTGGAGTGGTGATCATATAGCCAGCGATCATTTATGCAGAAGTAAGGCTAATTCAAAAAACGTATCATCGAGCTTTTTGTTTTTTTCGATAATATCTTTTAATGGAGTCTCTGTTATGGCGTTATCTCGTACTCCAATCATTACATCATTATAGCCTGCGCATAGATAATTAACGGCAGTTGAACCAAGACAAGATGCTAGCACGCGGTCATGGCCGGACGGGCTACCACCTCGTTGTATGTGGCCTAATATGCATACTTTCGCTTCTAATTTATGTTGAGCTAATACGTTGGCTAAGTGGGTTGTTAGCCCAGGCGTTTGTCCTTCAGCAACAACAATAATACCGCTAGCCCCTTTGCCAAGTAGACGGTTATTGGCTAGCTGAAAGCAAATGGTCTCAGGCTTGATTTCATATTCGGGTACAACAACCATTTCTGCACCACAGGCGATACCTACATGTGTGGCGATGAAGCCTGAATTTCGTCCCATGACCTCGACTAAAAAGAGGCTTTCGTGTGAGAGAGCCGTGTCGCGTATTTTGTCGATTGCATCTAAAGCTGTATTAACTGCTGTGTCGAATCCTATAGTGTCATCTGTTCCATAAATATCATTATCAATAGTGCCTGGTAGCCCGATCACTTTGATGTTGTTTTCTTGTGTTAGTAAGTGAGCGCCGGTAAGAGATCCATCGCCACCAATTACAACTAACGCATCGATATTTTTTTCTTTTAATACAAGGGCTGCTTGATGGCGGACAGTTGGGTCTTTAAATGCTAAGCAGCGATCACTTTTTAATAAGGTCCCTCCGCGTTGAACAATGTTAGTAACGGATGCGGAATCCATTTCCACCATATCCCCAATAATTAAACCGCTGTATCCCTTGTTAATACCGTAAACTTTTATACCTTTATGCAGGGCTGCACGAACAACGCCCCGAATGGCAGGATTCATTCCTGGAGAGTCTCCGCCACTGGTTAAAATTGCAATAGCTTGAGGTTTTGTCTTGTTTGTAGGCAGGGAGGGTATTTTGTACATGTATAACCTCAATTAAGGGCTTTATATATGCTTAAACTGTAATTGTGATCGGCGGTTAGGGCAAATCTATTTATAGCTTCTTTTGTATGTTTTTGGGCTGGGCTAGGTTGGGGGTTAGGGTACCGGAGTATATTAGCTGAGCTGATTTATTTGCGATATACCTTATCGAATTGAATATTTTGTTTATTGTTTGAACAAGATTCTTCGCTAAGGTGCTTTTTTGCCTTTATTTTGCAGTTTTTTAGTTTTGCCTGTTGACCTTGTTTGGGAAGTGTCTATAATTCGCCGTCC
>NZ_JAUOQR010000019.1 GCF_030547185.1 Neptuniibacter sp. 1_MG-2023
CAGTGAAACGCCCTGTGCGGATCCGCATGCAGGGTGTTGTGGGGGCTGAGGGTTAGAGACCCTCGGCTACCCGATTATATTTTGTTGATTTGAATTGCATATTCAGTCGTATTTTTGGCCATACTAACGCTAAAAATGTCACAGTTAGGTAATGTCTTCGAAACAACCGTAATCAATAATTCTTTTTGTTCCTCGGGCATTTTCTCACCAATATATACGCCAGTAATAGCCTCAGGAGAATAACTGAACAACCCAGTTTCGTTAGCAACAACACGTATTTCACATTCGTACCCCCATTGCTCGTGTTTGTACTGAATACTCTTCAAAAAATCTAACGTATCATCGCTTAGGCTATCTAAGAAACTTACAGAATGTGGCGTTTTTATATAATTAACTTTACACCACGCAAACTTTACCCCTGAATTAAGTTGTTGTAATGATTCGTAAAGCTTACGGTGATCGTATTTAATACAAAACCCTTTGAACTCATCTCCATAGTGTGACCACATGAGCATATTAGCCACTTGTGTCTGTAGGTTTCCAGGTATGTCCGAAGAGGTAGAAAATATACCGAGCTTCTCTTGGTATTCAATTAAGCTTCTCTCATGCTCAGAAATACTACTTTCAACGAAGTCCATAAATTCAACTGGGCTTGATAAGTACCGCTCCATTATTACTCGCTCCACTTGAGCTGGAGCTAAACCTGATTGTTTTTGAACAATACTTTTTCCTAGATCTATATATTGAGCGACTTTCTCTCCTTCATTTTTAGGAGCAACCACGTTCATGTACCCTTCAAATGGGTCATTTAAATTTTTCTTAGATGAAAACCAAATCTTACTTGAAGATATGGAGGATAAAGAATTGATACTCATCATCCGAAATTTATAAATATCTTTAGGCTCACTCATATAGTCTTCTAGAAATATAACATTTGTATATACGGGGGTCCGTGTATCTATCCACACCGCTATTGATTAAAAATAGATGTAATTATTTGAAAAGGAAGGAGAAACTAAAGAATTAAATCGAACTCTTCCGTGACAAAACGAGCATGCGCATTAACAATTGATATACGGGGGTCCGTGTATCTACCCATGCCAGACATCCATCTGTCTGATTTATAACTATTTTTAACTTAAGCATGGCTGCAATACAAGCATCATTTTGGATAAGAAGCGCTGTAAACCAGCATAAATAGTGTAAGGCTAAAAATATATTGTATATCCATACAAATATTGTAGAGAAACAATAGCTTTGCACGAAAAGGTAATTTTTAAATCCTAAACGATTTATAGGGTCAGGCTTAGGTGCGTCAGCCTTTCGCTTTTATTCTCATTGGGCAAAGGGTGAGCGCCTAAAGGGAGGTCTTGCTTGTTATTATATTATTTTTCTGTGTTTTCGTTGCTACGCTGTTAATAATAACCAGTACTCTGCTTTTAAATATCTAAAGTTATCGAACAAGATAGCTCACTTTTGTGGACAAATTGTTATTTTTTAACAAAAGGATAAGGCCTGAGCTTGAAGTGGCAGGTTCGTTAAATTAGGTATGGTATAGAAGGTATATTGTCGTTGGCTTCCCCTATTTATTATTCGCCTACTTGTGGAACATCCGTTGTGCTTGCTCCTTGGTTTTCGGTTATTTCTTTTGCCCAGTTGTGATCAGACGCATTAGAATCTAACCCCGCTTGGTCAGCCCCTACTGTAGGCGAGAGCGTTAATTTAGTTAGTAAAGCAAAATGATCAGAACCGATTGGCGGTAAACGCTTAATGGAGTTTAGGGTAAAGTGCTGGCTATGAAATAGATGATCTAAAGGCCAACGTAGAAAAGGAAAGTCCGCATGAAACGTGTTTAGCATACCGCGACCGACTCGCGGATCTAACAGACCGCTTATTTTACGGAATAGACGGGTTGTCGCAGACCAAGCCACGTCATTAAGATCCCCTGTTACGATGATAGGTTGATTACTTTTAGCAACACTTTTAGCCACAATGATTAATTCAGCATCCCGTTCTGCTGATTGTGGATTTTCGGTAGGGCTAGGAGGGGCAGGATGCATAAAGTGCATGCGGACTTTATCACCTGAGTCTAAAGTTAAGGTGGTGTGTATGGACGGAACCTCTTTCTCGACCAAGTAAGCTATTTCTTGGTTACTTAAGGGCAACCTTGAAAACACATGCATGCCGTAAAGGTTATCCAGTGGGCATTTTATGCTGTGCGGCATATCCGTTTCCAC
Source organism: Neptuniibacter sp. 1_MG-2023 (assembly GCF_030547185.1). Taxonomy (GTDB): domain Bacteria; phylum Pseudomonadota; class Gammaproteobacteria; order Pseudomonadales; family Balneatricaceae; genus Neptuniibacter. The sequence goes on from NZ_JAUOQR010000019.1 coordinate 2,238, forward strand.
TACCTTGAGTTGATCTTCCCACCACTGATCAGACTCGAGTGTTACAAGCACATCGGGTTTATGCGTTTGAACTAACTGAATGAGCTTATCTACCTTTCGGTTAGGCGTTAGAACATTAGCCGTCATAATACTGATTTGCTTATCAGGGTTGCTCTCCTTAGTCTCTTTTACTTCATGGGGCCATAAACGTGTATAAGGTAATATCCACCATAACTGCCAGGCCAAGCAAAGTGCAGTTATTGAGATTACAAACCAGGTTAATGGGGATTGTTTATTAAAAAAAACAAAATTGGCTATCAATAAAACCGCTATAAAAATAGCAAATTGTAGGCGAGGAAAGTCCATTCCCCTGATGGCCCAGTGGGGGTGCCGTGAAAAGGGAAGTAGCGTCACTATACAGGCTAAGGTTGTAAAAAAAGTGAGTATAACTGTCATCTGTTAGGCCTGCTCTGTCTTAATCCATATCTGAATGTCACATCGACTTATCTTCGCGTGCGGCTTTTTTAATAGCGATTAAATCCTCTTCTATATCAAGTACATTACATGCCCGTTTCAGGGCTAAACGTCGGTGATATTGGGCCGCTTTTTTTATTTCCTTGTTGTTAAGGGACTCAAGAGAGGCCAGCGCTTTTTGTAAACGAATACATACCTCTATGATACCCGCACCATCGCGTGCTATAGCCGTAAAAGCATCATCGAACATATCCTGCAAGGCAACCTCTGGAACGGCTACGCGGTCATATTTAGGTTTGCTTTCTGGTTGCTCGGGTTGCTCGGGTTGATCAATGAGCGAAATTAAACGTACCAGCGACCCCGTTACCTTTATCGCTGTTCCTGGATCGTTGACGGCAGGAGATAAAGCACGCGCTGCAATTTCTGATAACGTGACTAAGCCAAACCGAGGATCATCTTCAAACGTACGGTCGTTGCCAATGTGGAATGATTTAATAAGGCCCGTGCAATCTACGTTGGACAACGCAGATGATGACATATGCACCGACGCTAGAGGTTTATCGGCTGTAGTGAGTGTTCCGGGTAATGCTGATACTACGATATGTGCATCAACACGTTGTGCCCAATCCTGAAGGGCAGCCATATCAATATGCTGCACATAACCAATCGTTGGTGAGAAAACATCTACTCCTTCGCTGGTAATATCTGATATTGATATGCCACCCAGCCTAGGTTTATCTCGTCGTCTAATAAAAGCGTTTTCCGTTGCCTTTTCAACTTTTTCAATGGTCGATCCCACCCGTCCCAGCCGCGCGATATTATCGACCCAGCGGACAAAAGTCAGAATCACTACTGCGAACACAATGGCGGTAAGCACAAAAAGGATGAATAAGCCGGCCTCGTTATAGAATGCATTTTTTACTGCAGTTAGAGCAACCACACTAAAAATAAATGCCCCAACAAAGGTTGAAAGAGCATTCTGGGATACGTCATCAGCAACCACTAAAGAGAAAGCGCGAGGGGTAGCGGAGCTGCTGGCAGCGGCGTATGCCGATACCATCGAACCCACCGAAAAGGTGGCGATTACCAACATGCTGGATGCGAGCAGTGAAAGTAAAGTTTCAACCGAATCTTGAGCAATAGAAGGCATTTGATTCGCCACAGCGGAGCCATCTATAAATTTCGCTGCAAAGACCGCTGCAATGGATAAAAAGCAGACCGCCAATGGGCGCACCCATAGCCTTTCACTAAAACGGTTGAATAGAAATCGGAGACGGTCTAACGAAATTAAAGAATTCATATGAGCCCTATGTTCAACGCATCAAATAATGGCAGTCCGATTGATTTTCTTAGTATACGCTACCATGAAAAGCGCTCGACTTTTATTCTTTGATCTACTGGATGGGTCAGCCTGACAGATACCTTGCTATAGACCATGTCTATATAGGTAGCGAAACGCTTAGTTTTGAAATAGGGCTACTTTTAAAGCATCTTCGATGCAGACGTTATGTGAAAAGTTAGGTACTTTTTTTGCTGTTTCTTCTCAGCTTATCGATGTGAATCTACTACAGTTTAACGAATACGAGTAATAAGGTTCTGACCTTCGTTGTTTGTAGTAGGCCGGCCTTTATGCTCGGAACGGGTGTCTGGCCGAGGGGTTAGTTTTATTGCGGGTTCGTTCCGGGGTTCTTTCGCCTGGGGGGCTGGGCTCCTACAAAAGGGGGTTCGGTTGAAAACGGCAATCTGGAAGTGGCTGCTTTCTTATGTTGCCTTTAATAGAGCCTGCTTGCCCTTAAATGACAGTTTGTAAGTTATTTGTGATCGTATTTGTTTGCAAAACATCTCCTCTGTAAGGCTTATTTAATGGGCTTTTGATGCCTAATGGTAATTTTTGTCAGTGAAGTCGCTGCTTTTTGTTATTGTTGAATTCGGCATAGGTACTAGTATTTAGCTATACCTAAACCTAAACCTTTACAGGGCGCATTTTTTAAAAAGCCCTGAAAGCCGAATAACAATGAGAAGAGGCGGTTATGAAAGTACTGGTTGCCGTAAAACGTGTAATTGACTACAACGTCAAAGTACGTGTTAAAGCCGATAATAGCGATGTTGATCTAGCTAATGTCAAAATGGCTTTAAATCCTTTCTGTGAAATAGCTATAGAAGAAGCCGTTCGTTTAAAAGAAGCCGGCGTGGCTGACGAAGTTGTTGTTGTCTCTATTGGTAGTAAAAGCTGCGAAGAACAGATTCGTACCGCATTAGCTTTAGGTGCTGACCGTGGTATTCGTGTTGATACTGAGGATGCGCCAGATTCTTTGTCTGTTGCTAAATTGTTAGCGAAGGTCGTGGAAAAAGAAGCGCCTGGTATGGTTATTTTGGGCAAGCAAGCGATTGACTCTGATAATAACCAAACGGGCCAAATGCTGGCAGCATTGCTGGATCGTCCGCAGGGTACCTTTGCGTCTAAGGTTGCCGTGGATGGTGACAAAGTACAGGTAACACGCGAGATCGATGGTGGTCTGCAAACGGTTGAATTACAGATGCCTGCGATTGTGACCACGGATCTTCGTCTTAATGAACCCCGTTATGCCTCCCTGCCTAATATTATGAAAGCTAAGCGCAAGCCTTTAGATCTACTGACCCCTGATGAGTTAGGTGTTGCTGTATCGAGCAATTTAACACTTTTAAGTGTTGAGCCGCCGGCAGAACGTCAAGCGGGTATCAAGGTGAGTTCAGTTGATGAGCTGGTGGAAAAATTACGCAACGAAGCAAAAGTGATATAGGGGTGAATGTTATGACCATTCTAGTCATTGCAGAACATGATAATAATGAATTAAAGCCAGTCACACTGAATACGCTAAGTGCTGCGCAAGCGATTGGTGGAGATATTCATCTTCTTGTTGCGGGTAGTGGTTGTCAGTCCGTTGCGGATGCAGCTGCTCAAATTCCGGCTGTTGCACAGGTATTGGTGGCTGATAATGACGCCTATGAGCATCAGCTTGCGGAGAATGTGAGTAAGTTGGTGCAGGGTTTAGCGGCGAGTTATAGCCATATTTTAGGGTCGTCCACAACAACAGCTAAGAACGTGCTGCCGCGTGTGGCTGCGTTGCTGGATGTTAATCAGCTTTCAGATGTTATGGCGATTGAGTCAGCGGATACATTTAAGCGTCCAATCTATGCGGGTAATGCGATAGCAACGGTTAAGTCTGCGGATGCAATTAAAGTGATGACGGTTCGTGGTACCGCATTTGACCCTGTTGAAGGGACGGGTGGTAGCGCAGAGGTTGTGAACTTATCAGACGTTTGTGATGCAGGAACCTCTCGTTTTGTTAATGAAGAGATTGCTGAGAGTGAACGCCCAGAGTTGACTGCCGCATCGATCGTTATTTCCGGTGGTCGTGGTATGGGTAATGGCGAAAACTTTGAGTTACTTAATAAGGTAGCGGATAAGTTAGGCGCTGCAGTTGGTGCCTCGCGAGCAGCGGTGGATGCAGGCTTTGTACCTAATGATATGCAGGTGGGTCAGACCGGGAAAATGGTTGCGCCGGATCTATATATCGCTGTCGGTATCTCTGGTGCTATTCAGCATCTAGCGGGTATGAAAGATTCAAAAATTATTGTCGCTATCAATAAAGATGAAGAAGCACCTATTTTTCAGGTGGCAGATTATGGCCTTGTGGCTGATCTGTTTGAGGCAGTGCCTGAACTTGAAGGCAAGCTTTAACGCTTTTACTTAATTTTAAACAGCTCTGGCGTAAACCGCAGGGCTTAATAATAAAAAATACGGAGCAACTTAGATGCTTTTCGAAGGGCAAGCGATTCAAGTAAAGTCGATTGAAGACGGAATCTACGATCTAGTGTTTGATCGTCAAGGCGATTCAATCAACAAACTCGATCAGAGTACATTAGCTGAATTACGCACGGCAATTGATACACTTTCAGGTGTTGATGGCCTACGTGGCGTGATTTTCTCCAGTGCCAAAGATAGTTTTATTGTCGGTGCTGATATCACGGAATTTATGGGCTTTTTCTCATCCGATGAAGATGAGTTGGTTCAAGGTTTGTTAGATATTCACGGTTTATTCAATCAGATTGAGGACCTGTCCGTTCCTACGGTTGCGGCGATCAATGGTTTAGCTCTAGGTGGCGGTTTTGAGCTTTGTTTAGCCACCGATTACCGTGTGCTGGGCGACAAGGCTAAGGTCGGTCTACCTGAAGTTAAATTGGGCATCTATCCAGGTTGGGGCGGTACTGTTCGTTTACCTCGCTTGATTGGTGTTGATAATGCTAATGAGTGGATCTGTGGCGGTAGTGAAAAACGTGCTAAGGCGGCGCTAACTGATGGTGCGGTAGATGCGGTTGTTGAAACTTCACGGGTTAAAGACGCTGCATTAGATCTATTGAAAGGCTGTATTGCAGGAAAATTTGATTATCAAGCGCGACGTGATGAGAAAATCAATCCTATCAAGTTAAATCAAATTGAACAGATGATGGCATTTGAGTCGGCTAAAGGTGTGATTGGTGCTAAGGCTGGTCCGCACTACCCAGCGCCAATGGCGGTACTAAAAACGATTCAAAAGCATGCCAACCTTCCACGAGATAAAGCCATAGAAATAGAAGCTAAAGGCTTTGTCAAAGTTGCTCAAACGGAAGTATGTGCGGCGCTTGTTGGTCTATTTATGAAAGACCAATATATCAAGAAAGTCAGCAAAGGTTTTGAAAGCAAAGCCGAGCCAGTGAAACAGGCAGCGGTGCTAGGCGCTGGTATTATGGGTGGTGGTGTTGCTTATCAATCGGCCTCTAAAGGCACGCCTATTTTGATGAAAGATATCAATGAGGCTGCTTTGCAGTTAGGTCTAGATGAAGCGACTAAACTGCTGAATAAGCAAGTCACTCGTGGCCGTATGGACACCACTAAAATGGCTCAAGTGCTTAACAGCATTAGACCAACCTTGAATTACGGTGATTTCTCTAACGTAGATCTTGTAGTTGAAGCGGTTGTAGAAAATCCAAATGTGAAGAAAGCGGTTTTGGCTGAAGTAGAAGGGCATCTACCTGAAGGAGCGGTATTGACCTCTAATACCTCAACGATCTCTATTACTGATCTAGCTACTGCGTTGAAAAAGCCTGAGAACTTCTGCGGTATGCACTTCTTTAACCCTGTTCATTTGATGCCTTTAGTTGAGGTTATCCGTGGAGAGAAAACCTCGGAAGAGGCAGTGGCACGCACAGTCGCTTATGCAAAAGCGATGGGTAAAACTCCTATTGTTGTTAATGACTGCCCAGGCTTCTTAGTTAACCGTATTCTTTTCCCATACTTTGGTGGTTTCAGCGCTTTAATTTCTGATGGTGCCGATTTCCAACAAGTAGATCGGGTGATGGAGCGTTTTGGTTGGCCAATGGGCCCTGCTTATCTGTTAGATGTTGTGGGTATAGATACGGCCCATCATGCCGATGCGGTTATGGCGGCAGGCTTCCCAGATCGTATGCAGCATGAAGGTGAAAATGCGATTGATCGCATGTTTAAGCTGGAACGTTTTGGCCAGAAAAATAACAAAGGTTTCTATCGCTATGAACTCGATAGAAAAGGTAAGCCTAAGAAGTTAGTAGATGATGAAGTGCCGGCGCTTTTAGCGGGTATTAGCTCTGAAACACGCGAGTTTAGTGATGAAGAGATCGTTGAACGTATGATGATTCCGCTTTGTATTGAAACGGTTCGTTGTTTGGAAGATGGCATAGTGGCAAGCCCAGCAGAAGCTGATATGGGACTTGTTTATGGTATAGGTTTCCCTCCTTTCCGAGGTGGCGCGCTTCATTACCTTGATCAGATCGGCTTAGCCGGTTTCTGTGAGATGGCTAAAAAATATGAAGCCTTAGGTCCGCTGTATCAGCCGACTGAAAAAATGAAACAGATGGCCGCCGCTGGCGATAAATACTTTTCTGAAGTTAAAGGTTAAGGGGTAAGACAATGAACTTGAAACCAAATGACGTAGTCATCGTTGACGGTGTGCGTACCCCAATGGGTAAGTCAAAAAATGGATCTTTCCGTAATGTACGTGCAGAGGCATTATCTGCAGCGATGATGACGGCACTTCTTGAGCGTAACGATGCATTAAATCCGGCTGATATCGAAGATGTGATGTGGGGTTGTGTTAACCAAACAAAAGAACAAGGTTTTAATATTGCGCGTAACGCGGCGGTATTAGCGGGTATTCCCCATACCGTTGCAGGGCAAACGATCAACCGTTTATGTGGTTCCTCTATGGCGGCGTTGCATGCGGTTGCTCAGAACATTATGACCGGTAATGGCGATGTCTTTATTGCTGGTGGTGTAGAGCATATGGGGCATGTCTCTATTATGCACGGCGTGGATATTAACCCTCAAATGTCTAAGCAAGTTGCCAAAGCGGCAATGATGATGGGCGTTACAGCAGAGATGCTGGGTAAAATGAACGGTATTAGCCGCGAGATGCAAGATGAATTTGCGGCGCGTTCACACCGTTTAGCCCATCAAGCTCATCTTGATGGTATGTGGGATAGCGAGATTGTGGCCGTCGAAGGACATGATGAGAATGGCTTTAAATCTCTACTTGAGGCTGATGAAGTTATTCGCCCAGAAACGACAGTAGAAACGTTGGCAGCGCTTAAACCTGTCTTTGTACCTAAAGTGGGTACAGTGACTGCGGGTACCTCCTCGGCTTTCTCTGATGGCGCATCAGCGATGTTGGTGATGTCAGCCGCTAAAGCTGAAGCCTTAGGACTTAAACCGCGGGCACGTATTGTTAGTATGGCCGTAGCCGGTTGTGATCCTTCAATTATGGGTTATGGCCCCGTACCGGCAACACAGAAAGCCTTGAAGCGTGCTGGTCTTACCATTGATGATATTGATTATGTTGAGTTGAACGAAGCGTTTGCGGCGCAAGGTTTGTCCGTTCTTAAAGGGTTGAAACTACTCGATAAGATGGAAGAGAAAGTAAACCTTAAAGGCGGCGCGATTGCGTTAGGGCATCCGTTAGGTTGTTCTGGTACGCGTATCACTAATACCTTAATGAATGTGCTTGAGCAACAAGACGGCACATTAGGCTTAGCGACTATGTGTATAGGTATGGGACAAGGTATCTCAACAGTAATTGAGCGTTTATAGGCTCAGACTTCATTCGTATATTTTCAACCCTGCTCTATAGCTTTGTTTGCCCCATCCATTGGATGGGGCTTTTTTCGTTGTTACTTTAGACCTCTTCGCCCTCATCTAGCAGTCTTATTCCTGCGAGCGGATTCTCTTCGTCAAATGTTTCGTCTTGTGGTGTGTCTTCTTTTTCATCATCACCTTCCTCAACAGCAAGGTTCATTTTTAAACGCATATCGTTTGCTGAGTCGGAGTTGAGCAGGGCCTGTTCTTCGGTGATTATCTCTTGTTTATAAAGCTTATAAAGTGAATCATCAAAGGTTTGCATCCCTGTAGCTTCAGAGGATGAGGACATCACCTCTTTAATCTCTTTGATATCACCCTTCATAATCAGTTCTTGGATCGTTGATGTGCCTAGCATCACTTCAATTGCGGCACAGCGTTTACCCTCTTTTGTGGGGATGAGGCGCTGGGAAATAATGGCTTTAAGGTTAAGCGCTAAGTCGTGAAATATCTGTTTATGACGCGCTTGAGGGAAGAAGTTAATAATACGATCTATCGCTTGGTTAGCATTGTTAGCATGCAGTGTTGATATAGCTAAATGGCCGGTTTCAGCATAAGTTAAACACTGTTCCATCGTCTCTTGGTCGCGAATCTCACCGATTAAGATAACATCCGGTGCTTGTCTGAGTGCGTTCTTCAGGGCGTTGTGAAAATTACGTGTGTCTACGCCCACTTCGCGTTGGTTGATCAACGATTTTCTATGGTTGTGAACAAACTCTATAGGGTCTTCAATGGTAATGATATGGCCGCCACTGTTACGGTTGCGGTGGTCTATCAAGGCGGCTAAAGATGTAGATTTACCTGAACCTGTAGCACCAACAAATAATACCAGCCCACGTTTTTCCATAATGATATCTTTAAGAACATTAGGCAGCCCTAAGTCACTCATTTTTGGAATGTCGGTTTTAATATTTCGGGCGACAATGGAGTATTGGTTTCGCTGGCGGAAAATATTGATACGGAAACGGCCCACTTTAGGAATGGAGTAGGCTAAGTTCATCTCTAGCTCATCTTCAAATACCGCTTGCTGTTGCTCATCCATTAATTCGCGTGCGATGAGTTCAACTTCACCCGGTTTATAAGCTTCTTTACTCAGAGGAGTCAGCTTACCTTCGAACTTTGCACAAGGTGGTGCTCCAGTGGTTAAGTAGAGATCTGATCCGTCTCGTTTGGACAAAATCGTAAGGTAGTCCTGAAACTGCATAATCTGCGCATCCTTTGAACAGCGAGTGTTTAATCAAAATATATAGGGCAGTGTAGTGTAAAGATCGCTGCTCGTCATGGGGAGGGACTAGTAAAAATTATAACGCAGCTAATATGGAAGGGGTGAATGCAAGCTGTTGATCTGAATCGGTTAATCTTTTCTGATCAGCCAATAGGGCGGTATTTGCGGCTTGATAAATACGAGATTTCACCGGATGTTGATCAATATTTCGGCCATCTTTGACGGATTTTTCGCAGTTCTGGGCATCGGGTGAGCTAAACCAGCGACAGGCCAAGGGACGTTTAGAATAGATAGAACATGCATTATTTTCATCAAGAAAAGGACAAGCCGCGCGGTATAGGGGTGGTTGCCGTGATGCGATATCGTCTATGAGTTTGGCTTTTAGTTGTTGAATCTTATCGTCGCTAAAGTGGTGATGAATATAATCGACAATATCATTGACTACTTGCTGTGATGTTTGAATAGGGAAGTAGCAGCAGTGATGGCAGCCTTTATGGCAAGCGATCGTCTGATTAGTAGGGAAGCTTTTTTCAAAAGCGATTTCGGCGTCAGCAATATATTGTAGGGTGAGGTCCACTTTATCTGATGGGTTTTCAAGCGGTTCAATGACCGAATAGATCTGCGTGCCTAAGTGCGTAAATAGGGCTTCATACTCATGGCTTGCGTCACGAATCTTTTCCGCAACAATAGCAACATCAGCAGTAGAGAAGAATGTTTTTTGTTCAGACATAAGCGATCAGCATTATCGTTTTTAGATAATTATACGCTATTGAGGTTGTTCTAGGGGAGTTCTACTCGGAACTCTTTCTCGCCTAAGCCATGTACTGAATCGTAACTGCGAATAATGACTGATTTAATTCCAGCAGGGATCTTTACGTTAGACAGGCTGCGTGTAAATGGTTGCTCATTTACGTGAGGGTGGTGGAGTATCCGAGTACCATAAACTTCACCTTTATCGCCCACAACTTCCCATTTGTTTGCATAATGATCCCAGCCCGTATCAGCATGTTTTATTGTGACAGAGAAATTGTAATTTCCTCCTGTTTTTCGCACGTCTACATGGGTAACTTCACTGCTGTTGGCTACGGCATAGCTGGTACTAAATATCATGAGCAGGGTAGTGATAAAAATCGTTTTCATCTTAGTTGACTCCATATTTTTACGTGTAGGGCTGGGCTTGTTCGCTGTTTTAGGGCGAAAAATAACCTTAACAGCACTGATCCTTTAATACCTTATTTAATAGGTTGGCTGTTCCTTCTGGGTCTTCAAATGGGAAAAGGTGCCCTCCTTCAAAACTGATTAGCGCCATATTTGGGAACTTTCGTTGCCACCATTTTCGATCGCTTGTTTCGAAAAGGTCACTGTTGGCGCCATAAATAACAGTGCCTTTGACCTGTCTTAAAGATTTAGGTGCATCAAGTAGTACATTACGGAAAATGTCAGCTTCTACTTCAGGGGATATATTTAGCTCTACACCTTGATCTGTATCGACTAAACCGTATTCAATATAGTCATCAAAGCAGCGTGGGTGAAACTTTTTAAACAGTGCTTTATTGCTAAAATACAGCTTTGCGGCTGGCCTGTCTTTAAAGTAGGTTCGGCGTTTTTTGGCGCGTGCTGCGGGGGTTATCTTATCGATAAAACCCAGTTTTTTTGCTAGTTTTAACGCATAGCGTTTACGTTTACTGAAAAGAACAGGGTCCAGTAAAATAACATGTTTGAAAAGATCAGGACGTAGTGAGGCGGCAATGAGTGTCACAATCGCACCTGCAGAATGGCCCATACCTACGACCGCTTCCTTATGATTTTTTTCAATATCTGCAATAAGTTCTGCTGCGTAATTTTTCAGATCATTATCAAGCGGATAGTCGCCATGTCCCATCTTTTCAACATAATTGATGGGGTAGTCGGGGAGTAAGCTAAATAGATAATTGTAGCTACTACCGGGGAAACCATTGGCGTGACTAAATTGAATCTGTGTCATTAAGTGTATGTCTATCTGTATATGATTAGCTGGTTTTTTTTATCAGTATCTCTACTGTTGTTTTGGCGATTTCATCTACATCATCTTGATTGATGTACACGCCGTCATTAAAGAGTCGACATAATCCGTGTAAAGCAGCCCAACTTGATTGAGCTATTCGCAAAGGAGGATGGTTTGACTCGAAAACCCCTTCTGCTTGCAGAACGGTGATCCATTCTAGCCAGAGTTTAAAACAGTTTTTTGAGATCGCTTTTAATGATTCTGTTGGTTGCCCTGCTTTCCATATATCGCGTCCATACATCAAGTCGTAGGTTTCACTGTTTTCATTCGCAAAACGTATATAGGTGAGTACGTACTCTTCAAAAAGTTCAGCGGCAGGTAAATCTGTTTTTTGTGTTGATATAGCTCTAACAATTTGATCTTGCTGATAAAATCCTTGTTCCGCTATAGCGCAGAGCAGCTCGTTTTTATCTTTAAAGTGATGATAGGGGGCTGTTCTGGATACGCCCACTTTATCCGCTAATTTGCGAATAGATAGATTATCTACACCGCCATCTGCGATTAGATTTGTAGCGGCACTTAATAATTTCTCTCTTAAATCACCGTGGTGATAGGGCTTTTTTGTCTCAGTCATGGGGGCAATTTATCAATCAATCTTGACAGTGTCAAAATTGATTACTATCTTAGTGAACTAGACAGTGTCTAGATTATGCTTTTAATGTGAGTGCAATCAGGCAATAAACCGTTTAATTAAACAGAAATGGATATCCCATGAGTTACGAAACCTTCACGTTGAGTGTTGAGAATCATATAGCACAGATAAAGCTTAATAGGCCGGAAGCATATAACTCCATGAACCGAGCATTTTGGTCGGAGTTTCCTCAGGCTGTTCAGGCATTAGATGCTGAAGGTGAAGCCCGAGTTCTGATTATTTCGTCTACAGGCAAACATTTTTGTGCGGGAATGGATCTAGAGGTTTTTACCCAGCCTGATCCGCAGATGTTTAATGGCGAAGCGGGTCGTAGAGCTGAAGCGATGAGGCGTTTGGTGACTCAACTGCAGCAGTGTTTTTCTGTATTGGAAGAGATTCGAATCCCTGTGTTATGCGCTATTCAAGGTGGTTGCATAGGGGGGGCACTCGACCTCGTTTGTGCTGCCGATATGCGTTATTGCACAGAAGATGCGTTTTTTACGATTAAAGAGACTGAATTAGGGATGACGGCAGATTTAGGTACATTACAACGCCTGCCTCAGCTAATCGCACCTGGTTTAGCCCGAGAACTGGCTTATACCGCAAGAAAAATGAAAGCGGATGAAGCTAAATCCGCAGGCCTAGTCAATTGTGTTTATCCTGATGAGAAGAGGATGTTAGAAGGAGTTAACAGGATTGCTGAAGAGATTGCGTTACGCTCTCCACTAGCTGTTACCGGTTGTAAGCAGATGATCAACTACGCCCGTGATCACAGTTTGGCCGATAGCTTAAGCTATATGGCTACATGGCAAGCAGGTATGTTTCAGCCAGCGGATATGATGCAAACCTTTAGCGCGAAAATGTCGGGTAAGCCACCTGAGTTTGAGCCCCTAAGAAAAATAACACCGCCATTACATAAAGCATAACAACAATAAAATAGATAAATGAGAGCTTAGTTATGAGTCATACCCAATACCCCCACCTGTTTCAGCCGTTAGATTTAGGTTTTACCACGTTAAAAAATAGAATTCTGATGGGTTCCATGCACTTAGGCCTAGAAGAGGCCCCTAATGGTTTCCAGCGTATGGCTGTTTTTTATGCAGAGCGAGCTCGCGGAGGTGTTGCATTGATTGTGACGGGCGGTATTGGGCCTAATAAAGAGGGGGCAGTACATGGACATGCTGCTCAAATGGCGAATGCTGAAGATGTCGACCATCATAAAATTGTTACTGAGGCTGTTCATGATGCAGGCGGTAAGATTTGTATGCAGATATTGCATACAGGTCGTTATGCTTATAACCCTCAGCCTGTTGCGCCTTCTGCATTGCAGGCACCTATCAATCCTTTTCCGCCGAAAGAGTTATCAGAAGAGGATATTGAAAAGCAGCTCAATGATTTTGTTCGATGCGCCACCCTTGCTAAAGAGGCGGGATATGATGGTGTTGAGATTATGGGGTCTGAAGGCTATCTATTAAATCAGTTTATCGCGAGTCGCACTAATAAACGTGAGGATAGTTGGGGCGGCGATTATGAGCATAGAATTCGCTTTCCGTTAGAGGTCGTGCGTCGTGTACGTGAAGCGGTAGGCAGTGATTTTATTATTATCTACCGCCTATCGATGTTAGATCTTGTGGAAGGGGGCAGTAGTTTTGATGAGATTGTGCAGTTAGGAAAAGCAGTCGAAGATGCCGGTGCAACTATTATTAATACAGGTATAGGTTGGCATGAGGCGCGTATTCCTACCATTGCGACTAAAGTGCCTCGAGCTGCTTTTACATGGGCCTCAGCTAAAGTGCGTGCTGCACTGAGTGTGCCTGTGATTACGTCCAACCGTATCAATATGCCCGACGTTGCTGAATCGGTTTTAGCCCGTGGTGATGCGGATATGGTGTCTATGGCACGGCCATTTTTAGCGGATCCCGATTTTGTACGTAAAGCTGAACAGAATCAGGCAGATCAGATCAATACCTGTATAGGTTGTAACCAAGCTTGTTTGGATCATATTTTTGCGGGCAAATTAACGAGTTGCTTAGTCAATCCTCGGGCGTGCCATGAGACTGAATTGTTGATCGCACCGGCGACCCATAGTAAGAAAATAGCGGTGGTGGGTGCAGGCCCTGCTGGTTTAGCATTTTCTACAACGGCGGCTAAGCGAGGCCATCAAGTAACCCTGTTTGATGCAGCTTCTGAAATAGGTGGCCAATTTAATATAGCTAAGCGGATTCCGGGTAAAGAGGAATTTTATGAAACATTGAGGTACTTCTCTAAACAGGTTGAACTGACCGGTGTTGAGTTAAAATTGAATACCTTGGTTAACGCTGAAATGCTTGAGGAGCAAGGATTTGATGAGGTTGTGCTGGCAACAGGGATCTCACCTCGTACACCTGATATTGAAGGGATAGAGCACCGGAAAGTATTGAACTATCTTGATGTGATGTCAGGTGCTGAGGTTGGGCAAAAGGTTGCGGTGATTGGTGCTGGCGGTATTGGGTTTGATATTTCTGAGTATCTTATTCATCAGGGTGAATCTACGAGTTTAAATATCCCCGCGTTTATGCAGGAATGGGGCGTAGATATGACGATGGATGCCCGTGGAGGTGTAGAAAAGATGACCCCAGTTTTTGAACCTGCCGCTAGAGAGGTTTATCTCTTACAGCGTAAAAAATCTAAAGTGGGTGCGCAGCTTGGTAAAACAACCGGTTGGATTCATCGCGCAGATTTAGCTAAGAAAGGCGTTAATATGCTAAATAACTGTGAATACCTGAAAATTGATGATGAGGGTCTGCATCTTCTTGTTAATGGTGAGCCGCAAACTCTTGCTGTTGATAATGTGATTGTCTGTGCAGGGCAGGAGCCTCGCCGTGAATTGGTTGAACAGATTAAAAATGTAGCTGTTCACTTGATTGGTGGTGCGGATGTGGCATCTGAACTGGATGCTAAACGGGCGATTGATCAAGGTACCCGATTAGCGGCTGATATTTAATCTATAGCTAGAGAGTAAAACCACAGAGGGGCTCTGTGGTTTTTACACATGTTTTAGGCGTTCATAGATCTCTAAAATTTTCGGTAGGGCGCGATGAAAAGCTTTAATGATCTCAGGATCAAAGTGCTTGCCTGATTCTTCATCAAAGAGTTTAAGTGCCTTTTCGACCGGCCAAGCTTCTTTATAAGGGCGTTTTGATGTTAAAGCATCAAACACATCGGCAACGGCAACAATACGTGCTGAAAGAGGGATCTCCTTCTCTTTCCAGCCGTGTGGATAACCGCTGCCATCCCATTTTTCATGGTGCCCTTCAGCAATTTCGATGCCGGTGGCGAACATGCTGTGTCCACTGGCATTAAGTTGCTCTTCACAGCGCTTCAATACTTCTCCGCCGATGGCTGGGTGAAACTCCATATCATGACGCTCTTCGCTTGTTAGCCTACCTGGTTTCAGTAGGATGCTATCCGCGATCCCTACTTTTCCAATGTCATGCATAGGGGAGAAGCGCAGAATGTCACGTATGTAGCGATTATCAATCAGATATTCGTAAGGGCTGTCATGGCTAAGCTCTTCAGCGAGAATCATTGAGTACTGAGACATTCGGGCGAGATGGTCGCCTGTTTCTGGATCTCGACTTTCGGCAAGCTTTGATAAACCACTAACAGCCGAGATAACTAAACTCTCTACTAACTCTGTTTTCTCAAATGCGTGTTGTAGTTGCCCCCCCGCGTTTTTTAATAGTCGAAGATGTTTTTCATTAAAGGCTGAAGGGACAGTACTAGCAAAGACTAAAATAGAACCACTTTGATTGTTAAATGGAAAAAATAGCGCGGAGTTAATCCCTGCATTGTGCAGATATTTAGCAAGCTCTGAGTGTTGCTCATCCCAATCTTGATCTTCCTGCCAAAGAAGGGGTTCAGAAAGGTCAAATAGGCTACAGAGCTCACATACTTGCTTTGAGTAGTGACTGTTTTCTTTTAACTGCAGATTCTTGTCGCTATGAACTCTTTCTAATAGAAGGGATTGGCCGTCGTTACTATCACGTATAAGGCATAGAGCATCAATCGGAAGACGCTGCTGATACTCTTCATAGACAAAGCATAAGGCGCTATCAACGCTGGTTGCTTGGTTAACATTGCGTGTCAGATTAAATGTTGTATTAAGGTTGAGGGCTAAGTCGTCTATGGCTGAATAGATGGTGCCCATCTCATTTCTGCTGTCGATCGTTTCATCTAACACGGTCTTACCTTGGGCAAGATGTTGGAGACGAGACAAAATGGTTTGTAGCGGACGACTAAACAGTCGATTTAGTGCGAAGAGGGTTGATAGGCCTACGAGCAAAGAGAGAGTAAAAAGGGCGATATTTATCTGTCTTTGTGTTTTTAATTGTTGGTCCAGCATCGTTTTAATGCGTTGATCTATCTGTCCAGATAATGCATTAAGCTCTTGTTGATGGGCGACGACCCAGTGTGCAACCGATTCTAATTTAGGTTCTGCTAGATCCCCTCGAACAGTGTGTATTTCTTGGGAGTAGATTTTCCATTGCTGTTGGAGATCGGGTAGGTCTGTTAGCGTTGATAGAGTGTTATCTAGTTTTAAGATGATGTTGTTTAAATCTTGTCCATACATCCCTAAATCGCGGAAGTATGTCTCCCAGTCCCTAGGAGCCGCTTCTGCATATTGGCTGCTGCGACTTATCAAAGAGCTAAAAAGCTGCTGCGTTGTACCGGAGCTTTGCAATGTATCGTAATCATGGCGACGCTGATTCTCACTATAAAATGAAAACAGAGTATTAATAAGTAATACGCCGATTAACAGAACGATAACAACGGTAATTTGAAAGCGAAGGGAGTGATAAATAGAGGTTGGTGCTATTTTCATCAAGTGCTTCCTGACCCGTTAAATGCTGTTAGATGCTGATTGGAGTGTATTGGAAGTGGAAAGTTTCGATCTAATAGAAAAAAGCCTGAACAAAACAGCCCTTTTCGTTAACTTATAGGGTTTAAGCAACGGTTTCGATTAATTGGGGAAACTCTGTGCCAGGATCGTTTGCAATCTGTTCCGCGAGTCGGCTTTGTAAACGCTGTTGCAGCTCTTGTGTTTGTTGCTCGTTAGAATCAAGGGGTTGTTCCGCGTTTTGTTGAGCTAATGAGACTGTGGCTTGCTCCGTCTGCTCTGGGCGATTGCGCAAGCTCTCTTGTAGATCCAGTGCTGTTTGGATGTCGATGCCTTGAAATAATGCTGAATCAGCGCCAGTTTGTTCAGCCAGAAAGTTTTCTATCTGTTGTTGCTGAACCGCAGGGTCTGTCTGTTCTACCGTATTATCTACACGATTTGTACGCGTCTCGGATGGATTGTTAACGTCTGGAATTTGGCTGGTGGCGGGTAGATCACGGTTTCTCTCAGCAGCGCCTGTTGAGGCGTTCGCGAGTGAGTCATTCACTGATGATGGAGCTGGCGGCTGATTGGCTGAATTACCTGCTCTTTGTGCAGATAATGTCGTTGAAAGGCCTGTTGAGAGAATACTATTTTCCATAAAGCGAACCAAAAGTTATTTAAATTGTGGATATAAATATATGTTTTTACTGCAGGTCGCTTTATGTAACGCAAGCCCTAAGCAAGTATAGACTATTTTTTGTCTATGAAGTTCATGCTTTATTTAGATCAACTTTAATGAATCTATTCATTTAGTTGGTTGGTAATTTGTTGCGCTTGATCTTCAGCTAGTTGGGATAATAGCTGCCGTAGCTGAGATACAAGTGCGGCATAGCCGGGCTCCTCTAAAGGTGCCGAGAGATTAAAGCGTGCACTAATAAGTACTTTGCCTTGTTTAGCTAATTGCCAATAACCACTAAAAGTGGCGAGTCCATTTTCAGTACCATGGAATTGGTCCACATGGGTCGAAAGGCTGTATTGCCAATCGGAGCTTCGCCCAAATTGGCCATTGTCGATACGACTATGGCTGAGCTTTTTATTGAGTTCGCCATGTAACACACGGGTGATCGCTAAGTTAGGTTGCTCAGCCCAAAGGTGATGGTTAGCAATTTTTAATTGGCTTTCAGTGGTTTGTATCGCGATACCCGCATTATTCAGATAGGCAGCCACCGTTACAGGCTTGAGGCCTATGACGTGTTTAGTATCTACTTTTTGAATTGCGGCACTGTCACTACTGAGTAGATAAAACTGGTTTTCATCGCGGCTTGTTTGTTGCGCACAACCACTGAGTAATAAAAACGAGATAGCTAACGCCATTACGCCTCTAGTCGGCATTTTTACCTCCAGGAATAAGGTCTGGGCCTTTTTGAGCATCAAAAATAAGTGCATTAGGTTTTTCATCTAAAGTTTTTATCACCGGTTGTAGCTGTTTTAAGGTTTGTTGCAATGTTTGTAGTGTGTTGTGTATCTCTAAATATAGCTGACTGTCGGGGGTTAGTCCTTGAGCTGCTTGGCGTATCTCTTTTAAGGTGGCGGTTAGCTCTTCAGGTAGCGCTTTTGTTTCTTTGCTTTTCACTAAGCTTTCGATCTGTCCCAGCGTATGGTCGAGTTGGGTAATTGCTTTGTCGCTAGAGCTCAGTGTGTTTTCTAACTGATCAAGAACGGGTTCCACTTTTAATTGCTCTATTTTGCTTAACACGGCAATTAACTTGTTTTCTAACTGTACAAAACCACCCGACGCTGTAGGGATGACGGAATAGTCATCGACTTTGGTTAGTGTTTTATGGGGAGAGTCTGGGTAGAGGTCTAAGTCGACAAATAAGCTACCTGTGACAAGGTTGCCTGATTTAAGGCTTGCTCGCATACCGCGCTCCACCCAGTTACTAAGTTTGGAATGCACTTCGGCTAATATGCGCTCTTCATCTTTATAACCTAAACGTCCAGGTTCGAGCCTGATCACTACAGGTATACGTGAATCGGTAATCTCTGAAAGGTGGGCGATTTGAAAGGAGATATTTTCTACGGTGCCTACGCGAACACCACGAAATTCAACAGGTGCTCCGGCAACCAGTCCACGTACCGACTGGTCGAAGAGCAACAGATACTCATTATAGTACGCATAAGGGCGTTCTTTGACGCTATTAAAATCTGCATAAAGGCGGAAGCGGTCGCCATCTTGTGCTGTGCGTCCTTGTTGTTCGCCTTCTAATAAATCGAAAGTGATGCCGCCACTAAAAAGGGTGTCGAAAGTTCCCGTTTGAACATTAACACCGTTCGCTGAGAGGTTTAGGTTAATACCACTCATATTCCAAAAGCGGCTATCTGTACTGACGAGCTGATCATATGGGGCTTGAATAAAAATCCCATAAACCGCTTCTTTTGCTTGGGCATCAAAGTTAACCCGTTCAATTCTACCAACGGAAAAGCCACGATAAAGTACAGTGTCACCCACACTTAATGAGTGAGCATTATCACTAATAAGTTCTAAACGTAAGCCGGGTTCTGTTGTGGAAGCTACTGGGGGCTCTTCTAAACCAATATATCGGTTAGAGGGTTTGCCTTTTTCACCCGGTGCCATTTCGATGTAAGCACCAGATAGAAGGGTGCCTAAACCACTCACGCCACCTGTACCTACACGGGGTCTGACAACCCAAAATTTTGTATCTTTAAGTAAAAGCGCCTCTGCTTCAGGGTCGATTCGTGCTTGTACAAGGACATTATTATTGGGGTAGTTGAGTTTGACTGATTCTACTTTCCCGACCTCAACATTGCGGACTTTAATTTTTGTTTTTCCGGCTTCAATACCATCGGCAGTTATAAAGCTAATATTAACTAACTGCCCCCTATGCGCCCAATCGTTATAAACCATCCAACCACCTATAAACAAGGCAATGAAAGGTAGTAGCCAAATGCTGGAAACTGAACGTTTAGCACTGATTAGTGGTTGTGCTGAAGAGTGATCTGTTGCTGTCATAAGTATCAGTTATCTTGTTGGCTAAGTGTTTGATGATTAAACATATGAGGCCTAGTTTATCTCATCTAATAGGTCATTTAATGGCTCTTGGCCACTCTTAATAATGTGTAACTCATCTTTATCCAGATTATCCCATATTAAGCGAGGGTCAAAGTTTATAGCCGATAACATAGTGAGAATAACGACTCCGGCGAAAGCGGTTACGGCGATACCAGGTAATATACTGGCTAACCCGCCGAGTTGTACTAACGCGACTAAAACGGCGACGACAAATACATCAATCATTGACCAGCGCCCAATAAGTTCAGTCATTCTATACATCCATATACGTTCGCTTACGCGATTTTGATGGCCCGCTTGTACGCTAAGTGCGAGCCAGAACAGCGCTAGCATTTTTACTATAGGTATCAAAATACTGGCGATAAAGACAATAAGGGCAATGGGGTAAGAGCCGTGTTGCCATAAGAGGACTACACCACCCAATATGGTACTGGGTTCGTCAGCACCTAATAAGCGAGTGTGCATAATTGGGTAAATATTTGCTGGGATGTATAGCAAGGCTCCCGTGATTAAAAAAGCCCAGGTTTTTTGTAGGCTAGCGGGGATTCTTGGGTGTAACGAGCTGGAACAGCGTTGGCAGTTGTGTGCATCCAAATGGTGGATCAAACCACAGCAGTGGCAGCTTTGTAATTGCTGTTGCATTGCCCCACCATAATTGTGCTTAGGAGGAGTTCTTTGTATAGAGGAGGCCTTATCTAGGCTATGCCATAGTTGTAATCGATCTATACAGGTAATTGTTGCGATTAGGCAAAGTGCGAAGAGTACATAGGCCCAAAAAGACATACCGATCACAAGGTCAGCCATACCTGATATTTTAACAAGGCTAACTAAAACACCGATTAAAAATACTTCAGCCATTGCCCAAGGGTGGAGGGTAAATATAAGTCGAGCAAGTGTGTAGCTCCAAGGGTAAGCGGTATTTTTACGTAAGGGGATGAGGATCAATAGATATGCACAAAGCAGTAAAGAGGGAACGATTAAAATGAATACGCTTAATAGTAATGCAAGGAGAGGAAAGCCTAGTATGAGTAAGTCATAACCACTTTGAATTAAGGAAACCTGTTGTTCACGGCCTTGCGATTGGAAGGCCATAAAAGGAAACGGTAGTGATAGTAGTAAAAAAAGTAGTGCGCTTGCTGCGAATGCTGTTGCCTTATTGTAGGCATTGGCCGTTTGTGAAGATAATAGGTGGCCGCATCGAGGACAGTGCGCTTTACAGCCCGGTTTGAGCGTCGACACCTCAACAATTAGATCGCAGCAGTGGCAAGCTACATTTTCAGAAGACATGGTTCTCAATGGACATTTTATCTGGCCTTTATATTGCTGCTGTTTTGCGTGAGATAGATCAATTTTAAGCTCACTAAGCGTGGAGATTATATCTTAATTCTAATCAAGCTAGGAAATTATCAAGTCTTTATTATTTAATTTGGTAGTTCGCTCTAAGGTGGCTAGTCTTAAAGTAGTACCTTTTTAAAGGTTGGCAGTAAAAGGCCGCTAGTCTCTGTTATTTTGTTGTGAAATAAAGCTCAATAACTACTGTTGAGCTTTATCAGGCCGCTGGGCACCGGAAATTATTTGGTTTATGGCGTAGAAGGGCATGTTCACACAGTACTAAATGGGCAAAGTGCGTTATTATTAGCAATAGGTTGGAAACCTTTTTAGTAAAGCATTTTTAAATAAGTTATATATTGCGAATACAGGGGCGGTCATTGAATGACCTAGTGCTTTGCAATACATAGGTTTACAACACAGCACTATGCATGATGTGGGTTTAGTCACGCTATAGTGTGAATTTAGGGGCGTCATTTAAAAATATGTTTCGACAGGCTTTACAGTTCCTAACGCAGCGTTCACTGGCTTTTTCAGTGTTTGTGTTTGTGATTGTATTTTTGATAGCTACGTTTTTTGTTAATCATGAGTTCGAACGAATTCGTGACAATCAGAAGCATCAGGCATTTGTTAATCTGCTTACTCTAGGCGCCCGTCTTGAAGGTGCCATTAATTCACATCTTGTTGTTTTGCGTGGTTTGAAGGCTGAAATTGCAATTAATTCTGATATAACGCAGTCAGAATTCGCCAGGCTCGTCGATGAATACCTTCAAACCCAACTAAGCATTAGTCATATCGCTTTGGCTCCAGACCTTATTATCACTAATATTTATCCCGTTCTTGGTAATGAATCGGCCCTAGGGGTTGATTATCGTGATGTGCCCGATCAGTTTGTGACGGTTCAAGAATCTGTAATTAATAATCAGGTTATCCTTACTGGCCCAGTTGATCTTGTTCAGGGCGGGAGTGCCTTGATCGCTAGAGTGCCTGTGTTTATTGGTGTAAAGCGTGATATTTTATGGGGACTCATCTCAGTCGTTATCAACGATAAAGAGCTGTTTGCTAATGCTGGCCTCCATGAGAAGCTATGGGGGCTAGACATTGCCATTCGTGGTAAAGATGGTAAAGGGTCTGAAGGAGCTGTCTTTTTTGGACATGCCTCTACGTTTGATAATGACCCTGTTATTGTTGATGTGTTTTTACCTTTAGGAAAATGGCAGCTGGCGGCCAGCGCTAAAGGTGGATGGCAGGTAAGTCTTCAAGAAATTATATATTTTTGGGCCGCCGCTCTGCTTGTTAGCCTAGTTACAGCCATGGCTACTTATCTTATTGCTTCCAACTATCGAGAAAAGCTTGTTGCTATAGATACGGCAAACTATAGGGCTAGCTATGATGGTCTAACAGGACTGTCCAACCGTTACCATTTTACGCAGAGATTCAAAAAAATAATTAATGAACATCAACGCCACGGCAATATATTTGCGTTGTTTTTTATCGATCTTGATTATTTTAAAGAAGTTAATGATAACTGGGGCCATCATGCGGGTGATGAGCTTTTAAGGCTGTTTTCTCAACGTATGGGTCATATTGTTCGTTCTGATGACCTTATTGCTCGGTTGGCGGGTGATGAGTTTGTGATTGTGCTGAATGATATTGAAACCGCTACTCAAGCGGAGCTGTTGGCAGAAAAGTTACAACTAGAGTTGGGTGAGCCTTACCTTATTGGCGGACAATATCTGTCGGTAACTCATAGTCTTGGTATTGCTATATACCCACAAGATGGACAGTCGGCAGATGTCTTGTTACAAAATGCTGATCGAGCGATGTATGAAGCTAAACGATCTGGAAAAAATAGAATTTATTTCTTTAATGATGAGCTAAGTCTTGAAGTTAAGCGGCATGTACAAGTACATAATGAAATCCTTGATGGTATTCGTCGAGGCCAGTTTCAGCTTTACCTTCAACCTATAATGTCTTTAAAAGATAGGAAAATTTCTAAATGTGAAGCGCTTATTCGATGGTTCCATCCTGAGCGTGGTGTTGTCTCCCCTGTGGACTTTATTCCTATTGCTGAGCAGACCGGAGCAATTAGGGCTTTAGGTGACTGGGTCTTAGAGGAAGCTTGTCATCTGTCTAATCAGTTGACGGAGAGGGGGATTGATGTACAAATCGCTGTTAATCGTTCTGTTGCTGAGTTTTTCCCTAAAGATGCGGTTGAGCGCTGGTTGAATATTATTGATCAGTATGAAGTTGATCACCATAAATTAGTCTTTGAGATTACTGAATCGTTGTTAATGGATGGCGGGGGTAGTCAATTAGATAAAATTAATCAATTACGAGAGCAGGGGATCGCTTTTGCTATTGATGATTTTGGTACCGGTTATTCAGCAATAAATTATCTACGTCACTACCCCGTTGATTTTCTAAAGATCGATCGTAGTTTTGTAACAGATATTATGGATGATGTGCAGGACCGTACACTTGTGGAGGTGATCATCAAAATGGGCCAGACATTAGGGATTCGGGTTGTGGCCGAGGGTGTTGAAACTAAGGAGCAACTAGCTATGTTGGATGAGTATGGTTGTGACTTTATTCAAGGGTTTTATTTAGGCAAGCCTTTGCCGTTTGATGAGTTTATCGCTTTTTATCGTTCTCGTTAAATTGGGGAATGGTAAATTGTATCTCTATATAGTTTTAATCTATCGGCGTTTTTGTTTTATTAAATTTCTTTAATAATTTGATTTTCGTTATAGTAATTCCATCAACGCAAACGAGCGTTAGAGCAATAATTTTAGTATGAGGAATTGATTGATGTTACAGACAAAAGAAGGTCAAAGCGTACCACAGGTTGTGTTTCACACTCGCCAAGGAAATGATTGGGTTGATGTGACAAGTGATCAGTTGTTCAAAGGAAAAACGGTTATTCTATTTGCCCTACCTGGTGCATTTACGCCTACATGTTCTAGTACTCATTTGCCTAGATATAATGAATTGGCTCCTATTTTTGCCGACAACGGTGTTGATGACATTATCTGTTTATCGGTGAATGATACTTTTGTTATGAATGCTTGGGCTGAAGATCAAAAAGCTGAAAAGATCACTTTTATTCCCGATGGGAACGGTGAATTTAGTGAAGCGATGGGTATGTTGGTTGATAAAAGTGATATAGGATTTGGAAAGCGTTCATGGCGCTATTCTATGTTGGTAAAAGATGGGGTAATCGAAAAAATGTTTATCGAACCCGATCTGCCAGGCGACCCTTTCCAGGTTTCTGATGGTGATACCATGCTTGAATATATCAACCCGCAAGCTGAGCAGCCAAAACGTGTAACGATTATCAGTAAGCCTGGATGTGGACATTGTACGCGTGCTAAGAAAGTATTGGCTGATAACGGCTACAAATATGAAGAGATTGTATTAGGTACCAACGGTGTTAGCTTTAGCTCACTACAAGCGGTATCGGGTCGTGGTACTACACCGCAGATCTTTGTTGATGGAAAGCTTATTGGTAGCGCTGATGAGTTAGAGGAATGGGTTACTTCATAAACCTGAGCTTCATCAGATATAAAAAAACGCACGTTTACGTGCGTTTTTTTTATTTAATCTTTAAGGCGAAGCCCGCCGGACTCTACAGTAATCTTGCCTTGTTTTAATAAAGAGCCTACCGCTTTTTTAAATGCTTTTTTACTGATACCAAATAGCTGAAAGATCATTTCAGGGGATGATTTGTCATGCACAGTGATAAAGCCATCTTGCTCTTCCATCATCTCTAAAATTTTATCGGTTGTATCTATTACCTTCCCATAGCCGGGCTTCTGCATAGAGACATTGATTTTCCCGTCCGCACGAACCTCTTTGATATAGCCTTTAAATTTTTGTCCGGGGTAAACCGTTTTTAATACATCGCTTCGAAAAATCATCCCCCAATGTTCATGGTTCACGATAACTTTCTGGCCTAGATCTGTGCGATTAGCTACAACGAGTTGAACTTCTTCACCGGTTTTGTAGTTTGGAGGGGTTTTATCTAAAAACCTATCGATTTTGGTGGAAGCGACAATGCGATTGGTGTGCTTATCTAAATAAAGGCGTACAAGGTAGCGTTTATCGACTTCAACAGGGCGGTTTTTTTGCTCGCTATAAGGCAGTAATACCTCTTTAGGTAAACCCCAATCCAAGAAAGCACCAGTATTGTTGACCTCGGATACTTTGAGCATGGTGAATTCACCAACAATGGCCGCCGGTGTTTCGGTTGTGGCAATAAGGTGGTCATCAGTATCAAGGTAGATGAAAACGCGAATACGATCACCTACTTCTAAGTCGTCAGCACAGTAACGCTTAGGTAATAGAATTTCACCTAGGTCTCCGGCATCTAGATAAACGCCAAAATCTCTTTCTTTAATTACTTCAAGGGTGTTGTATTTGCCGATTTCGGCCATGGTTTTCATTTCCGGAGTAGGTGAGCTGTAACAGCATTCATTGCTAATCTAACCTATTATCCTAGCCCCTGTTGAATTAGAAAAGCCTTTTTATAAAAAAGCCTCCTCAAAAACTGAGGAGGCTATGGAAAACTATCAAATTAAAGGGGGATTTATCTGCTATTACTTCCCTAAGCGTCTAATTGCTTGTGGTGTAAAGTTTTTATGGCTAAACCGTTTCGTGAAGTCGAAACCTTCACCCTCTTCATTGGTTAAACTGCCCACTAAATAGCGTCCAGATTGAAGGTCATATAAGGTTTCTGCTACTAGCCATGGCACATTTGCATCACGATATTGGAATTGATGAGCTTCTGCTACGCGCCAAAGCTCGCCTCGGCCATCATAATGATCCACAATCGCGATTTGCCAGCTATCTTCATCTATGTAAAAAGTACGCTTGGCATAGATGTGTCGTTCACCCTCTTTTAATGTTGCTTCAACTTTCCATACCCGATGGAGTTCATAGCGAGTGTGTTCAGGGTTCATATGACCAGGCTGTAAAATATCTTCATATTTTAGGCCTCTGTCCGCTAGCTTGAAGCTATTGTAAGGAATATAGACTTCCTGTTTACCTACAAGATTCCAGTCGTAACGATCAGGTGCGCCATTAAAAAGGTCTAAATTATCAGTGGTGCGTTGTCCGTCGCTCGCAGTACCTGGTGCATCATAAGCAATCTGAGGTGCTCTACGTACGCGTCGTTGGCCTGCATTATAGGTCCATGCCTGACGAGGCTGGGTAATCTGATTCATTGTTTCATGAACCAAAAGTACATTACCGGTTAGGCGTGAAGGTGCTTTGACCTCCTGAACGAAATAAAACAAGATATTCTGGTCTTTTTGAGGATCAGCACCGTCTTCTAGGGCGCTTGGCCAAGACATTTTCTCGTTTATTTTTACCGCGGTATAGCTACCATTGGCTTGTACAGGAACTTGCACAAACGTACGTTCCAAAGCCCCGCCTCTATATCGAGTCATATGATTCCAAATGACTTCTAGCCCATTGCTAGGAATAGGGAAGGGGATTGCTGTTGTAAAGTCTTTTAGGCCGTTGCCGCCATCGGTTAGCATGGTCGATGTGGCATTAGCTTTAGCTGCGGTATAAATGTGATCGGGTAATGCAGCGGTTCGGTGAGTCGGATAAACAGGGATAGAAAAACTATCCTTGTAACGCTCTAACATTGCTAGCTGGCCGGGTGTTAAATTATCTTTATACTGACCGGCATTGGCCGCTGTAATTGTAAATAGTGGTTTTTCGCTAGCAAATGGGTTGGTGTAACGGTCAGTTGATGTGGCTAAACCCCCCTTCCATGCAGGAATGCTTCCCGATGAGTTAGCGGCTTTTTCTGCGCCAATTGGTGTCAACGAATCACCGAGTTTAGCTGCTTCTTCAGCAGTTGTAGCTGAATATGCTGCAGATGAGGCCAAAATAAGGGCAGTGCTCAGCAGCAGTCTTTTAGTTTTAAGCATTGATGATATCTCCATCTGGTAAACGCTTCTTAGAAAGAAACGGATGCGCTGAGTGAAAGAAAGTCTCGGTCTTCAATGGAATTGAAGTCACCACCAAAGTAATCAGTGTATGAGAGCTGGACTGAGTATCTGTTAAGGTAGTCAGCGGTTAAGCTTAGACCTAATGTTTTCTCATCCTCATTGAAGCCTGCACCGGGTTGAGGGCCATAACCCTCTAGACCGTGCTTAAAGCTAATCTCTGGTGTTAAGTTTACACCTGCAAAAACATTAGTGTAATTAAGATTGGCTCTGACTACATAACCATATGAGTCTTGAGTAACGAAGCCATCGTTATCGCCAGCCGCATAACCGTATGCACCATGACGACCATATTTTAGAGCGTTAGCACTTTCATCTAGACTATGAACATGGGTCCAGCCGAATTCCCCGATTAAGGTTAAGCGGCTTGCGCCCAATACTCGATCGTGAAAGCTAATCAAGCTAGTTTGGAACTGTGAAACATCAAAGGTTTGGTAACCGTCTACTTCGCTATCAAACGAAGCACCGTTGCCGGTTGCATCCTTGATATAGTTATCTAAGGCTGTATTCCCTGTAGCACCGGCGGTTAGGATACCTGCTATCAACGAGGTTCCGTTGATTTGCATAGGGACATCTTTTTTATGGCTGATCTCACCTGACCATGCGATGTCACCAACGTTTGTACTAAAACTCAGGCCGAGCATTTTAATGTCTTCTGGGTATTCAACATAATAAGATGAGCCTAAGGTTGCTGGAAGGCCACCAAAGAAAGCCCCAACGTCATAGACACCACTAGTGATGGGTAAGCGGCTATGGTATTGCGCAGCATAGAGACCAAATTCGGTATTATTTAGCTCTTCAGCAAAGTAGCGGAAAGCCAGACCAAACTGACCATCGTCATCCGCTTCACGTCGGCCATCTGCATTTCTGTAAACGACGGGGTCTTGTCCGCCTAAAACTGCGGGATTATTGAAGTAAGTTTGGTCATCAAGTGTGCCTAGAGCGCCACTACCTATACGAATACCGTCACAGCCTTCGCCAACAAAATCATTAGTTGAAAAGTAGGTGCCGCAACCATCAATGGCAGTTGGCTCCCATGAGAGTTGATAGAAACCTTCAACACTTAGATTATCGGTAATACCTAAAGATGCAAATGCCATATTAACAGGAAGAAGGCCCTCTTTAACTTCAGCACCTGCACGTCTGAATGAGCTGACATCAACAGGGTTGATCGCATTTAAGCCACCTTGAATGAAGGTGCTTTCACCCCAGTTAATGACTTGTTTGCCTAAACGTACATCAAGTGGTTTTTGAGCTATATCAAATGATCCATACCAATAGGCATCAAGTAATTCAAATCCAGAAAATTTAGCATAGTCATTAAAACCAGAATCATCTAATTCTGTACCAGGGATGTAGCTGTTCGCAGTATGACCATGAGAGCGTGCCCCATTTTCTAGCTCTAAGTCGTACCAATATTTTGCGCGTGCAAAGAAACCTACATTCTCATAGCTTAATTCAAGGTCATGCACACCTTTAACTATTTGCGAGAAGGTTTCCCCTTTTTCGAAATTTTGAGTTGCATCATCATAGCTGCCCCCGCCCTTGCTTGTGCCACCGTTTGCGGGAGCGATTAAGGAGGATGAAGGGTTATCCATTCGCCAGCTGGCGCCAACTGAAATTTGAGAATCTAAACGGCCTTCTATCTCACCTAGATTAAATTCGAGTGCTTGAGCTTGATTGATAGATACGACAGAACCCACCAATATTGGAAGTAGACGATGCGTGAACATCGGAGTTTGGCTTTTGCTGCGGTGCAAAATCCTATTTCTTATTGCCATTTCGTTCACCTAGCGTTGTTATTTTTTTAAAAGGCGCTAATTAGTATTACTTCTAAGATAGCCGACTTTCTAATAAAGCGCCTTTTTTCAGGTGCTTTGGGCTTAAAATAGAGTAAGGAACCCTACACATAATCTATGTCAGCGACTTGAGTCTCAATAACAATTGACTCCACATTTATTAACAAAATTGTTCTTTTGGGTTGATAAATGTACTACTTCAGGTCAACAATAGGGAGGGAAATGCGTTTCATTTTAACTAATGTTAATTGTAGGTAGTGAGATTATGGAGCGTAAAATTACTGTGCCGGCAGGCTATGTACGGCACCTTCTGCAACTAGTTCAAGAACAGGGTTTTAGTGTTGATCAGCTGTTAAATCAGGTTGGTATTAGTCCTTCAGAGGTGGGAAGTCAGACCGAGTTTCCAGCGGATAAATTTGGTCTATTATACCAACGTATATATTACATCGCTCAGGATGAATATTTTGGCATGTTAAGCGGAGGGAAGGTTCCGAATGGGACTTTTCGCATGATGTGCCATTGTTTGATTCATTGTCCTACGTTGGAAAAAGCGATCTACCGTGCAAGTGATTTTCATGAGATCTGTCGTGGAACTCAGGTGAAGCCGTTTTTGGTACGCAAAGGACGATATGCCAAAGTTTCGTTTACCACAACGGATGCTTCCGGCGCGTCTATGGATGAGCTGCTGGCTGATGAGAACCCCGGTCGGATTAGAACCTCTCTTTCCATGTGGCATCACTTTTTATGCTGGTTAATTGGTAAGCGTTTAGAGTTGAAAGCTGCATATTTTTCCTTCTCTGAGCCTGAAGATGTTGCGCAGTATAAGACGCTTTTTCAGTCAGAAGTTAAATTTGATCAGCATGATAATGCGATTGTTTTTCCTGCCCGCTATTTAGATTTTCCTATAGTACAAACGCCAGAAACCCTACGTAGCTTCCTTAAAACAGCGCCCTATCAGTTAATTGTGATGGTTGATGATGATGCGAGTTTGAAATCGCAAGTCGTGGCGTTAATCGGTAAGGACTTTAGCCAAGAGCTACCTAGTGCTGAAGAGGTTGCTTACCGTCTACATATGTCTGTTTCTACGCTACGTCGCCGCTTATTGGACGAAAGTACCTCCTATCAAAAGATTAAAGATGAAAGTCGGAAAATGGCGGCGCTTAATTATATGAATTCGCCACAGTTGTCGATTAATGATGTGGCTGGATTGATGGGTTTTGATGAGCCGTCAGCATTTTTCCGTTCCTTTAAAAAATGGACTGGAATGACACCCGGTGAATATCGTCGTAGCGATACATATTGTCAGCAGTTAGCTTCTTCTTGATAGGGCTGTAACTTATAAAATTTAGGGTTTTTTAATATCTTGACCGTTATTGTTAGCGAATAAGGTATTAAATGTTATTGCTGGTTTGGTGTGCTAAATAGATCATGTTAATAGCATTTCCCGATGTGATTATAGTTCCTTAAGAATAATAAAATGTGGCCTATTATTGATAGGTGGGTTACAGAACGGAGCAAGAGTAGCAATGAGTGATTATCGATATCCCTATCAAGATGGTGTTTTTGTTTTAAATCAGTTGGTGGGTTTAGAACAAATTTGTCAGCAGGCAGGCTTGGACGATTTTGCTGATGGTCTCGCGGAAGCGGTACTTGATGAGGCCGCGAAACTTGGCAGTGAGCAGTTGGCGCCGTTGAACGTTACTGGTGATAGATTAGGTGCATCCATTGAGAATAATAATGTGTCTGAAACACCTGGTTTCTCAGATGCATATCAACAGTTTTGTGATGGTGGCTGGCCTTCACTTGCGGGCAATCCCGAATTTGGAGGGCAGGGCTTACCGAATGTATTAGCCGTTGCGGTTAATGAGGTTTGGCAGTCGGCGAATCTTGCTTGGGCACTTTGTCCACTGTTAACGCAAGGGGCTATCGAAGCGATCGAAACTCATGGAAATGATCAACTTAAAAAGCACTATCTGCCTAAGTTAATTAGCGGTGAGTGGACTGGAACCATGAATTTGACTGAGCCTGATGCAGGTACTGATCTGGCAGCGCTCAAATCTAAAGCGGTACCTGAGGACGATTATTACCGTATCACTGGGCAAAAAATCTTTATTACTTGGGGTGATCACCAGATGACGGACAATATTGTTCATCTGGTTTTGGCTCGTCTTGCTGATGCACCTGCAGGTGTTAAAGGTATCTCGCTCTTTGTTGTACCTAAATACCTACTCGATGAAAACGGCAATCCAACTGAGCAGCGCAATGATGCTTATGCCGTTTCTCTTGAGCATAAATTAGGTATTCATGGTAGCCCGACTTGTGTGATGAGTTTTGGTGATAACGGGGGAGCAATCGGTTATCTAGTGGGTAAGGCAAACCAAGGTTTAGCCTGTATGTTCACAATGATGAACGATGCGCGGCAAGGTGTTGGCTTACAAGGTTTGGCGATCTCCGAAAGGTCGTATCAGCATGCTGTTACCTATGCTAAAGAGCGAATCCAAGGGACACTACGGGATGGTTCACGTATTAGCATTATTAAGCATCCCGATGTGCGCCGAATGCTTTTGCAGATGAAATCGTCAATTCAAGCAATGCGTGCGCTGGTGTATGTGGCGCGTGCCGAAAGTGACTACGTAAACAATGCTGTTGATGATGAGACTAAGTTAAAACATCAGAAACGTAATGATCTATTGACCCCTATTGTAAAAGGCTGGGTGACTGAGTTAGCACAAGAGCTGACTTATCTTGCGGTACAGATCCATGGGGGTATGGGATTTATTGAGGAAACAGGCGTTGCTCAATACTATCGTGATGCACGTATCTTAACTATCTATGAAGGTACAACAGGGATTCAGGCTTTGGATCTTATTGGTCGCAAGACCCTTGTGGATGGCGGTGATGCGGTTACCGATCTGCTCTCTGAAATAAGCAGTGATTTAAAGGAAATAGACCATCCAGAGTTGCAAAGCATTGTTAGTGCAACACAGGCAGCGGTTGAGCAAGCGAGCATCGCTAAACAATGGGTTTTAGAGGTTGCTGCAAAAGATGCTTCAGCGGCAGGGAGTGCGAGTGTCAGCTATATGATGCTGATGGGCTATCTGTGCGGTGCTTGGTTGTTAACTAAATCGGCAGCTATAGCGCAAGAAAATCTCTCTAAAGAGGGGGCTGATAGTGACTTCCTTAATGCCAAAATTATCTCTGCCCGTTTCTTTACCGAACAGATGTTACCTAGGGTTAGTTCTTTATTAGTGGCCATGCAATCTGGTGGTGAGACCGTTATGGCTATGAGCGAAGAGCAGTTTTAAGCTGCGATCAGATAAGTATATAGATCGCGCTTAATACCCGAAAAAATTGAGGTGAAAAATATGAATGCTGTGGCTAGAGAATCCATGGAATTTGATGTGGTTATTGTCGGTGCTGGCCCTGCTGGTTTATCCGCTGCATGTAAATTAATGCAGCAAGCGCAGGCGGCCGAGCAAGAGATGACGGTTTGTGTGGTTGAAAAAGGATCTGAGGTGGGGGCGCATATATTGTCTGGTGCGGTGGTTGAAAGTCGCGCACTCGATGAGCTTTTTCCTGAGTGGAAAGAGCTAGGTGCGCCTTTAAACACCCCTGTAGTTGAAGATCAGATCTTCATGCTAAAAAACGAAACATCCTCCATAAAAGTACCTAATATGTTTGTGCCTAAAACTATGCACAATCACGGCAATTACATTGTGAGTTTAGGCAACCTATGTCGTTGGCTAGCGGAACAGGCAGAACAGTTGGGTGTTGAAATTTTCCCCGGTTTTGCTGCATCCGAGGTGCTGTATAACGAGGATGGCAGTGTTAAAGGGATTGCGACAGGTGATATGGGCGTTAGTGCATCCGGCGAGCACAAAGATGGTTATATGCCGGGTATGGAGTTGCATGCTAAATACACCATTTTCTCTGAAGGTTGTCGGGGGCATTTAGGTAAGGAGCTGATCGAACGCTATGATCTTGCTGCTCAATCTGATGCTCAGCATTATGGGCTAGGCATTAAAGAGCTATGGGATGTTGATCCAGATAAACACCAGCCAGGGCTTGTACTGCATGGTTCGGGTTGGCCGTTAACAGGCGAGAGCAGTGGTGGCTTTTTCCTTTACCATACTGAAAACAATCAAGTTGTTGTGGGTTTGATTGTTGATTTAAACTATAAAAACCCTTACTTAAGCCCTTTTGATGAATTTCAAAAATTGAAGCATCACCCTGTTCTTAAACAGTATTTAGACGGCGGTAAGCGCGTCTCCTATGGAGCGCGAGCAATCACTAAAGGCGGCTTTAATGCACTGCCTAAGATGACCTTCCCAGGTGGTATCGTCGCGGGTTGTAATGCAGGTACGTTGAATTTTTCAAAAATCAAAGGTACGCACACGGCGATGAAGTCTGGCATGTTGGCGGCTGAGGCGATCTTTGACGCGCTGCAGTCCTCGTCTGCTGGTGGGGAAGATCTAAATAGCTTTGCAGATAAGTTTAAAGCCTCTTGGTTATATGATGAGTTATTTAGCTCTAAGAATTTTGGTCCAGCTATGCATAAGTTCGGGCCGTTATTAGGCGGAGCTTTTAACTTTATTGATCAGAATATATTTTCCGGGAAATTGCCTGTAACACTGCATGATAATCATGAAGATTATGCACAGTTAAAACCGGCGGCAGAGTGTGAGCAAATTACGTATCCAAAACCGGATGGGGTGCTTAGCTTTGATAAACTGAGTTCAGTTTTTCTGTCTAATACTAACCATGAAGAAGATCAACCTTGTCACTTACAGCTAAAAGATCCATCTATACCGCTTGGGAGTAACCTAGAGCGCTTTGCTGAACCTGCACAACGCTACTGCCCTGCTGGGGTATATGAAGTGATTGAGGAGGCAGAGGGGAAGCGGTTTCAGATTAACAGCCAAAACTGCGTACATTGTAAAACATGTGATATTAAAGACCCTGCGCAAAATATTCGCTGGGTTGTACCTGAGGGAACGGGTGGGCCTAATTACCCAAATATGTGATTTTTTAAGGTTTTTTTATAAAAAATACATAATAATGGAAAAAAACTACCCCATGAAAGGGGTGAAAGCAGAAAGAGAATTGGATCAGGATATTGACCTAGTGGTTATAATTTGATCTGATTGTGCGGCTTTATCGTGTATTTCTGTACACTATCTAACCGCTTATTTTTATTATGAAAATAGTTTCATAATAATTCAGCTTTTTTCAGTAAAAAGTCGCGTTACTGGTTGACACAAAAACTCAATCCTATAATATACGCGCCGTTCCTGCGGAGGGATGGCTGAGTGGTCGAAAGCACTGGTCTTGAAAACCAGCGGTCCGAGAGGGCCCTAGGGTTCGAATCCCTATCCCTCCGCCATTTACTGGAACTAGAGTTCCCTGATAGCTCAGTTGGTAGAGCAGTAGACTGTTAATCTATTGGTCGCTGGTTCGAGTCCAGCTCAGGGAGCCAA
>NZ_JAUOQR010000002.1 GCF_030547185.1 Neptuniibacter sp. 1_MG-2023
GCCAGAGCCAGAGCCAGAGCCAGAGCCAGAGCCAGAGCCAGAGCCAGAGCCAGAGCCAGAGCCAGAGCCAGAACTGAAGAAAACCGAATGGCAACCTACGCTTATCCCTGAAGTAGCGGAAGAAGAGATTGATTTTGAAAAACCTATCACTGTCCTTATGACAGAGATAGGAGATGAAACTAATTTGGATCACAAAGATGAGCATCAGGAACCGGATGCTTTCCCAGAGCTAGATTTAGCAGGTGTTGAGGATACAACGCCAGTTGATAGCGACTCTGGCGCACAAGCAACGCTGACATTTGAATTTCCCGAAGAGGAACCTGAAGCGCCAACTGATCCGTTTGCGGGTTTAACCTTGGGTTCTGCTTTAGATGATGGTTTGACAAAGTCTCCAGTGACTGAGGATAAATCCTTTAAACGTACCTCTGTTAAAGGTGAGCAGCCGGCTTCTATTGCTGATGCACCTCAAGCGGAATCTAAACAGGATAAAGCTGTTCCTATTGAAAAGAGCAGTGCTGAAGCATCCCAACGCGATAAGGATCTTGTGTCAGTAGATCTGCATGAAAAAGACGAACCTTGGGAGTCGGCTCCAGTGGTTGATGAGCCAGTTAAAGAGGCGCCTTCTAGACGCAAAGTATTAGAAAAAGAGCCAGATCCCGAAAATGTATTAATCATATCGGTTATTGCTAAATCGACAGATCAGTTTGATGGCGTTGTATTACAAAAGATCATCGATGCTTGTGGTATGAGTTTCGGTGATATGTCTATCTACCATCGTTTTGAAGATGAGGAAGGACTTAGTGCGGTTCAGTTCAGTATGGCTAATGCTTTACCGCCAGGTACCTTTGATCCCGATGATGCGCAGAGTTTAAGTACGAAAGCAGTTATGTTCTTTATGTCTATGGAAGAGCCTCGCGATGTTATGGATGCTTTTGAGTGTATGTTGGCAACAGCAGAGACAGTCGCTAAGCATTTAGGTGGGGAGATGCTCGATGAAAATCGATCGGTCTTGCGGACCCAAACTATGGAACATTATCGCCAGCGTGTACGTGATTTTGAAATGAAAAATCTTAAAAAACGCGGCCGATAAGCCGCGTTTCTTCTTTCTTGAGTCGAGTTTTCATCGTGTCTATTGAACAGCAGCTAAAGCAGTTGCGCGAGCAGCTAAATCATCATAACTATCGTTATTATGTTCTGGATGATCCAGAGGTTCCTGATGCGGAATATGATCGTTTGTTTCAGCAGCTCAAATCATTAGAAGCTGAAAATCCTAGTTTAATTACCCCTGAATCACCTACTCAAAGAGTGGGCGGTGCGCCTTTAGCTGCATTTAATCAAGTTAAGCATGAGTTACCTATGCTGTCTTTAGATAATGCGTTTAATGCTGAAGATATGGAGGAATTTAACCGTCGAATTGTTGAGCGATTAAATTACCCTGCTGATACAGAGATTGGCTATGCCTGTGAGCCTAAACTAGATGGAATCGCAATTAGTTTACTCTATGAAGAGGGTTTGCTTATTAGAGGTCTAACCCGTGGAGATGGTTCAACGGGAGAGGATATCACTCTCAATGTGCGGACTATACCTACAATTCCTCTTAAACTCTCAGGATCTGATTACCCTCAGCGACTAGAAGTACGTGGAGAAATCTACATGCCAAAGGCGGGTTTTAACGCTTTAAATACCCGTGCAGAGCAGCGAGGTGACAAGCCCTTTGTAAACCCTCGAAATGCAGCCGCTGGTAGTTTGCGTCAGTTGGATCCGAGAATAACCGCATCACGTCCTTTGGAGATGTGTAGTTATAGCGTAGGGGTTGTTGAAGGGGGTGAGCTTGCAGATGGCCATGCAGCTATCCTACGTCAGCTAAAAACTTGGGGGTTTAAGTTAAATCCGCTGCTTGAAGAAGTTAAAGGCGTTCAAGGTTGTCTTGATTACTACACTCGAGTAGCGGCGTTGCGAGACTCGCTTCCTTATGAGATCGATGGCGTTGTTTTTAAAGTCAATGATTTGGCATTACAGAAAACCTTAGGTTTTGTTTCTCGCGCGCCTCGTTGGGCGATAGCGCATAAGTTTCCTGCCCAAGAAGAGTTGACGGTTGTTCGAGCAATTGAGTTTCAGGTCGGTCGTACAGGTGCTGTAACACCTGTTGCTCGCCTTCAGCCCGTTTTTGTGGGTGGTGTTACGGTTTCTAATGCTACCTTGCACAATATGGATGAAGTTGAGCGTTTAGATGTGCGTGTAGGCGATAGTGTTATTATTCGTCGCGCCGGTGATGTTATTCCTCAAGTGGTGCGTGTAATCGAGGAAAGACGGCCTGATGACACCGTGCCTGTTGCTGCTCCAGAGGCTTGTCCTGTTTGTGGCTCTGATGTTGAACGTCTTGAAGGCGAAGCCGTAGTGCGTTGTACTGGTGGCCTTTACTGTGCCGCTCAGCGGAAGGAAGCGTTAAAGCATTTTGCCTCCCGTAAAGCGATGGATATAGACGGCTTAGGTGATAAATTGATTGAGATGTTAGTCGATCTGGATCTGCTCCATAATCCCGCAGGACTATATCAACTGAAGGTGGAGCAGTTATCAACACTTGAGCGGATGGGACCAAAGTCAGCTGAGAATTTAGTAAAAGCGATAAGTGCGAGTAAAGAGACAGAGTTTTCCCGTTTCCTTTACTCGTTAGGTATTCGTGAAGTTGGCGAGGCTACCGCTAGAGCATTAGCAATGCATTTTGGTGATTTAGATCCTTTGATGGCAGCAACTGAAGAGGCGCTATTGGAGGTCTCTGATGTAGGTCCTATTGTTGCGAAACATATTATCGGCTTTTTTGCTGAACCTCATAATAGAGAAGTGATCGCGGATCTACTGGATAAAGAAAAAGCGGGGGTTCATTGGGATGCTATTGAGCCGGTGGAACTGGAAGCGCTACCTTTAGCGGGTAAAACATGGGTATTAACTGGTAAGCTTGAGCAGATGGGACGCAGTGATGCTAAAAAATATCTACTGGCATTAGGCGCAAAAGTGGCGGGCAGTGTTTCTGCTAAAACGGATTGTGTTGTTGCGGGTCCTGGGGCTGGTTCTAAATTAAAGAAAGCATCTGAATTGGGTATTGAAACAATGGATGAAGAGCAGTTTGTAGCCTTTCTCCAACAACATGGAGTGGTTGAAGTATGATGATCTCTAAGAAGGCATTATTGGTTCTGCCTATTTTAGTGTTTCTATTGAGTGGTTGCTTTGGAGCTTCGACTCAACCTGCGTTACTGATTTGTGATGAGCTGGATGATAATGATGAGTGGGTCGAGCCTGCTGTACTGGCCGAGCAGAAATATGGCACGCCTATATCTCTCTCCTTGGCGCTGCTCGAATTGCCTTTGTCTGATCTTGATAAAAAACATGTAAGGCCTCGCAGTGCTGATTGGGAAGAGTATCGTATACGGAGTGAACGCTGGGATGCTTCGCCACAGATCCCTGATGATGCAGTTGATTTTATCGGTTGGTTCACTCAGCAAAGTGTTAAACGAAATCATATTGGCTGGCAAGACGCTGGTGAACACTATCTTGCATTGAGGTTAGGGCATGGTGGTTACCATCGTTTTGAAGCCGATAAATACCCAGAACTGGCGCAGCAAGCTAAAGGTATCCAGCTAAGAGCGCAACGTTGGTCAAATGAGTTACATGCATGTAAAGGGCAGTGGCAAGGTGAAAGCTGGTTTAACAAGTTAAAACTTTGGTAACTGTGGATAAGTCTTAATGATCATTCCTTATGAGCAGCTTGAACCCGATACGCTCAATGCATTAATTGAAGAGTTTGTTAGCCGTGATGGCACTGATTATGGTGATAATGAGATCTCTCTGTCAGCTAAAGTGGAGCAAGTTAGAGGTAAGTTACGTTCAGGTGATGCCGTGATTTTGTTCAGCGAGAGTAAAGGCCTTTGTAATATAGTTCATAAAGATATGTTATGAACTGGGCCGGCCTGTAATAGTTTTTTCTGCTGAGCCTAATCAAAAAGAGGTCGTCAAATGGATCAGCTTGAGCAAACTATTAGCCTTATTGCGCTGACAATGGGTGTTGGTTGGGCCAGTGGGATTAATCTTTATGCAACCATATTTATGTTGGGCATGCTCAATAATATGGGGCATATCGCACTGCCTGAAGAGCTTCAAGTTGTTGCTGATCCGTTAGTCTTAATGGCTGCGGGCTTTATGTATTTTGTCGAGTTTTTTGCCGATAAGATTCCTGGTGTTGATACTGGCTGGGATGGGCTGCATACCTTTATCCGAATACCTGCGGGGGCTGTGCTAGCAGCGGGTGCTGTAGGTGATATGTCTGTACCTGTCGAATTAGCCGCAGCTCTTGTCGGTGGGACGTTAGCGGCGGGAAGTCATGCCGCTAAGGCGGGAAGTCGTGTTTTGATAAATACCTCTCCCGAACCGGTGACTAATTGGACTGCGTCTATAAGTGAAGATTTATTAGTGCTGGGTGGTTTATGGGCAGCACTTAACCATCCTGTTTGGTTCTTGGTAGGGTTGGTCGTATTTATCATCTTATTGATTTGGTTGTTGCCAAAACTTTGGCGAGGTATCAAAAAAGTCTTCCGCTTTATAGCAGGGTTATTTGGCAGTGGTAAAGATAAGGAGCAACCGCCTTTAACGTCTTTTCCGACTAAACCCAGCGCTCCAAATGAGCTCCGCTGACAAGGAGTCTTAATAAATCTGTGCGGCAAACAATGCCCACTATCTCATCGTTATTATTTACAACAGGTATAGAGTTTATTTCGTTGTCGATAAAGTTAATGGCAACACTTTGAACTAAGGTTTCAGGTGTTGCAGCGATCAGTTGTTTAGAATAAATGTCACTAATAAGAGTGAGTGAATCGGTTCCCGCCTCGATTAAATCTGTCTTCGATATTAAGCCTAGTGGCCGTTTATCCTCTTCGGCAATGACTAAGTGGCTAATCTCTAAGCTCAGCATCCTTTTCCAAGCGGTACTGACGGTAACATTGGGCGATATTGTATGTACTGGGGATACCATGATCGTTGATACAGTAAGCTGAGCGCTTTCGTTCTGGGGTTCAGCTTCTTCAGCATTAGCTGTATATGCAAGGGTGGCTGGATCTTTGTTTTGATTGGGTTTTCCGGGGCCGGGGATAATGAACTTTTCACCATCGGAGTGTAGTCGATCTTCCTTGTCTGCAGTTCGATGTATATGGCGGCTTTTCGATAGAGAGTCGACACCTTGTTTAGGAAAGAGGGCTTCCTTTGGTGTTTGTATGCGATAGCCGTGGTCGTATACATAAAGTGTCATAACCGCTCCATATCTGTGTTTGTTCAAATACTAACCGATCTGTGCTTTTTAGCTTAACATACATGCTCTTTACTTATATCGCCCGTCTTATCAAGTTCTTGATAATAAACCGCGCTGGGTTCACTGCATCTATTAGAGTCTTGGGGAGAGGTAAAGGTTCATTACAGATCATAGACGCTAATAGTTCAGCTGAGATCGGACAAGTAATTAGCCCTTTGGATCCATGGCCTGTATTTACATATAGATTGGGGTAATGGCTAGGACAGATGCCATCAAAACGCCAATTTTTATCTTTTCTCAGACGTCCGAAGGCTTCAATATAATCCGAAAATACAGGGGCTGGACCGACAACGGGCATATAATCGGGTGTACTACAGCGAAAAGCGGTTCTTCCTGTGAGCGGCTCTTTTTTACGGATAAGCGCGTTATGAAATTCTGGTAGAGCATCCTCCAGTTTTTCTAGATTCTTATTATGGTCGTATTGAGTAACGTCACGTTGTTTGCCCTTCAGATCGAATGTAGCGCCAAAGCAATATTTTCCTCCCTGTGCTGGAGAGATATAGCCTTCGCCACAAACAACCGTCCTTAGTTGCGGTAAATCTGCACTATCTTCAGTAATCGATACTTGTCCGCGAATAGCTTTTAACGGCAGATGTTCAGTTTGTTTAAATTGATTAGCTAATTCCGCATTGCAGATAATTAAGTGAGAGCAATGTAAGTGCTTACTGTTGCTGGTGGTTAAATTCCATAGGTGATCGATCTGTTCGATATTTGTTATATCGTGTTGCTCAATAGAGATATTAGGGTGGGCGGCTAATAGATGACAGAAGTCTACAGGTGACACCCAGCCTGCTGTAGGAAAAAATAAACCGCTACTGGATACGACAGAACCACTAATCTCCGATAATTCGATATCTGATTTATGTTGTACTAGGGAATCAGGATAATGGCTGTTATCAATTAATTCCTGTTGTCGTTTTTTTTCGTTTTCTTTAGTCGCTAGCTGCGCTACGCCACACTGAGACCAAAAGGATTGCTCGGGGTCTTTCCGTTTAAGTAGATTAACGGTATGTAAAAAACCGGTCAGATGCAGTTCGCCTTGTTTCGTAGGGCTGACAGGTAGCTTGGCATAAAGTGCCCCTTGCCGATTACCTGATCCTGCTGTTGCTAAATGCTGTTCTTTCTCAATGAGCCTTACCTTAATCCCTCTCTGTGCAAGAGAGTAGGCCGTGGAGCAGCCAGAAAGCCCCCCGCCAATAATAGTAACTTCAGTAGGCTGTTCCGATTTTGGGATTGAAAACCAAGGTTTTGTATCTAGAGTTGGCGCTTTATTTTCGATGAATGTGCCTAAAGACATTTCGCGTTTTTTTCCGAAGCCGGGTTGTTTTCTAACCTCAAAACCTACAGCTTGCAATCCTCTTCTGACTACGCTAGCTGATGTGAATGTTGAGAAGGTTGTGCCGGGTTTGCTTAATCGAGCAATTTCGCGAAAAAGTTCAGGGCTCCACATCTCTGGGTTTTTGGACGGTGAAAAGCCGTCTAAGTACCAGGCATCAATAGAGGCTTTGAGTTGTTTATAGCTATCTAAAGCATCTCCAAAAATCAGAGTTAATGTGATTCGTTCATCAGGAAAGGAAAGTCGATGGAAGCCTTGGCATGCTAAGGGGTATTGGTTTAATAGCTTTGATGATAAAGGTTCGAAGTCTTTCCATTGATGAAGGGCGCGTTTTAAATCGTTATGGCTTAGTGGTTGCTTTTCCACGGAGATAAAATGAAGTTGTTGTCCATTAGAGCTTTTATTCAACCATTGCTGCGCAGTAAGTAGAAAATTTAGCCCCGTTCCAAACC
This sequence comes from Neptuniibacter sp. 1_MG-2023, assembly GCF_030547185.1. GTDB lineage: Bacteria > Pseudomonadota > Gammaproteobacteria > Pseudomonadales > Balneatricaceae > Neptuniibacter. The sequence goes on from NZ_JAUOQR010000002.1 coordinate 7,145, forward strand.
CTGTTTCAGCGATGGTCAATCGTTTTGGTACAGCGTTGAGTCGTGAAGGTAGGTTGTTAGCGTTTATATAAACATACAAGCTATCTTCAAAACTTTGTTCTGTATTGAAGTAGAAATCATCAAAACCTGTTGAATAAGGGGTGTCGTTTTTCCAAAAGATGTCAGCGCAAGTAATCACAATCGTAAGTTTAGGCTATAGGTAGTTATTAGGTTTGGATGGCAGAATATGCTGTATTTGTACTGTAAGTCTAGAGGTTAGTAAGGCTATAAGCTACAATTTGCGCCCGGATAGTTACAGCGTGCTTTCTATAGAATTAAAGTAACGATTGTTTTAGTTAATTATCTATATTTACTTACTACTAAATAGATTGTTATTGAATTCTTTCCGTTTAAGGTCGAATTGCGAAATTCAAAAAAATGATTTTTCTTACTAATAGGTCGATAATGAAAGAGCTTAAAGATATCAAATTGGCGGTTATTGGACTTGGCTATGTTGGATTGCCCTTAGCTGTAGAATTCGGTAAATATCGAGATGTCATCGGTTTTGATATTAATAAAGCAAGAGTGAATGAGCTGAAAAATGGTCATGATTCTACGCTAGAGGTAGAGGATGATATGCTTAAATCAGCAAGTCGACTTTCATATTCGTCCGATGTATCCATATTGAAAGGGTGCAACACTTATATAGTTACTGTACCAACACCTATTGATGATACCAATGCACCAGACTTGACGCCTTTAGAAAAAGCTTCTGAGATGTTAGGGGGGGTGATTAAACCAGGAGACATTGTTATCTTCGAATCCACTGTCTATCCCGGTGCAACTGAAGAAGTCTGTGTGCCGATCATAGAGAGGCTCTCTAGCTTAATATTTAATCAAGATTTTTTTGTGGGCTATAGCCCAGAGCGTATAAATCCGGGTGATAAGGTTAATACCTTAACCAAAATTTTAAAGATAACTTCTGGTTCTACACCTGCTGTTGCTGATTTAGTGGATGAGTTGTACGCAAGTATAATTACCGCAGGGACCCATAAGGCGAGTTCTATTAAAGTAGCTGAAGCGGCTAAAGTGATTGAGAATACACAGAGAGATTTAAATATCGCAATCATTAATGAGTTCGCTAAAATATTTAATCGGCTGGGCATTGATACCCAGGAAGTACTTGATGCTGCAGGTACTAAGTGGAATTTTTTACCATTTAAACCGGGACTTGTCGGTGGGCATTGCATAAGTGTCGATCCCTATTATTTAACTTATAAGGCTAAAGAAGTGGGTTACCAGCCAGAAGTTATTTTAGCTGGGCGAAGAATTAATGACGGTATGGGAGCTTATGTTGCGACTGAGTTAGTTAAGGCCGTTAGTAAGAAAAAGATTCATATCGATGAAGCCAAAGTATTGGTGTTGGGTTTTACATTTAAAGGGGACTGTCCTGATGTCCGTAATACCAAAATTATAGATATGATTGATGAATTGAAAAGCTTCAATATGCAAGTGGATGTCTATGATGATTGGGCTGATGCGGATGAGGTTAAACATGAATACGGTGTGGAACTAACAGCCACACTGGATAACGGTGTATACGATGCAATCGTTTTAGCTGTCGATCATCAGGAATTTAAGTTGTGGGGTGAGGAGAAAATTCGAGCACTCGGCAAGAAAAATCATGTTCTTTATGATGTAAAATATGTACTACCAACAGGTTGTTCTGATTTACGTCTGTAATGACTGTTTTAGAGGTAAAAATGAAAAGATTCGGATTGATTGGTGCTGCAGGTTATATAGCTCCTCGCCATCTCAAGGCTATTAAAGAAACAGGCAATGAGCTTGTTGTAGCAATGGATATAAATGATTCAGTGGGAATTATGGATAGTCACTTTCCTAATGCTGAATTTTTTACTGAGTTTGAAAAGTTTTCTGGTTTCGTTGAGGACTTAAAGCTAAAGGGCGAAAGCTTAGATTATATCGCCGTTTGTTCCCCTAACTACCTTCATTTACCTCATATGAAGTTTGCATTGCAAAATGGCATTGATGTTATTTGTGAAAAACCACTGGTTTTAAATGCTTCAGATTTAGATGTGTTACATCGGTATGAACAAGAATACGGTGCAAAAGTAAATTCTATTCTTCAGCTTAGGTTGCACCCTTCCATCATAGCGCTTAGGGATAAAGTAAATGCTGCACCTGTTGATAAAGTATTTGATGTCGACCTTACTTACCTTACCTCCCGCGGTAAGTGGTACTTAAAATCTTGGAAAGGATTTGATGAAAAGTCGGGCGGTGTTGCAACAAATATAGGTGTGCACTTTTACGATATGCTGCATTTTGTTTTTGGAGATATTTTAAAAAATGAAGTGCATTATCGTGATGAGAAGACCGCTTCAGGCTATTTAGAGTATGAGCGGGCACGGGTTCGTTGGTTTTTGTCTATTGATGCTAATCACTTGCCGGAGAACGCGATTCAAGGAGAAAAGCTAACTTTCCGAAGTATTAATATTGAAGGTGATGAGTTGGAGTTTTCTGGAGGGTTTACGGATCTGCATACGCAGAGCTATTTGCGTGTTCTGAGTGGCGATGGTTACGGTATAGAGGATAATCGAGCAGCGATTGTGACGGTAGAGCATCTGCGAAAAGCCAGTCTAAGCACTTCAAATCTTCATAAGCACCCCTTATGTAGTAAGATGTAAATTTTTTTATAGTTTAATCGAAGATCTTATTTATGATTGTTGTTTTTGCATACGCCTTTCCGCACAGAAAAACTCATGATTTTCTTGTTGAATTAGCTTTGGCCGGGCTGCGCGATGTTATTGTTATTGCAGCCCCTTTTCAAAAGTTGGGGGCTGTTGATAGAAATACATATTTTCGTAAGCCTCTTGTTACTGTGGAACCTTTTGATACGTCGGTGCTTTGTGAAAGGTTAGGTTTCAAATATGTCGAGAAAAAGCACTCTCAAGTTGACGAGGTGGTTGGAATTGTTCGGGAATGTGGGGCAAGCCTTGGCATAGTCGCTGGTGCTAGAATTCTTAAGCAACCGATTGTTGAATCTTTTGAGGATGGGATTGTTAATTTCCATCCTGGGAAAATACCTGAAACATCAGGGTTGGATGCGCTTTTCTACACAATCGAAAAGGATATAGATCCAGGCGTCACTACGCATTTTATAGATGCTAAAGTTGATGCTGGGCATTTCGTTTCATTTGATGTTGTTAAAGTGGCAGCGGATGACTCAATAGAGGATCTGCAGGAAAATATATACAGAACTCAGTTGATTGCTCTACGTCGTTTTGTCACTGATTGGGCGTCGAATAATGTCCAATCCTATCCGATTGATAGACCATATAAAAATGATCCAATGGACTGCGAACATAAATTTAAATTATTAAATCGCTTCCCAATTTGGAGAAGCACGCGTGTATTGCAGCAATGTAAACGTCAGTTGTTTGAAGCTTGTATAGAAGGGAATGAAAAAGAGCTCGTATCTTTATTAAAGGATTTTCCTAGCTTAATTGAGAGCCGAACGATTGAAGGTTGGAGCCCTTTAATAGTAGCTGCTTTTAATCAGCAAAGGGAGTTGGTTCGTATATTGTTAGAGTTAGGTGCTGATCCTAATGCTACTGCTAACAAGGGAACGAGTGTGTTGATGTATGCTAAAACTGCTTTAGTGAATAAAGTTGATGCCGATTATGCTGTTTTGAATCTGCTGCTAGACGCTGGTGCAAAAGTTTCTCATCAAGATGTTTTTGGGAAAAATATATTTGATTATGTGAATGAGTTTGGCGATGACGTACTTGCTGCGTATTTGGATGGGTATAATTAAATGAATTTTATTGATTTGAACGCGCAGCAGATGTTAATCAAAGGTCAGCTAAATGAACGTATTGCGAAAGTTTTAGCGCATGGTCAATACATAAATGGACCAGAAGTTAAGGAGCTAGAGCAAGCGTTATCTGACTTTTCGGAAGCAAAATATTGTATTTCATGTGCGAATGGCACAGATGCTTTGCAGATTGCCTTGATGGCGATTGGTGTTGGTGCTGGTGATGAAGTAATCATGCCCGCATTTACCTATATAGCTACAGCTGAAACGGTAGTTCTGCTTGGTGCGAAGCCTATTTATGTTGATATAGACTTAGATACTTGTTTACTTAATATAGAATCAGTAGAAAAAGCAGTTACAGGAAAAACAAAAGCAATTATACCTGTTTCATTATATGGCCAGTGCTCTGATTTTTTAGCGTTAAATCAGTTGTCTGAAAAGTACAATATACCAATTATAGAAGATGCAGCACAAAGTTTTGGTGCGAGACGTAATGGTTATCGTTCTTGTAGCCAGACTACGATTGCATGTACGAGCTTTTTTCCAAGTAAGCCTCTAGGTTGTTATGGAGATGGCGGGGCAATTTTTACTTCTGACCCTGAGCTCGCTAAGGTTTTGAGGCAGATTGCCAATCATGGTCAAAAAGAGAGATATAATCACGTCAGAATAGGTGTAAATAGTAGGCTGGATACACTGCAAGCCGCTATCTTGTTGGCTAAGCTCCCTTTGCTGGATGCCGAGATCTTAAAGCGGGAAGAGTTGGCGAATATCTATAATGAATCGTTTTTAGATTTAAGTTCAGTGAATTTACTCAAGATCGAAAGTCCCAATAAGTCTGCGTGGGCTCAATATACGATCAGAGTGGAAAACCGGAAGCAGTTTGAAGGTAAGCTTCGAGATGAGGGGATACCTTATGCTATACATTATCCAAAGGCAGTTCATCAGCAATTAGCTACTAAGGATATGACTTGTAATGCAAAAAATGCAGAGAAAGCTGCATCTGAAGTTATAAGTTTACCTTTTCATGCTTATTTAGATCGCGAATCTGTTGAACGGGTGATATCAGCCGTATCTTTTTTTGGATAATATCTCTTTGCGCCGAATCAGGTGTGATTTTGTGAAAAAATTTAAAGGAATTTAGTATGAAAATGCTTACTGTACTGGGAGCAAGACCGCAGTTTGTGAAAGGCGCTGTGCTTTCAAGAGAACTTGTATCCTGTGATCATGGTATATCTGAGACTATTGTTCATACTGGGCAGCATTATGATTCAAGGATGTCTGATATCTTTTTTAATGAGCTTGGCATCCCAAAACCTAAATATAACCTTGATATTAATGGCGGAAGTCATGGTGCAATGACTGGGCGGATGATGGAATCTCTTGAATCTGTTGTTCTGGAAGAAAAGCCGGATGTGTTATTGGTCTATGGAGATACAAATTCCACGCTAGCAGGGGCTTTAGTGGCCGCTAAGTGTCATATTCCTATTGCGCATGTTGAGGCGGGTTTGCGCTCTTTTAATATGAATATGCCTGAAGAAGTAAATAGGATTATTACGGATAGACTCTCTCGATTTTTATTCTGCCCGACTGAACAAGCGGTGCTTAACCTCGAAGCAGAAGCTGTCCGAGATGGAGTACATAATGTGGGTGATATTATGTACGATGCTGCGCTGTTGTTTGGGAATGAATTAACTACTGATGATAGGCTACTGTCTTCATTGGGTTTGGTAAGTAAAAACTATGTGTTAGTTACATGTCACCGACAAGAAAATACCGATGATTTTGAAAGCTTAAAAGGTATTTTTGATGCATTGAACCATATTGCTAAATCTTCTCTTGTTGTATTTCCTATCCATCCTAGAACAAACTTAATTGCTAAAAAAGCAGGTTTACTAACGAGCCTTTCGAGTAAAGTGAAGTTAATTGAGCCAGTTTCATATATGGATATGGTTAGTTTGTTAAAAAATGCAGAAGTTATGATTACCGATTCTGGTGGAGTCCAAAAAGAAGCTTTTTTCTATCGTGTTCCTTGTATCACTATGCGAGAAGAAACAGAATGGGTTGAAACTGTCGAAATTGGAGCAAATAGCTTAGTTGGAGCAAGCAAAGAGCGAATCATTGCTTCCTTTGACGAAATTTTGAAGGGGATTGAGTGTGATTTTGATCAAAAACCATATGGCGATGGACGGTCTGCTAAATATATAGCGGAATATGTAGGTGCTCTTTGAAAACTATGGGGCTATTGGCCTTTGCAAGGGCTTCCTATAAAGCATATCGATACGATTTTATGTTGTTTTCGATGTTAAGTATTTCTTCTGTTTTCTTACAATACGTTAGTTTGGCTTGTGTTTTATTGTATCTAAAGGTGTTGTCGGGGAGTATTTTTCCTTTACTTGAGCGTATTGGAGTATCACTCGATCCGGAACAAAACTTCTTGTCCATTTTGTTTGTTGTTGCATTTATATTCGCATTTAGCTTAGCTACGTTCGTAGAGAACTTTGTGCGTTTGCGCGTATCAAAAGTTGCATTCTCGAAACGCGGTGAGGCCGATAGAAAAAATTGTGAAAATGTTCATGCTGGTAAGGCGTTACGAAGTCTATTTCTTGCGATAAGACCGTTTTGGGTAGTTGTATTTGGTTTTGTTGGTATTCTTATTTTGAATCCTTTTATTGCTGTTGTTGGGGTGGTGTTAATATCCTTCGGTGTGATTGTGTTTCGAAAAAAGAAAGTTGAAAACATTGAAGTGAAGTTAAGCAAGTACGATGTTGAAAAGGCTAGATATAAGGCTTTGAATTATAATAGGGCGGCCGGTGCAATAGTATTAGGTGTAGTTCTTATCTGGATGGCTGAACAGGGTACGGGTTTGTACACAGCAATGGGTATTGTTGTAATTGGACGCATTGTTTTGACGAGTGCAGGGCAGTTGCTCACTCTTCTGCGTGATGCAGAGGTTGCTCTTTTAATAAATGGAATAAAGAATTAAGGGAAATGTTGTGAAACGAATATGTATGTTTGTGAGAAACCCCGTAGTTAAGGATGCAAGGGTCCTTAAAGAAGCGGAAACCCTCGTTAATCAGGGGTATGAGGTTTCTGTTGTTGGTGTGCAGTCTGGAGAGTTTTCAACAGAGTATGAAAAACTCCCTTCGGGAGTTGATGTTTATCGTGTAGATTCAAAAGTGTATGCATATGGGTTAGAGTTTTTTGTTAAAGTTTGTTTTTTTGTTTTACTAGCATTTGTCGTTTTATTTAACGCTCCTCTTGCTACCCTTTCGGGGTATTTTGAGCGTTTATTGGATTATACTATATCCGATTTTGGCTATGTGATGGCTTGTGCTTTTTATTTTTTCTTAATATTTTGGGGGCTTAAGAGTACTCTAAAAGCGGCTAAAAGGTATTTAAGGTATAGGCAAAGATATCTTAAACTTGATGAAGATAAAAATAACAGCTCAGGGCTTTTGGTCCGATTTATAACAGCCACTAGATATCTGTTTAAAATTGTTAGCTACATTCGTTTATTTAAGCTAAGTGCTGTGGCATTGTTTTTAAGAAAAAATGGCGCAATTTATGGTCATTATGCGGGGAGCAAGCCTCTTCTACCAGCTTTAAAGCCTGATGTAATACATGCTCATGATATATCTACTTTACCTTTAGGGGTCGCGTTCTCCAAAAAGTATGGTATTCCACTTATATACGACGCTCATGAATTATATGAGGATGCTGTTGGTGTGATGCCGGTTACCAAATTACTGTATAAGTGTATTCATTGGTTTTCACAGAAACATGTTGATGGTTTTATTACTATTAGTGAGAGTTTTTCTGAAATCTATAAAAAAAGATACCCTTTACTACCTAATGCACTAGTAGTGATGAATGCAACCCGTTATGTAGGTGAAACTCAATACGACGGTCGTTTACATAAAGCAACCGGGTTGTCCAGTGAAACTAAAATTATTTTATTTCAAGGTGGCTTTACGGATCATCGAGGTATAAATAACTTACTTTTAGCATCAAAGTACCTTAAAAATAACTGGTGTTTAGTTTTTATGGGGTGGGGTAAGCTTCAAGATAAAATCGAAGAGCAGGCAAGAAAAACCCCTAATAAAGTTAAATGCATAGACGCTGCACCACAGAGCGAATTGGCTTGTTGGACATCTGGTGCAACTGTCGGTGTTATTCCATATGAAGATCATGGATTAAATCACAAGTATTGTACACCGAATAAACTGTGGGAATATCCTAATGCAGCAGTTCCTATAATGGCCTCGCCGAGGGTTGAACTCAGTAGGATAGTTACTAGTAATGGTATAGGTGAAATTTTTGAAGAACCTGTAATCCCAAGTGAATTTGCAATCCATTTAATGCTAAGTGATGAAAAAATTCAGTTGTATAAAAATAATTGTCGAGTGTTTGCAAAAGAACAGTCTTGGGGAAAATATGAAAAGGGCTTGGTCTCGCTTTATGATGATATATTGCGGAATAAAGCTTGAGGCTTGCTATAACTTTTCACAGATGAGATGTATTTTAAGGTGAGAATTCTTGTCATTAGTTTGTATTTTCGACCAGACCTTTCCGCCGGGTCTTTTCGCATGACTGCTTTCGTGGATGCATTATCATCTATGTTGCCTCAAGATTGTGTGATTGATGTGGTTACAACTGCGCCTAACCGTTATTCAAGCTATAGTGCTGATTTTTTAACGGTTGAGAAAGTAGGTAACGTGAATATTCATCGTATTGAAATCCCTCAACACAAAAGCGGTATGGTAGATCAGTCATTTGCTTATCTACGTTTTATGTATGGTGTATTTAAATACATAAAAGGTAAAAAATATGATTTGGTATTTGGAAGCTCGTCAAGATTGATGACTGCATTTAGTTCCGCTTTGATAGCTACATTCAAAGGGAGCATGCTTTGTTTAGATATAAGAGACCCCTTTGTTGATACCATTGTTGATGTTTTACCTAAGCGGTTTAAGTGGGCACTTAAATACCCTTTAAGCTGTATTGAACGATGGGCATTTAGTAGGGCTGGCTGGGTTAACTTGGTTTCGCCTGGTTTTGTTCCTTATTATTTGGACCAGTACCCTAGTGTTTTATTCAAAACTTATACTAATGGTATTGATGCGGAATTTATGACGCAAGGCTACTCCTCTGAAAGGAGCAGAACATTTAATAAAGGAAATATTTTAACGATTCTTTATGCAGGTAATATTGGTTATGGGCAGGGGTTAGATCATATTATTCCAGAGATGGCGATTAGGCTGAGAGGGAAAGCAGTCATTAAAATCATTGGCGATGGTGGCCGGTCAAATTGTTTGTTGGATGCGTTGCAGAGAAAGCAATGTGATAATGTACTAATGATAAAACCATTAAGTAGAACAGAGTTGCTTAAAGAGTATCAAGATGCAGATGTATTGTTTTTGCATTTAAATAATTTGCCTGTCTTTCTGAAGGCTTTGCCTTCAAAAATATTCGAGTATGCTGCCTTAGGTAAACCCATTTTGGCTGGTGTGGAAGGTTACCCTGCGGAGTTTATTAACAATAATATAACCAATGCTCAAGTTTTTGAGCCATGTAATTCGCAGGCTGCTCTGGATGGATTGGATTGTTTAGAGATTGCCAATATTCGAAGAGATGAATTTATTAATCAGTTTTCCAGAGAAAAGATTATGACAGAAATGGCCAAAGACGTGATGCTATTAGTAAATTCTAGGTCATGAAAACTATTTTATTAACTGGTGCTAATGGGTTCGTTGGATCTGCCATTTATGATGCATTAGCCTCATCAACTTTATATAACGTTATTCCTGTTGTTAGGAAAGGCTCTATTATAGATATTGACGGAGTTAAGTTTGTAGATGATTTTGATGCCAATAGTGATTGGAGGGGGCTATTAGAAGGTATCGATATTGTTATTCATACTGCAGGAAAAGCAGGTGATGGGACAACTGGAAGTCTTGAAAGTTATAGAGCTGTAAATACAGCAGCCACCTTAAATCTTGCTCAACAGGCAGCGATGGCAGGTGTAGATAGATTTGTATTTATTAGTTCATTAAAGGTTAATGGCGAAACGACAGCTATGAATGATCCAATTACCGAGCATACACCGGCAGAACCTGTTGGTGCGTATGCGGTATCAAAACATGAAGCTGAGATAGGGTTAAATCATATAGCAGCTAATTCTAGCTTAGATGTAGTAACGATTCGCCCCCCTATGGTCTATGGTCAGAATGCGAAAGGCAACTTTTCTGCTCTTGTTGCGCTTATTAAGAGACGGTACCCACTCCCGTTTGGCATGATTCATAACCTCCGCTCATTTGTGTCGATAGACAACCTTACTGACTTTATTCTTACTGCTCTTGAGCATCCTTCTGCTCCGAAGGGGGTGTTGTTTGTTTCAGATGGTGAAGATGTGTCTACTACGGATCTTATGTGTCGCCTAGCTGATGCTATCAAGTCTCCATTATGCCTTTTTCCAGTCCCAGTCCCTGTCATGTTATTAATAGCTGCAGCTTTTGGGAAAAAAAATGTGATGAGAAGTTTAACTGGTTCTTTTCAGGTTGATATTACGGGTACATGTGAAAGGTTGAATTGGAAGCCTACCATAAGTATGGAAAAGGGATTAGCCTATTTGGCAAGTAAGGAGTTACATAAATGATTCGCTTTTTAGATGTAATGATTTCTTTGATAGGTGTTTTTTTTCTATTTCCTCTATTTATACTACTTTTTATTATGGGCCTTTTTGATACAGGGTCCCCTTTGTTCTTTCAAGAACGTGTAGGTAAAAATGAGAAAGCATTTATCCTTGTTAAGTTTAGAACCATGAAAAAAAATTCTACATCTGTCGCTACTCATTTGATGAATATAAATGCGGTAACTAGATTTGGACATTTCCTGCGGAAAAGTAAATTAGATGAATTGCCACAGTTATGGAATGTGCTGAGAGGTGATATGAGTTTGGTAGGGCCGCGTCCAGGGCTTTTTAATCAACCTGAGTTGATATCTGAACGACGGGCTTGTGGTGTATATAGTGTGAGGCCAGGGATTACGGGGCTATCCCAAATTTCAGGTATTGATATGTCTACCCCATGCCTGATTGCTAAAACAGACAAAAGAATGATAGATGAATTAACACTCGTTAGCTACGTTGGAATTCTTTTTAAAACGCTCATGGGGGCGGGTAGCGGAGATCGTATAAAAGCCGACTAAAAATTCGAGTTAGAATTTTTTCTAGTTTATTGCTTATAGTAATAAAGAAAGTATTTACTAAAAAGTATAAATAGTGCTTTTATACTATTTATTGAATGATAGTTTACTATTTGCCATGTTCAGGCTAGGTATTGGTTTTTTTATGCTGCAGGATTTTAGTTTAAAGAGGTTGATGAGCGAAGTTAAGAGGCTGGAATGCTCTCTTAATATTAGTCGTTTTAGATTAGATGGATTGAATTATTGGCCGCTTATTCGCTTCCAAATGAATTATTATAGGAAGTACTCACAGTGGAGCTATAAGAGCGTATATAAAGTCGGTGCTGTTTCAGTAATTATGTTGGCGTCAATTATTGTATTGAATTTTCTTCGCTTTTACCTTTTATCTCTAACTAGTAGAAAGCCAAGGTTTGTGAAACCAGTCGATGATTGTACAAATGACTATTCGTGTTTGGAACAACGAGATGTATTGATAGTTGCTTTAAATAAAGAGCATCACGCAATTGTAGGAGGTAAACGAGCAGCCCCGTTGATGGATGGTATAGCTTTGTCACTGCCTGACCAGAGTTACTATAAGCTTGTTTTGGGGGCTTCAGAAGAAGAATTGAATTCTTTATTGATAGGAGGTGGTAGCCTCAGTTACCAGCGAGCAGTAAAAAGAAGGTTTGAAAACTCTTACCGCCAACCAAAAAGTTTAAGTAAGCTGTACGATACGTTAAAAGTCCTGATTAGGTGTTGGTTGGTAGAACGCAAGTTAGGTCAAACTGGATTGAAAGTTAATCCAGAAGAGCTTTTATATCGTTTAGATATGATTCAAGCTCAGAAGCAAGAATTTATGTCTTTTCTTCGGTCTTTGTCACCTAAAGTGGTATACCTGACGAGTTATACGGGTCGTACTTTTATTGTTGCAGCAGCTAAGGAACTTGGAATACCTGTTGTCGATGTTCAACATGGGGGAATGCATCGTTTTAATGTGGCATGTACACATTGGAATTATGTACCGGAGGAAGGGTATGAGCTTTTACCTGATTTTTTTTGGTGTTGGGATGGCAGTGTTGCACAGATGGTTAATGATACAATTAGTCACCATCATCAAGCCATAAGCGGGGGGAATCCTGGATATCATTTCTGGTGTTTTGGGCATGATATTGTTAAAGAAAACATGTCGGATGAGATTGTGGCAGGGATAGAGAAAGTGCAACTGCTTTCAGAGGAAAAGCCCATTGTTCTTGTTGCGTTGCAGTATGGAAAGGATGAGCTTTTAGATTCGCATGTTATTGAAGTATTCCGAGAAACACGTAACGACTATCAATGGCTATTTCGTATGCACCCTATGGGGCTTGATAGAAAAGATGAGCTATTAGATATTTTGGAAGGATCCGTGGATGTGGGGTTAGTAGATTGGGCAAGTAGTATACCTTTACCATATTTATTGATGGGTACTAGCTTTCTTCTAACAAAGTCATCTACTATCTCTAGGGAGGCTATCCCTTTCGGCATTAAATCGGTGTTTTGGTCTAAAAAAGGGGCTGAGATACATCATGATATAGTTGAGGATGGTGGTGCTGCAGTTGCTTTGAACTCCGGCGAGTTAAAAGAAATTTTATGTTCAAATGACTATATTTTAGAAAAACAGTTCGAATTATCTAATGTTGGCAAGCAGGTGTCATCGACATTGGAATATTTGAACAACTTATTCATGAATAATCGGGGTACAAAGTGAGATTTAACGCATCCGGACAGACTCCAGATCTTAGCTTTTTAAAAAATAAAGCAGTTCTTATTACTGGTGGTACAGGTACTTTTGGTAAAGCATTAGTGAAAATGCTTGTTACACAAACTAAAGTTTCTAGAATTGTGATTTACTCACGGGATGAGTTTAAACAATATAAAATGGAGCAAGAGTTTCCTCATGACAAATACCCTATGCTGCGTTTTTTTATAGGTGATGTTCGTGATGAAAAACGGTTAACTATGGCACTAGCCGGTGTCAATTATGTTTTTCACGCTGCAGCGATTAAACATGTGCCCATTGCTGAATATAACCCTTTTGAGTGTATTAAAACAAATGTGATAGGCGCTGAAAATGTTGTTACGGCCAGTATCGCCGCTGGAGTGGAAAAAGTAGTTGCTCTTTCCACCGATAAAGCGGTATCCCCTATCAATTTATATGGAGCATCGAAGTTAGCTTCAGATAAGATTTTTGTTGCAGCTAACCATATGGGAAAACCTCAGGGTACAATATTTTCAGTTGTTAGATATGGAAACGTTGTCGGTTCTAGAGGAAGTGTCATTCCATTCTTTCATGATTTAATTGCTAAAGGGGAAACAGCTCTTCCTATAACTGATGATAGGATGACACGTTTTTTTATCACAGCAGAAGAAGGTGTCAATTTTTCTCTTTCTAGTCTTGATATGATGAGGGGAGGGGAGGGGAGGTGTTTGTTCCTAAGTTGCCAAGTGCGAAAGTGATCGATATTGCCCGCTTGATGCTGCCTGATGGTGATCATAAAATAGTTGGGATGCGTCCAGGTGAAAAGTTGCATGAAGCCATGATTAGTGAGGGTGATGCTATGACTTCTGTTGAACTTGATGATCGATATGTAATTGAGTCTAATATTAGAAGTTCAGGGCATTATTCTTATAGAGAGAATGGTGCAAAGCCAGTTGATGAGTTGTTCTGTTATTCTAGCGATAATAATGATGATTGGTTCAGCGATACTGACTTGCTAGATTTAATTCAAGTTGCCACGAAGGGATGTGAGTGAATAGTTACTTGAATGCATATGGTCGACAATATATAGATGACGATGATATAGCGGCGGTTGAAAAAGTATTACGTGGTGACTTTCTTACTGGTGGACCTACTGCACTAGAGCTTGAAAGAGAAATAGCTGAAGAGCTGGGTGTTACATTTGTTTCTCTATGTAATAGTGGCACATCTGCGCTACATCTTGCGTTATTATCACTAAGTGTTGATAGTGCATGGACTGTATTTGTACCCGCTATCTCATTTGTTGCTACAGCAAATGCGGCCAGAATGTGTGGTGCTAATGTTGAGTTTGTTGATGTGGACCCTGATACGGGGTTGATGACACCGGAGACGTTAAGGTGCTGTGTTACTAATTGGATAGAACATGGAGGTAGTGGGCCCGTTGCAGTAGTTCCGGTTCACTTGGCAGGTCAAACGGTTTTACTTGAAGAAATCTATGATGAAGCTAAGGTCTATGATGCAAAGGTTATTATAGATGCTTGTCATGCTTTTGGTACAACTCAAAAAACAGTAGATGGCAGCTATGCTGTAGGTGATTGCCGATTTGCTGATGCAGAAGTTTTCTCTTTTCATCCTGTGAAAAATATTGCCATGGGAGAAGGAGGGGCTGTTACGACTAACACTCAAGAAATTGCAGAAAAAGTTAAATTATTATGTTCCCATGGCATAACGAAAGATAGTGATAAGTTTGAAAGTGAGTTTGAACAGGAAGGCATACCGCCTTGGTATTACGAAATGCAGGAGCTTGGTTTTAACTATCGAATTACCGATATTCAGGCTGCTTTGGGGATTTCACAGTTAAAAAAGTTACCGTTATTCAAAAATAAAAGAGCCGAACTAGTCGAGCGTTATCGTGTTTTACTGGGTAATAGGGTTGGTTCAACCATCAAGACTATGCCACATGTTTACGGCTGTGAAGCTATGTGGCATTTGATGGTGGTTTTGATTGATTTTTCTACAACGGTGAGAACTAAAACTGAATTAATGAAGGCCTTGCAAAAACAAGGTATCGGGAGTCAAGTTCATTACATCCCTATTTATCAGCATCCTTACTATCGTAAATTAAAAGGTTTTATTCGTCTTCCAGGGGCTGAGTTATATTATTCTCGGACGCTAAGCCTTCCTTTACATCCTAATATGAAGGTTAGAGATGTGGATCTTGTTGTGAGTGCGTTACTAAAAGAGTTGGAGTTGTAAATGGTTAATATAGAAGGAAAAACAATAGGTAATGGTAACCCTATATATATCGTTTTTGAAGTAGGTCCTACTCATAATGGGTTAGATTCAGCAAAGCGTTTGGTTAAAGCTGCAGCCGATGCAGGTGCCGATGCCGTTAAGTTCCAAATCCTTGATGCTAAACGCTTGGTGCGTGACCCAAGCATGATGGTCGAATACGGTTATCTGGCGTCAAAAAAACCTGATATTGTTGAACGCTATTCTGAACCATTGCGTGATGTATTGGTTCGTAGAGGTATGGAAAGGCATGAATGGATAGCGTTGAAAGCATATGCTGATGAACTAGGTATTACTTTCTTTGCCACGGCAAGTTATGTGGAAGAGTTAAATCTACTTGATGAGCTTGGCTGTAAGTCTGTAAAAGTTGCATCTTTGGATATTAATCATCACCCGTTCTTACGGGAAATTGCCAAACGCGATTTCTGTATTCAGCTTGATACAGGTAATGCAACATTAGGTGAAATTGAAGCGGCGATTGATATTTTAATTGATGAAGGTGCCGATAATTTTATTATCCACCATTGTCCATCTGGCTATCCAGCTCGGTTGCAAAGTATAAATTTAAGAACAATTACTACATTAAAGCAGATGTTTAATTGTCCTATTGCGTTTTCTGATCATACTTCTGGTTGGGATATGGATATTGCGGCTGCGGCTTTGGGCGTAAATTTATTGGAAAAAACGATTACTGAGGATAGATGTTGCCGTAGTCCAGAGCATGTGATGTCGCTGGAACCTCATGAATGTGAAGCGTTTGTTAATGCAATTCGAGATTTGGAAATTGCAATGGGGGGGACACGTCGTCGCCTTTCTAAAGAAGAAAGTGATCGTAGAGCGGGTCGCCGCCGCTCCGCATATATTATTGGTGGAGGGAAGTCTGGTCAGAGGGTTAGGGACTTGGAAATTGATTATTCTCGTCCAGGTAAGGGGTTACAGCCTGATGTGATCGAACAGTATTTGGATGCTAAGCTAAATAAGGATCTAGAAGATGGTCATGTTTTAAATTTACATGATCTTGAATGGTAATAAATAATGAAGCCACTGGCTATTATTCCTGCTAGAGGAGGTTCGGTAAGAATACCTAGAAAAAATGTAATGCAGCTTAATGGTAAAGCTGCGTTGGCTTATCCAATATCAGCTTGTATTTCGAGTGGTATTTTTGAAACGACTATTGTTTCTACTGATGATAAAGAAATAGCTTCTGTTGCTAAACTTAATGGGGCAGAGGTTGATATTCGTGGTCAAGGGTTGTCAGATGGGACAGCGACAATTCATAATGTAGTTGAAGATCTGCTAAATCGTTACTTGTTATCGGGTAGTGTCCCTGAATATTTCTGCATAGTTTATGCAACAGCGGTTTTAGTGGAAGCAAAGCATTTAAAGGAGAGCTTTGAATTACTGAAGGCTTCAGAAACAGATGCGGTACTCGCAGTAAAAGAGTTTGATCTTCATCCATACAAGGCTTTGGAGCTTAAAAATAAGGTTTTAAGTCCAGCCTTCCCAGATAAATTTGTTTTGAAGTCGCAAGAGTATCCTAAATATGTCGCACCTGCTGGTGCTTTTCATTGGATGCGTACAGCCTCGTTTTTACATAATCTACGTAGTATTTGGTCAATAAATAGGCTTCCTTATGTTTTAAACTCACATGAGGCAGTTGACCTAGATGAACCTTCTGATATTGAATTAGTAAAACGTTTGCTTTTTGCAAAAGAGCATATGTTTTGAATGCATATTTATGATTGTTTTTCGTGTAGATGCTGGTGAAAAGGTCGGTTATGGGCATCTCAATCGTTGTGTAAATATAGCCAAAGAGCTTAGAGCTCAAAGTGTAGATGTTATTTTTGCATTTCCTAAAGTGGATCCAAAAATAACTTATATTCTTGATGGTTTTCAGTGGGTTAGCCTTCATGCTCAGTGCTCTGAATCTGTTTCTCCATTAGGTGAGTTGAAATTTTTATCTAGTGCTGTTGGTCGCTCTGCACTGTTAATAGATAGCTTTTGTCTCGATTATGAATATGAAACACTAGCTAAGAGTTTTTTTACAGCGGTTATTGCTATTGATGGGATGGCAAGGCCGCATGCATGTGATCTGCTTATAGCTCCTTCTGAAAAAAAAATACATCCTACTTGTTATAAATTTAATGGTTTTAGAGTAAAACAAGGGTTGGATTTTATTCTAATTGATCCGGTGTTTTCAGCTAGGCAATGGATGAGAAAAACTCCAGATAAAGGAAAAGGAAATTTATTAATAAACTTGGGAGGAGGGGATAATATAATCGAGATAGAATATATTCTTGATAGCCTTGAAAGTATTGCTTTTCTGGGAAATATTTTTGTTGTTGGATGTGAATTATCAAAAGAAAAATACAGCAAGTTAACTTTAACTTGTATTGAGTGGTGTCGTGATTTAATTGGTCTGTTAATGAATATTGATGCGGTAATAGGGGCAGCAGGAGTTTCTGCTTGGGAGAGAGCTGCATTAGGCATTCCATCTTGTACTTTTGTTTTGGCGGCTAACCAAAAGCATGTTGCTCAAACGTTGGAACGTGAAAATGCTAGCACTATTTTTTCGGGACGCCCGAGTCAATTTGGAACGAAAACGTTACAATCCGGCATTATGGCTGTGTTATATGATGACGGTGTAAGACGACTTTATTCCGAAAACTCTAAGCGTTGCGTAGATGGAAAAGGTGTTGAACGTGTAAGTGAACAAATCATTAATCAATTAAAAGGGTTTTAGTACATCTATGCCGGGAATCTTTCTATTATCTTCTGAAAGAAGTGGTACGAATCTTTTAAAAAAAAGGTTGTGTGACTCTAATGGTAGTATTTGTAATGTGCCGCCGGTGCATCTGTTAAGAACATTAGGTTATTGGGAGTCCCAGTTTGGAGACTTAGCCGAAGAGTCGGTGTGGGAGAGCTTAATTTCTTTTGCTTTACGTTGTTGTTATGAAAGAGCTGTTCCATGGAAATATGTTTTTACATATGAGAGTGTGAAAAAAAACTACCAAAGGAAATATAAAGATCAACGTTCTTTAGTACGTTTAACTGATGTCTTTTACTCTATGTATGCTTCTGAAGAGGGTAAGAACTGGTACTTCTGTAAAGATTTATGGCTATTCGATTTTTCTAATAGAATTGCAAATGAAATTCCTGATAGTTACTTTATCCAGTTAGTCCGAGACCCTAGAGATTATGTAGTTAGTCAGTTAAAAAGACCTTATTCGCATTGCTCTGTAATCAAACATGCTGAGTGCTGGAATAGTGAAACTATCCGGAGTTCAAATGCATTAGTGTCCCTTGCTATTAAAGATAAGAGCTTCTTTGTCACTTACGAGTCTTTTTTGGAGGATGAGTTGGCTTGTATCAATGCTATAAATCAGTGGTTGAATATTGCAGAGCAAGGGCTCTTTACTACTGATTCAGGTAGTTATGACTTCCATGAGTGGAAAAACATTCATCTTCCAACAATGCGAGATAATTTCGATAAATATAAAAAAAACCTTTCAAATGTACAGATTAATACAGTTGAGTCTATTTGCTGGGTTGCTATGCGTAATATGGGTTACAAGACTGAAGCTGAATTTAGACCATCTATCAGTAAAATATTTAAAGTATGGGACACCATCTGTTTTTTTGTGTTAAGTCCAATAAAGCACAAGATAAACAAATTCAAGTTTAGGAATGAAAGCATTAATCGGTGGGCAGCAAGAGGGTTAATTGATGATCTTGAGAAAAGGTATAGATAATGGAACCCTTATATGCAAATGATTTTCAGTTGCTGGCTTTAAATAATTCACTATCTGATTTTAATCAGCAGCTGTTAACTAAGCAGATGCCTGAGTCAAATGTTCTGTTTTTGATTGGTGTACCGAGATCAGGAACCACGTTTTTAACACAGCTGCTGATTGATAAGCTGGATATTGGCTATATCTCAAATACGATAGCGCGGTTTTGGAAAGTACCAGCCGTAGGCGCACTTCTACAGAATACGTTACTAGATGGAAAAAATTATCAGATTGATGGTAAATCAAAATTCGGTGCGACCTCTGGGCCTTTGGGGCCTCATGAGTTTGGTTTCTTTTGGCAGCGCTGGTTTCCTTATGGTAAAACTCATTTTGTCACTACAGGTCAGAATGGAAAGCAATTATGTAGAGAGGTTGCAGCCTTAGAAAGTACATTAGGCAAGCCTATGATGTTCAAAAATCTTGCTGCTTGTTCTCTTCATGCGTATTGGTTATCTGAAGTGTTTCCATCTGCTCGGTTTCTTCTTATTAGGCGAAATCCTATCGACGTCGCTCGTTCAATATATAAGGCTCGGATTGTAAGAGAGGGGGGGGTTGAACATTGGTTTTCTGTTAAACCTCCTAGTTATTTGGAACTGCGTGATTTGTCAGTAGAGGAGCAGATAGCTCGGCAGATTTTAGATATAGAACTTCATATTTCTCAGCAGTTGAGTCGAATTGACTCTTCTAGATGGCGAGTTGTTGATTATGATCGTATGATTACTAACCCTAATGAGGTAGCCCGTGTTGCTGGTTCTTTGATGAATATGGGGGCAGAAAACATGTCGCCGGTTAAAAACATTTTGGCCTTATCTTCTAGTGAGAAAGTTAGTGATATTTTGGATGATATGGTAACTAAAATAGTTCTGGATAACGAATACTGGAAGCAGCTATATAGTGAGGTTGATAATGTCTCAAGAGATTAAGGTTGCGGTGATGCAACCTACCTATTTTCCATGGTGTGGTTATTTTGAGCTTATAAATAAAGTCGATAAATTTGTCTTTCTTGATGATGTCCCTCTCGCTATGCAGAGGCCTAATTGGCAAAAAGAAAATAGGATTCTCGGTCCGCAAGGAGCACGCTGGATTAGAGTTCCGGCTATCCGAACTAGAGGGGATGTGAGTTTCATAAATGATGTTATAGTCGATGATAGTAAGCATTGGCGATCCAAACATTTATCCTTGATGCTCGAGTTATATCAAAAATCAGATTTTTTTGGGCTTATTTATCCCTCTATCGCTTCGTTGTTAAATGAGGGTAATACTAATAACTTAGCTGAGATTAATATTGGGCTCATTGTGTTGTTATCTGAGTATCTAGAATTGGATGTTGAATTTTATCGATCTAGTGAGTTAGTTGGAGTGTCGGGAGTTAAGCAGGATCGCATCTTAAGTATCTGTGGATCTGTTAATGGAACTTCATACTATTCTCCACAAGGTGCAATGGATTATATTTCCTCTAGTGTATTTGAAGAGAATAATATTAAGCTTACGTTTCAAGAGTACACCCATCCTGAATATAACCAGTTTAATAACATAGGCCCATTTGTGAGTCATTTATCAGTTATTGATGTGATTAGTAATTACGGTAAGGCCGCTCGTGATATTATTGTTTCAGGGGCATAGG
The DNA here is from genome assembly GCF_030547185.1 of Neptuniibacter sp. 1_MG-2023. Lineage (GTDB taxonomy): Bacteria > Pseudomonadota > Gammaproteobacteria > Pseudomonadales > Balneatricaceae > Neptuniibacter. The sequence continues at coordinate 27,583 of NZ_JAUOQR010000002.1, forward strand.
GGAATAAGCTTTGAAAGAAATATGTATAGGTGCTAAAAAACTAGGTCGTGATGAGCCTCCTTTTATTGTAGCGGAGCTTTCAGCAAATCATGCTGGAAGTATGGACAAGGTTCGAAGTATGATTGCCGCTGCAGCTGCGAGTGGTGTTGATGCTATTAAGCTGCAAACCTACACTGCTGATACAATTACGTTGGATTCAGATAGGCCGGAGTTCCAAATAACAAAAGGCCCTCGAGCTGGAATGTCATTGTATGAGCTTTATCAGAAAGCATCGACTCCTTGGGAATGGCATCAAGAAATATTTTCGATTGCGAGAGAGAGCGGTTTGGAGGTTTTTAGTAGTCCTTTTGACCTTACTGCAGTTGATTTTTTGGAAAGTTTAGAGGTTCCTGCATATAAAATAGCATCCTTTGAGTTGGTTGATATACCCCTGATTCGAAGGGTCGCTCGTACTGGAAAACCAGTAATTATGTCTACAGGTATGGCAACTCTGGCTGATATCCAAGGCGCGATTAGTGCATGCTATGCTGAAGGTAATCATCAAGTTATTGTTCTTCATTGTGTTTCAGGTTATCCAACACCAGTCGAGGAAATGAACCTACAGAATATACCCTATATGGCAGAGCAGTTTGATTGTTTAGTTGGTTTATCTGATCATACTTTAAGTGTAGATGTGGCTATATCTTCAGTCGCCCTTGGTGCGTGCTTTATTGAAAAGCATTTTACGTTGAATCGGGCTGATAATGACCTTGATAGTGCTTTCTCTTTAGAGCCTTTAGAGTTTCAGCACTTAGTTACTTCCTCAAAGGCCGTATGGTCTGCTATGGGCAGGAAAGGGTTTATAGCTAAAGAAAGTGAATCATATACTAAGCGTTTAAGGCGTTCCCTATATGTGGTGAAAGATATTGATGAAGGTGACGTTTTTACAAGTGAAAATGTTCGTTCTGTTCGTCCTTGTAATGGGTTGCCTCCAAAGTTTTATGATCAAATTATAGGAGCTGAGTGTATGCGTAAGGTGCAAAAGAATACACCTTTGTCTTCAGACATGATTAAGGGCTTTGATTGCTAAGCAGCATATAAATCAAGTTTATTGCCTAGTAGCTATATTATACTAAATTGTGAGAGCTCAATTGTTATCTTATTTTACGCAGCTATCGAGAACTCAGAAGCGCTTGGTTTTTCTGGTTTCTGATTCTTGTTCTTTAGTATTATGTAGCTGGCTTAGCTTTGCTTTGAGGTACGGTGAGTTTACGGCTAATGGTTTTATTCATTGGCCTGCTTATTTGTTAGCACCTTCCGTTGCGATACCTGTTTTTATTCGGTTCGGTCTTTATCGTGCTGTAATAAGATATATAGGTAATAAAGCGCTGTGGACTGTTGTTAAAGCGGTCACGCTGTCAGTGCTTATATGGGCTACATTTGTTCATCTTCTAGGGCTTCCACAAGCAGTTCCCCGTTCGGTTATTTTTATTTATTGGTTTGTTGCAATTGTGGCGGTAGGGGGGAGTCGTATGTTTGCTAGGTGGCTTATTTTACATAAGTTTCCGGGTGGGCAGCAAAAGGCGAAGGCTGAGTCACAGCGAGTAATTATCTACGGGGCTGGAGCTTCGGGAAGACAATTAGCTGAAGCGCTATACCATTCTAAAGAATTTAGCACTGTTGCTTATATAGATGATAATTCTGTGTTACATGGACTGGAAGTTAATTCTATTCGGGTTTTTCCAGCAAATAAAGTGGCATTATTAATCGAGCAATATGACGTTGATTCAATATTATTAGCAATTCCTTCGGCTTCTATACAGCGTAGAAAAGAGATAATTGATGAGCTCTCTCAGTATAAGTTGAAAGTATTAACTCTACCCGGCTTGTCAGATATTGCTGGTGGTAAAGTGAGTATTAGTGACGTTCGTGAAGTGGATATTGCTGATTTACTGGGGCGTGATGAGGTTGCGCCTAATAGAGAACTCTTAGGTTCTTGTATCAGAGATCAGTCCGTAATAGTCACTGGCGCGGGAGGATCAATCGGTTCTGAGTTGTGTCGGCAGATTCTTAAGCAGCAACCTAATGTGTTGGTTCTTTTCGAGTTGTCAGAGTTTTCGCTTTATAGTATAGAAAAAGAGTTGTTAGCCTTGGGGTCTGGGCAGACAGTAATTATCCCAGTTTTAGGCAGTGTGACAGATAAGGTTCACCTAGAAAAAATCCTTCAATCTTACCGCGTTGATACTGTATATCATGCGGCGGCTTACAAGCATGTACCTATAGTTGAGTCCAATAATATAGCTGGCTTACAAAATAATATTTTGGGTACTTGGCGGTGTGCCGAAGCTGCTATTTCTGCGGGTGTGAGAAATTTTGTTTTAATCTCGACAGACAAAGCGGTGCGACCCACTAATGTGATGGGGGCGAGTAAGCGTTTTGCTGAATTAGTGCTTCAAGGGCTTAGCAAGAGGGAGGAACATTGTTCTGATATCCGTTTTGCAATTGTTCGCTTTGGTAATGTGTTGGGCTCCTCAGGATCGGTTATTCCTTTGTTTAAGGAACAAATTAGTCAGGGAGGACCTGTAACCGTTACCGATCCTGAGATTACGCGCTATTTTATGACGATTCCTGAGGCGGCCTCTTTGGTGATACAAGCAGGTTCTATGGGCGCTTCAGGGGATGTTTTTGTGCTAGATATGGGTGAGCCAGTCAAAATTTTCGATTTAGCAAAACAGATGATTAATCTTACAGGATTGTCTGTTAGAAATGCTCAAAACCCATCAGGTGATATTGAGATTGATTTCACTGGGTTGAGAAACGGTGAAAAACTATATGAAGAGTTGTTGATCGGTGATGATGTGTTGGAAACCACTCATCCTATGATTATGCGTGCTCAGGAAGTGATGCTTCCTTGGGATCAGCTAGAACTTGTATTAGATAGTTTGCAAGTTGCATTAGAGTCATTTGATTATGATGCCATACGTGAGATTTTATTGCAGAATGTGAATGGCTATAATCCGCAGCATGAAATTCGTGATCTGTTGTATGATTTTAAGCTCGGTAAGTGAGAAGTTTAGGGGGCAATTTTTGATGGGCTCCTCTGCTGTTATTTTTCTACGTTATAGACCTGCTGATAGGATCAAAATATTATATTGAAGCGTTGCTTGTACCATGTTGGGTTAAAGGAATTAAGCTAACCATTGGAGTCAACTGTCGTGTTATTTGGACTATTTAAATTATTTGGTAGAAATAAAAAGATCGCTGCTGACAAGAGTGTTAAGCCGGTAAGACCGTCTAATGAATTGACTGGCAAGCCTTTGAAACCTCTCGGACAGCTCGTAAATGAAGCTTATCATGGACATGATCTTGAGTTGACAAAGGTAGAGTCGCATCCATTTCTTACCGAGTTTGATCTGTTTACTCTCTCTGAGATCGATGAGGAGCAAGTCACGCGAGCACAGCAGTTGTGCGAAAAACTACCCGATCCGCACCCGGTGCAATCAAAGTTAGCCGGTGGTCTTGATACACCACAGGAGTTGATTGAAACACTCGCGACAGATCCAGGCCTCACCGCTGGTGTTCTACAGACGGTGAACTCAGCCGCTTTTGCATTAACCTCACCTATTTCAAGTGTCCAGCACGCGGTTAATTACCTTGGTGTTAGTTTTGTTAAAAGTTTAATCTCCCAAGCGGCGATAGCGGATCAAACCAAAAGTTGTTCAGATGTAGAAAAAACCGCATTGCAGCGAGTCTGGTTATCCACAGCGGTTGGGAGTGCATTTGCGACCTTATTGGGTCAACATTCGGGCGATCCTCGCCCCTCGGTTCTAGCTACTAAAGCCCTGTTTTTTAATCTAGGCGACCTAGCTTTTATTCTTGGTGAAAAAGGCGCACACGCTTGGTATGCAGAAGGCATGACGTTGCTAGATAGAGTTAAAGCGCAGCAACAAACGTGTGGTGTAAATTCGTCTATCGTTGGCTCTGCGTTAGCAAGAAAGTGGGGCTTACCAGCGGAGATTGAGCGTGCCATTGGTAATTCGATGCTTCCACTCGTTAAAACACCTACGGAATTAGCGTTAAAAGACGATGAGCTGAAAGATAGCATACTACTTTATTTGGCTGGCCGTGTCGGTGATAGTGTCGCTTATGAAGGCCTACGCGACTTGGCCGAATTTACTATAGAAACAATAGATGAACCTAGCACCTTTCTTATGAAAAGCCATCTAGAGGCTTCTGAGCAAAAGCTGGTTATTAATCTGCTTTCAGATATTGGGTTTCGTAAGAAATTCAATCGCCTTTTATCTACATTGGCTATTTGAGCCGAGGGATTATCTAAGGGTGTATTACCTCTGCTGAGTTCAATAGGTTATTGATATTTATCTGGCTCGATTAATAGGGGATCGCTCTATCATAATCGCTGTTATCCTGTTGTTATTAAAGGAGCCCTTTTGATAGAAAGCGCCTTTATAGGTGCGCTTTTATAAGTGCTACTCCTTGATCCGTGTTAACGTTTTTCTAAGCTTAGTCTTTAAAGCTAAATAGAGCAGGGGCTTTTCGAATAACTAATTCCAGCGTTCACTCATCGAACAGCGAAAAATCAACGCTGACTTCAAAGCCATCTTCTCGTCCCGTCGCGGGGGAGTTAAATGTCATCGTTGCGCCCACGCCCGTAACGATGGCATCGACAATGGCTAAGCCAAGCCCTAAACCTTGCGCCTTAGTCGCGGATCTAACGAACCGGTGCTGCAGTCGCGCAAGAGTTTCGGCAGGAATAACCCGAGCACTATTAACAATATTTAATATCCCGTTGGCAGAAAAGCTAACCTCGATCGGCTGGTCTGAGTCGCCATGTTTTATCGCATTGTCGATTAAATTGCGCACCAAAATAGCAAAGGCATCGGGATCTATAGTCGATTTAAATTCGCTGGGCGGTAACGTTAACCTAATAGTTGCTGCGGGAGCCGATCGCTGGCTGTCATCAACAATCAGCTGCAATAGATTTATGAGATCACTCTGCTGCGTTGATAACAGACCGCCCCCTTCCACCTTGGCTAACTGCATCAGCTTTTCTGACAAAGCGGATAAGCCTCGGATGGTCGTTTCAACTTTCTGCATCTTCTCTTTAAGTGGGCTATCTGAAACCCCGTGTTGCAGGCGCTGAATCTGAGCCAATGCCGTTGCAATAGGCGTGCGCAACTCATGGGCACTATTGGCGGTAAAGGATCGTTCCGATTCTAAGGCTCGGCGTAAGCGTTCCAATAAGTCATTTACCGAGGTAGCGATCGTGTGAAGCTCGGTTGGCAGGTCTTTGGTTTCAATCGGTGAAAGATCACCACTACCACGGGATTCAATCGCTTTTCTATAAACCAGCACGTGACGCAAACTGTATCGTACAAAGGCCCAGGTCCCGATAAAGCAGAGCGGGATCAACAAGAGGAGTGGCCAGAGTAAGCTAGCGGCCATTGCAAAGATGGCTTTTCGCCTTTGAGTTAGAGGCTCGGCAACCTCGATGTGTAATGTATTTTGTACTGCCCACGCCCCATAAAATCGGTAATTTTCCGATGAACTAAAACCTTTTAATAACGTTTTATTGAACATCAGCGGATCCGCATTATGGGATTGCAATAAAATCGTGCCTGACGCATCACGTACAAGGTATACCAGCGGTTCATCGTGGGCTTCGAATGACATGATTTGTTGTAATTGCCCTGGCTCCTCTCGGTTGGTTATCTCAACTACCGCAAGGGGCATGATACGTTGAGCGGTTTCGGCCAATGCGCTATCGAAGAGGGTATTCAGCTTATTCTGTGAAACATAGACGGTGCTCAATAGCGCCAATAACCAGAGTAAAGTCACACCCAAGGTTAAGCCAATACCTAAGGTTTTTTGGAGACTTTTTGGTGCCTTTATCTGCGTTGATCTCATGAGGACCTCATGCGATAGCCTAGTCCGCGCACTGTTTCTAACTGGCCTTTATCCAGTTTTTTCCGTAGCCGACTGACATAAACTTCAATGGTATTACTTTCGATCTCGGCGCCAAAAGCATAAAGGTGATCTTCCAACTGTGACTTCGAGAGGACGTTGCCTGGATGTTGAACAAAGGCTTCAAACAGCGCCCACTCTCGGGCCGTTAAATTGATGGCCACACCCTCACGAGAAATAAAGTGTTTGTTGAGATCGACGTCTAATGTGCCAACCTTAATGATAGGGTTTGGGTTGCCACTGTAACGTCTAGAAACAGCAGCGATGCGCGCGGAAAGCTCTGATAGATCAAAGGGTTTTACCAGATAATCATCCGCGCCGGCATTTAATCCTTCGATACGATCAGACAGTTGATCTCTGGCGGTTAAAATAATCACGGGCGTTGCTTCACCGGACCTGCGTATCTTTTTCAACAGATCAATTCCGTTGCCGTCCGGCAGCATGAGATCAAGCAGAATCAGATCATAATGGGTGATCTGTAGGCTGGCGTCCGCATGGGACAGATTTTTAACCCAATCGACCGCGTGCCCTTCATCGCTGATCTGATCTCGTATGACTTCCCCTAAACCCTCGGCATCCTCTACCAGTAATAATCGCATCTCTTATCCTTAGATCTTCGCAGTCAGGCTGATCATAACCACAATTCCTGACAATAAACTGAAAGCGCCGTGATTAATAATATCAACACATAAGCTCTCTTACAGTTTACGCCTCACTGATTGATTAGGCTCGACTAATCCAGCTAATGCCTTCAGCTGATTGTCAGGAATAGGCGATAACATACGTACTAAATGCAGTACGGGATGACTAAGATGAAACCGAAAAAACTCAACATTACCCTGGCACTGATCACCGCCGGCATTCTGATTATCTGGGGCTGGAGCTACCAGATGAGCACGACGGTAAAGGCTTCACTACCTTGGGAGATTTATGACAACGGCCTCTATCTGAGCGGCTTGTTATCCATCGCATTTATGTCTGTGACTATGATGCTGGCTACTCGTCCAGTTTGGTTAGAAACATCCTTTAATGGTCTCGATCAAATTTATCGCCTGCATAAATGGGCCGGTATTCTAGCGGTTGTTTTTGCCCTATCTCACTGGTTAATTGAGATGGGTGATGATCTAGTTAAAGCGCTCTTTGGCCGAGCGGGACGTTTGCCTGAGCAAGACTTTTCAGGTTTTACCCATATGATGAGGGAGGCGGCAGAAGGGATTGGCGAATGGGGTGTCTATCTGGTATTTGCCATGCTGATACTGACTCTCTGGAAACGCTTTCCTTACAACCTCTGGCACTCTGTGCACCGTGCTATGCCGTTTATTTATCTAGCACTCGCTTTCCACGCGGTCTGGCTAGCGCCTTTGGTTTGGTGGCAACAGCCCATTGGCTGGCTGATGGGATTATTACTCGCAGGCGGTAGTTTCGCTAGCCTCTTATCGATCAAAGGGCTAATAGGGAGATCACGGCAGGTGCAGGGCTCCATCACCTCGATCGCAACATCAGCCATGGGTATCACCGAAGTGAAGTGTCAGTTGGAGCGCCCATGGAAAGGTCACCGTGCCGGCCAGTTTGCGTTTGTGACCTTTGAGCCTAGCGAGGGTGCCCACCCTTTTACCATTGCCAGTGCGGATCATGGTAATGGTCAGATCACCTTTCACATTAAAGGGTTAGGCGACTATACGCGGCAGTTGGGCTATCGGTTAGCAATCGGCCACCCCATTACCGTTGAGGGACCTTATGGAGAGTTCAACTTCAAACAGCGAAAACAGAATGCGGCACAAATTTGGATCGCCGGCGGGATTGGTGTCACCCCTTTCTTAGCATGGCTTGAAGCACTGCAAAATCAGCGGGAAGACTCTCTCGAAGCTGAACTGCATTATTCCACCCATGATGGCATGACAGATCCTTTTGTTAAGCGATTACAGACAGCCTGTAACGGTTTAAGCGGCATCCAGTTGCAGATACATGACAGCAGTCAGGGCCACAAACTCACGGCTGAACAACTCCTCACACAACACCCTAAGGCAAAAGCGATGGAGGTTTGGTTTTGTGGTCCCTCAAGCTGGGCCAATACCTTAGAAAAAGAGCTACGTGAAAATTTACAAGGGTCTCTGTCGTTCCGACAGGAAGCATTTGAACTGCGCTAAACCTATAACACTGACCGCCTTCAGCTGAATGTCAGCAAAGAGGTTTAGGATAAACAATGAAGTCATTAGGAGGTACAACATGAAAAACACACTAATTACTGCCTTTTTAAGCACCTGCTTGATCAGTGGTGCCGCGCTAGCCAGCGATGATTGCACCGATCCAACCGTTGATTGGCAACCTAAAGAGCGTCTTCGTCAGATGATGCTAGACAATGGCTGGGAGGTAAAGCGCATCAAAGTGGACGATGGCTGTTATGAGCTCAAAGGACGAGATCGCAAAGGTCATCGAGTTGAAGCGAAATTCTCACCCGCTTCACTAAGGATTATCGAACTTGAAATAAAATTTGATGATTCAGATGACGCATCCGACTACCTGAACTTAGGTAATCAAGCCCAACCATCATCAACTAGCGACTTAAACTTCGGTAGTAACACGCCAACAAACAAACCAAAAGTCACAATCGAATAAGGGAGATAAAACCATGAAACGTTTCGCAATAATCCTGTGTTTGATGGCTGCAGCTTTACTGTCCTCGCAATCTTATGCACGTGATGTCACCTTGACCACTCAGCTAAAAAACTATGGCGGTGATGGTGCTTATCTAGCCATCTATTTAACCAATGCCGACGGTCAGTATCAAAAAACGTTATGGGTGGCAGGGAAAAAATCAAAATATTACAAACACTTGAGCGGCTGGGCACGGGGGAGTGGTCAACGTAAAAGTGAATACGATGGACTGTCCGGTGCCAGCGTTACAGAGGGCAAGACATTAACGGTCACCCTTGATCTAGCCGACACCTATATTGATGCAGGATTTCAGCTCCACATTGATACCGCTGTCGAAGATATGCGAGATAACCGTAATGATGTTGTCGTGCCATTAACCAGTGAAGGGGTCGATAAACCCAATAATGGCCGCGGTTATATCAAAACGTTCACCTACTCGTTTTAAATGACTGCCTAGGAACCCCGTCATGTTACGTCAGTTTCACTCCCTGTCCGGCTTAATAGCAACACTGTTCGTTGTGCTGCTCACCATCTCCGGTGCTGTGCTTTCGCTTGATCCGATTTTAGAGCGCTCACAGGCTAAAATAGCGGGCACATCATCAATCAGCGTGGCGGAGCTAGCGGGTAAGCTTATCACTCGCTACCCTGGCATCGAGCAAATACAACGACATCCGTCAGGCAGTATCATTGTTTACTTTACTGACGGCGACCAAACAGGAGCGGACCTAATCAACCCGCTAACGGGGGCAACGATTGGCGCCTATTCCAGCTCACCCATTATGGTATGGATAAAAAACCTGCACCGTTCTTATCTGTTAGGGACTCCTGGACGAGTGATGGCTGGGGCTGCCGCTTTCTTTATGCTGCTGTTAACCTTTTCCGGTGCCGTCATGTTGAGCAATCGCCTCGGCGGTTGGCGCCATATTTTTCGACCGATCCAAGGGCCCGTTAAGCAACGACTACATACAGAGGTCGGTCGAGTGGCGGTACTGGGCCTGATATTATCGGCTTCCACCGGCCTGTATATGTCAGCCATGACTTTTGAGTTGATACCCGACTACTCATCGGCTGAGCCCGATTTTCCAACCCATGTCGATGGCGGTGTGCCTGCACCCATTGATACTCTGTCGGCATTAAAAGCGATTCCGGTTACCGAGTTCAGAGAGCTGGTTTATCCCTATCCAAACGACCCAATGGGCGTTTACTCAATTACCACCGATCAAGGGAGCGGCTTTGTTGATCAAGTAACCGGTCAGCTGCTCTCTTATCAAGCTTACGGTAATCCACAAAAGCTCTATGAGTTTATCTACATGTTACACACCGGCAAAGGGCTATGGTGGCTTGGCCTATTGCTTGGCTTGAGTGCGCTCACTGTGCCATTGATGGCATGGACCGGCATCCAGATCTGGTGGAAGCGTAAGCAATCCGCCACAACCATTAACCATAATAGCGCTGCTCGCGTTGCCGATACCATCATTCTGGTTGGCAGTGAAAGTAACAGTACTTGGGGCTTTGCCAAAACCCTGCATGACGCCCTTTATCGCTTAGGATTTCAGGTTCACACCGCATCCATGAATCAGGTTGGCCATCATTATCCACAGGCAAAACGGATGTTTATGCTGACCGCCACCTATGGGGATGGTGACGCACCGGCATCGGCGAATCATTTTCTGACACGACTGGCGAAAATGTCGAAGACACCCGATGTTCCTGTTGCCGTATTAGGTTTTGGTGATCGACAGTTCCCTGAGTTCTGCCAGTTTGCTAAAGAGGTTGAGGCCGCGCTCATCACCAAGGGCTGGCCGCAGCTACTGCCACTCGAAACCATCCATCGACAATCGCCACAGGAGTTTGCCCGCTGGGGCCATGCTGTGGGTTGCGTCATCAATAGGGAATTAACACTCGAGCATATCCCGGTTCATCCCGCTAGCACGACGTTAACGCTTGTCGAACGCGTCGATTACGGTGCAGCGGTGCAAGCACCAACGGCGGTCTTACGCTTCAAGTCATCGGTAGAGCGTAGTAACGGTCTGTTAAATCGTTTACTGAGACGCACCGGTTTACCGCATTTTGATGCGGGTGATCTTGTGGGTATCTTAGCCCCAGGCAGCAGTGTGCCGCGGTTTTATTCGTTAGCATCCGCATCGAAGAATGGCATGCTCGAGATCTGCGTTCGTCATCATCCTGACGGTTTATGCTCAGGTTTTCTTCATGGATTATCCGTTGGTGACACCATTGAGGCTTTCATTAAGCTTAATCCGAGCTTTCGCCCAGCATCGGGCAAAGCACCGATAATACTGATCGGCGCGGGCACCGGCATTGGGCCGTTAGTCGGTTTTATCCGCAACAATAAAGCACATCACCCGATACACCTTTATTGGGGCGGTCGTAGTCCACAGTCTGATTTTCTCTATGAGACAGAGCTTAAGCGCTACCTAAAAGATCAGCGGTTAACTAAATTGAATCCGGTTTTCTCCCGCATCAACCAAGGCGCATATGTGCAGAATAAGATTACTGAAGATGACGTGGTGCTACGTCAATTGATCGAGGAGGGGGCGCAGCTTTTAATATGTGGCGGTCGTAACATGGCGAGTAGCGTTGCGGCGGCACTGGACAAGGTAATTGCCCCGCTGGGGATCGATGTGGCGACACTGAAAGCTCAGTGGCGCTACCGTGAAGATGTTTATTAACTGATCCATTGGATGGGTCGCTAAGCCAAGTTGTTTTCTGATGAGATCCTTTTTCGGCGATTAAGCGGATGGAAAAAGAACATTTTTTTATATCTAGGGGAGCTGTATTAACTGTTAGGTACTGGTTATGTATCTAAATGAAAAAGGGGAAGTTCTGAATAGATAAGTAGATTAATCAGAACTCAGTTGAGTTGTTTTTGATCGCTACTTAGGCTATAACTAATTGATTTAATTGAATAAAGTGGTGGGCCTAGCAGGACTCGAACCTGCGACCGATCGATTATGAGTCGAGCGCTCTAACCAACTGAGCTATAGGCCCTCAGATGCAAGAATTCTCTTGCGAAACCAATACGATATTTATCAAAACTGAGTTAATATCATTTGGTTTGAGGTTCTCCTAAAAGGAGAGGGCGCCAATAATACCTAGTCAGAATCATTGGCGCAATAGTTTGATTTAAAAGAATTTACTAGTCGTCTATAAAGCCGCGTAGATGTTCTGATCGGCTTGGGTGACGAAGCTTACGTAGTGCTTTTGCTTCGATCTGACGAATGCGTTCGCGGGTTACATCAAACTGTTTACCAACCTCTTCTAGGGTGTGATCGGTATTCATCTCAATGCCGAAACGCATACGCAGTACTTTAGATTCGCGCACTGTCAGCCCTGCTAGTACTTCACGTGTTGCTTCGCGTAGGCCTTCGCCAGTTGCGGAGTCTACAGGTGAAGAGATGGTGATATCTTCAATGAAATCGCCGAGGCTTGAATCTTCATCGTCACCGATTGGTGTTTCCATTGAGATCGGTTCTTTGGCGATTTTTAATACTTTGCGTACTTTATCTTCAGGCATTTCCATGCGTTCAGCTAGCTCTTCCGGTGTCGCTTCACGACCCATCTCTTGTAGCATCTGGCGGGATATGCGGTTCAGCTTGTTGATCGTTTCGATCATATGAACTGGAATACGAATAGTGCGCGCTTGGTCGGCAATTGATCGCGTAATCGCCTGACGAATCCACCAAGTAGCATAAGTCGAGAACTTATAACCGCGGCGATATTCAAATTTATCAACTGCTTTCATAAGGCCGATGTTACCTTCTTGAATGAGATCCAAGAACTGTAAGCCACGGTTGGTGTATTTTTTAGCGATAGAGATCACAAGACGAAGGTTAGCTTCAACCATCTCTTTTTTCGCGCGGCGTGCACGTGCTTCGCCAATTGACATTGCGCGGTTGATCTCTTTGATCTCAGTTAAGCTGATGCCTGTTTCGTTTTCAGTTTGAATCAGTTTGCGTTGCGCGCGTTTAAGTTCAATCAAGTTTGTTTTGATTGCGCGTGCATAGTCATTTGATGATTCAATAACAGAGGTGAACCATTCAGGATTCGTCTCGTTACCTGGGAATTCTTTAATAAAAGTTTTGCGCGGCATTTTTGCGCGCTGTGTACAGATGCGCATAATGATGCGTTCTTGTCGGCGTACATTTTCTATTGTGGAGCGTACTCTATCAACAAGGGCTTCATAGTATCGAGGTGATAACTTGATAGGTGAAAAGACTTCACCTAATGCGTCTTGTGCTTTGCGGTATTCTTTAGTGCCGCGGCCATGTTTTTCTACGACATCTTTTAAGGCGATAAGGTGTTCGCGAACCAAGCCAAAGCGACGTGCAGCTTCTTCTGGATCTGGGCCTTTTTCTTTCTCTTCCTCATCGTCGTCATCGTCTTCGCTGGATGCAACAGGGCCAGGAGGCGGAATAACATCGTCATCATCAGCGTCGATGTAACCACTGAATATATCGCTTAGACGACCTTCTTCGGCAATAGTTAAGTCATAGGCTTCGATAATTGCATCAACGGTGCCAGGGAAGCATGCTACAGCAGACATGACTTCGCGTAGGCCTTCCTCTATGCGTTTTGCAATGCTTATTTCACCTTCTCGGGTCAGTAGCTCAACGGTGCCCATTTCGCGCATATACATACGAACGGGGTCTGTCGTTCGGCCGGCGTCTGATTCAACGGCAGCTAATGCTGCTACTGCTTCTTCATCGGCTTCTACTTCGGCGGAATCGCCTTCGGTCATGAGAAGTGTTTCAGCATCCGGAGCTTCTTCTGACACGGAAATACCCATGTCATTAATCATGCGGATGATATCTTCTACTTGATCCGGATCGGCAATGTCCTGGGGTAGATGGTCATTGACTTCAGAGTAGGTAAGGTAGCCTTGTTCCTTACCACGCGCGATCAATTCCTTGAGGCGAGACTGCTGTTGCTGAGAAGTATCGGACATAGGACCCTGTGACTTGAAAAAAATGGATGAAAATTTGAGCAGGCCATTATAACGATGAAGTACCTAATTTGCTAGGAAAAAGGCCGTGCTTGTTTTATAGAATTACCTGTTAAAAATAGACTATATTCAGCGACTTGCTGTAAAAATCCTGTAATTCGTTAACTTATATGGTGTCGGTGGGAGAATTTTTCAAGTGCGATAGAGTTAATCTTTTGCGATATCTTTAAGTTGGTGGAGTTTTTGCAGTTTCTGTGCGAGTGCTATTTTTTCGTCCTTGTTGAGTTGATGCTTTTTCTGAATAGCTGAGATCTCAAGTTCAAGTGCTTTTAATTCCAGCCCGTGTTGAGAGTCTTTGAGGTATAGGCGAGCATCGGTTTCTGAATGTATTTCTAGAGATGTTGATATTTCGTAAAGGTTGATGATCGTTTGTGATAGCTTTTCATCTTCTCGCCAGTCAACTGCTAGCTGTCCAAGTGTAGCGTTTGGGTTGGATGAGTAGTAATCAATGAGCTGAATAAGTAGCTTGATATCTTGCTCTTCAGATAGCTTTAACCCTTCAGGAAATTTGTGGGCGGTGGCTAACTGAGGATAATGCAGTAGTAGGGCGATTAGCTTTGCTGCAAATGAGAGCTCGGTGTTGCTGGGGCGTTGCTGATAGGGCCTTGAGCCTTTTTTAACGTTATTACTGCTGAATTTGTCCCTGCTGTAGGGTGAGTAAGTGTTTGCTGTATCGTAATCATGTCTTTCGCTATCGGAGTAGTGTACATGATCGTTTGGCTGATAATCATATTCACTGTATGTGCTTTCAGTCTGAACTGACGGGCTTGTTTGAGGGGTGCTGGGTGTGATGGCTTCATGGAAGTTGACGGTGGTTTGTAATTGTTCGAGGGATAGGTTGGTCAACTCGCATATTCGATCCAGCATCATCTGTTGCAGTAGACTAGGTCGCATTGAGTTTATGGTTGGTAATACTTCTGTGCTAAATCGAGCGCGCCCATCCATGCTATCTAAATCAGCATTTTCTGAGTAGCTTTTAAAGAAAAATTCCGACAAAGGTTGTGCTTTCGAGAGCCTCTCGCTAAATGCAGCTTCACCTTCCTGTCTAACTAAGCTATCAGGGTCTTCACCTTCAGGTAAAAAGAGGAAGCGGGCTTCTTTGCCATCTTCGATCACGGGCATGGTTGTTTTAAGTGCACGTACTGCTGCTTCACGTCCTGCGTTATCCCCATCAAAGCAAAAGATAATTTCGGGGACAATTTTAAAGAGTCGCTCTAGGTGTTGATCCGTTGTTGCTGTGCCGAGAGTTGCTACGGCATAGTGGATCCCATATTGTGCTAAGCCGACAACATCCATGTAACCTTCAACAATGATCAGTCTGTCTAGTTTGCTGTTATGTTTTCGAGCTTCATAAAGACCGTAAAGCTCTCGGCTTTTATGGAAGGTTGGTGTCTCGGGTGAGTTAAGGTATTTAGGTTTATCATCTCCGAGTACGCGTCCACCAAAACCGATTGTTCTTCCACGTTGATCTCTAATCGGGAACATGATGCGATTACGGAATCGATCGTAGCGGCTATCTCTCTCCTCATTGTGAATAAGCATGCCTGCTTCTTCTAGCCGCTTTGCTTTCTCTAAATCGCCACCGGTTAGGTGGGTAAGTAGATTATCCCAACCGGAAGGTGCGAAGCCGATAGAAAAGGCTTTGGCCGCTTGTCCGCTCAGTCCGCGAGATTTGAGGTAATTCACGGCATCTATGCGAGTGTCGTTAGTTCGAAGCTGATTTTCATAGTAAGTTGTCGCGGCTTCTAGGAGTTCGTAGAGCGTTTTGAGTTGCTGATCTTTTTCGCGTTGGTGAGGAGAGTCGTCGCGGGGGACTTCCATTCCGGCGCTTTTGGCGAGTTCTTCAACCGCTTCTGGAAAACTAATGTTCTCGTAATCCATAAGAAACCCAAGGGCGTTGCCGCCTGCACCACAGCCAAAACAGTAATAAAATTGTTTTTCTTGGTTGGCAGAAAATGAGGGGGTTTTTTCCTTATGGAACGGACAAAGTCCAGAGTAGTTTTTACCTGCTCGTTTTAGCTTTTGGACACGTCCATCTAGCACGTCAATGATGTTGACGCGTGCTAAAAGGTCATCAATAAAGCTTTGTGGGATGCGTCCGGCCATATTATCAGCTGCTGAATATATTCAGCGGCAGTTTAGCTGGATAATTGCGATTTGACGAGCTTGGAAATTATACCCATATCGGCGCGGCCTTGTACCTGAGGCTTGATTAGCCCCATGACTTTTCCCATGTCTTGCATGGATTGTGCGCCAGATTCTTCCGCAGCTTTTTTTACAATAGCTGCTACTTCTTCTTCGGTAAGCGGTTGCGGCAGGAAAGTTTTAATCACCTCCAACTCCCGTCGCTCAGCATCTGCAAGATCCATGCGTGCCGCTTCTTCAAATTGCGAGATAGAGTCGCGGCGCTGTTTAGACATTTTGTCTAGCACCGTAAGTACTCGTGTATCATCCAGCTCAATGCGCTCATCAATTTCGATGCGTTTGAGTTCGGCTAACATCATGCGAATAGTGCTTAAGCGTTCCTTATCTTTGGCACGCATTGCAGCTTTCATCTCGGTAGTGATTTGCTGCTTAAGCTCTGACATGACTCACCTCTAATTACCTGAATGGGATCTAATGTATATCTCGTGTATTAGTACAAGCGTACGCGACGTGCGTTTTCGCGAGATACTTTTTTAGCGTGACGTTTAACAGCTGCTGCTGCTTTACGTTTACGTACAGATGTTGGCTTCTCGTAGAATTCACGACGACGAACTTCAGCTAATACACCTGCTTTTTCGCAAGAACGTTTGAAGCGACGTAGAGCTACATCAAATGGCTCGTTTTCTTTAACTTTTACAGCTGGCATGTTTTAACAAACCCTATAATTGTTGAGTTAAATATAATAAAACTTGCCATAAAACAGACGGTTTTACGGCAAGGCGCAAAATTCTATTCCTTTCGCTAAGTTAAGTAAAGCAGTTAATGCTAGGGTTCGCTATTTTATGTGCAGGTATTGAAGGGCAAGGGTATAATGCGCGCAAACCTCTGATGAGTATGTAAGGTAGGTGGGTAAGAATGCGTGTATTGGGAATTGAAACATCTTGTGATGAAACGGGTGTTGCTATTTATGACAGTGAGCAGGGGTTGTTGGGAGATGTCTTATATAGCCAAGTAAAAATGCATGCTGAATATGGCGGAGTGGTGCCTGAATTGGCGTCACGTGATCATGTGCGTAAGCTGTTACCTCTACTTGATGAAGTGTTTCAAAAAGCGGGCCTAAAAAAAGGCGATGTTGATGCACTTGCGTATACGTCTGGGCCCGGTCTTATTGGTGCGTTAATGGTAGGCGCTTCAACGGGTCGAGCTTTGGCGTTGGCTTGGGGTATTCCTGCTATAGGCGTACACCATATGGAAGGGCACCTTTTGGCGCCTATGCTTGAAGACACGCCGCCATCTTTCCCTTTTGTTGCTTTACTTGTGTCAGGAGGCCATACCCAGCTAGTTCAAGTGGATGGTATAGGTCAATACTCGCTGCTTGGTGAATCTTTAGATGATGCTGCTGGTGAGGCGTTTGATAAGGCAGCTAAAATGCTTGGACTTGATTATCCTGGTGGTCCGTTGGTTGCCAAATATGCCCTGCAGGGTGACCGCACGCGTTTTCGTTTTCCCCGACCCATGGTTGATCGCCCCGGTATGGATATGAGTTTTTCAGGGCTTAAAACGTATACGTTGAATACGAGTAATGATCATCGTGATAAAAATGGGCGCATTGATGATCAAACGATCTGTGATATTGCGGCCGCGTTTGAGGAAGCTGTTGTTGATACTTTGGCAATTAAGTGTAAGCGTGCATTACAGCATACGGGCTTTAAACAGCTGATTATTGCTGGTGGGGTTAGTGCTAATAAGCGATTGCGTGAACGTTTGGAAGAGATGGTTCAGAAGGAACGAGCTAAATTGTTTTATGCGCGTCCTGAGTTTTGTACTGATAATGGCGCGATGATCGCTTATGCAGGCTGCCAGAGGTTAATGGCTGGACAGCAGAGTGGCTTGGAAATAATTACTAAACCTCGTTGGCCGTTAGATACTCTTGCTGCGTTATAGTTAGGATCTTGGCTTGCACCTAAAAACGAGGCTCTTTACCTTGTAGTAAGTTTCTTATATTTGTACGGTGACTGAGTAAAAGTAAGGCTGAGATCACTAATATCACGGGAAGGTAGGCTTGTGCGGCCAGCCAGACGAGTATAGGGGTGACTAGGACAGTAGCAATTGACCCCATTGAGGCTGTTCGGCTTAGAGCGAAAATGAGGCACCACACAAATGTTTGCAGTATGGCGATTGGCCAAAACAGGCTGACGCATACCCCAAGCGCTGTGGCTATGCCTTTTCCGCCCCGAAATGAAGAAAATAAAGGGAAGAGATGCCCTATTATAGCGGCTAGCGCACATAATGATTGTTCAGTGCTAGGTAGTTGTAAAATGGAACAAGGTAAAAGTGCTAAGATGCCCTTGCCTACGTCGCCTGCAAGAGTGGCGAGTGCTCCTTTACGTGAGCCTATACGGAGTACATTGGTTGTTCCAGGGTTTCCTGAACCCTGTTTTCGGGGGTCGGGAATATTTAATGCGTGACAAACAAGTACGGCTGTGGGGATAGAGCCCCAAAGATAAGCTAAAAAAACTAGTCCAATGGTGATTAAGCCAGTATCGGTCATTATCAGTCCAAGAGTAGAGTTATGGATTTAGTGTACATTCGAGAGTTAGAAGTGGAAACAGTTATAGGTATTTATGACTGGGAGCGCGAAATTCGTCAGCGAGTTAATCTCGATTTGGAGATGGGTACGGATATCCGTCAAGCGGCGAATACTGAGGATGTAGAGAATACGCTTAACTATAAATCGGTTTCTGACCGTTTGATTGAGTTTATTGAGCAAAGTGAATTTTTGCTGGTTGAAACTATGGCAGAGCAAATTGCAGAAATTGTGATCAATGAATTTTCTGTAAAATGGTTGCGTTTGCGCTTAGGTAAGCCGGGGGCTGTACCCAAAGCTGCTGATGTAGGTGTAATTATTGAGCGTGGAGAGCGGTTTTAATGGCTCAGGTTTTTGTGAGTGTTGGTAGTAATACTGATAGAGAGCGTTACACCCGTTCGGCGCTGGATGCGCTTCAACAGCATTTTGGATCATTGCTGATCTCCTCTGTTTATGAAAGTGAGGCGGTTGGTTTTGAAGGCGATAATTTTCTTAATCTTGTCGCTGAATTTGAAACAGAACTCTCTGTTTCTGAATTATCTAAGCGATTGAAGCGTATTGAAGATGATAATGGGCGCTGCCGAAAAGGTCCGAAGTTTAGTGGACGTACGTTGGATATTGATATTTTAACTTATGATCAATGTGTCGGAGTGTTTTCGGGTGTTCAGTTACCGAGAGATGAAGTGACAAAAAATGCATTTGTGTTGCAGCCGTTAGCAGAGATTGCGCCAGATATAAAACACCCAGAATTAGATATGACCTATGCTGAGTTGTGGGGATCTTCTCAAAACCAGCAAAAGCTTTGGACGGTCGAGTTTGAGTGGGCAGGGCATCAGCTTCCTTGTCGTACTTGAACTCAGAATTAATGGCTATAAAGTGATTTTCCACCGTCTACTGCGAGTATTTGGCCGGTAATATAGTCTGCGTTGGCTAAAAAGTAGACGGCTTCTGCTAAATCTTCTGCATCACCTGTTTTTCCTAGCAATGTTTTATCTAAAATAGCCGTTTGTTGCGCTTGAGATAAGCCTGCATCGGGCCACAAAATAGCCCCGGGTGATACGCCGTTAACGCGAACTTCTGGCCCCAGCTCCTTGGCAAGGCTTTTAGTCATCATCTCTAGTCCTGCTTTAGCAATTGAGTAAATAGGATGACCTGGTAGCCCTCGTTGTGCGTGTATATCAATCATATTGATAATGCAGCCGTTGTTTTGACGAAGGGTTTGGCTTAATGCGGCACTGAGAAAGTAGGGGGCGCGTAAATTGGAATTTACTAGATTGTCCCACTGCTCTTGCGTGCTGGTGTTCAGAGGTGTGGGATAGAAGGCTGAGGCGTTGTTAATTAGTAGATCAATACGTCCCCATTTATTAATACTGCTATTTGCTAATTGCTCTACCTCGTGCATTATATTTAGGTCAGCTTGACGTATATCAGCGCTATCGGGACGGATATTATTTAGCTTGTTTGCAAGAGACTCCGCTTCGCTAAGGGATGAGTTGTAGTGAATTAGAATTGAATAGCCTTGGGCATGAAGGTGTGTGGCGATAATGGCACCAACTCTTTTTGCTGCTCCTGTAATTAAGGCTACCCTGTTCATTATGCATCCTGATTGAATTGTTGGCAGATAGATAAGCGACGGTTGTTGATCGCTTCTCCTAAGTTTGCTCCCGTTAAACCTTCGGCCATAAGTTGCTTTGGTTGGATTTGAGCTATCTGGTCTAATATCGGGCCGAGTGTATCGAGGCTTACTGTGTTGTGTATGGCATCTAGACAGCGTTGTAATTGGGATAGACGCTGTGGTCTGCGTATTAAATCTAATTGAAGAATGATTTCTAGTTTTTCTTTTCCTGCTAGCTTATCAAAATGAGCAAGTTGCTTGTGATGTTGGCTGCACTGTAATGCGAGCTCTTTGTAATCGTTTGGGGTGCGTAATCGAGTGCACAGGTGATTTATATCAACTTGAGTCGTTAATGAAAGTAAGCATGCAAAGCGAGTAATAGAGCTGTCCGTTTTATTGCGAATGCTGATGAAGTCATCGATAAATGTTTGTTCGTCCAATGCCTTAGTTAACTCCGGAAGTACTTTAGGAATCGCATTGCATTGGTGTAGAACTTGTAAAAATACTTCAGGGGATTGTTCGGTTAAGGCGCGTTCGAACTCTTTCCATACTCGTTCAGCGGTTAAATGTTCTAATTCATCAGTTAAAGAAAGTTGCTGCATTAGCGCCATTGTTTCATCTGCGACACTAAAGCCTAGATGGGCATATCGAGCGGCAAAGCGGGCTACACGTAGTACTCTTAATGGATCTTCTGAAAATGCAGGTGATACATGGCGTAGTAACTTTTTTTGTAGATCGTCTTGGCCATTGTAGGGGTCAATCAGTTGCTTATCTGGGCCTAATGCCATTGCATTAATTGTTAAATCTCGCCTGAGTAGATCCTCTTCTAATGTGACAGAAGGGTCTGCGTGATAATTAAAGCCGGTATAGCCTTTGCCTGATTTTCTTTCTGTTCTAGCGAGTGCGTATTCTTCGCCTGTTGTTGGGTGGATAAAGACAGGAAAATCTTGGCCTACAGGCTGATAGCCCTGAGATATCATCTCTTCTGCCGTAGCGCCGACAACGACCCAGTCCTTATCAAATGCGGGATAGCCTAAAAGCTGATCTCTTACTGCACCACCGACTAGGTATATGTCCATTATGCATTCTCGCATAGACTGGGTTGTTCGATGCGCCAAGCTTCATAACCACCATTGATGCTATAAACCTCATCAAAACCTTGTTCGATAAGGAATTGTGCAGCAGATTGACTGCTAATGCCGTGATAGCAGCAAACTAACAAGGGTTTTTCCATATCAGCATCATGCATGAATTGATGCATATTCTCATTGCTTAGACTAACTGATCCAGATATGTGGCCTTGGGAGTAGCTTTGTGGGTCGCGTATATCAACGACGGCAGCACCCTCTTGGATTAAGGCTGCAGCTTGTGTTGAATCTATACATTTAAATTGGCTCATCAAATTATCCTTGTATATATGCTGGTTATAAGGGCTGTAATCTGGGTGTAATAGCGGGTGTGTGAAATAATTGTAGATCGTCCAAGCGTAATGCCGTTAACTCGCCTCCCCATACGCACCCTGTATCTAAGGCAAAGACATTCTCAGCTTTTGCCTCCCCTTCTAATGCAGCCCAGTGACCAAAAAGAATACGTATATCTTGCTCATTTGGATCTTTACGCGGAAATTGAAACCACGGTTTATGGTTTTGAGGTTGTGAGGCTAAATCGCCCTTAGCTGAAAAGTCTAGCTTGCCTTCAGGTGTGCAAAAACGCATGCGTGTTAGGTAATTAGTAATAAGTCTTAAACGATTCCAGCCTTGGTGGTGCGAGGACCAGATATCGGGTTGATTACCATACATATGATTAAAGAATTCGCCGGCTAGGGTGCTATTGAGTACCTTTTCGACCTCTTTTGCACGTTTTTGTGCTTTTTGAATGCTCCAGCATGGTGGAATGCCCGCATGTACCATGGCTACTTTTTGGTCTCTGTCGTAAACCATAAGTTTTTGCTTACGTAACCATGAGAGTAGCTCGTGTTTATCGGGCGCTTGAAGAATTGGGGTTAAGGTATCGCTACGTTTATGATGGGTTGCGCCAAAATATACAGCAAGTAGGTGTAGGTCATGATTACCGAGAACGCAGGTAGCGCGAGGTCCCAGGGACTTAATGAATCGTAAGGTTTCGAGTGAATGAGGACCGCGATTAACTAAGTCGCCAGCTATCCATAGTTGGTCATTTTCGGAAAATTCAATTTGTTGTAAGAGAAGCATTAGCTCCTCATAACAGCCTTGAATATCACCAACTACATATGTAGCCATAGGATGCGACTCTGTTCTTATTAATTAGTGTAATGCGTTTGGACTGGCTAAAGTAAATGGGGTGATGGCTGCCTTAAACAGTTCGCCTTCATCGGTGCTCATTTCATAATGTCCTTGCATACTTCCGACGCTGGTGGTGAGTACTGCGCCACTGGTATAAGTGTAGCTCGAGTCGGGTTCTATAATAGGCTGTTCACCCACAACACCTTCCCCTTGGACCTCTTGAATATGTTGATTTCCATCGGTAATTAACCAATGTCTATTTAAAAGCTGTACTGGAATAGGGTTGTGATTGGTAATTGTAATTTTGTAAGAAAACACATAACGCTTACTATCGGGATCAGATTGCTTATCCAGATAGGCAGTGTTGACATCTATAATTATTTTATCCCCAAGCGACATATTATCCATTAATTTTTTCTTTGCCTTTGTGTTGAGTAAGGTAGTTGCTTATGGTGACAAAATCAGCAACTGATAATCGTTCTGGACGTAGTGTTGGATCAATTCCAATGCTCTCGAGTGCTTCAGCACTAAGCAGAGGTTTTAGATTGTTACGTAATGTTTTACGGCGCATGTTAAACGCGGTTCTAACGACTGTTTTGAATTGTTCTACATCTTCTGCGACATAAGGTAAATCATGGTAAGGCGTTAACCTTATAATCGCTGAGTCTACTTTTGGTGCAGGGTTAAAAGCACCTGGCGGTACTTTAAATAGTGATTCTACATTGCAGTAATATTGCGCCATGATACCTAGCCTGCCGTAGTTGTTTTCACCAGGTCCGGCGGCCATTCTATCAACCACCTCTTTTTGCAGCATAAAATGCATATCTTCTACATTGTCTGAATGGCTGAGTAGGTGGAAGATTAATTGGGTTGATATGTTATAAGGTAGGTTTCCGACTATACGTAGGCGTTTTTCGCCTTTGCGGAGTTGTGAAAAATCAAATTTCATTGCATCCGCTTCATGAATGCGGAATTTGTCCCCGTACATAAAAAACTTAGTGCGTAAAATAGGGGGGAGGTCTCTATCGAGCTCTACTGCATCGAGCTCACCTGCTTCAGATAGCAGCTCTTCAGTTAAGGCACCTAATCCTGGCCCAATTTCAACCATTTGGTCTGATTCATGAGGCGATATTGCACGAATAATACGGCGAATAACCCCGTGATCATGCAGAAAGTTTTGCCCAAAACGTTTTCGGGCTTTATGTGCTACTGGTTTTTTGCTCATGAATTAGTTCGCGAGTTGGCTGCGATGGCGAGACATTTCGCCAGCATAATCTATTGCTGTTAATAGGCTTCCTGGATCTGCAGTTCCCGTGCCTGCTAAATCAAGTGCTGTACCATGATCGACCGATGTACGGATAATGGGCATGCCTAAGGTAATATTTACTGCTTTGCCGAAGCCTTTGTATTTTAGCACGGGTAGGCCTTGATCGTGGTACATAGCCAATACGGCATCAGCGGTTTGTAGGTATTTCTCTGTAAATAAAGTATCGGCGGGGAGGGGGCCAATTAGATTAATCCCTTTTGCTTTTAATTTTTCCAGAGTAGGTTCTATAACTTCAATCTCTTCCATACCTAAATGACCGCCTTCGCCTGCATGGGGATTGAGGCCTGTGACCAATATTTTAGGTGACTTAATTCCAAAACTGGATTTTAGATCTTGATTGAGGACTTCAATCACTTCGGTCAGTAAGGCGGGTGTGATCGCATCGGCTATTTCTCGAAGTGGTAAATGGGTGGTGGCTAAAGCAACACGCAGCCCTTCGGTTGCTAACATCATGACTACTTTTTTTGTCTTTGTTAATGCTTCGAGAAATTCTGTGTGGCCGCTAAAGGGAATGCCGGCGTCATTGATCACACCTTTATGAACTGGTGCTGTAATGAGTGCGGAGAAAGTGCCATCTAAGCAGCCGTTAGCTGCTAAGGATAATGTAGCTAAAACATATTCCGCATTTGCGGTATTGAGCTTTCCGGGGATAGCGTCTACTTTCAGCGGAACGGGAATTACTTTTAATGTTCTGGCTGGTGTTGGTGATGCGGGTTGAGCGGGGTCGAATTGCTCAATGTTGAGCGGAAGTTGCAATTGCTTCGCCCGTTGACGAAGAAGCTCTGGGTCAGCAATGACAACTAACTCATCAATGTGCCCTAACTGTGCAATTTGAATGCACAGGTCAGGGCCAATTCCCGAAGGTTCACCTGGTGTAATGACAAGGCGGTTCGTCCCCAAGCTGATTACTCCTTGATGTCTACATAAGCTTGTGAACGTATCTCGCGTAACCAATTAGTTAGTTCTTCATTGAACTTACGTTTTTGGATAACGGCTCGTGCACGGTTTTCTTGCATCTCTTCGCCTAGATCTTGGGTGCGTTTATCTAGGACGGTTAGGATATGCCAGCCAAAGCGTGATTCAAAAGGTGCTGATACTTGCCCTGTAGGTGTATTGTTCATCACCTCTTCAAATTCAGGGACCATTTGTCCATCTTGAGTCCAGCCGAGAGACCCGCCTTCTGAACCGCTAGCGGGATCATCACTAAACTCTTTTGCTAATGACGAAAATGATTCGCCGTTATCGATTCGTTTTTTGATGTCCATTATTTGTTGTTGTGCCTGAGCGGATGTTCTAATTTCACTCGGTTTAAGTAGTATGTGACTTACAAGGCGTTGCTCTACTAATTGTACTGAACCGCCGCGTTTATCCTTCATTAGAATGATATGGAAGCCGCTTGATGAGCGTATAGGTTTGCTGAATTCTGAGGGGGAAAGTTGGCGCGCTGCATTCCCTAAAGTTTCAGGTAATTCTGCGGCCTTTCTCCAGCCTAGATCGCCACCATTAAGTGCGTTAGGTGCGTTGGAAAATTCCACGGCGAGCTTGGAGAAGTCCTCTCCATTTTCGAGTTTAGTGTGAATATCTTTAGCAATTCTTTCTGCTCGTTGAATCATCTCTGGTGATGCTTGAGAGGGTGTAGCAATCAAGATATGCCCTAAGGAATATTCTGCAGACAGCTGGCTTTGGCCTGTTTCAGATTTCAAAAAGTTATCGAGTTCTTGTTCTGATACGCGAATACGTCGGTTGACCATATTTTGCTGGACACTGTTAAGTAGTAATTCGCCACGAATTTGCTCTCTGACTTGGGCGTAGTTCCGTCCTTCGGCGATCAATGCCTCGCGGAACTGTTCTAATGATAAGCCGTTTTGTGAGGCGATGCCGTTTAAGGTGTTGTTGAGCTGGCTATCAGAGATACGAATCCCTTGCTGTAGAGCAAGCTGTTTTTGGATGCTTTCTAATATTAAGCGATCTAGAACCTGCTTGCGGAAGATATTATCGGGAGGTAACTTTGTGTTGCGGGCGGATAGCTGTTCACGAGTTATCGCAACGCGTTGATCAAGCTCGCTTTGCATAACAATGCCGTCATTAACCACGGCGGCCACTCGGTCGAGCGGAACTGCGTCCGCAAGTGCAGAGTGAGTGGGAATTAGCAGAGTTAATGCTGCGATTGAAAATATTTTTCTGAGCTTAGTCTTCATTTTGCTCTTCACGCTCTTCATAGCCGATTATGTCATCCATGAAGCTGCTATCGCCGCTTCCGAATGAGCCGAGTCCTTTAAGGGTAAATTTAAGGAAAATGCCTGTATCAAATTCATCTGTGTCATCAAGCCAGCGGCGCCCTGCAAAGCTAACTTTCCAGCAGCAGCTTTCATACTCGACCCCCAGGGATGTTTCAAGACTGTCGCTGTCTTGGATGTCATATAACCAACGGCCCATACCTGTCCAGTTATTGGCAAGAGGCCAGATGAATGATAAATCAGTTTGTTCCCTTGTTGTATCTTTGAAACGATAACTAAAGTTGAATCGATGATTGGTGTCGTTTTTGTAACGTAATCTGGCGCTAGATTCTGAAACTTTGTAATCGCTGTTATCTAAAATGGTATCTAAGCTGACTCGAAAATTGGGTGATAAGTTCCAGGCGGCTTGTGTTGCTATATCGCTTTGACCGCTAGTTTCGTCGGGATCGGTGCTGTCGAGTTGGATTTTTCTGTCAGCAAAATAATAGGCTTGGCCTATGCTGAAACTAGCTTGTTCAAAGCCATCTTCTGTGAAACTTCTAGTGCTAACGCCTAGTGACAGTTGTTCGGCATCACCGATTCTATCTAAACCACTGAAACGATTAGTGCGGAACAGTGAGTTGTAGTCAAATGTGAGTTCAGATGTGTCGAAGTCAGGCATACTATCCTGATCTTCTTCGGGTACATATAAAGCAAAAAGCCGTGGCTCTAATGTTTGGGTACCACCATTAGACATGGCGCGTTCAAAATATATTCCGCTATCGATGCTGAGGATCGGAACGTTAATGCTTGGGTCTGAGTCATATCCTGAAACTTGATTTTCCAATGAATATGAAGAACTCCAAAGCCTTAGTTGAGGTTTTAAGTATCCCCAAGGGTTTTGCCATCTATAATTTAAAGTAGGTTGTATGAATCGTCGCTCACCTATTATCCGATCACTTCCAGTGAGTCCGGTTAAGTTACGATCAAACTGGGTGTATTCGGTGAAATACTTAAACTCCCCACCTGCCCCGAAGTTCTCTGTGCCAGTAAGTCTTAATTGAGGTAGGCGCTTGTAGGGTGATTTACTACTCTGATTTATTGTCTGGTAGTCATGCACTCTAGCTCTAACTTGCCAATTCTCCTTGATATAGGAGATGTCGGCGCGTTTATCTAAATGGTTCTGGCGAGATATTTCTAAATTGGTGTCTAGGTCATCGAAGTAATCCTCATCACTGACAGCCGTGTAATCTAGTCTTGTATGCCAATTATTTGCAAAACGTCCGCTGTGTTGTACGCCCAGTAGCCAGCGATTGTCGTCTAGCACTTTATCATTATTTATATAAGCGGTATTTAGAGTGTTTTCTGACCAGTCATTCATATATCGAAGCTCATTTTCTAGAATAAGCCCGCGATCCGTTATTAGTCTAGTCGTTAATGTGTCATCTAGATTTGGTGCAATGTTGAAATAATAAGGTACAGAAATATCGAAACCACTGTCGCCGCTATAGCCTAGACTGGGCGATAAGAAACCTGATTTGCGACGATCATCAATAGGGAAGGTAAAGTAGGGAGTGTAAAATATTGGGACACCAGCGATACGTAGTACAGCATCCTCCGCTTCACCGTACCCCTCTTTTTTGTTAATAACTATGCTATCTGCATGGAGTTGCCAAGCTTCGCTGTAAGGGGGGCAGTAAGTATAATCGCCATTTTCCATACGCAAGCGTTCATCTTCTAAACGGATGATCCGATCTGCGCTACCTCTTAAGCCTTCTTCATGCATAACATAGTGAGTATTACTGAAAATAGCTTCAGAAGTGACTGTATCAACTTGAGCATTGTCGCTGAGTAGTAGTAAGCCTGGCTCTCTATATTGTACGTTGCCATCAAAGCGGGCCTTATTGGTTACTTGATCGAGTTCAGCGTTACTTGAATTTAAGCGTCGCTGGCCCTGTCGCATTTGAACGCCGCCTGATAGTTGGCTTAGTCCACCAATAATTGTAGAGGATTTGTCAGCTTCAAAATATAACGGTGGATTATCAAGTTTTTCATCACCAGTGATTGGATATTCTGGTTCTAGATAACGTCCTGCACACTGTTGCCCAACAGGGTTTCTGTAATAGGCCCAATCTAAGTGTGAGTATGGGTTTTCTGTAATGTAAGCCGGAGTTGATGGGCCTTTATTTGTGTGTCCGCTAGGGACTGAAAGAGCGTGGATATTTACCTTGCTACAATCCCAATCGCCACTGGCGGATGTGCTACATTGCCACTCATTACCGATAACTTCAGCCGTTGTTATTGGTTGTGTGTTTACCGCAGCTGGTGCGGTTTGTACTGGTTTTGGTTGGGCGTTTTTAATTGCTGGTTGGGATGCGATCGCTTGAGTGCTTCCTTCTTCTCCATTACATACCCACTCACCCGCTTGGTTCGCTACGCAATCCCAAACACCATTTGATGTTGGCTTGACCGCAACAGCAGGTGGTTTTGTAATTGGTTCGTTCGTCTTATTCTGCGAGTTTGTTTGTTGAGGTTTCTCGGGACGGACTGTTGTAATGGGTGCAGCAATGGCTGTTGGTGCCGGCTGAATATCAACCGAATCTGCTGCTTTGCTGGTGTCTTGAGCTGTATTTGATGTTGTTTCAGATCTACTTTGTACAGGCTCTGTTTCTTCAACAGTGTTGACGGCTTCTTCGTCAGCGGAGCAATCCCATTCGCCATCATTTGTCATGTTACAGCTCCAAGCCATCTCTTGGTCTGGAGTCGTCGCTTCCGCAGCGGCATAGCTAGAAAGTAATGCTGCACTGATAGCAAGTGTTAGCGTATATGTTGAACGTTTGGCGAAGGGCATCTATTAACTAAATCCGTTTCAGCAGTTTCCGGAGAATCCGGTAATTGCCCGAACCTCTGTTAAACAAAGTATAAAGCGGAGAATGATAAATCATTCTCCGCGGCGAGTGTAGCATTCGCTTGTTTTTTATGTGGATTGTTCAGTTCTTTATACTTATGGCGAGTGATGTTGTACCCATTTAAGGGGTTGGAGTGTAATAATAGGCGAAAAATAAGCTTAAGATATAGGGCGAAACAGTTTAATGGATCAGAGATATACGCAGTTGAAACAATGGTTGGAGCGCGAGCTACTGGCGTTTAATCTGTTTGATATTAGTGATTGGCAGCTACTGCCGGTCTCTGGAGATGCGAGTTTTCGACGTTATTTTCGAGCAAAATCTAATGGGGCGAGCTGGATCGCTGTTGATGCGCCGCCGGAAAAAGAAGATAGTCAGCCTTTTGTTGCTATAGCTGCTGAGTTAGAAAAGATAGCCGTTTCAGTGCCGCATGTGCATAAATATGATTTACAGCAGGGCTTTATGCTGCTGGAAGATTTTGGTGATGATCTTTATTTAAGCAAATTAAATAAGTCTTCTGTTGAGCCGCTTTATGCTGATGCATTAGAAAGTTTATTGATTATACAAAGCTGTAAGCCTGCGGTACTTCCTCTTTATGACCGCGCCCTTTTGGATAGAGAAGTAGAGTTGTTTCGAGAGTGGTTTTTACAGAAGCTTTTAGAGATTAAATTAGATGCCGATGAGCAGCAGATGCTTAGGTTTCTATTTAATTATGTGATTGATTCTGCGCTAGAGCAGCCATTAGTGTTTGTGCATAGAGATTTTCATTCAAGGAACTTAATGTACCGGGAGGGCAAAGCACCGGGTGTGATTGATTTTCAAGATGCGGTTGAGGGGCCGGTGACTTATGATCTTGCCTCTATACTACGTGATTGCTATATCAGTTGGCCTGATGATCAGGTGTATCGTTGGGTAGAACAGTATCGCCTAAGTTTGATTGAGAACGGGCAGATCATGCCGGATCAGACTCATTTTGTTCGCTGGTTTGATCTTATGGGTGCTCAGCGTCATTTGAAAGCCATTGGGATTTTTGCGCGATTAAATATCCGTGATGGAAAATCAGGTTATTTAGCTGATATTCCTCGTACTATGAATTACTTGATTGCGGTAGCTGCAAAAACGGAAGAGTTGAAGCCTGTTGCAGGGTGGTTGGTGCAGAAGGTGGTGCCACGTATGCAGCAAGGTCAGTATTTTGATGCTGATGTCTTGAATGATTGGGTTGTTGAATGAAAGCAATGATTTTGGCTGCTGGCATAGGGAAGCGGATGAGACCGCTTACACTGACAACCCCAAAGCCTCTTTTGGAAATAGCTGGCGTCCCTTTGATTGAATACCATGTCCGGCGTTTAGTCGCGGCAGGGTTTAGTGATATTGTTGTTAACCACGCATGGTTAGGCGATCAGATCGAAGCTTATCTAGGTGATGGTAGGCGATTTGGTGCTAATATTGTCTTCTCTCGAGAAGTGGACCCATTAGAAACTGCGGGGGGGATTAGAAAGGCATTACCTCTGCTTGTGTCTGAAGGTGAAACCTCATTTATCTTAGTTAATGGTGATGTTTTTACGGATTTTCCTTACTCTTCTCTTAATAAGTGGGTTGATAAATCGCCTTATTTGGTGCTTGTGCCTAATCCGCCTCATAATCCAGAAGGAGATTTTTGTTTGAATAATGGTCGGCTATATGCGGATCGTGGGGAGAAGTATACTTTTAGTGGTGTTAGTGTCTTACCCCTAGAGATGTTTGCTGATTTGGTGGAGGGGGAAGCTGCTGCGTTAGGGCCGCTTTTGCGTGAAGCTATTGCTAAAGGCAAGGTTTATGGGGCTGTATATGACGGTTTTTGGGCCGATATTGGCACGCCTGAGCGTTTGCGGCAGATAGATGATTTAGTAAAGGAGCAAAAATAGATGGCCTTTGATCCACAGCAAAAAGGCGCAGAGCTGGGCTCAGTCTTTAAAAAGTATTCTACGTCAATCCTGTTGGGGGCGACGGTTGGTTTGTTTACCGGCGGACTGTGGGGGATAGTTTTTGGCGGTTTTGTAGGCTTTTTGGTTGGTCGAGCCCTTAAAGGTGCAGCGGCTGCAGTGAACCCTCAGGAGGCTTTTTTTAAAGCAACCTTTATCGTAATGGGGAGGATAGCGAAGGCAGATGGTCGAGTGACTGAAGATGAAATTCAGTACGCACGAAATGTAATGGTTCAGATGCGTTTGGATGAGTCTCGTAAATTGCAGGCGATGTCTTTCTTTTCAGAAGGGAAAGATCCTGAGTTCGATTTAAGTAAAGTCCTTAAGCCTCTATCTATTATGCTGAGATCTAGGCCCACCGTAAAACTCATGTTCGTAGAGATTCAGCTGCAAGCTGCTATGGCTGATGGCGAAGTGAGTGAAGCTGAGCTTAAGGTAATTGATGCTGTGTGTCAGTTGTTGGATTTTGGTGTTGATTCCGTAGAAGAAGTAATATCACGGGTTAAAGCAGAACGTGATTTCTATCGTCATGGGCATGATGGTGTCGATAGTGGTGTGATGCTTGAAGATGCTTACGCGGTTTTGGGTGTTCGTAGTGATGCAAGTGATGCGGAAGTGAAGAAGGCTTATCGC
Organism: Neptuniibacter sp. 1_MG-2023; assembly: GCF_030547185.1. Lineage (GTDB taxonomy): Bacteria > Pseudomonadota > Gammaproteobacteria > Pseudomonadales > Balneatricaceae > Neptuniibacter. The sequence goes on from NZ_JAUOQR010000002.1 coordinate 58,873, forward strand.
CGTCATATGAGTCAGCATCACCCAGATAAGCTAGTGTCTAAGGGCTTGCCTGAAGAGATGATTGAGATAGCTAAAGAAAAATGCCAAGAGATTCAGGCAGCTTATGAACGGATTAAAAATGCACGTGATTCGTAATACCTGATCTCTTGTTATGTTGATTGAGGCTTAAAGGAATTATTGCCCAGGAGCTTGTTCGTTGCTGGGTATTTTGTTATTGAGTTTTATGGCGCGTTCAGCTTCTTCAGCTTTTATTACATAAGTGTTTATTGTGCCGCGTACATGTTTTAGCAGCCAAGAGCTATTCCGTTTCCAGTTATCAGTCATAGCAGGCATTCTGCTCTGATGGAAATTATCCATTTTATTATGGCGAGCTAGCCGTAATCGGCTGTTCGGGGCGTTTTGTGTTAGGTTTGTCGCGGATGATCTGGGTGAGCTGTGATGCAGGTCAATAATTGTATCTTTGATCTCTGGAAGTATGTTGGAGAGATTGGGTAACGAGTTATCTGTCGGAGACTTAGCGTCAACCATTAGAAGCCTAAGGTCTTGTTCCTCTTGGTATTTATTTACGTATTGTGCGGCCCAAGTGGCTCCGGTTCCTATGCCTATAATGATGAATCGGTCTAAATTATCGCGGGCTTCCATGTAGCTAATAGCTGTTTTGCCTAGGCGGAAAATAGTCTCTTCGTAGGGCTCTTTCGGCGTATCTGCAGTAGGGGTGGAGGATGTCTCTTTGGTTGATGATGCATTATTGGCTGGTTCTGGGTCTTCACTTTCCGGCGAAGTGCTTGTTGGAGTGAGGTTGGATAATGTCGGTAGTGTTCTTTCTGGAATGGGTTGTATTGCCGGTTGCGGTAGATAGATCGCTAATGTATACCATCCAAATTCGGATAATCCTTCACTTAGGTATTTTAAGTCGTCTGGCCATGCCATATGAGTGTTCTGGTCAGGAAATATAATAATACCGCCTTGAGTGATACCGCTACCTTCAGTGCGGTAAAAACCAATAAGTTTTTCGTCGGCTTTGTCTGTATCTAATTGCAGCAGCTCTGTTTCTTCAGGTGTGTTCTTTACTAGTTCTTGAATTCTATTTTCATCTACGCTGGGTTCAATTCGAGGTTTTTGAACTGCGGGGGATAGCGGTGCTGAGGTCTCTGATGGGGCAGCGGTCGAATCCTCATTGTCAGCGGCGTAACTGAGTGAGGTGAATGTCAATATAGAGGCTAAAATAGGCAGTATAAGTTTCATATTTCTGATTATGAGTAAGATGTAGGCTGACAGCAAGATGCTTGCTCCGTTAAAATGGGCTAACTCTATACTTTTTGGATCAAAAATATGCCTGATTTTAAGATCGCTCCTTCGATATTGTCTGCTGATTTCGCACGTTTAGGTGAAGAGGTTGAGAATGTGTTAACTGCGGGGGCGGATATTGTTCATTTTGATGTTATGGATAATCACTACGTACCTAATCTTACAATTGGGCCAATGGTGTGTAGCGCATTACGTAAACACGGTATTAAAGCGCCTATAGATGTGCATTTGATGGTAAAGCCTGTTGACCGTCTTATTGGTGACTTTATTGAAGCGGGCGCGAGTTATATCACTTTTCATCCTGAAGGTTCAGAGCATGTGGATCGTTCTCTACAGATGATTAAAGATGCAGGCTGTAAGTCGGGCCTTGTATTTAATCCAGCGACACCATTGAGTCATTTGGAATATGTTCTGGACAAGGTTGATATGGTGTTGTTGATGTCAGTTAATCCGGGGTTTGGTGGGCAAAAGTTTATTCCAAGAACACTGGATAAGCTTCGTCAGGCACGTGAAATTATTGATAAAAGTGGTTTGGATATTCGTTTAGAGGTTGATGGGGGCGTTGGTGTGGGTAACATCAGAGAGATAGCGGAAGCGGGTGCTGACACCTTTGTTGCAGGGTCTGCCATCTTTAATACGGATGATTATGCGGCAACGATTCAGCAAATGCGTGAACAATTAGCATTGGTAGGTCGTTGATTGTGCGTCAGCTTTTTGGTGGGCAGTATCCGGATCTTGTTATGTTTGATTTGGATGGGACGCTAGTTGATAGTGTTCCCGATCTGGCTTGTGCTATTGATAAAATGCTACTTGCTCTAGGTTTGCCTGAAGCTGGTGTGGATAAAGTGATTGGTTGGGTAGGTAAGGGTGCTGCTGCGTTAGTGCGACGTGCTTTGCTTGATGCTTCTCATGCTGCGGTGGTTGATGAAAGCTTGTTTGAACAGGCTTATGCCTTCTTTTTGCGTTTTTACGGTGAAGCTACGGCGGACCAAAGTCAGCTCTATCCCGGTGCTCTGGAGTGTTTGGAAGGGTTAGTGGAGCAGGATATTAAGCTAGGCCTTGTGACGAATAAGCCAATAGATTTTACCCATTCGATGTTAGCTGGATTTGGGTTAGAGCGGTTTTTTAGTGTCGTATTAGGGGGTGATAGCTTAGCTAAGAAAAAACCTGATCCTTTACCGTTATTGGATGTTATGCGTCGATGTGATGTTGCAGCTGAAAATTCATTAATGGTGGGGGATTCTATTAATGATGTTCTTGCAGCTAGGGCCGCCGGCTGTCCTGTTGTATGTGTGCCTTATGGTTATAACCATGGTGAAGCTATATCCCTCTCTAAACCAGATTTGATTGTGGATAGATTAGATCTGCTGTTGTGAGTGTGTCTGCAGGAAATGTTTCGTGAAAAATGATCGTTTCCGGTATTAAAATCGACTTTTCTGTTATTTTTGATTGGGTAATATAGATGTGCTCACAGGCCGTAGGTTGTTTTGTTGGCTTGAAATTTTAGTTTTTATTGTTCGAGACTTAAGTTAGAAACAAGGCTAGATCTTATCACAGCACTTATTTATGCCTCGGTTATCCGAGGCTTTTTTTGGCTGCTTATTTAGTAAGCCTTGCCGATAATTCGCGTAGCTGCTGGTATAGAAAAACTGATTTAGTTATATTTCCTGCTGATGGTGGTTGATTCAAATTAGTTGCTGCTATATGGTTTATCTCTCTTTAACTTAAATCTAAGCCTGACGTAATGTTACTTACTACAGCTATGCTAATGAAAATTACGGTACGTGTTTATTTCGCTGCTCTTCGAGAGTCATGGCGATGGCGTGTCTGAAGTTTTTACATAAGCAGACGTTAGTTTAGGCAGGCTTGATATCCTTTAATCTCAACTTTATATATCAAACAGAGTTGTGGATTTCATATCCCAGTTTTATTACTGTACCTACCTCTATATTGTGCTGCTCAGTACGTCTTAAAATACAGTTTATCGGCATTGTGAGAGACCTATCATGACACCAGAACAGTTCGCGGAACTGTCCGCACAGAATTTTAATCGTATCCCAGTTACGCGTGAAGTATTGGCGGACTTAGATACACCTCTTTCTACCTACAAAAAATTAGCGAATGCGCCTTATAGCTATTTGTTGGAGTCTGTTGAGGGCGGTGAGACGTGGGGACGTTATTCTATTATTGGTCTGCCTAGTCGAACGGTTTTAAAGGTATTCGGTGAGAATGTTTCTATTTTTGAGGCAAATGAACTAAGCGAGAGTCATCAAGTAGATGATCCGCTCGATTTCGTAGAAAGCTTTCAGGCGCGTTATCGCGTTCCTCAAATAGAGGGTTTACCTCGCTTTAACGGTGGCCTAGTTGGGTACTTTGGTTATGACTGTGTTCGGTATGTGGAAAAACGTTTAAAAGAGAGTTGTCCTGAGGACGTTTTAGGTACGCCTGATATTCTTTTAATGCTTTCAGATGAGTTGGTTGTATTTGATAATCTTGCTGGGAAATTAGTGCTGATTTGTCATGCTGATCCTGCAGAAGCTAATGCATATGAGAAAGCGCAGAGTCGCCTTGATGAGCTTGTGCTCCAGCTAAGGTCCGCAACACCTTATGGTGATAAGTCGTCTGGGCAGCAACGAATTGTCAATGAATCCGAATTTAAATCTAGTTTCGGAGAGCAGGCATTTATCGAAGCTGTGGATAAGATTAAAGAATACGTTTTGGATGGTGACATTATGCAGTGTGTCATTTCCCAACGTATGTCCATTCCTTTTAGTAGTAAGCCGTTGGATCTATATCGAGCATTGCGCTGTTTAAATCCGTCTCCGTATATGTATGTCCTTAATCTGGATGATTTTCATGTTGTAGGGTCTTCACCAGAAATTCTTGCTCGAGTTGAAGATGGGCAGGTAAGTGTGCGTCCTATTGCTGGAACGCGTAAGAGGGGAGCGACTCCGGAAGAAGATCTTGCTATGGAGAAGGAGCTGCTTGCCGATCCTAAAGAGATTGCTGAACATCTAATGTTAATCGATTTAGGGCGCAATGATGTAGGTCGAGTTGCTGAGATCGGTGCGGTAGAGCTTACCGATAAGATGGTGATTGAACGTTACTCCCATGTTATGCATATAGTCTCCAATGTGAATGCAAGGTTGAAACCTGATGTGTCAGCGATGGATGTTTTGCGTGCAACGTTGCCTGCAGGTACGTTGAGTGGCGCGCCTAAAGTACGGGCTATGGAGATTATTGATGAGATGGAATCGGTTAAGCGCGGTGTTTATGGTGGTGCGGTAGGGTATCTATCTTGGAATGGCAATATGGATACGGCTATAGCGATCAGAACTGCTGTTATTAAAGATAATGTATTGCATATTCAGGCAGGCGCTGGAATTGTTGCTGATTCAGTTCCACGACTGGAGTGGAAAGAAACAATGAATAAGGGGCGGGCTATCTTTAGTGCCGTGGCTATGGTTGAGCGGGGTTTAGATAATCTGGCCAATTCCGAAACCTAGAAGCTAGGTATTGCTTATTGAAACACTCGATGAAAGTGTCGAGTGTTTTTTTATTTTTTGTTGAGAGGAAAATGTTTATAAGCTGTTATCCGTGTTTGATAAGCTCTTTGTTAAATACCTTTCTGTTCCATATTGCGCGATTCTTTGTTTAACCTTCCCTTATTTGGCTTTTTATAGCTAAAACCTCTATATCATCTCTACTTTTTTTGTCTAAAGTTTCCTTTAGGGAGCGTTATTTAATCTCTTTGATTTTTAATTGCGCCAGCTAAAGTTTTTTAACTTTAAGGGCTGTTGTATGGCGTGATATGAGTATTTTGCTCGTTTTTAGTGCAGTATTTGGACTGTAGTTCTGTCTCTTGAATGTCATACTTTTTCGTTAATATTTTTTTGCTGCGCTGCAAAAGGCTTATTGTGTATGTTTGTTGTTTTTATTAAACTGCAGGGAGCTATAATTTTTTGTTGTATATTTTGCCTTGTTTTTATTGATGTTTATCTTGATTGATTATAAAAACAGCGTTAGTAAAATTTCGATAAAATTTTAATAAAATTTAAGGTAGATGTGTTTGTTTGTGGGAATGCACTATCTTATAGATAGAACCTCTATTGTTGTATGGATTAATTGTAGTGCTTTGATGGCATTGATTTTGCTATTTGGTTTAGATTGCTAGCTTAAATTTGAGGCAGGGAAGATTGCATGAACGAATTCAAGAAATTTGTATACACTCCAGCGGGTTATAATGATGCTTCGTTGGCTATAGCTGCTTGTAGAGCTGGAGGTATAGGGATATTAAATGCTGAATTGAGTTCAGATGCTGACAAATTACTTGAACAGTTCGCACTACTGTCTGTACATGCTAAAAACCCATACGGTATCAAAGTTGATACCCCTCAGTCGGAACTTCTTGCGTTTGCGGCCACTAAAGTTGATCAAGGTTTTCGCTATCTTATAGTTGACGAACTATTGCTGGCTACGCTAGCGGCAGATATCAAAAAATTGCGAAAACTGGGGGTCACCGTTCTAGTTGAAGTGACGGATGCACATACGGATGCAGCGGCGCTTGAAAAACAGATCGATGGTTTGATGATTAAAGGTCATGAAGCTGGTGGTTTTGTTGGTGAAGGCAGTAGCTTTATTTTGTTACAAAAGTGGTCTTCAAAAACAAGCCTACCTATTTTTGTTCGAGGTGGTATTACTCCTCATGTTGCTGCTGCCTGTCATGCTGTTGGCGCAAAAGGTGGTGTGCTTGAAAGCCAAGTTTTATTGTTAAAAGACTCACCTTTATCGGATAGTTTGTCCTCATTTATAGGAAATTTGTCAGGTAATGAAACTGTAGCTGTTGGTGACGAAGAGCTGGGTTCTTATTTTAGAGTTTTAGTTCGCCCAGGTTACAGAGAAGCCCAAGCATTTAATTCTAAAGTGTCGGGTCAGTTGGTTAAGCCTGAAGATGTCTTAGGTAAGATCGATTGGGATGCGCCGCAAAAAGGGTTGTTGCCTTTAGGGCAGGATGTTTGTTTTGCCAAAGCTTGGCGTGAAAAATATGGTTATCTTTCTGATGTTTTTTCAGCCATTGATCAAACTATCCATGACTCGATTCAAGCTGCTATTCAACATAAACCTCTAGCTGAAAATGCTCCATTGGCTAAAGCGCTAGGTGTGCGTTTTCCATTGGTCCAAGGTCCGATGAGTCGTGTTTCTGACAGTGCTGAGTTCGCTGGAGCAGTGGCTGATGGTGGTGCGCTACCTATGCTGGCTTTTGCTTTATTAAAAGGCGCCGCGTTAGATAAATTGCTTGCTGATACAGATGAACGACTTGGTGATAAGCCTTGGGGGATTGGCTTATTGGGCTTTGCGCCGCAGTCGCTGTTGGATGAACAGATTACGTTGGCTCAAAAGTATAAGCCGCCTTATGCGATTATTGCCGGTGGGCGACCAGATCAGGCAGTTAAATTAGAGCAAGAAGGTATTAAGTCTTTCTTACATGTTCCTTCCGCCAACTTGATCCCGCTTTTTCTGCAAGAGGGGGCGCGTCGCTTTATTTTTGAAGGGCGTGAGTGCGGTGGTCATATAGGGCCGTTGAGTAGTTTTGTTTTATGGAGCTCAATGGTTGATCGACTCTTGGAAGAGCTCGATTCGGGGCAAGCTAAAGGCGAGGGTATCCAATTATTATTCGCAGGCGGGATACATGATGCGGCATCTGCAGCTATGGTTCAGGTGTTGGCTGCGCCTTTATTGGATAAAGGTGTTCAAGTCGGCGCATTGATGGGGAGTAGTTATCTCTTTACCAAGGAGATCGTTGAGTCAGGTGCTATTGTTCCAGCATTTCAGAAAGAAGTGGTTGAATGTGAACATACAGTGAGTTTGGAGTCAGGCCCAGGTCATGCGAGTCGTTGCGCTTATACGCCATTTGCGAAAATGTTTTTTAATAAACGTCGAGAGATGATAGAGCAGGGGGTGCCTGTTGATGAGGCTCGGGCTACCTTGGATGACCTTATTATGGGGCGACTTCGCATCGCTTCCAAAGGGTGTGCACGACTAGGTGAAAATGCAAAATTAACGGCACTAGATGAAGCAACACAGCATGCTGATGGTATGTATATGTTGGGCCAAGTTGCCACTTTGCGTACTGAGCTTATTGATGTTGAGACTCTGCATGCTCAAGTAACTGAAGATAGTCATGCTTTATTAATTGCGAATTCAATGGATTTAGCTCAAGAGGATGAAGCTGATTCCGCACCTGTTGATATAGCTATTGTTGGTATATCAGGTCTATTTCCTCAAGCGAATTCAACTGAAGAGTATTGGTCAAATATATTAGATAAAGTTGATGCGATTACTGAAATCCCATCCCATCGGTGGGACTGGCGTTTGTATTTTGATGAGGATCGTTACTCCAAAGATAAAATCTACTCCCGTTGGGGTGGCTTTATTGATGATTTAGCATTTGATCCAACGAAATATGGGATGCCGCCTAAGTCGGTAGAAGCTGTAGATCCAATGCAATTAATGGCCTTGGAAGTGGCATCAAGGACTTTGGCTGATGCGGGTTATGATAAACGTAATTTTGATCGTGAAAATGCTTCTGTAATCATTGGTGCCAGTGGTGGTGCGGGTGATGTAGGTATGCAGTATGGCTTGCGTGCAGAGATGCCGCGTTTTAAAGGTGACCTACCTGATCATATTGCTGATATTTTGCCTGAATGGACAGAAGATTCATTTGCCGGCATCTTGATCAATGTTATGGCCGGCCGTATCGCTAATAGATTGAATTTTGGTGGTGTGAACTTTACTACGGATGCGGCTTGTGCATCGTCTTTAGCGGCGATTTACCAAGGTATCTCTGAACTTACCGCTGGGCGCAGTAATATGGTGCTTGCGGGTGGTGTAGATACAGTTCAGGGGCCATTTGGTTATCTTTGTTTTAGTAAAACTCAGGCACTTTCTCCACGCGGGCGCTGTAGTACATTTGATGTGACAGGTGATGGTATCGTGATTTCGGAAGGGATTGCGATGGTTGCCATGAAGCGCCTTGCGGATGCGGAGCGAGATGGTGATCAGATCTATGCGGTCATTAAAGGTGTTGGTGGTAGTAGTGATGGTAAAGCGAAAGGCCTAACTGCTCCGTTGCCTCAAGGTCAGCTCAGAGCGATGCGTCGAGCTTACAAACAAGCCGGTTTTGGTCCTGAAACAGTAGGTCTATTTGAAGCGCACGGTACGGGTACCGTAGCGGGTGATACGGCTGAGCTGGAAAGTACAATTAGTTTATTGAAAGAAGCGGGTGCTGGAACGCATCAAGCAGTGGTTGGATCAGTAAAAACAATGATTGGCCACACTAAAGCTGCGGCGGGTGTGGCAGGTCTTATTAAAGCCTGTCTAGCGCTAAAACATCAGACGCTGCCGCCTCATCATGGTGTGACTCAGCCTAATAATGTGCTGATGGGCGAAGAATGTCCGCTATATTTGGTGGATGAGGCTCAGCCTTGGATTAAAAAGGATCAGCCTAGACGTGCAGCCTGTAGTGCGTTCGGCTTTGGTGGAACCAACTTCCATGTTGTTATGGAGGAGTATCAAGGTGAATACCGCCCTTGGATGAAAAAGGCGGTAAGAACAAGCGGCCCTGCGGAACTTCTGATCTGGAGTGAGGAAACGACAGAAAAGTTAATCGCTAAACTTTCGAGTACAGCCAAAGAGTTGGCGTCAGTTACAGATTTGGATCTTAAAAAGCTCTCTTTTAATCTGATTAATAAACGCAAAAAAGATATGGCGACAGTTGTTCTTGTTGTGCGAGATCAAGCTGATTTTGCTGAGAAACTTGTTGCTACGCTTGGTTATTTAAAAGATGAAATATCTGCTTTGCCTGAAGGTGCTTATTATGGTGATGGTCAGAAAGCAGAAGGTAAAGTGGCAGCTATCTTCCCAGGGCAGGGTGCACAATATACTCAAATGGCTCGAGAGTTAGCTTATACCTACCCTGTGGTAGGTGATGCTTTGGCAGAAGCTGATGGGTTATTAAAAGAGGCTTTTGGTAAGAGGTTTTCAGGCCGTAGGCTAAGTGATTTTATCTATCCGCGTGGTGCTTATACGCCGGAACAAAAAACAGAGGCAACCCGAGCGTTAACCAGTACTGATGTTACTCAGCCAGCATTAGGGGCTGTAGAAACCGGTTTGTGGCGTATGCTGAAAACGCTTGGTTTTAATGCGGATATGTTTGCAGGCCATAGCTACGGTGAGTTTGTTGCATTACATGCCGCTGGAGTATTTGATTATGAAACCTTAGTGTCTTTGTCAGAAGCGCGTGGCCGCTTTATTGTCGATGAGGCAAATAATGCCGGAGATGAGCTAGGTACAATGGCTGCGGTGCAAGCCACTCGCGATAAAGTTGAGGATGCTATTAAAAGTATCGATGGGGTTATCGTTGCAAATCATAATGCGCCAATGCAATGTATTATTTCAGGCTCTAAGGCTGGTATAGCGCAAGCGATTGAAGTGTTATCTAAGTCGGATATTATGGCAACTCCAATACCTGTTGCCGCTGCGTTCCACTCCGCTTTTGTTAAACCTGCACAGTCTCATTTGTCTAAACTGATTGATAGTACTCAATGGACATCTCCTGAATTACCTGTTTATTCCAATAGTGCCGGTGATGTGCATGATGCTGAAGTTGCTCAGCTTAAATCCTCTATGGCTGCTCATTTAGTTAAACCGGTCGAATTTGTTGCTGAAATTGAGGCAATGTATAGAGATGGCGCGCGGGTGTTTGTTGAAATTGGACCTAAATCAATTCTTTCTCGTTTAACTAAGCAGATTTTAGGCGACCGTCCGCACACAACAATTACTCTAGATAATGATCAAGAGGGCGTTTATGGCCTTTTAAGTGCTTTAGCTAACTTGGTTAGCGAAGGTGTGGAGCTTGATTTATTACCATTGCTGGCAGGTATTCAGAATGAAATAGTGTCGTCTGATGCGCTAACTAGTTACGAAAGTGCTGAGCCTATTTCAAAACATGCTTGGATTCTAAATGGTAGTGGTGCAAGACGCTCTTCTGAGCCTGTTCGACAGATTGGGGTCACGCTTGAGCAAGTGATCGCACAAAATAGTGTCACGACAACTGTATTGAAAGAGGAGGGAGTTATGACAACTCCTTCGTCGCAATTAAACACAAATATTTCTTATGATGGACATCATTTTAAGCATAACAAGGAGCGAAAGATGGATGGGCGCAGGCAAGCACCAAATGCTGGTGGTCCGGCAGTAATGGCAGAATACTTTGATATGATGCGTCAATTCCTGGAAAGTCAGGAAAATGTTATGTCAATGTATCTAGGTGGTACTTCGGTACCCCGTTCAGGTGAAACGCGACCACAGCGTCTCCCTAAAGCAGCCCCTCAAATGGCTGAACTATCAATGGAAGTTCCAGCCGTCGCCGCACCTGTTGCTGCGCCTGCTGTTGCTCCTGTTTCGGTCTCAGCACCAGCACCTGCTCCCGTAGCTGCTGTTGCTCCAGTAGCGGCGCCAGCACCTACTGCGCCAGCCGCACTGGTTGCTGCGGTTGAATCTGCCGCAAGTGATACGCTTGATCGCGACAAAATTACGCAGATGTTGCTGGAGATTGTCGAAGATAAAACAGGTTATCCGAGTGATATGGTTGGCCTTGATCAAAAACTTGAGGCTGATTTGGGTATCGATTCCATTAAGCGTATCGAGATTGTTGGTTCGTTATTAAAAACGCTTCCTGCAGCTTATGGTGATGCTTTAGGTGAAAACCGTGGTGAGCTGAATACACAGGAAAATCTGACGGGTATGTTAGATCTTTTATGTGATTTGCCGGTGGGAGCGGCGACAAGCCCTTTTAAAGTAGCCGGGATGGGAACTGAGGTTTCGAACAAGTTTTCGGACTCCTCATTCCGGCATATAGTTGTACCTTCACCTGCTTCGATTGAGGTGAATGCTAAACGTGCTCTAAATATTGGGCATTATGTTATTACTCGAGATGCAGCAGATATAGCAGGGCAATTGGCTACACTGCTGACAGATCGAGGTTGCACTGTGCAGATTGTTGAGCCATCCATTCTGGAAAGCGAAGAACAGATACTCAATTTTTCTGCAAAAGTGTGTGCAGAAAAAACCGATCTAGCGGGTGTGATTCACTTAGCTGAGATCGGTAGTCCTGCCTTAATGAGTGAGAGTTCTGTTGTTGATTTTAAAGCTGTATTAAACAGTAATGAAAAGTCATTTTTTCTCTTGCTTAAAGGATTAAGTCCTGTGTTTTCTGAAGCGGCACATATAGTTGCTGCCAGTGGACTAGGTGGAACTTTTGGCCGTACGAATGCAGTTTTTAATGGTTTGTCTTTACAATCTGGCTTTGTTGGTTGCTTAAAATCGGTATCTGAAGAACGCCCTGCGCTACGCGTTAAGGCAATTGATCTGGATGCTGAGCAATCAGTAGCCGATCTGGCAAGTATTCTGCTGGATGAAATGATGCTTTGCGGTGGTCGTCAAGAGGTAGGCTATCCAGCAGGTAAGCGAACAATATTTAAAACGGTTGCGGAGTTGTCTCCTCAGTCGTCTGAGGATGCTACGTTAGAAGGTTTAACCGTCTTGGCTACAGGCGGCTTGCGTGGGATTACAGCTGAAGTTTTACGCGAAGTTGCGTTACCCGGTAATACCTTATTGTTAACTGGGCGTAGTCCTTTGCCTGAAGCTGAAACGGCTGATACTGCGACATTGAAAACTGAGGCAGAACTAAGACAGTTCTTTATAACTCAGGTGCGTGATGGCGTCCTTTCTCTGACTCCAGCTGAGGTTATGAAAAAAGTTGCTGGCGTTGTTGGTGCTCGAGAGATGTTGAGTAATCTTCAGGATTTCCAGCAGCGTGGTGCCAAGGTTGAATATTTTGCTGTTGATGTAACCGATGAAAGCTCAATGAAGGGGCTTTTAGATACAATTTACGATAAATATGGTGCGCTGCATGGCGTAGTTCATGGCGCAGGAATTATTGAAGATAAGCTCTTACAAGACAAAACAAGTGAAAGCTGGTCACGTGTTGTGGAAACTAAAGTCCTTGGCTTGTTCCATATCCAAAAATATCTAAGACCTGAATCCTTGCGTTTTCTAACAGTTTTCAGTTCGGTAGCTGGTCGATACGGTAATAGTGGTCAGTTAGATTACGCTACAGCTAATGAATTGCTAAACCGTCTATGTAGTCAGTTAAATCAGCTATGGAAAAATAAAGTAGTTGTCCGCTCTCTTTGCTGGGGGCCTTGGGGGCCTACAGCGTTTGGTGAAGGCATGGTGACTGCTGAAACTGAGGCTAAATTTGCCGAAAAAGGCGTGGCTTTGGTAACCGCTGAAGCAGGCCGAAAGGTGTTCCGTGAGGAGATTCTACAGCAGCCATCGGAAAACGTTGAGGTGATCTGCGGTGTTGGTCCTTGGGAAAAGCATGAGGCAACGATTGGTCGTGTTGAGTTTGATGAGAGTATCCCTCGTGTAACGGGTGCTTTGTTAGATAATGCGAGCGTTACTGCGATGCCTAAAGGGGATCAGGTGGTCGAATTCTATCTTAGTGATCGCCATGAATACCTACAGCAACACCGTATCGATAATATTCCCGTGTTGCCTGCTGCAGTTGCTTTGGAAATTATGTCGGAAACTGCAACCGCGCTATGGCCAGGATGGCATGTAGTAGAAGCTCGTGACAGTCGTTTACTGAAAGGATTGCAATTAGATGATCTTAATCAGAAGTTGAAAGTGGTTGTAAATCCACCACCTTATGGCAGTAGTGATGGCTTTGACGTGACGGTAAGTCTTCAATCGGAGAAACGGATGCACTACAAGGCTGTTTTGCGTTTGGAGCAAACTTATCCGGATAGCTTTACCTATGAACCTGAGAAGCATTCAGATAAGCAGCTGTCAGTAGAGACTGCTTATAACGAATGGTTGTTTCATGGTCCCTGTTTTCAAGTAATCAAGAATATCTCTGGTTTGTCTCAGCAAGGTTCAGTCTCTGATGTTGAAACGAGTAACCCTGCAGGGTGGTTAAGTACGACAGAGGTAGGTGATGGCTGGATTTTTGATCCTGCTATGACCGATGCAGCAGCTCAAATGGCTCTTCTCTGGGGGCGTACGTTTAATGATCAATCTGCTTTGCCTGCGCGTTTTGGTAAGGTGATGAGGTTTCAAGAGAAACTACCTGAAAAACTCAAAATGTGTTTTGCACGTAAAGACAGTGAGCAGCCAAATATGATTGTCTCTGATGTTTATTTTATTGATGAACAAAATAATGTTGTGTTGTTAATTGAAGACCTTGAGTGTATTTCTAGTATGGAATTGAACCGTCTTGGTGGAACAGAAAAGCTGGCTAATTAAGTGATAGTTGTGGGCGGAAATAGCAGCGGGGATTCGCTGTTGTTGAAGGCTGAAAATCTATTTCTAGTATGGAACTGGACCGTTTAGGCGGAACAGAAAAACTTGCCCTTTGAGTGGTAGTTAAGGACGGAATCAGTAGTGAAGAGTAAAAGAGAAAGCTCAGAACCTATTGCTATAATAGGTATGGCCTGTGTGTTTCCTGAAGCACCTGATCTTAAAACGTTTTGGCAGAATATTATTCAGTGTGTAGATGCTGTTGGTGAGCCGCAAGCAGCATGGGAAGCCGAGCGTTATTTGGAATCGGGTCGTATCAATACTCCTTATGGTGGTTACTTAAATGATCTGTTCCGTTTTGACCCTCGTGAGTTTGGCATAATGCCAAACTCGGTGGATGGCGGAGAGCCTGACCAATTTCTAGCGTTACGTGTTGCTCGTGATGCGCTGCTTGATGCTGGCTATTTAGATGATGGATATGATCATACTAATACCGGCATTATTCTAGGTCATAGTACTTATCTTCATAGAGGTCAGGGTAACCATGTACAGCACCATATAGTGCTGGATCAGACCATGGAGATCCTTGCTGCGGTTTCACCCTCTTTATCGGATGATAAGCTCGCTCAAATACGCAAACTACTGACAGATAAACTACCTCAATCTAATGCAGATATAGCTGCTGGCTTAGTACCTAATGTTATGACGGGGCGTATTGCGAACCGTCTTAATTTGAAAGGTCCAAACTATATTCTTGATGCTGCGTGTTCATCCTCTTTGCTTGCGGTTGGTGCTGCGATGGATGAACTGCGTAATCATCGCAGTAATTTAATGTTAGCAGGGGGTGTAAATGCGTCACTGCCTGCTGAAGTATCGGTCATTTTTACCCAGCTTGGTGCTTTAAGTGAGCGAGGTAAAGTACGTCCATTCTCTAAAGGCAGCGATGGAACATTATTAGGTGAAGGTTTAGGTACGGTTGTGCTTAAACGATTATCTGATGCTGAAGCTGACGGTGATAAGATTTATGCGGTGATCCGCGGAATCGGCCAAGCGAGTGATGGTCGTGGGCATGGTTTATTAGCGCCAAGCTCTGAGGGTGAAGCCTTAGCTATTCAACGTGCTTATGAGGATAGTGGTGTTGATCCATCGACTATTGGGTTGATCGAAGCTCATGGTACAGGTATCCCACTGGGTGATCAGACCGAAGTTTCTGCTTTAGGATCGGTACTTGGTGAGCGACAAGGACAGCTAGGGAATGTGGCTTTAGGCTCTGTGAAGTCAATGATAAGTCATTGTATTCCAGCTGCTGGTATAGCGGGTTTAATAAAAACGTCACTGGCGTTGCACCATAAAGTATTACCGCCAACTTTATGTGATGAAGTTAATCCAGATTTAGCAATTGAAAAAACACCGCTTTATGTTAACACCGCTTTACGGCCTTGGTTTACATCAAAAGATGTGCCACGTCGTGCGGGTGTTAACTCTTTTGGTTTTGGTGGTATCAATACCCATGCGATTTTAGAAGAAGCTCCCTCCCAAGCTAAAAAACCGTTGTATTACAGTAATCGTCCAGCAGAGCTTTTTGTACTTTCGGCAGATTCTAAAACTGCATTAGCCGATAAAATTCGCCAACTACAACCATTGGCTGAAGCTGGAAATTACAGTATCGCTGAGATCGCGGCTGAAGTGTGCCGTCAAGATAAAGCTGAAGAGCAACGCATAGCGTTTGTTGTAAAAGATCATGGGGATTTGGCGAAGAAGTTAGCACAGTCGCTTAAAAAATTAGAAGCAGATAAAAAAGGCCGTTGGTCTACACGTAATGGCGTTGCTTTTAGTGATGAGCCTCTGCCGGGTAAATTAGCGTTTATCTTCCCTGGAGAAGGGTCGCAATATCTTAGTATGCTTGAAGAGTTGTCTTTAAACTTCCCTGAAGTGCGTGGTTGGTTTGATTTTTGGCGAGGTTTGTATGGTGATGATCAGCAGGGTAGCAGTCGAACTGATTTAGTTTTTCCGCCAGAAATAGAGTTAACACCAGAGATTAAAAAGTCTTTAGAACTACGTTTACATGATATGGATATAGGCTCTGAAGCCGTATTTGTTGGTAGTCAGGCAATGAACGGCTTATTAAAAGCCTTTGGCGTTGAGCCGGATGCGATGTTAGGTCATAGCACAGGTGAATCGTCTGCATTAGTGGCCTCAGGAGCTATTGATAATACAGATTTGGATCAGTTAGCTAAGTTTATTCGTGAACTGAATTTAGTTTATCAGCAGGTATTAGAGAGTGGTGGTATTCATACCGGCGCCCTACTGACCGTTGGTGCTTTAGATCCTGCTGTTATTGATCAGCATATTGCTGAACTTTCATCCACTGTGTATGTGGCAATGGATAATTGCGCTAATCAGAAAGTTCTCTTTGGTGATAAAGAGGCGATCGCTAGTCTGCAAAAATCCTTAAGCGAGGCGGGTGGTATTTGTGTGCCATTGCCTTTTGACCGTGGCTATCACACACCTTTGTTCTCTGCTGTGACAACGGCTTTCCAGAAGTACTACGCGGATGTAGGTGTTAAAAAGCCTCAGCTGCCACTTTATTCCTGTGCCTCTGCGGGGCTTTTCCCAGCTAAGCAAGCGGACGTTGTTGACTTGGCTGCAAGTCAGTGGTCAAAAACAGTTCGTTTTGCCGATACCATCACAGCTATGCACGACGATGGCATTCAATACTTTATTGAAGTTGGGCCTTCAGGCAATCTTACTGCGTTTGTAAATGAGATCTTGTCGGATAAAGAGTACTTATCCATCGCAAGTAATATCCGTAAAAAGAGCAGCGTAGAACAATTTTTGATATTACTTGGTCAGTTATATGTCAATCAGAAAACGGTAGATATAGGACGATTGTTTGCCGGTAGAGCTCTAGACTCGGTTGATTTGAGTAGTTCTGCACCCCGTCGAGTTTCGGGTATGTTGCTTGATAATACGATGCCCGTATTACATTTAACGGATGATGATCGAACAGTATTGCAAGCAATGGCTCCGATTCATACAGATGCCGCACCGGTAATAAAAAATGAGCCAATTCAAGCACAACCTGAGCCTACTGACTCAGAAGGGATTGCGCTTTATGCTGAGGTCGAACAGCATGAAGCCGTGAGTGATGGAGTCATGGCTGACTATTTTGATTTGATGCGCGGATTTTTGTCACAGCAAGAAACTTTATTCTCATCGACAGCTCTTGCTGAATCTCAGGTGGAGGGGGCAAATGAATATACTGAAGCAGCCCCTTTTCCGTTTCTGAGTGAAATCCTTGAGCGTACGGAACAGTCTTTACGCGCCCGTTGTGATTTGAATGTATATCAAGATAGATTTTTACAAGATCACATCTTATCAGGTACGGTCTCAGAACAAGATTCAGAACGTGTGGGCTTGTCTTGCGTACCTATGATGGTTAGCTTGGAAATTATGGCTGAAGCCGTTGCTGCACTGGCCGGTAATGTTTCGATAACCACTATTGAAAATGTTAAGTCATATGATTGGATTGCTCTGGATGATATGTCTATTGAACTGGATGTATCTGCGAAAGCTCTAGAAGGATATAGCGGACGCTTTAGTGCAGCTATCCACAGTAAGGGGGCGCTAATTGTTGAAGCTGAACTTACGTTAGCGGCAGCAATGACTCAGTCTCGTCTACCTGATTTGGAAGCTGTGAATGCGTATCGCTGGGGTAATGATGAACTCTACAGTACAGGTATGTTCCATGGTCCCATTTTCCAAAGTATGCGTGGCATTGATGGTTGGAACGAGCAAGGGATTGATGCGGTACTTAGTGATGTTAGCTTGCAAGGCTTTTTTACTGAGGGGGAGCGTGCCAATTTAGTTCTCAACCCTGTTTTATTGGATGCTTTAGGTCAGTTGGCCGCTTATTGGATTGCACAGCAAGTAGGTACTGATTTTAATAGCTTCCCTTCATCTATAGAAAAAATTGAGTTCCCTGTTACCTGCCCAGAAGGATTGCCTGAATTACGATTACGTGGGCGTCAGCATCCAGTGGACCCGAAAGCGAGCTCTGTTGAGAGTCCTCGTGCTTGGCAGTTTGAGTGTGTTGATGCAGCAGGGCAAGTTTTGTTAAGTGCTCGTAACTTAGTGAACATTTTTTTCCCAGTCCCGAACCGTTTTTATAATGTTAGACGGGATCCTTTGAATGGGTGGTTAGGATCGGGATCCGTTATCTCTGATACGAATGTGCTTCTATGGCATCTCCCTCATTTTGATGAAGCTTTCTGCGCTCAGTCCGGTGGTGTCTTCATGCGGATATTGGCTCATATATTACTGAGTTATGATGAGCTGAATGAGTGGCGCGCATTGACTGGAAATGTTCGATATAAACGTCAATGGCTGTTGGGTCGTGGGGCTTTGAAAGAGGTCGTGCGGTACTGGGTTTACCAGCAAACGTCAACGCTATTATATCCTGCTGATATTGATGTTGTACACGATGCACTAGGTGCGCCTTATGTGACAGGTTGGTGGGTTGATAGTTTGATTCCTGCTCCAGCAGTATCGTTGAGTCATGATAATCAGCAGAGTGTTGCTGCGGTTTCAGCAGAGTACCCATCCATTGGTCTAGATATAGAACAGCAAGTTAGTAATAAAGATTATGACTTTTTGCTTGCTGTGTTATCTCCGGCAGAAAAGGCCGTATTGGAACAGTTTCCAGAACAGACTAAACATGATTATTTACTTCGCACTTGGTGCGCTAAAGAAGCGGCTGCTAAATGTTTGCGTGTAGGTCTACAAGGCCAGCCTGAACTGTTTGAAGTTTCCTTCTTAGATCAATCTTTAGCGCAGGCACATGTTCGCTATCAGGGGCATAGGGTAGAGATTAAGTTATTAAATAATAACGACCTCATTACGGCACTGGCTATTTAAGGCGTATGGGTAGAATGGTGGTTTTATTGAGTAGTATGGAGATCGGCAATGCCTGCAGTTGAGGTAAATGGCACTAAGATAAATTACCTGCAATTAGATAGTGATGCAGGACCTGATGCAGAGCATCTGGTGATGGTGCACGGTCTCGCCACAAATATGGCTTTTTGGTATATCCGTCATGCGCCAGAATTTGCAAAGCGGTATAAGGTGACTTTATTCGATTTGCGGGGGCATGGTCGTTCTCGCGTGACCGAAAACGGTTATACACCAGCCAATATGGCGACAGATATGCTGGGGCTGCTCGATCATTTGGAGATCCCTAAAGCGCATGTTATTGCACATAGTTTTGGTGGTGTAGTTGCGTTAAATTTTGCTTGTAGTGCACCAGAAAGAGTTGAGAGCTTGATGTTAATTGACTCGCATATCAGCGCAATTCGTAAACTCGAGAAAGTTGAGGGCTGGGATTACGGTGATAAATTACAAGTGCTTCTACATGATCAAGGTATAGATATTAATGTTAGGGAACCCTATTTTGGCTATCGTCTTTTAGCTGAAGTCGCTCTATTGCAAGAACAAAAGGTTGATATATCACCTGAACTGAAAGAGATTGTTACACCTATTGTAGGTAACTACGGTAATCGTACCGCTAAATTGTGGTTGAAATTACTTAATACGACAGCAGCAGAGAAAGAGTTGATGGGGGATGATGGTTTAGCACTGGATATGCTAAAGCAACTTAAATTTCCTATTTTGGCCGTGTACGGCGAGTATTCTCAATCGATGCTGACGGGTAGGCATTTACTTGAAGTATGGCCTCATGCTGATTTCAGGAAAATGTTGCGCGCAGGGCATTTTTTTCCAACTACACGCCCTGAAGAGCTTATATCGACGTGTGAACAATTTTGGCATGGTGCTATGGTGTCGGGTGTTAGTACTCGGGATGGGGATAAAAAGCGTCATTTCCGTAGTGAACGGTTTTCGCAGCGGGATGATGGTTGGTATTTTTCTACAAGGGATGGTGAAGAGGGGCCTTTTGAAACAGTTGAAGAAGCTCAAGATATGTTGTCTTTTTATATTACCCAAGCAAAAGACAGCAAGGTGGCTCAAGCGTGAGTGCTAACCGGTTGGGAATCCATAAAGGTCATAATGCGACCGATTTTAAATTGATTGCCAAGGGCGGCTTTGGAGATGGTGTAAACGCCTATGCTCATTCTATGGCATGGTTTAATGGTTATTTATATGTGGCGACTACACGGGGTAACTTCCCACTAATGAAGGCTCGTCTGCCAATTGGTTTAAACCCTTGGCCGGTTGAGTGCCCTGAAAACCCATTTGACCTTGATCTTCATGCCGAAATTTGGCGCTTTGATCCTAGAGAAGAGAGCTGGGAGCGCGTATTTAAAGCGCCCAGTATTATTGGTAGTCATGGTAAACCTATCCCGCGCGAATTAGGTTATCGAGGCATGTTGGTTTATCGACCAGAAAATGGTGATGATCCTGTTTTATTGGTTAGTACATGGTCTCCAGCTAAAGGACCAGGTCCTCTTATCTTAATGTCTCGTGATGGTCGAACATTTGAACCCTCTTGTGAGCCTGGTTTGATCGGGCTACCTGTGACGACAATCAGAACCATGGCGCAGTTTAAGGGGCGTTTATACACAACACCCGCGGGTTCTCGTGGTGGTAACCCTAACGTATCAGCCCACTCTATTGTGTATGAAAGTAAAGATCCAACAAAGGGAGGCTGGGAGCCTGTTAGTGATTTTGGTTTTGGCGATCCAGGCAATAAAACTGTTTTTGAAATGGCCGCTTTTGGCGATCATCTATATGTGGGGACCTTCAATTTAGAAGGATTTCAAATTTGGCGTACAGATGCTGAAGGTGAAGCTCCCTATCATTGGGAACGAGTGATTGAGAAGGGCGCTTATCGTGGCGCCTTTAATCAGAGCGTATTGAGCATGTACCCTTTCAAAGGGGCGCTGTATGTAGGTGGTGCGATTCAAGGTGGTGGTATTGATAGGCAAAATAAAATAGGCCCAGCGCCACCAGAGCTTATTCGTATTTTCCCCGACGGTGATTGGGATCTACTTGTGGGTGAAGCAAGGGATACACCGGATGGTTTTAAGGCACCTTTGTCAGGTTATTTACCCGGCTTTGATAACTTTTTTAATGGTTACTTTTGGCGCATGTGTGAACATGATGGCTGGTTATATGTCTCCACGTTTGATTGGAGCACCATCATTGGATACGCACAGCAGAGTACCTGGCCCGAAGCGTTTAAAAATATTGTGGGTGAGTTGGGTGCACAATTTGTAATGGACAATCATGGCGGTTGTGACTTGTATCGCAGCTATGATGGTGAGAACTGGGTACCTGTTACAACCAGTGGAATGGGTAACCCATACAATATTGGTATGCGTACTATGGCGTCTACGCCTTATGGTTTTTTTATCGGTACTGCTAACCCATTTGGTCCAAAAGTAATACCAATCGGTGGGGATCGTTATATCCCTAACCCCAGAGGCGGCTGTGAAGTCTTTTTCGCGCCTGATGTTTAACAGTTTTTCGTTTGTATAGCATTAGCTAAATTAAACGAACATTAGAATACTATGGATGGAGAAGACCACAGTGAGTAATGAGGCCCAGAAAGTTGCGCTACCTGCATTTTTAAAGAAGAGGCTGCATGCATTTCGTATTGGGCAGGGCGCGGAGCAGTCATATTTGATTAAAGATCCTCAGGAGGATCAAGTTCATCAGTTGGAAACATGGCAGTTTTTCCTGCTTGAAGTGCTTCCAGGCTGCGAAGATATGCCAAAGCTTAAAGGTGTGTTTGAAGATCGCTTTGGTCATGCTATTACGGATGAGCAGATTGAAGAGTTATTCACGTTAATTGCCGATAAAAGCTTATTTGGCATTACGGCGCTCTCTAATCCGATTCTTAAAGCGTTTCAGAAAAAACGTGCTGCTGAAGGCAAAGGACGCGCAGCGCCAAATGCTAAGGCTGAAGCTGCCGCACCGGTTGAAGACGCTAAAGTTAAAGAGCCTTTGCCTCCAGGTATTGAGGATGTTATTGGGCTTGATACGTCCATTAAACAGGCTGGCTTGAAGCTGTTTAATCCTAAGAAACTAATTAAATTAACAAGCCCTATAGTTAAGCCTATTAGTTATTTGATGTATGCGATACCGCTGATGCTTATCGCTGCTCTATTTCTTTTAGGTCGCTATTTTTCTGTAATGGAAGAAGATATTACCCTTCTATTATCAGGGGTGAGCATTATTGAGCATGCGTTGTTCAGTATGTTAACCGTTAACTTATCGGTTACATTCCTTATTATGTATGTGGCCCATTCGTTTAGGGCCAGCGTTAATGGATTAGGTATTGTTTTTTATCTAGGATTTTTCCCTAGATTTTGCCCTTTCATTGGTAATTTAGATCAGCTATCCCGTCGTGAGCGGATGTGGCTGCATGCAGCGCCACTCATCTTTAGATTAGGCTTGTTTAGTACAGCGATTCTCATGTGGTTTAACACACGTGATATGGACGGGGTGATTGCTCCGTTCTCTCTTGTGGTGGCTGTAGCGAGTGCTCTATCGTTCCTGATAACAGTTAACCCATTAGTCAAAAGTAGTGGTTATCACCTAGTTGCTACTATTTTAGATGAACCTCAGCTACGTAAGAAAGCTTACGGTGCGCTGATGAACAAGCTGAAAGGGGATAGATACAAAGAAGCCAACGGTCGTTTGTTAGCCGCATATGCATTAGCTTCAACTGTTTTCATGATTGTTCTTTTTGGATTAATTTTACTGCTATTAGGCAAGTTCTTGAAAATCCATCTAGGTGGTGCGGGTGTTATTCTGACATTCTTTGTCGCTGCAATTTTTGCGTATCGAATGTTCGTTAGTTTTGCTCGTATTAATCAATCTTATGATCGTGCATCTCAGTTCAAAAAATGGCGCGACCGTACGTTGGTTTCAAAAGAGACTGAGGAACAGGGATCAGAGGCTGCCCCTAAAAAAGGAAGCTATGTTCGTCGTGCTCTTTTAATCATACTTGTGGGTGGTCTATTTTTGCCTTATGCCTATGAACCCGGTGGTTCGTTTGTCTTGCTGCCAAACCAGCAGCAGGAGATTACCTCTGATCTATCAGGGCTGGTTGATTGGGTTAAATATGATGGCGGCGAAGAACTTAAAAAAGGTGAAGCGATTGCTGCTTTATGGCAGGGTGATTACAGCGCTAAAGTAAAAGTCTATGAAGCTTTAATGAAAGAGCAGCAAGCGGTTATTGATGAGCTTAAATCTAGGCCGAGAAAGGAAGATGTAATACTGGCTGAACGTGCACTTGAGACTGAAGAAACGCGTACGCAATTTAGTTTGTCTAAGTTGAATCGTTTAGAAAAACTCTACAAGTCACGTACTGTTTCTTATGAAGAGTTAGATGATGCTCGCCGTGAGTACCGTATTGATCTTGCTCAAGTAGCAGAGAGTAAAGCTGATCTTGAAGTGACTAAGTTGGGTGCGACGCCAGATCAGATCGCTGCTGCGCAAGCGAAGCTTGAAGGTTATGAAGAAGAGTATAAGTACTATAGCGAGAAGGTGAAATTATCAACCTTACATATGCCATTTGATGGTCGCTTAGTCTCTATGCACTTAGGACAGAAAGTAGGCAGTTACCTTGCGCCAGGTGAGCCATTCGCGATCGCAGAAAATACATCAAAGGTACTCGCAGAGATAGAGATCCCTGAAGCGGATATTCCTTATGTTAAAAAAGGAGCGTCAGTCAGGGTTCGTCCGCAAGCGTATCACTCAGCCGATTTTATAGGCACAGTGTTATCGATTGATTCCAATGTGACGGAAGAGCGTTACGGACGTGTTATCAAAGTAATCACTATTTTAGATAACGGTGACCAGCGTTTGAAAACAGGCATGACGGGCTATGCAAAAATTGAAAGTGAAACTTTACCTGTATGGGAAGTGCTTTCAATGGCAATAGTGCGTTTTGTGGAAGTCGAAGTGTGGTCATGGTTGCCTTAATTTGTTAATGCTTTATTAGCCTGATGTGAGATTTGTTGTGGTCAGGTCGGGCTGATAAAGATACGAATTAAAGTGTATTTTCTTGAAATATTGAAAATCAGATAGTGATATATGGCAGCTCCACTGTTCTTATTAGCACCACCGAGATCGTATACATCACTGATCAACGCAATGATTGGTCAGCACCCCGAAGCATTCGGTTTGCCAGAATTGAATTTGTTCAATGTTCAGCAGACTAAGGATCTTTGGCGAAATGTATCTGATGATATCGGAGACGATAACAACCGCAGACAAGGCTTGCTTCGTGCTGTAGCAGAGATATATGCCGGCGAGCAAACCCGTGACGCAGTTGTTATGGCCCAGCACTGGGCATCCGCCCGTGAAAACATGATGACGGGTGACGTGTTTGTTGAGCTTGTGAATAAAATCGACCCATTGATCGCCGTGGAAAAAAGCCCCGCTTATACGATCTCTGTTGATCGTATGAAGCGTATTTATGAGGCATTTCCTGATGCTAAGTTTATCCACTTAGTAAGGCATCCAATACCGCAAAGTAAATCGGTTATGGGATTGAATGATGGAATTTTTGCACTGTTTGTTAATGCGATTGATTTTCAGGCGGACAAAGCCATTCTTGATCCACAGATTGCATGGCATGATATTAATATCAATATTTTGAATTTTTTGGATATTGTGCCTGCTGAAAATCAAATGCGTATTCGTGGTGAATTGATAATGGAGAATCCCCGCGAAGAGTTAGCAGGCATTTGCCGTTGGCTAGGTATACGTGATGATGAAGAGGCGGTGGATGATATGATGCATCCAGAAGCTTCTCCGTTTGCCTGTTTTGGCCCAGTTAATGCCTTGTTTGGAAATGACCCTAATTTCCTTCGTGGTTCTAAGTTTCGTCCACATAAACCAAGACTTCCAGCAATGGATGCGGAGTTGCCTTGGCGAGATGATGGTGTGAGATTACGACCTGAAGTTGTAGCGCTTGCTAGAGAGTTTGGATACGAATGAGTATGAACATAATTGAGGTACTTCTGTGAGCCAGGATAGCGAAAAGAATAAACCGGGAAGCAGAAAAGGTATTGGCCAAGTTACGACCGAGCCGAAAAGTATCAAATCTGAACCGCCAGAACTAACGCCTCAGCAACAGGCGTTACGCCAAGCGGTTATTACTGAATTCAGATCTAAAAAAATTAAAGCATTTGTTGCGAAACAAGTGAAGCATATCAATGCGAATCGACAAGTCGCTGATGGTATCCGGTTTCTGTTTGATGAAAATGGTTTGCCTCCTGCGAATGCGCCCTTAGAGGATATTATTTCAGAGCGTAAAAAAATAGAGTCTGAAATTCGTTGGTTCGAGGCGATGGCAAACGAGATGCGAGGTCGTTTAGTGCAGATCAAAGAGATTGAAGAACTTGCGTTAGAGATGATTGAAAATCCGCCGGTCGATGAATAGGTAAGTTAATGAACATAGCTAAGTATCTTAAAAAACGGTTATTTTGGGCTATGTTTCCAGTTGCCTTTTCAACGCTGTTGTTTGCAAGTAATGAAGAGGTTGAGCATCAAATCCTTATAAGTGGTGATGAGCGTACGGCCTTAATTCACTTTCCTTTGATGCATGACACTGACAAGTTACCTGCTCTGATTGTGTTACACGGTGGATTAGGCAATGCTGAACATGTTCAAGACACAACAGGCTTAGATGCTTTAGGGGAAACCGAAGGGTTTTTAACGGTATACCCTAATGGTACAGGTTTACGCTTTTTTAAAAATCGTAGAACTTGGAATGCAGGGCGTTGTTGCGGACCCGCGGCTAAAAAGGCTGTAGATGATGTCGGCTTTCTAAGTCAATTGATTGATGATCTTGTATCGGATTATCAGGCGGACCCTAAAAAGATTTATATAACAGGTTTTTCGAATGGAGCCATGATGGCATACCGCTTAGCCTGTGAAATACCTGAAAAAATAGCAGCTATTGTGCCTGTTTCAGGCACTTTAGCTGTGGATAATTGCCAATCTGCTACAGCGGTACCTGTGCTGCATATACATGGTGAAACGGATGATAATGTTCCCGTTCTAGGGGGGGAAGGTTCACGTAGTGTTGCCGGTGTTAAACACCGATCAGTACAAGATTCACTCAATATTATGATGAGGGAACGTAACTGTGGCACCGCTCAGAAAGAGCAGTTTGCTAATTATGAAAGGGTAAGTTATGACTGCACTAAAGGTGCAAACGTACAGCTCATAATGATTAAGAACAGCGGGCATGTTTGGCCTGAAAAGATTCAAGCTAATCGAACTGTTTGGAGTTTCGTTAGCCAGTTTGTAAAGAAATAAGGGGATGGAGATTAAGCTTCGGCGGGAACTCCAATTAAATTTTTAAAATCACAGGTCAATGGATGTGATAGCTTCTAAACGAAAAATTCAGTATACAGCCGGTTTACGAAAAGTATCCCAAAAGGCAACACTTGTGGCTTGTTTGCTTAGCTTAGCGGGGTGTTCTTCTGTTGAAATTTTTCAGCCACCCGAGGTTGAAATTAAGCAGAGCTGGCGAGTGGATTATGAATCATCCGTAGAGCTTGCAAATACGGCATGGTGGGAATCGTTCAATGACCCTGTATTGAATAGCCTTATTGAAACCGCTCTTCAGAATAATAATGACCTGATGTTAGCTGCTGCACGAATTGATGAAGTTGCAGGCCGGTATAAAATTCAGCGCTCTAATCTTTACCCTCAAATTGGTTATGGTGCGAATGCGGGTGGATCTCAGCGTAGTTATGAGCAGCCTTTATCATTTCCTAATTTGGGCGAACGAACCAATGAAGAGTATAGCGTTGGATTGAATATTGGTTGGGAATTAGATCTTTGGGGGCGTTTGGCTCAAGCAAACGAAGCCGCTAGGGCAGATCTCATGGCTGCAGAAGAGAATCGGCAGGCTGTAATTATGTCGTTGGTGTCTGCGGTTGCTGTGGAATACATAGAGTTACTTAATATAGATAAAAAGTTACATATAGCTAAATTAACTTTGGAAGAGCGAAGAGATTCGGTTGATCTGTTTGAAAAGAAATTTAAAGGTGGGCAGATATCTGAATTAGAACTGGCTCAGGTTCGTTCTGCCTATCAGCAGGCGGCCTCACAAATACCTGTCATTGAGCTGGATGCGCTCTTACAAGAAAATAGATTGTCTTTATTGTTGGGTAAAAATCCAGGTCCAATTGAGCGTAGTGCAAACATAGAGTCTTTAACTATGTTGCAGCTGCCCTCAGGTTTGCCTTCGGATCTTCTTGTGCGAAGGCCTGATATTCGTCAAGCAGTACAGAAGCTAGCATCTGCTAATGCTAAGGTTAATATAGCTGAAACAGCATATTTACCTAGTATTTCTTTGACGGGCTTACTTGGGTATGCAAGTGATAATATCTCCAATCTGTTTGATGGCTCTGCTGGGTTATGGGAAGCCGCGCTCGGTGCTGCAGGCCCCATTTTCACAGGTGGTCGAATTGAAGGTAATGAACAGCAGGCTGAAGCGATTAGGCAGCAGTTGATTTTTGAGTATAAAGATACTGTTCAACGAGCCCTTAAAGAAGTTGATGATGGCTTAGTTACTCTAGAAAAATTAAGAGTTTTGCAGAAGATTCAAGAGCGGCATGTCGTTGTATTAGAGGACTATGTTGAATATGCAATCAGTAGACATGATGCAGGCTACTCCCGTTATATGGAAGTACTGGATGCGCAACGTAATTTGTATGCTACTCAGATTAATCTAGCTACAACAGAGAAAAGTATTTTTACCACCTTGGTTGATATATACAAAGCAATGGGCGGTGGTTGGGTCCAGTTAGCTGATGAAAAATATGCTAAGCCTCTTATTCAGATAGAGCCGGCAAAACCATCAGCTGTAGTAGATGAATCATAACTATTCGTTAAAAATTTAAATTGTAATCCGGTCATGGAATATTGAAGGTTTTTCAGATGCCTATAGAACAAACGGAAGTCCAAGCTAAGATTATGCAGGTTTTAGACACCATCACTGAAGAGTGGGATGACGACCTGGATGAAGAAGTAACGTTAACATCTAAGCTAGTTGAAGATGTTGGCTTTGCCTCCATAGACTTTGTACAGTTTGCAGTGGCAATTGAATCTGAATTTAAACAAAAACTGGGTTTCCAGGCTTTGTTAATGCAGGATGGCGCCTACGTAGATGATCTAAGTTTGCAGCAAGTTGTTGATTTTGTTTTTGCTCGCCTTAATGCTGATCCTGTTGCGGAAGCACCAGTACCAAACGCAGCGCCAAAAGAGAGTAATGTTCAGCGTATTGAATCTGTTGAGGATCCAGTCACTGCTGAAATGGTCGAAGAGTTTCGTAAAATTATTCGTCCTTGCGCGCCTCACAGCGTACCGAGTAAGAAGAATAAGCCGGCTGTTTTTATTCTCTCTCCTCCACGTTCTGGTTCAACACTGTTGCGTATAATGTTAGCGGGCTGCCCTGAACTGTTTGTGCCGCCAGAGTTACATCTGTTGTCATATGTAGATATGAAAGAGCGTTTGGCTGCATTGGATGATGAGCATAACCGTCACCTCCTGGAAGGCACTATCCGTGCGCTTATGCAGTTGAAAAACTGGTCAGGTGAGGAAGCACGAAAATTTTCCAAAGCCTGTGAAGAAAATGGCATGAGCTGTCAGGCATTTTATAATATTTTACAAATTGCAGCGGGTGACCGTTTATTAGTTGATAAAACACCCACCTATGCAGTGAATTTAGATATTCTTAAAAATGCAGAAAACGATTTTGAGAATGCTAAGTATATCCACTTACAGCGTCACCCTTGTGGCACTATTCGTTCATACGAAGAGTCAAAGTTGACGCGCATGATGCCGTTGATGAAAGATAGTGAGTTTTCTAGCCGCGCCTTGGCGGAGATGACGTGGCTCACTTGTCATCAAAACACATTGAAATTTGCTGAACAGGTGCCTTCAGATCGAATCCTTGCGGTTCAATATGAAAACTTAGTCAAGCAGCCTGAAGTTGAGATGCGTCGGGTTTGTGAATTTTTGGGCGTGGAGTTCAACCCAGAGATGCTAAATCCTTATAAAGATCAGGATCAGCGTATGACGGATGGGGTGGATGTAGCATCTAAAATGAGTGGCGATCTTAAATTCCATCTACATCAGAATATTGATCCAACAGCTGCAGATCGTTGGCGTCAGTTTTATTCTGAAGAAATTTTAGGTGATGTGACTAAAGACGTTGCTAAGCGTTGTGGTTACGATATCTAATTTTTGAAACGCGGCTTTACAAAACGGAGGTTGTGTTTCACGCCTCCGTTTTTTTATATCTAAACGGTTTTAAACCGAATGTAGATGTTAGACGTTTACTTAGTCTGCGGAATATTTCTTCTCGTCTATGGATCTCAGCTATGGGGTGGGTTTAGAAAAGTATGATAGGATCACAACCTGATATTATTATGCTATTCCGGTATGCGCAGGGCACATTTTCGGTAAAAACATCAAGAATGGAACGGACATTTTATGTTACTAATGATCGATAACTACGACTCTTTTACCTACAACGTAGTGCAGTACTTCGGTGAGCTGGGTGCAGATGTCCAAGTCTATCGTAATGATGAAATTACGGTGGAGGAGATTGAAGCATTGACCCCTGACCATCTTGTGATCTCACCAGGTCCTTGTACACCGAATGAAGCAGGTGTGTCGGTTGCTGCCATTAACTACTTTAAAGGCAAGTTACCTATTTTGGGTATTTGTTTAGGGCATCAAAGTATTGGTCAAGCGTTTGGCGGTAGCATAGTGCGCGCTAAGCAAGTGATGCATGGAAAAACTTCACCTGTTTATCATAATGATAATGGTGTATTTGCAGGATTAAATAACCCAGTCGAGGTGACTCGTTATCATTCCTTGGTTATTGATCAAAAAACATTGCCAGATTGTTTAGAAGTAACCTCATGGACCCAAGATGAAGAAGGTCATTTGGATGAAATTATGGGTGTTCGTCATAAAGAGTTTGATATTGAAGGCGTACAATTTCACCCAGAATCAATTTTGACCGATCAGGGTCATGACTTATTGGCTAACTTTTTAAAACGAACTAAATAACTGGTGCTATTAAGGATACTTCTATGGATATAAAACAAGCACTGGCTGTAACTGTTGAGCGCCAGAATCTATTAGAATCAGAAATGCAGTCAGTGATGAAGCAGATCATGACAGGCAATGCGACAGATGCACAAATTGGTGGTTTATTGATCGCGCTGCGAATGAAAGGCGAAAGTGTTGCTGAGATTATTGGCGCAGCCAATGTAATGCGTGAATTAATGGTCCCTGTTTCTATATCAATGCCCAATGCTGTAGATATTGTTGGAACCGGTGGTGACAGTGCCAACCTTTTTAATGTTTCAAGTGCCTGTTCTTTTGTTGTGGCAGCTGCTGGTGGAACTGTAGCTAAACACGGTAACCGTTCGGTTTCTTCTAATACAGGCTCTGCTGATCTATTAGAAACGGCAGGTATTAATTTAGAGCTAAATCCAGAGCAGATTGCACAGTGTATTGAGCAGATTGGACTTGGTTTTATGTTTGCCCCGCAGCACCACACCGCGATGAAATATGCAGTTGGGCCTCGTAAAGAGATGGGATTGCGCACGTTGTTTAACATCGTGGGGCCACTCACAAATCCCGCGGGCGTAAAACATTATTTGCTCGGTGTATTTGATAAAACGTTATGTAAACCGATGGTTGAGGCGTTGAAATCTTTAGGTGCTGTACACGCCATGGTTGTTCATGCCGCGGAAGGTTTAGATGAAATTAGCTTGGCAGGTGACACTTTTGTCGCTGAGCTGAAAGATGGTGAAATTTCAGAATATATAATTACAGCGGAAGATGCAGGTTTAAATATCCAATCCCTTGATGGCCTGCAAGTGGCTAATTCGACGGAAAGCTTAGCATTAATTCAATCTGCCTTTAGTGGTCAGAATGAGAAAGCCATTGATATGATCTCCCTTAATGCAGGTGCAGCACTCTACGTTGCGGAACAGGCGCCAGATCTTAAAGCGGGCGTTGCTATGGCTAAGCAGGCTATTTTAAATGGTGGTGCTGCTGCTAAAGTTAAAGAGTTGGCCGATTTTAGCCAAGCATTTAAGGGATAACTGATGTCTGATACTCCAACAGTTTTAAAGAAAATTCTGGCTCGTAAAGTCGAAGAGGTGGCGGAGCGCCAGCCTAAGGTTTCCATTAGCGATTTGCAAAGTAAAATTGCGGATCAAAAAGGTTCTGACTTTGATCCTCGAGGTTTTGCCGACAGTATGGCAAAGAGTATTGCTGCTGGTCGTTCAGCGGTTATTGCGGAAGCTAAAAAACATAGTCCCTCTAAAGGTCTGTTACGTGATCCTTTCGTGCCATCGGAGATTGCCGCGTCTTATGAAATTGGCGGAGCGAGTTGTTTATCCGTCTTAACAGATAAAGACTATTTTCATGGTTGTGAAGACTATTTAATGCAAGCTAGAGCTGCGTGTTCATTGCCTGTTATCCGTAAGGATTTCATTGTAGATCCATACCAAGTTTATGAAGCAAGAGCTATAGGCGCCGATTGTATTTTATTGATTGCGGCTGCATTGAACGATCAACAGATAGCTGATCTCAATGGGTTGGCGCATGAATTAGGTATGGATGTCCTTATTGAGGTTCATGGTGAAGAGGAGTTGCACAGAGTATTGCCTTTAAATACTCGATTGATTGGTATCAATAATCGTAATTTGCATACTTTTGAAGTGACGTTGAATAATACCTATGATCTTTTAGATGCTATTCCTGATGATAGAATCGTCGTTACTGAAAGTGGTATTCATTGCATTGACGATGTACACGCCATGCGTGAGCATAATGTACATGCTTTTCTCGTGGGGGAGGCATTTATGCGTGCTGAAAACCCAGGTCAAAAGCTTAAAGAATTGTTTGTATAAGGTAGCGGCTGAATGAGTATGAGCGCCAAGGTTAAGTGGGATGGTGATGTACGTTTTAAAGGTACAACGGGTTCCGGTTTTGATGTAATGATTGATGGTGAGCTTCAGCAAGGACCTCGCCCTATGGAATTGATTCTATTGGGGTTAGGTGGTTGTACTAGCTATGATGTTGTTGGCATATTGAAGAAAACACGCCAAGACGTTATTGATTGTGTGGCTGAAATTGAGGCAGAAAGGGCTGAAACGGTTCCCTCTGTATTTACCAAGATTCATGTTAAATTTGTGGTGAGTGGACGTGGCCTCAATGCTAAAAAAGTAGAGCGTGCCGTAAGTTTGTCCGCTGAACAGTACTGCTCAGCTTCTATTATGCTGGAAAAGGGTGGGGTTGAGATAACCCACAGTTTTGAAATTGTTGAAGTAACAGAGTGATGAACGGTTTTGTTGCATGATGGATAACGGGCGCTTCCAAAGGTGCTCGTTTTTTTGTTTAAAGCTGGAGTAAAATTAAATATAAGATATAGTGTACGGCAATTAGTTACTGCTTACTTATTGATTTTATTGTGTGTTTTTTCAGTATTTTGTGGGTTTTATGATAGAGATTAAAGAATAAGGATGATGGAATAGATGCGCTTATCAATATCAAAAGCATTGGCACTAGGGATTGTTGCACTACAAGTGATCACTGTTTGCGTTATTTTAGCCTCCTCATACTTAAGCACTGAACAAGTTCTAATCGGACATGCCCAGCAACTGATGAGAAACCTCTCTCGAGAAGTGATTGATCGATCAGAAGAGTTTTTAGCCCCTGCCCGTTCAGCGGTTAGCTTGACTGGGCGTCTGGCTCATCATCAGGTTGTTAGTTCTGAAAAGCCAGATGAAATGGAGCAATATTTCTTTGATCAGTTGATTTTACACCCCCATATCGCTGGTATTTACTATGGTAATTTAGAGGGTGGTTTCCATTTTGTTCGTCGTTCTACAGGTGAGGCTGCATACCAGATTAAGAGGGTGCTGGAAGGCCCTCAAGGGCGTTTAGTTTCAAATCGCTGGTTTGGGGATGATCACCGTTTAATAAAAGAAGAGGTAGATCCTAGTGATCTTTACGACCCTCGTACCCGCCCTTGGTTTAGGAAGGCGATTGCTGAGGAGCATCAAATTTGGACAGACCCTTATCTCTTTTTTACGTCGAATACCCCTGGAATTACAGTAGCGAGTCCCGTTATTGCAAAAAGTGGCGATGTGCTCGGCGTCGTGGGTGTTGATATAGACCTTTCTTCTCTATCCGACTTTTTAGGCTTCCTAGAGTTAAGTGAGCATGCGTCGGCATTAATCTTAAATAATAATGGTGATGTGATTGCGCATCGGCGTAATGGGCAGCTTTATATAGAGGATCCTCATTCGGGTGTGAGACGGCTCATACATATAGATGAGGTAAAAAGTGATGCAGCGCGTGCAGCGGTCAAGTCGTTAGGAAAACAGCCGGGATGGTATGTTTTAAATACGGCTATGAATACAAGTTTTGAGCATGATGACAAGGTATATCAGGCAGTGTTTACACCGTTCTCGGATAATTGGCCTTGGTTGCTGGGTATCTATGTACCAGAGGATGATTTTTTAACTGAGATAAAAGAAAACCGAAAACTCAATATATTGCTAGCCTTAGCTATTACATTAGTCAGTGTCATTATAGGGGTGATGTTTGCTCGCTCGCTGTCCAGACCGATTCTATCCCTACAGAAAAGTGTTAATGCGGTAAGAAATGGTGAGTTGCAAGTTGATATAGACAAGCCCAATAGTATGTTTAGTGATATTGAGGAAACGACTACCGCTTTCTCAAATATGATTGCGTTTCTGAAAGATAACCAAGAGAAAAACCATCAATTAACGAAACAGTTGTCACAGCAAGGGCATTTTATGGAGGCTGTGTTGGCTGCCATTGATGATGGTGTGGTTGTGTGTGATGTTGATGGAAAACTGATCTATTCAAGTAGAGTCGTAATGCGCTTGAGAGGTTTGTCAGAGGATGAAAGGTTAGAACGGTTTGATGATGTACCTTTTAAGTTGTTTGCTGCTGACGGTAAAACTTTATTGTCAAAAGATGAATGGCCTATTTATAGGGCTTTAGCGGAAGAGATTATTAGCCAAGAGGAAGTAATCATTGAATCAGCTTTAGGTGTCCGCAAGCATTTATTGATTAGTGGTAAAGCTATATTTGATAAAAATGGTGAGAAATTGGGTGCTTATATCTCTATGCATCCACACAGGTAATTCGTCTGATCCGCGATCTTTTTATTCTGTTTTTAGGGTAATAAAAGGGGGCGATATTCAGTAGATTCATTTCCCTTAATCTAGTGCTTGCATAAGGCTTTCGAGGTGCGTAATATTACGCGTCCTTTGGAGAACTATTTCCAATCTCCTTGCTGCCGGTCCACATGGTGTGTTCCGGGGGCTATTAACCCGAAAGGAGCTAAAATGCGTCATTATGAAATCGTATTTCTGGTTCATCCGAATCAGAGTGAGCAGGTTTCTGCGATGGTTGAGCGTTACACCTCTCTTATTGAAGGTGCAGAAGGCACAATTCATCGTCTAGAAGATTGGGGTCGTCGTCAGTTGGCTTACCCAATCAACAATGCTCACAAAGCACACTACATCCTGATGAACATCGAATGTAATCAGGAAACACTAGACGAGCTGGAAAATCTATTCCGTTACAACGATGCAGTTCTGCGTAACATGATTATCCGTCGTAAAGAAGCGATCACTGAGATCTCTCCAATCAAAGCTGCAGAATCTCGCGAAGAGCGTAAGCCTCGTCGTGAAGAAAAACCAGCTGAAAAGCCAGCTGAAGAAGCTGCTCCGGCACCAGCACCTGCTGTTGAAGCTGAAGCATCTGAAGAAGCAGCTGAGTAATTTAATTTCTGAGGAGAGATACAATGGCTCGTTTTTTCCGCCGTCGTAAATTCTGCCGTTTTACGGCTGAAGGTGTTCAAGAGATCGATTATAAAGATCTGGACACATTAAAAGGTTATGTAACCGAAACTGGTAAGATCGTACCTAGCCGCATCACAGGTACTAAAGCTCGTTACCAGCGTCAGTTGGCAACTGCTATTAAGCGCGCACGTTTTGTTGCGTTACTGCCTTACACTGATAGTCATCAGTAAGAGGTAGGAGAGTCGCATGCGAGCCTTGGCCGAATTGGTCATGAAGGGCCGTAAACAAGCGGCTTTAGTGGCAGTTATTGCCGCCTTGCTACCACTGCTCTATTGGGCAAGTGCAGCAGTCATCGCTTTGGTTACTTTAAGACAGGGACCAAAAGATGGAGCCGGAGTTCTGGTTTGGGCTTTTTTGCCTGCCGGAGCTTGGGCATACAGTGGAGATCCGACACCACTGACGGTGATACTAGGAGTTTTTCTTCTTGCTATCGCATTAAGAACAACAACAAGCTGGCCGCAAGTGCTTATGTTAGCGCTTCCTGTTGGTGCTGTTGTTGGTTTAGCATTGGAAACAGTGTTAGACGGTCTTTTAGGTCAAGTAATAGAAGCAACAGAACAGTTTCTATTGCAGTCGGCGAGTCAATCGACCGAGAGTTTAACGCTCGATAAGGAGCGCTTAAAACTACTTATGTTAGGTGGATTGGCATCAGTGCATACAGCAACGATGTTGTTGTGTCTGATACTGGCGCGTTCGTGGCAATCAGGGTTGTATAATCCTGGGGGCTTTCAGCAGGAGTTTCATCAATTGAGACTGCCGCTGAAATATACGGGTGTGCTTGTGGCAGTGTTATTAGTTTTAGCTCAGTTCGATCTAGACTTTATGCGCTGGTTACCATTGTTATTGCTTCCTTGGATCTTTGCGGGTTTCGCATTGGTGCATGGTAGTTTGGCTAAACGTGATTTAGGCAGGTCTTGGCTGATAGTGTTTTATCTGTCAGTTATTTTTATGGGACCTTATGTGATTACGCTGCTGGTTTTTGCGGCTGCTATCGATTCTTTAGTCGATATCAGATCACGCATACCAGCCACGAACTAGACTGCATTTATTTGCAGAACAGAAGAGGTTTACGAGATGGAAGTTATTCTGCTCGAGAAAATTGGTAAGCTAGGTAACCTCGGTGACAAAGTTTCCGTAAAAAGCGGTTTCGGTCGCAACTACCTAGTACCGCAGGGCAAAGCTGTTCCTGCAACTACAGCTAACGTTGCTAAATTTGAAGAGCGTCGTGCTGAATTAGAAGCGGCTGCTGCAGAAAAATTAGCGGCTGCTACAGCGCGTGCTGAAGCACTGAACGCGCTGCAAGTTACTATCGCTTCTAAGTGTGGTGATGAAGGTAAGTTGTTCGGTTCTATCGGTACACGTGATATTGCTGATGCTATTATCGCTGCAGGCGCAGAAGTAGATAAAAGTGAAGTTCGTCTACCTGAAGGTGCTTTACGCGCTATCGGCGAATACGAAATCGCTATTCAGCTTCACGCTGAAGTAACAGCTATTGTTAACTTGGCTGTTGTTGGCGAGTAATCGTCTTTAGCTAAGTACAACTGTACTGTAATATAAAGCACTGCATGGTTAACCCTGCAGTGCTTTTTTGTTTTTAGGCCGTTGTTAAATTATGGAAATGAGTCAACTTACAGACGAAGATCTAGCAAAGATTAAAGTCCCCCCCCATTCAATGGAAGCAGAGCAATCTGTTTTGGGCGGCCTTATGCTGGATAATAACGCATGGGATACGGTTTCAGAGGTAGTGCTGGAGGATAATTTTTATCGTCAGGAGCACCGCCAGATCTATCGTACTATGCAAAAGCTGGTGAACGATGGTAATCCTATCGATGTTGTTACCCTGTCTGAAGAATTAGATCGCACTGCTGAGCTGGAAAGTGCCGGTGGTTTGGATTATCTAATTGAGCTGGCTAAAAACACACCGAGTGCTTCCAATATACGGGCTTATTCTGAAATTGTTCGGGACCGTGCATTATTACGCCAGATGATCTCGGCCGCTAATGAAATTGCTGACCAAGCTTTTCACCCTGAGGGAAGAAGCTCGGAAGAGATTCTCAATGAGGCGGAACAGAAAATTTTCCGTATCGCTGAAAATCGCCCTAATCAGGGTGGCCCTGAAAATGTAAACACTCTACTTAAAAAAGCTGTTGATCGCATAGATACACTGTTTAACAGCGATGGTGACCTTACTGGGGTGACGACTGGCTTTGATGATCTTGATGCGAAGACGGCAGGTATGCAGCCGTCAGATCTGATTATTGTAGCGGCGCGTCCATCTATGGGTAAAACCACGTTTGCTATGAACTTGGTTGAAAATGCTTTGATGGCTTCGAATAAGCCAGTATTAGTGTTTAGTCTTGAGATGCCGGCGGATCAGCTAGTGACGCGTATGTTGTCTTCATTAGGTCGAATAGATCAAACCCGTGTACGTACGGGGACCTTGGAAGAAGAGGATTGGCCTAAGCTAACAACCGCCGTCAATATGATGCGTGATAAGCCGTTGTTTATTGACGATCAGGCCGGTATCAGCCCTAATGAGATGAGAACTCGTGCACGCCGTATAGTGCGTGAACATGGGGAGCTTTCACTGATTATGATCGATTATCTGCAATTGATGCAGATGAAAACCAAGAATATAGAGAGTCGTACGCAAGAGATATCTGAGATATCCCGGTCATTAAAGGCGTTAGCCAAAGAGTTAGAGTGCCCTGTTGTGGCTCTATCCCAGCTAAACCGCTCACTTGAGCAGCGGCCCAATAAGCGTCCTGTAAACTCGGACTTACGTGAGTCAGGTGCGATAGAGCAGGATGCGGATGTCATTATGTTTATCTATCGTGATGAGGTTTATAACGAGGATTCAGAGCATAAAGGAATCGCTGAAATTATTATCGGTAAGCAACGTAATGGTCCGATTGGCACATCAAGACTAGCCTTTATTGGTAAATATACGAAGTTTGAAAATCTGGCGCCTGATGTTTATGCGCAGTATGCCGGTATGGACGACTAACATCGCCGTAATAGGTCAGTGTGTTTGATTAAGAGCAGGCCGCTAAATCAGCGGCCTTTTTACTGGATGCTTTGTTCTTAGGTGTCTTTGATAACCTTGTTCATAAACTCTTCAGGCACTGCCGCAACTTTGCGGGTTTCATAATTAAAAAAGACGACTCCTGTCTTTGCGTGAGCTAACTCTACGGCTGTCTTTTTATTTGATATTAAGTAGTAGATATCGCAGCCATATGCATTTAGATCAGCAAGAGCTATATCAATCTGCAAATGGTCGCCATGAAAGCCTTCTGCTTTATAGACAATTGCCGAATCAGTCATGATCAGGCCAAGACCTTCAATATCAAGTTCTCCATAATGGTAGTGATTTAGAAAACGAATTCTCGCTTCATGGATAATTGATAACATTGCGTCATTGCTAAGGTGGCCGCCATAATTTATATCACTGATACGAATAGGCAGTTCAGTAGAAAA
This sequence comes from Neptuniibacter sp. 1_MG-2023, assembly GCF_030547185.1. Classification (GTDB taxonomy): domain Bacteria; phylum Pseudomonadota; class Gammaproteobacteria; order Pseudomonadales; family Balneatricaceae; genus Neptuniibacter. Next base: position 96,939 of record NZ_JAUOQR010000002.1, read on the forward strand.
GATATAATTCTCAGGCATATCTAGTTTGATTCTTGCCATTGTTCTTACCCTATGTAATTAGCGATGGCATCGACCATGCCGGTTGTTAGTTGGTTTAGATCGTCATCCTGCATAATATAAGGCGGCATCACATAAACCAATTTTCCAAATGGACGAATCCATAGCCCACGTTCTATAAATAGTTTTTGAATTTTAACGGTGTTTACCGCTTCTTTCATCTCAATAACACCTATAGCCCCTAAACATCTCACTTCGGCAACACCTTTCAAGGTACTTGCTTCGCTTAAACCTAGTTTTAGGGACTGTTCTATACGTGCCACATCCTGTTTCCAGTCGTTACGTTGTAAGAGCTCTAAGCTTTTGTTAGCCACGGCGCAGGCTAGAGGGTTACCCATAAATGTTGGGCCATGCATAAAGCAGCCGGCGCCACCTGCTGAAATCGTCTCGCCTATATGTTGAGTAGTGAGTGTGGCTGCTAAGGTCATGTAGCCACCGGTTAACGCTTTGCCTACACAAAGAATGTCAGGCTGTATTTCTGCATGTTCACAAGCAAATAGTTTACCGCTACGGCCAAAGCCAGTGGCTATTTCGTCAGCAATCAGTAAAACATTATATTTATTACAGAGTTCCCGTGCTTCTTTAAGGTAGTGAGGAGAATAGAAACGCATTCCCCCTGCGCCTTGCACTATAGGCTCCAAAATTAGGGCCGCAATATTTTGATGCTGTTCATCTAATATTTTGTGCAGAGGAGCAATATCACGACTGTCCCACTCATCGTGAAATTTTGTTTGAGGGGCCGGTGCGAAAAAGTGCTGAGGAAGCTGTCCAGTGAAAATTTCATGCATACCTGTAACAGGGTCGCAAACGGACATGGCGCCGAATGTATCCCCGTGATAACCCTGCTTAATAGTAACTAGCTTGCTTTTTTCTGGGAGTCCTTGGGCATGGAAGTATTGGATGGCCATTTTTATAGCGACTTCAACGGCAACAGAGCCTGAATCGGCTAGAAATACTTTATCTAAGTTAGCAGGGGTCATAGATACTAACTTTTCACAAAGCTCTATTGCTGGTTCATGGGTTAGTCCGCCAAACATAACATGAGACATTTTATCGATTTGTTCATGTGCCGCTTGATTGAGTTCAGGGTGCCCGTAACCATGTATTGCTGACCACCAAGAGGCCATACCATCAATTAGCTCGCGCCCGTCAGCTAGTTTTATTCTTACGCCAGACGTTGATTCTACTGGATATATAGGTGGAGGATTGATCATCGATGAATAGGGGTGCCATATATGTTGTTGGTCGAAAGTGATCTGTTCAGGGCTAATCATCGTAAAGGTCCTAGAGAACGGAAAATAATAAATAGTGTATAGATAAGCTATTGTTTAATGATGGGTTCTGTTCCTAGTAAATTCAGTAAACTAAAGTGTAAGGAACTAAACGCAGTAATAGTGTTCTATTTAAACACGTACTTACTACGATAATAAATTTTTGAATTTATTTATATTATTTGAAACTTTATTAGTTATGTTAAGTCATAAAGTGCAAGAGCTAATGAGCTTGTGAATGAATAAGTCTGAATCAGTTTTTTTAAAATTATTATATTAAATTATCATCAATTGGGGTGAATGAAAAATGACGAATAATACTTCTGTAAAACCTATGGTAGCGGCTGTCGGCGCAGTTTTTCTTACAGGCATGGCAACTGTATCTGTTGCAACTGCTGCTGAGAATCCTTTTGCTGCAAAAGAGTTATCTTCAGGTTATAGCCAGCAAGTTGCTATGAATGAAGGCAAATGTGGCGAAGGTAAATGTGGCGGCGATAAAGCTAAAAAAGCTGAAGGCAAATGCGGCGAAGGTAAATGCGGCGGCGATAAAGCTAAAAAAGCTGAAGGCAAATGTGGCGAAGGTAAATGCGGCGGCGATAAAGCTAAAAAAGCTGAAGGTAAATGCGGCGAAGGTAAATGTGGCGGCGATAAAGCTGAAAAAGCTGAAGGTAAATGTGGCGAAGGTAAATGCGGTGGTTCTAAGTAATCACGGTTAAGCTTTTATTGTAGCTTCTGGAGGCCCTGCAATGCGGGGCCTTTTGATTTAAGTTTTGAGGTGAGTCTATGGGCAGAGTAAATTATCCAGTACAAGGAGCGGGCTTTGGTTTTCGACGTTGTATGTCGGAAACATTAAAAGAGGTTGAACCTAGTGCGTTTGATTTTCTTGAAATTGCTCCAGAAAATTGGATGGGGTTAGGTGGACGATTTGGTAAAGCGTTTCGTCAATACACTGAGCAACATGCTTTTATGGCTCATGGTTTATCTTTATCTATCGGCGGTCCAACGCCTTTGGATATGGACTTCTTATCTAATTTAAAACAGTTTTTAAAAGATCATAATATTCGTGGTTATTCTGAGCATTTAAGTTACTGCTCTGATGATGGTCACCTATACGATCTAATGCCTATACCTTTCACTGAAGAGGCGGTTAAATATGTCGCTGGGCGAATACGCCAAGTGCAGGATGTTCTAGAGCAGAAAATCGCTATGGAGAATGTCTCATATTATGCTGCACCTGGATCAGAGATGACGGAGCAAGCGTTTCTTTTAGCTGTATTAGAAGAGGCAGATTGTGATCTGTTATTGGATGTGAATAACATCTATGTGAACAGTATTAATCACGGTTACGATGCAGTTGATTTTCTCAAGGCGATGCCATCTGAGCGGATTATGTATGTACATATCGCAGGGCATTATACCGAAGCAGAAGATCTCCTCGTTGATACTCATGGCGCACCAGTAATTGACCCTGTCTGGTCGTTGTTGCAATTGGCTTATGAACAGTTTGGTGTACTGCCTACACTCTTGGAAAGGGATTTTAATATTCCTGAACTACCTGAGTTGCTACAGGAAGTTGAACAAGTTCGTTTCTATCAACACCAGTGGAAAATGAGCCATGCACAAATCCTCGCCTGATCTACCTAGTTTTCAGAAACTGCAGTATCAATTTTCTGCGCATATTAGAAATCCAAAAGATAACCTAGCGCCTCAAGATATTGAAGATCGCAGAATGGCGATCTACAGAGATCTTTTTTTTAATAATGTTGAAGGTTTCCTTTCGGGCAACTTCCCCGTTTTAAAGTTGATTAGCTCTGAGCAATATTGGCTAAATTTAGCGCGTGACTTTTTTGATAAGCACCGCTGTCATACGCCTTATTTTTTGGAGATTGGGCAGGAGTTTATCGAGTATGTGGCGAATGAACGCGAGCAGAGTCTAGATGATCCAGTTTTTCTCCAAGAGTTGATCCATTATGAATGGGTTGAGTTAGCTTTAGATGCTTCAACAGTAGAGTTGCCGTTGGCTGATGTAAATGCAAATGGGGATTTATTGCTGCAACATCCGGTGCAATCACCTTTAGCTTGGCTGCTTTCATATCAGTTCCCTGTGCACTGTATTCGCATCGACTTTCAACCCGAAACACCGTCTGATACATCCACCTTTCTTATTGCTTACCGTAATCGTGAAGATGAAGTGAACTTTATGGAGGTGAACTCAGTTACCGCTAGGTTGCTTTACTTGCTGTCTGAAGATGACCTTTTATCGGGTCAAGATGCATTAATGCAGATAGCTAAAGAGATGCAGCACCCTAATCCTGAAGCGGTAGTCGAAGGTGGGTTGGAAACCATGGAACATTTACGTGCCAAAGGAATCATATTAGGTACAACTATCAAATGTAATGGTGCCGTAGATTAAGGCTCTTCGGCATTATACGTATAATAAAGGATGTAATTATGACCAATGCTGTCATTAATGTAGCGAACCGTTTGCAAGACCTATTAAATAGTACCAAATGTGCTGATGGCCTAGCGCCTCTCTTATTACGTTTGTACCTAGCGCCAGTTTTTATGCAGGCAGGCTGGAATAAACTCTCTCATTTTGAAGATACCGCTGCATGGTTTGGTAATCCAGATTGGGGTCTTGGATTACCTATGCCTGAGGTGATGGCTGCTTTAGCTGCTGGCACAGAACTTTTTGGCGGCGCTTTGTTAATTGTTGGTTTAGCCGTACGTTGGATCAGTATTCCATTAATGGTGACAATGCTGGTGGCTGCCTTTGCGGTGCATTGGGATAATGGGTGGTTGGCTATTGCTGATGGCGGAAGCTGGCTTGCTAATGAGCGGGTTATGGAAGCTCAAGAACGCTTAGCTGCGGCAAAAGGTATATTACAAGAGAGTGGTAATTATGAATGGTTAACCGGACGGGGTTCTGTTGTTATTTTAAATAATGGAATTGAGTTTTCTATAACTTATCTGATTATGTTACTTAGTTTGTTTTTTACCGGCGCTGGACGATTTTTTAGTGTCGATTATTGGCTTGCTAGATGTTTTAGAGACGATATCAAAAGCTAAATAATTATTTAATAAAAAAGGCCGTATACGGCCTTTTTTATTATCATAAGCTGATGAGGTTAACGTTGTTGAGATTGAGATAACAAACCGATAAAAGCATCAGCATACCAGTGAGATGCACTGATGAGATCATTCACTGATTCTGATTCGAAAACCCGCTCAAGATAGTATTCATACAGTGCGCTGGATTCTTCGAAAAAATTTTCTACATGGCCAATATCGTAATTCATAGTCACCTCAATTGTTAATTAGCTTAGCTCCTTAAATCATTCCGTGGTAAGAAGGTATGGGGTAAAGCGATCCTCTATTTTACTTTTCTCTTATACTTTAGTCAAAATTGATCTAGATCAATGTTTGTTAAAGGCTTTTTTCTAGTAAGTGCTTTTTTTGTTCTTCACTAAGGGAGTCTATAGGCTGGTCGGTAAGTGATTCCAACATTTCATTCAATAATGGCGCGCATTGATCGCCTGAGTTGAGCGCATTGTCGATGAGCTCCCCAATTGTCATTTCAGGCTCGTGACCAAGTGCTTGTTGGTCATCCATGCACTGTAGATAATTTTTGATGTAAGCACTGCTTATCTCACCTTTCTCATCAACGATACTCGGAAGCTGGAAGAGCCATTCCTGAAGTTGCTCCGTGAGTTCTTTTCCTTCCTCATTCGCTGTCGCATACTGGCATGTGATAAGTAGTAAACCTGTTATAAATAGCTGATATAGGTATTTCATCGTTACTCCTTTAAAGCATAAGTATATCTTAGTATGGGGGAGCTGAAGCCGGTCTGAATATTAGGCTTGCCGTGTGACTTCAATTAGATCAACGTAGATATGCTCATCCGTGATTCTGAAACGGATATTAAGGTCATGTAGTTTTACACCATAGGATTTGTCAGGGTCATTTTTTTTATAGGCAGGGCGGGGATCACAGCGGAGTAACTCTGTTATTTGGTTCTTGATAGGCTGAGCTAGACGCCTTTCCTCTGTTGCGAGAGTAGAGAGTGCGCTTTCGGAGAAGAAAATGGTCTGTTGTAAAAGTTTTATATTCTCGGCAAACGGAAAACTTGCTTCAGGTAAGCTATCCGAATAGGGGAGGTAAGGTTTTATATCAAGAATAGGTGTTCCATCGAGGAGATCGGCTCCACTAATGAAAAGTGTGGTACAACCCTCTGTAATTTCAATATTAATTAATTTTACCGGAGATAATCCGATTGGATTAGGTCGAAAAGGAGAGCGGCTAGAAAAAACGCCTATACGTTTATTGCCGCCTAATCTAGGTGGGCGAACGGTGGGTTTCCAGCCTTTCTCTAGGCATTCGCTAAAAACGAATAAAAGCCAAATATGGCTACAGTTTTCTAGTCCTCTAACTATTTCTTGAGTACTAAATTCCGGAAGAAGAGTAATGCTTGATGTTACTGTTTCTGCAAGTCCGGGTTGCCTTGGGATCCCAAACTTCTCTTTATAAGGACTATTTACAACGGCAATGGGTTGGAATATATAAGTATCTTGCATCGATGGTTATGTCTTTTATGGGTTAATAACTGAGTCACGGGATTGCATAGGCGTTAAGCTACTCCAAAATCTGGCGGCTTTTTCTACCTGTTCTGACAATCTGTGAATATGACTTAAAGCGTCTAGAAGTAAGATACTCTCTTGAGGGTCTAATTTTCCTGCGATATTACTTTCTAGAATATGGGATTTAATGATTTGATATTTTTTTTCCAAGTTCTGGATAAGCTCACGGCTTTCTGTACCGGATATACATGAGTTATCTTTGATTTCGCAGTTCTCGATTAATTCAATAGTGCTCTGCTGATAATCATGTATGAGTTCACGAATAGAGCGATCGGATAGCTGTTCGAGAACTTCGTAATACCTTGGGATTAGGACTGATAAACGAGCGATTTCGCTATAATAGCGCGTGATGCGCATAGCTGAAGGGAGAATTTCACTGATCTCTTTAGTTAAATTGCTCTGTGCTATTTTTTGGTTATATTCGCCGATTTTATCATTAAGTTGTTGGGCGCTGTTCATCAGTGCAGCCAGCTTAGATGTTTCTGATGTTTCGGCACTAATAGCGGCTTTTGCCATTTTTGCTGTTAGTACGCTTACACGGCTTAATTCATTTTTCATGGCCTCCACGGCTAAGGCTGGGGAGGATAGAATCGTTTTATCAAGGAATCTAGGTTGACCAAAGCTTTCCTCTTGTGAGCAAAAGCGTTTATTGAGAAAACGTTCTAAATGGTCGGTCATTGGCCATAAAGCAGCAACGCCTATGAGGTTAAATAGGGTATGAAAGCCTGCTAACAGGATTACTAGGTTAAGGTTTTTTAAATCATTATTAATAATGCCGGCCAAGAGTACTAATAAGATAACACCAATAAACCCCGTTATAAGATTAAAAATAACATGTGCGGCGGCAATTCTTTTTGCATTAGACGTCGCGCCAATCACTGATAACATCGCAGTTGAAGTTGTACCTAAGTTTGCGCCAATAACGAGGGCGCCGGCTGAGGCTATAGGAATAGATCCCGCGGCGGTTAAAGAGAGGGTTATCGCCATGGCGGCGGAAGATGATTGCATAAGCAAAGTTAAAAAGAAGCCTGCTAATACACACATTATTAGGCCCGTTGCTGAATTGCTCATCTGATCAAGAGGCAGATAACTATCTAAGCCATCAAAAGCATTTTTAAGATAATCTAGGCCAATAAAGAACAGACCGAAACCTGCTATAGCCATACCGAAATGACTGCTTTTACGGTCGCCACCTGTTAATTTTAAAAACATGCCTATAGCGACCATGGGAAGAGCAAACGCGCTGATCTTTACTTTGAAACCGATCAGAGCGACCAGCCAACCTGTCATAGTTGTGCCAATATTACAGCCATAGATTAGAGTGATGGATTGCCTTAACTTTAGAAGTCCTGCATTTACAAAACCAATTGTGGCTACTGTAACGGCACTTGATGACTGCACTATAGCGGTGATAAGAATGCCGGAAGCTAACCCCCTAAGAGGGGACTCGGTTGCTGCTTGTAGGGCTTTTTTCAGACCTTGGCCGGCGGCTTGCTGCATTCCAGTAGTCATTAAATGCATACCGAGAAGGAACAAGCCAATTCCTCCAGCTAAATCACCTAACAGTCCGAGCATCATAAGTAGCAACACCTCAAGTGAATAAGCTTAATTGTTGTTCTAAAGAAGAAAATAATCAATGGAGCATGGCCGTTGTTTATTGATCTGCTGAGTTATTTAGGTGTTCGTGCTATCACGAGCACATCAATGCGCTCTGTGCCGGCTTTTATTAATGTTTGTGCTGCGGCTTCTAATGTAGCACCAGTGGTCATTACATCATCGATCAACATTACATGTTTATAATGGTTATCTTTAGCTTGAAAAACATTACGTTGGTTTTTTAATCGTTCACTTCTTTTTAGCTCCATCTGCCGGCGGGTTGATTTTTTCTTCTTTAATAAGTGAGTATCAACTTTAATCTTTAGTTTTTTTCCCAATTCAAATGCTAAAAGCTCGGCCTGGTTAAAGCCCCGTTTATAAAGGCTGACTTTATGCATAGGGATAGGAATCAGAGCTTCGACACTGCTAGGTAGTGAGCAATGCTCTAATAAGAGTTGTGCTAAATGGCCTATATACTGTGTTTTGCTGGTATATTTTATTTTTCCTATGAAGTGGTCGATGGGAAATTGATAAAGGAAAAGAGCATTTACTTGAGTAAATGATGGTTTTTTCTTAAGGCATTGGCCACAGATTGCATTTTCTGGGGCGTTGGTGAGAGGAAGGGCGCAGATACTACATTGAGCGTTGAGCCAAGGAAGATCTTTTTTGCATGATCTGCAGATTCCGGATCGACTATTACAGGGCTTTAAACATAGAATGCATAGATTAAATAATGATCTATAGTTGACTTTAGTTAATTTCATAGGTTGACAGTTCCTTCTGTCAGGATAGAATTACGCTATTAAGCAGGCAATAGCCTGTCGAGCGTTGAAGCATCTTGCTTCATGATCGTTATTTTCCGGGGGATACTTCTAAGATGCAACAGTTAGGTGCAATTCGTCATAATTGGACAGAGGCAGAGGTAAAATCACTGTTTGAGCTGCCTTTTAATGATTTGATGTTTAAAGCGCATACCGTACATCGGGAGAACTTTGATCCGAATGAAGTGCAGGTGAGCACGCTTCTTTCAATAAAAACAGGCGCTTGTCCTGAAGACTGTAAATATTGTCCTCAGAGCGGTCATTACAATACCGGGCTTGAGAAAGAGCGCTTGATGCAAGTTGAACAAGTGATTGAAAAAGCGAAAAAAGCGAAAGAGACAGGCTCGACACGTTTCTGTATGGGAGCGGCCTGGAAGCACCCTGCAGATAAAGATATGCCTTATGTGATTGAGATGGTTAAAAAGGTTAAAGAACTTGGTTTGGAAACCTGTATGACTTTAGGCATGTTGGACGAAGGTAAAGCAGAGCAGCTTGCTGATGCGGGTTTGGATTACTACAACCACAACCTTGACACCTCTCCAGAATTTTACGACAAGATTATTACCACACGTACCTACCAAGATCGCTTAGATACACTGCAAAATGTGCGTGATTCAGGCATGAAGATTTGTAGTGGTGGTATTCTAGGTATGGGTGAAACCGCAAGAGATCGTTATGGTCTGTTGATGCAGCTGGCTAATATGCCGGTACAGCCAGAAAGTGTGCCTATTAATATGCTGGTAAAGGTCGCTGGTACGCCCTTAGAGAACGTAGATGATCTTGATCACCTTGATTTCATCCGCACCATCGCTGTTGCTCGTATTATGATGCCAGCGTCTCATGTGCGATTGTCTGCAGGGCGTGAACAGATGAGTGATGAAACTCAAGCGATGACCTTCTTCGCTGGGGCTAATTCCATCTTCTATGGTGAGTGTTTGTTGACGACGCCAAACCCTGAAACCCATCGCGATCTTCAGCTATTCCGTAAATTGGGTATTAACCCTGAACAGCGTATTTCTGATGCGGATGATACACAGGAAGCTGTTATTCTGAATGATCTGCAGAAGCAGAGTGATAGTCAGCACTTCTACGAAGCCTAAACCCTTATAGAGATTAAATTAAGAGCAGAGCCTTCTGCTCTTAATTCACTTTTCAGATCTATTCCTACTAGAGATCGACTATGTCTTTCGATGATTTATCTGCTGAGCTTGAGTTAAGAAAGCAACAATCCCTTTATCGCAGCCGCCGTACACTACAAACAGCTCAGCAACCTGTAGTGCAAGTGGATGGGCGTGAGTTTTTGGCTTTCTGCTCTAATGATTATCTAGGGTTAGCGAATCATCCTGAAGTGATCAAAAGTTTTCAGCAGGCGGCTAATAAGTACGGCGTAGGTGGTGGTGCCTCCCATCTAGTGAATGGTCATAGCCAAGCGCATCATGATCTGGAAGAAGCGTTGGCTGAATTTACAGGTCGCCCAAAAGTGTTGCTGTTTTCAACGGGTTATATGGCCAATATTGGTGCGGTCAATGCGTTGCTTGATAAACGTGATGCTGTTTTGCAGGATAGATTAAATCACGCCTCTTTACTGGATGCTGGCTTATTAAGTGGAGCCCGCTTTCAGCGTTATCTACACAATGATGCGAATAGCCTCGATAGTAAATTAGCTAAAACTGAGGCGCGGCGTAAATTAGTAGTAACGGATGGTGTCTTTAGCATGGATGGCGATGTTGCTGATCTGCCAGCTATCTCCTCTGTTTGTAAAAAACACCAAGCTTGGTTGATGGTGGATGATGCCCATGGTTTTGGCTGTTTAGGTCAGCAGGGCGGTGGCTGTGCTGAATACTTTTCGATGGCTGAAGATAGTTTGCAGGTATTAGTGGGGACTTTAGGTAAAGGGTTTGGTACCGCAGGTGCTTTTGTTGCTGGCTCTGAAGAACTGATTGAAACCCTTGTGCAGCATGCTCGAACTTATATTTATACAACCAGTATGCCGCCCGCAGTGGCTGCCGCTACGCTGACCAGTTTGCGATTACTTAAGCAGGAGACTTGGCGCCGGGAAAAACTAACAGCGTTGATCAAACAGTTTAGAGCGGGCTGCTCAGAACTAGGGTTAACACTGATTGATTCTCCAACACCGATTCAACCAATCATGATAGGTGAGTCGGCTAAGGCGATGCAGATAAGCAAAGCCTTAGAAGAAGATGGGATCTTTATTGGTGCTATTCGTCCGCCAACAGTGCCTCAAGGTAGTGCTCGTTTACGCGTAACGCTAAGTGCTGCACATACGGAAGAACAGGTAAATCGCTTACTACATGCCTTAGAGAAGGTAAGCTAATGAGCCTTTATGTCGAGCGTTATGAAAATAACGGTAAACCTGAGTTGGTCTTGTTGCATGGCTGGGGTATGGATAGCCAAGTCTGGGGTGCTTTTGCGGAGCTGCTTTCTAGCTCTTTCTCCCTAACGTTAATTGATCTGCCAGGGTTGGGGCGTTCAACCGCTTTTCCTGAGCCTTATACAGCTGATGCCGTTGTTGAGCTATTGCGTGAACATGCGCCAAAGGCTGCTGCGTGGTTAGGTTGGTCTATGGGTGGGCAATTGGCTATTGAATTTGCCGCTAGGTATCCCGAGCGAGTTACGTGCTTAATTACGGTAGCTTCATCCCCTTGTTTTGTGCAGCGTAGTGATTGGTCTTGCGCAATGGATGAAGAAACTCATGGTCAGTTTGAACAAGCGCTAGAGGTCAATGTAAGTAAAACGCTTCAGCGCTTTATTATGTTGCAAACTAAGGGGGCTGAGGCGGGGCGCGATACCTTGAAAAGCTTAAAGCTTATTCTTAAAAATCTAGACCATGCAGGAGCAAGAGAAAGTCTTCAGCTATTAAGGGATGATGTGCGAGATCAACTGTCGAACCTATCTATGCCGATCATGCAGTTATTTGGTGAAAAAGATCTTCTGGTTCCATCCGAAGCTGCGCAGGCGTGTGAGCGGTTATCAAAGGGCCTAGTTAAAGTATATGAAGGTGCAGGTCATCTGCCTTTTTATTCGCATCAAGCTGAAGTCGCTGCCGATGTTACTCAATTTGTGCAGGAGTCGATAGCTTAGTGGATATGCTGATCGACAAACAAAAAGTAGCTAATTCCTTTAGCCGTGCGGCCATGACTTACGATAGTGTTGCTGAACTGCAGCGTGATGTAGGGCATGCACTGATGGCACATCTACCCAAAACATTAGGAACCGCTTCCGTACAACGTGTTATGGATCTTGGTTGTGGGACGGGATTTTTCTCACCAAAGCTAAAGCAGGTATATCCTGAAGCAGAGCTGTTGAATGTAGATTTAGCATTTGGGATGTTGCGTTATGCCCGTGAAGAAAGAGCGATTCCTGATGCTAACTGGGTATGTGCTGATGCGGAACATCTCCCTTTTGCTAATAATAGTATGAACCTTGTTTTTTCAAGCTTAGCGATTCAATGGTGTGCGGATTTCTCAGCATTAATGAAAGAGATTGAGCGGGTGTTAGCGCCTGGCGGGCAGTTTGTGTTTGCAACTTTAGGGCCTTCCACACTTTGTGAATTACGTCGTGCATGGGGCGAAGCAGATTCTTATACTCATGTTAATCAATTTCTTTCTTCAGATGAACATCTTGTTGTAGTGCCTGAAAACCTCAAGGTTAAGGTTTTTGATGAGGAGTTGCGCGTATTACGTTATCCGCAATTGAAAGGCTTAACCGATGAACTAAAAAGATTGGGTGCGCATAACATGAATGCGGGCCAGCAGGTTGGTTTAACCGGTAGAGAGCGGGTGAGACGTTTTAAAGCGGCTTATGAAGCGCAACGTTTAGCGGATGGTTCTATCCCAGCAACCTATCAAGTTTACTATGCGGTGTTTGAAAAAATTTTAGTGGAGCAATATTCATAAATGGCTAAGCAAACCTATTTTGTTGCAGGTACAGATACAGATGTTGGGAAAACAGTAGCTGCGGCAGGATTGTTAGCAGCGGCTAATAATCAAGGGTTATCCACTATAGGGTTGAAGCCTATAGCGGCCGGTTGTGAGCGTACAGAGGAAGGGCTTAGGAATAGTGATGCGTTGTTATTACAAAATACGGCATCTATTAACTTACCTTATGAACAAGTGAATCCTTTCTCTTTTGAGCCGCCTATTGCCCCGCATATAGCTGCGATTGAAGAAAAGAGAATGTTAAGCGCTGACAGAATCGCTGCGCTGTGCCGTGGTGCGTTAATGCAGCCTGCGGATTTTGCTATTGTTGAAGGAGCTGGTGGTTGGCGGGTTCCGCTAAGCGACCGAGAAACAATGGCCAATATACCTAAACAGCTCAAGATTCCTGTGATAATGGTGGTGGGTATTAAGCTGGGTTGCATCAATCATGCTCTATTAACTGCTGAGAGTATTGCGAGAGATGGTCTACGGTTGGCAGGATGGATTGCCAATGCCGTCAGTCCTGAAATGTCATGTTATAAAGAGAATGTTGCCACTATAGCGACGATGTTGCGTGCTCCTTTAATTGCAGAAATTCCTTTTTTAGAGAACCCTTCTCCAGAGAATGTGGCTCAATATATTGAGATTGATAAATTACAGACTCTATAATTTGATCAAAAAGTGACCATTGGCTTTCTATGATCTATAATGTTTCTTGATATGTAGATTTGAACAAGCGGAGGTGTCAGCATGAATGTAACTAATGCGATGCAATCTGGTTTTATAGGACTTAATCGCGGTTTAGATAATGCGCCAAGGGCCGCGAGTGATGTAACCGGCTCAGGTAAGCCTGATGAGGTGGAACAGGCATCAGGTCGAAAACAGGACGAAGCGGTTGTTGAGTCGGCTGGGGGCGCATCTGTAGAGGCTGCTGCCACTAAAGTGGTGGGTGAGGTTGAAGAGTTAGGTCAACCGGGATCAATAATTAATATACGTGTGTAATGAAGTGATTCATGGAAGGAATCAGAACTAACGTGAAGTGTTCTATGCTTTGCTTAATCGAGGATAAGGGGGCTGCTTATGCAAATTATCAGTTCTAGTAATTCTCAGGCATTGAATGCCCCATCCACATCTATTGAGCTTCGCTCCCAAGAAGCTCAAAAGGTTCTGTCGTCAGTGGCAAACCTATCTTCTCAGGAGGAGTTGTCCTCTAGTCGTTCTGCTATTAATCGTGATCGAGTTACTTTATCCGCTGAAGCGAGTGCTTTATCTCGTCTTGCCGGCTCTACAGGATTGAATTCCGGTGATGGGGAATTGGTTGGTCTAGAGTCAAATGTTGCTACTAAGGCTGCGGGTACTTCCCAAGAGCAAAAAGAGGTAGAGGAACAAGAGTTAGAAATTAGCCGTGAACTTGCTGAACGTGATCGTGAAGTAAAGGCTCATGAGCAGACCCATGCTTCAATTGGTGGGGTGTATGCTTCAGCCCCAAGTTACACCTATGAGCGAGGTCCTGATGGTCGAATGTATGCAGTTGAAGGTGAAGTTAAAATTGATACTTCACCTATCCCGAATGACCCAGAAGCTACGCTAGAAAAAGCAGAAGTGATTCAGCGAGCAGCGTTGAGTGTTTCCGAGCCTTCATCTGCTGATCGTGCTGCAGCGGCTGATGCGCGAGCTATGGCTATAGATGCAAGGATGGAAATACTTCAGCAAGAGCGAGAGGCTGAAGTGGCAAGAACAGAGCAAAGATCAGAGGCTAACGAGGGCAATAGCGAAGATACTAAGTCTGCAGGTGATGTTCTTCGCGAGTTAAGGGATGAAAGCTTGGCACGCTCTGAAAGCTCAGCGGAAGTGTTGAGTGACTACAATGACCGGATTAATGAGATTAATAAACAGCTAGCAGAGATTAACAAAAAGTTAGTGGATGCGGGTGTGTTCCAGAAATTATTCCCCGAAGGCTCTCTGCTTGATAACCAAGTTTAATGAGATCTACCTATCTATTGCTTGTATCTATTAGCATTTCACAATTTATTCTTTAGAAATTGCCCCCCTTTTTGGCAATGTTAGTCGTTAGTTTGTATGCAGGTTACTCATATGTCTGGTCTAGTTAAATAAGTTAGAGCAAGCTTTGAAAATTCAGCAGGTTTTTCTGCGTGGGGGTTATGTCCAGATCCCATAACTACTTTGTAGTTTGCGTGAGGAAAGAGTTTAAGTACCGCATCTCTATGGGCGGGTAACATATAGTCTGATAATTCCCCTTTGATAAATAGCACTTCAGACTCAAATGGTTTTCCATCAGGTGCTGCGCAGATATTATTGTATTGATTATGCAGTGCATCCAGATTCATTAACCATGCAAATTTATTATCTTCAGTGCGATACAGATTTTTAAGTAAAAATGCGCGAGTGCCAGGATCATCCACATGTTGTGCTAACTGTTTGTTTGCATCACTTCTTGATGCCAAGTTAGCCAAGTCAATTGCATACAAACCTTCAAATACATTTGCATGATGGGGAGGGTATTGTATGGGCGATATATCAACAATAATGAGTTTATCAATAAGCTTTGGATAGTTTAGAGCCAGTTGCATAGCTGTTTTTCCACCCATAGAGTGGCCAATTACACTGACTTTGCTGAATCCAAGATGATCAATTAGCTCTACAATATCTTCAGCCATTAGGGCATAGCTCATCTCATCTGAATGGGGAGAGCGTCCATGATTACGAAGATCGACAGAGATGACCTGAAAGTGCTGTGATAGGCGTTTGATCTGACCGCCCCAGTTATCCATCGTGCCGAGTAAGCCATGAAGAATAATTAAGGGAGCACCTTCGCCGTACAACTTATAATTTAAAATCATTATTTAATCTCGCGCATTAAAAAAAAGCGGCCGAAGCCGCCTTTTATGATAATGGAAATTACAGGATTTCTAATAGTTCCACATCAAATACAAGAGCAGAATAAGGTGGGATTCCACCTGGAGAGCCTTGTTCGCCGTAGGCAAGGTTATAAGGGATGTATAATTTCCACTTAGCACCTTTGTTCATTAGCTGAAGTGCTTCAGTCCAGCCAGCGATAACGCCGCCAACAGGGAATTCAGCAGGCTGACCACGATCGTAAGAGCTATCGAAGACTTTGCCATCGATGAATGTGCCGTGGTAGTGCGTGCGTACTTTAGATTCACGAGTAGGTTTTTCACTACCTTCTTCGCCGGCCTCAAGAATTTCATATTGAAGGCCTGATTCAAGAACAACTACACCATCGCGTTTAGCATTGTCTGTTAGGAAGGCTTCGCCTACTGCAGAAGCTGCTTTTGCTTGTTCTTCTTGCTGAGCGCGCATACGTTCATTAAGTACGTTAAATGCTTCTTGGATTTCGCTGACTTCAACTCGCATACCTTCGCCATGAACAGCATCAGCAATACCTGCTGAAATGGCTGCAATGTCCATGCCTTCAAAGGGTTGCTGTGCTAATTGATCGCCCATCTGGCGACCAATGCCGTAACTTGCTTTTTGTTCTAGTGTTTCTAGTTGTACATCAGACATGAATTAAGTCCTACTAGGTTCTAAAAAAAACGAGCCTTCAGGCTCGTCCTAAAAATGTGTATTAAAAATTATGGTGCTAAAAATAATGTGGGGTCGACCCGTGTATTATTCAAGCTTACGCTCCAATGAAGATGAGGTCCGGTTACACGTCCTGTCTTTCCAATCTCACCTAGCTTGTCGCCAGTGGATACTTTATCGCCAATTTCTACATCAATTTTACTCATATGGCAGTACATAGTGGTTAAGCCTAAACCATGATCAATAATTACAGTATTACCATTAAAGAAATAACTGCCAGTATCTACCACTGTACCGGCACTAGGGGCTGTTATTGGATCCCCTTGAGGTGCTGCGATATCTAAACCGCTATGGGGGTTTCTGGGTTGTTTGTTAAAAAAACGCTTCAAACCGAATGGGCTGCTATAAGGGCCTTTGGCCGGAAGGGCAAATTGAGTAATGGGACTGGAAGGCTCGCTCCAGTTTTTAAATGCAGCAACCATTTTTGCTTTTTCTGTGCGCCAGCGCTTAATATCTTCTGGGTTAGGCTCAACGTGACGTTTGTTTTTTACCGTTAAGTATTGCGCTTTGTATTCTTTATCTTCTATTTGAAAATAGAACGACGTTGCATTCGCTCTGAGGTGCTGCTTTTGATCATGTTTAGCGCTCAGAGGTATGCCTGCTATAGCGAGCCAATCACTTTTTTGTTCATATTTTGTACCTTGGCTAGGGATAACCATAACGCGATTTCCTTTATACCAAGCGGAAGGTGCATTGGTACTCTCAAGGCCAGTAAGGGGGATAATAGCTACACCCCCAGGGACTCGGCTTTCTTGTGGAAGTGGTTGTGCATAAGTCGCAAGGCTTATAAAGCAAAGGCTAATAAATAGTATTATTTTTTGCATGATCATTATTCCGTAATTACTTCATCTACGCGGCAGCGTAAACGTCCTTTATAGAGTTGGCTTTCAATAACATCGCCTTTTTGGGTGGTGGATGCATCCTGTATGACGGTGCCATGTTCATCTTTAACAATAGCGTAACCTCGCTCTAATGTAGCGAGAGGACTGACTGTATTCAGCTGTGAAGATAGCGAGCCTAGCTTAAAGCTCTTTTGTTGCAAAAGCGTGTGGATCGATTGGGTTAGGCGCTGCTGTAATGAATGGATCTGCTCCTCTTTTAGAGGCAGTAGTTTAGTTGGTGATAGGGCTTTTACTCTAGATAAAAGCTGCTGTTGTTGATGTTTTGCATTAATGATTTTAGCGTTAATCCCGTTGAGTAATTTTGCTTCTAAATGATCTAGGCGTTGTGCTTGCTCGTTTAGTTTCTGTCCTGGGTGGCGTAAACGTGTTTTTGAGTGCTGAATGTTGAGTGCGGTTGCCTTGAGTTTTTGCTCAATATGACGAATCAAACGCTGCTCTAATAACGCTAATCTTTGTTTAAGTTGATGTTGATCAGGGCTCAGCATCTCAGCCGCTGCTGAAGGGGTAGGAGCCCGTGTATCAGCTATGAAATCTGTAATAACCACATCAACTTCATGGCCGACTGCGCTAATGATCGGTATATCACAGTCAAATACGGTTCTTGCAACGTCTTCTGTATTAAATGCCCATAAATCTTCGAGTGATCCACCGCCTCGGCCAAGGATTAATACATCACAGGTTTGGTGGACTTCAGCTAGAATGATCGCTTTGCAAATCTGCGCCGGTGCTTCATCCCCTTGAACTGAGGTCGGGTAAATCGTTATTGGGAGTCCGGGAAAACGACGTTTTAAAACGGTCAAAATATCGTGAACAGCAGCCCCAGTTTTTGAAGTGATAATACCTATATGGGATGGATGTGCTGGGATAGGTTTCTTATGTTTGCTATCAAATAACCCTTCAGCTTGTAATTTAAGTTTTAATTCTTCAAACGCTGCTTGTAAAGAGCCACTACCACTCGATTCCATAAAATCGCAGATCAGCTGATAGTCGCCTCTGCCTTCATATAAGCTGACTTTCGCTCTTACAACGACCTTATCACCTTGCTTCGGCGCGGGTTTGATAAGTTGGTTGCGATTCTTAAACATAGCGCAGCGGACTTGAGCTTTGTCATCCTTGAGCGTGAAATACCAGTGCCCCGAACTAGGGCGGACGAAATTCGATATTTCTCCCTCAACTTGGATCGTAAGGAATGAGCGCTCGAGTAAAGTGCGTGCTTGCCTATTGAGTTCTGAAACACTAATGGCATGTATACGACGCGTATTTGTTGGGTTTGTTTCAGTAAACATGAGCCTATAGTAAACGAAGTTGAAGGCAGGATGCAGTAGCTAATAATAAGTTGTTTGGAAATAGATTGTTTTTTATTGCATTAATTGGTGCGAAAAAAATAATTCGATCTATAGTTGTGCTCATTAGCCCTGTTTTTAGCGATAGAGTGCAACTTTTCGATTGAGACAAAAGGCTAATTTCTGTATAATTTCGCGTTTAAATTTATTCACTACACAGGCTGGCAAATAATGTTGCGAATCGCTGAGGAAGCTCTCACTTTTGACGATGTCTTGCTGGTTCCGGGCTACTCTGAAGTACTGCCTAAGGATGTTTCACTGAAAACTCGCCTCACAAAGGAAATTACACTTAATATTCCTTTGGTATCTGCGGCAATGGACACAGTGACTGAATCAGGTCTTGCTATCGCTATGGCGCAGGAAGGTGGTATCGGAATCATCCATAAGAACCTGACGATTGAGCAACAGGCTGCAGAAGTGCTGCGTGTTAAAAAGTACGAGGCAGGGGTTGTAAGTGACCCTGTTACTTGTCGTTCTGATATGACGGTAGGTGATCTACGTCAGTTATCTGCATCTGTAGGCTTCTCGGGTTTTCCTGTTGTTGATGACGGTAATCTAGTCGGTATCGTAACTGATCGTGATTTCCGTTTTGAGCATAAACTTGATGCTTTAGTTGCGACGATCATGACACCTAAAGATCGTTTAGTAACGGTTGAAGAGGGTGTTGATCCAGATAACGTAAGAAATCTGCTTCGGAAACACCGTATTGAAAAAATATTGGTTGTAGATAAAAGCTTTAAACTTTGCGGCATGATGACCGTCAAAGATATGAATAAAGCTCAGTCACATCCTAATGCTGCTAAAGATGCTAAAGGCCGCTTAATAGTGGGCGCTGCGGTCGGTACAGGTCCAGAAACGCCTGATCGTGTAGCTGCGTTAGTCGCTGCAGGTGTTGATGTGATTATTGTCGATACAGCTCATGGCCACTCTAAAGGTGTTATCGACCGTGTAGCTTGGGTGAAGAAAACATTCCCTCAGGTTCAGGTTATTGGCGGTAATATTGCCACTGCAGCAGCAGCGATCGCGCTTGCTGATGCGGGTGCGGATGGTGTTAAAGTGGGTATAGGCCCAGGCTCTATCTGTACGACACGTATAGTGGCGGGTGTTGGTGTTCCGCAAATTAGTGCGGTTGCTAATGTTGCTGAAGCTATGGCTGAGCGCGGTGTACCTGTTGTAGCAGATGGCGGTGTACGTTTCTCTGGCGATCTTGCTAAAGCTATTGTTGCTGGTGCATCAGCTATTATGGTTGGATCTATGCTTGCGGGTACGGATGAGGCGCCAGGTGAAGTAGAGTTGTTTCAAGGGCGTGCGTTTAAATCATACCGTGGTATGGGATCGCTAGGTGCTATGGGTCAGTCTACAGGTTCATCTGATCGTTATTTCCAAGATGCATCTAAAGGTGTTGAGAAGCTCGTTCCTGAAGGTATTGAAGGTCGAGTGCCTTGTAAAGGACCAATGGGTGGTGTTGTACACCAGCTAGTCGGTGGTTTACGAGCATCTATGGGTTATACCGGTAGTGCAAATATCGAGACAATGCGTACAGAACCACAGTTTGTGCGTATTACAAACGCAGGTATGAACGAAAGTCATGTTCATGATGTAAGCATTACCAAAGAAGCACCTAACTACCGCGTTAGTTAATTTAATAAACTCTAGAAAATGGGCGGAGTTCATGACTTTGCCCATTTTTTTTTTGCAGACATATAAACTCTGTAAAGCATTGAGATCAAATGTTATGACCAAAGATATTCACGCTCAACGGATTTTGATTCTAGATTTTGGATCGCAGTACACACAGTTAATTGCACGACGTGTTCGTGAAATTGGCGTTTATTGTGAGATTCGTGCATGGGACATGACTGAAGAAGAGATTCGAGAGTTCGCACCAAAAGGTGTGATCTTAGCGGGTGGACCTGAATCAGTTACTGAAGGTGATTCGCCTCGTGCGCCGGACATTATTTTTGATCTTGATGTGCCTGTCTTAGGTATCTGCTACGGTATGCAGACCATGGCTGAGCAGCTAGGTGGTAAAGTTTCCGCTTCAGATAAACGTGAGTTTGGTTATGCGCAAGTTCGTTTAGAGGACAGCCCTAGCCGCTTACTAGAAGGTATTGAAGATCATTTAGCCAACAATGGTTCGTTGTTGCTGGATGTATGGATGAGTCACGGTGATAAAGTGACGGAACTTCCAGAAGGCTTCTCTATTATAGCGGCGACAGAATCTGCACCTATTGCGGCTATGTGTAACCCTACTAAAAACTTCTATGGTGTGCAGTTCCACCCTGAAGTAACCCATACAAAACAAGGCGGTCGTATTCTTGAACGCTTTGTTGTCGATATCTGTGGTACTGAGGCGCTTTGGACATCAGCGAATATCATTGCTGACCAGATTGAAAAAGTACGCGCTCAAGTTGGCAGCAACAAAGTGCTACTTGGTTTGTCGGGCGGTGTTGATTCCTCTGTTGTTGCTGCTTTGTTGCATAAAGCGATCGGCGATCAGCTTACTTGTGTCTTTGTTGATAACGGCCTATTGCGTAAGCAAGAAGGCGATCAAGTTATGGACATGTTTGCCAAGAATATGGGTGTTAAGGTCATCCGTGTTGATGCGGAAGATCTGTTCCTTGGCCGCTTGAAAGGCGAAAATGATCCAGAAGCTAAACGTAAAATTATCGGTAATACCTTTATCGAAGTCTTTGATGAAGAAGCTACCAAGCTGACTGAGGTTAACTTCCTTGCGCAGGGTACTATCTACCCTGATGTGATCGAATCCGCTGCAGCAAAAACCGGTAAAGCGCATGTAATTAAATCTCATCATAACGTTGGCGGCCTGCCAGACGATATGAAAATGGATCTTGTTGAGCCACTACGTGAGCTGTTTAAGGATGAGGTTCGCAAGCTTGGCCTAGAGTTAGGTTTACCTTACGATATGGTTTACCGTCATCCTTTCCCAGGTCCTGGTTTAGGTGTTCGTATCCTTGGTGAAGTGAAGAAAGAGTATGCTGATATTCTACGTGAAGCAGACGCGATCTTCCTTGAAGAGTTACATAAAGCCGATTGGTATCATAAAACTAGCCAAGCGTTTGCTGTGTTCCTACCCGTCAAATCGGTTGGCGTAGTTGGTGATGGTCGCCGCTATGAATATGTTATCGCGCTGCGCGCCGTTGAAACTGTAGATTTTATGACTGCACGTTGGGCGCACCTGCCTTATGAGCTGCTGGAAACTGTATCGGGTCGTATCATCAATGAAATCGCGCACGTGTCTCGTGTAACTTATGATGTAAGCTCTAAACCGCCTGCTACGATTGAGTGGGAGTAAGCGGTACTTTTGATGAATTGGGGTGTGAAAATAAAAATACTTCAATTCATCATATAATCTGTAGCATGATAGGTATCTTCATGGGATTTCAGATTAAACTTAATGAATATATTGCTTGTTGAAGATGAACAGAAAATTGCAGATTTTGTCTGCGAAGGCTTACGTGCTAAAAGCTTTAATGTAACCCATTGCGCTGATGGTCATTTAGGGTATGAGGTTGCGAGTGAAAACGTTTTCGACGTTATCATTCTTGATATTATGCTTCCTGGCCGTGATGGGTTAGATATTCTGCGCTCTCTTCGTCAAACGGGTATAAATACTCCTGTTATCCTTCTCACTGCCCGTAATGAGCTAGGTGATCGCGTTCATGGCTTAGAGCTGGGAGCCGATGATTATTTAGCCAAACCTTTCTATGTAGAAGAGCTAAATGCCCGTATCCAAGCGGTGTTAAGGCGGCATGGCGGCGGCACACCACAACACCTACTTGAAGTTGGTTCGTTGCAGCTAGATTGCATCAATCGAACAATTAATTATCAAGATCACTCCGTTGAGCTTACCAGCCGAGAATTTAGTCTACTTGAGTACCTGATGCGTTCCCCTAATCAAGTCTTAACACGGGGGCAGTTGTTGGAGCATGTATGGGGTTATGATTTTGATACTTGTACCAACGTTGTTGATGTTTGCATTAAACGGATCCGTCGTAAGATTGCTTCATTGCAGGGGGCGGGAGAAATGGTGAGTGCCATTGAATCAGTACGAGGTACTGGGTACCGCTTGAATCCTCGCTGAGGTTGTAATATGCATTTCCGTACTCGTATTTTCGTTATCTCTATCTTGACTGTAAGCGCAGTGCTGGCGATTGTGATCACCCTAAGTTGGTCACGCATTATGCAGGTGGAGCTTGATCATCTTGATGATCGTTTGTGTATGGAAGCAAGGCGTACGATTCCCCGTTTTGATGAAAATGGTTCTCTTCGTAATCTTGCAGTTCCTCGGGGAGCGCAACTAACTATGGGCCCGCTTTTGGCGGATCTTGCTGATAAACTACGGATTGATTCGTCCCAGCATTTGATGCTTTTGATTGAATCTAGTGAACATGACTTGTTAATAAAAGCAGCGGAAATTAATTTAAAAACCTTAATCGGTACGATGGATTGGGTGGACGCGGGCCCGCTCGTGGGGCGCTGTCAGGTGGCCTCTTTTGAGTATGAAGAGCAGCAGTGGCGAGCCGCTCTCTTTTCGGTTGAAGGTAGAAGAAGTTTTATCGCGGTCGAGGTTGCTGCCACCAGTAACGACCTGAAAAGTACTCTGCGTGAGACCCTGATCGCTGTTGTCCCTATTTCGTTGTTACTTAGTATTCTTGGTTCATGGCTCATCGCAAGCCACACTATTAGGCCGATAAATCACTTGCATCGGGCTATGGATTTAGTAACTCAAAAAGATCTCAGTCACCGACTCTCTGGGCATAAAGAAGACAAAGAGTTCCAAATGTTGATCGAAGCATATAACACTATGTTGGATCGGCTTGAAGACAGTTTTCAGCAGATTTCCCGTTTTACCGCCGATGCGGCTCATGAGCTGAAAACACCGCTTACTGTGTTAAGAGGGAAGTTGGAACAGGCGGTGCTCTCTGAAGATTCATCGCAGCTAGATCTAAACGCTATTCTGGACGAAGTGGGGCAGTTGTCGACGATTACTCGAAAACTGTTGTTACTTTCACAGGCGGATGCGGGTTCTATGGCTTTGCATCTCGAACCCGTCAATATTACTGAATTATTAGATGAATTGATTGCCGATATGGAGCTACTCTCGGAAGAGCAGATTCTGGATTGCTCGATTGAGCGAGCGCTTGTAACGCGTGGTGATCTTGTCTTGCTAAGGCAGTTGCTGAATAACTTACTGGCTAACGTAATACGCTACAGCCTTCTTGAAAAAGGGGTGAGAATTCAAGCGCGCAAAGACGAAACCGGCATAGAGATATTGATCAGTAATTATTGCCGCCCTATCTCTAGTGAAGTTAGGAGCCAACTGTTTGATCGCTTTTATCGTGGAGAGCCTGAGCATACCCAAGGCATATCTGGTAGTGGTCTCGGGTTGAGTTTGTCACGGGAGATTGCTCGTGCCCATGGGGGAAATCTTACCCTTGAACCTAGTTCGCAAGATGTTGTTTTGATGAGGCTATTGATTCCAATCCTTAAATGACAACATTGTCACTCATGCTCATAACTTAATTGATAGACTTAAGCTGACTTATTGAATAGTTACCTTAACTGCTCTGGATATTGGGCCATGAATTCAAAAATCATATCTCCTTTAGTAATTATACTGCTCATTGCTGGCCTCGCCGTAGGTGTTGGCTATAAATATTTTATGACGCAGCAGGTGAAACCTACATTTATTACAGATGCCGTTAAACGGGGCAATATAGAGAGTGTCGTACTGACCAATGGTGTTCTCTATCCATCGAAATTGGTTAGTGTTGGTGCTCAGGTATCAGGTCTAATTGAGAAAATGGATGTAGAGGTGGGTGACTACATTCACAAAGGTGATTTAATAGCCCAAATCGATAACCTTACCCAGAAAAATGCTCTGAAAGAAGCGGAAGCGTCACTGAAAAGTATTAATGCTCAGTATGCGGCAAAACTGGCGCAGATCAAAACGGCTAAAGCTGAATTTACCCGTAAGAAAAACATGTTGCGAGATGGGGCTACTTCGCAAGCTGAATACGATGTAGCTGAATCCACACTGGCTGTTTATCGAGCAGAGCTAGATCAACTTAGCGCAGAGAAAGAGAAGGCAATTATCAGTGTTGATGATGCCAAGTTGGATCTTGGCTATACCACCATATCTTCACCTATGGATGGCACTGTTATTTACGTGTCTGTTGAAGAGGGGCAAACGGTTAATACCAATCAGAGTACACCTAGTATTATTGAGTTGGCTCAGCTGGATGTTATGACTGTTAAGGCTCAAGTGTCTGAAGCGGACATTATTAATGTGCGAGCGGAGCAGGAGGTGTATTTCACCATTTTGGGTTCAACTGGGAAAAGGTATCCCGGTGTTCTACGCTCGATTGAGCCCGGTCCAACGTTGCTGACGGGTGACGATAGCACTCTGATTATTGGTGATGATGAAGCGATCTACTACAACGCTTTATTTGATGTAAAAAACCCAGATAATTTGCTGCGTTTCGGTATGACAGCACAAGTCTCTATTGTGCTGGAAAGTGCAGAAGATTCGTTGCTTGTTCCCTCTCAAGTCTTGATGAAAAAGCCCGGCCCTGATCCTGCCTATCAGGTTCTGGTGAAACAGGGTGAGCAAGTTGAGCCTCGCGATGTGAAAGTAGGCATCAATAATAAAATTTACGCTCAGATTTTGTCCGGACTAGAGGAGGGTGATGAGATTGTTATCGGTCAGTCTTCCGGCAACGGTGAAGCGGGTTCAGGCATGCCTAAGGGTGGTCGGTTTGGACAAAGTGGTCCGGGTTTAGGTTCGGGGATGAGGTTATAACCTATGGCTGAAGCACTGTTAAAGGTTGTTGATGTAGGCCGTAGCTTTTCTGCCGGTGAGCAAGAGCTCACTGTGCTGAACAATGTTAATTTGGAAATTCATCGTGGCGAGATGATCGCCATTATTGGTGCGTCTGGGTCAGGAAAATCGACACTGATGAATATCTTAGGTTGTCTGGATAAGCCAACTAAAGGTAGTTACTTCATCAATGGCCAGGATACCTCCAAAATGGAGGATGATGAGTTAGCCGCATTACGGCGTGAATATTTTGGCTTTATTTTTCAGCGTTATCATCTACTAAGTGATCTCTCAGCATTGGGAAATGTGGAAGTTCCTGCTCTCTATGCGAATGAAGGCCCACATACACGTGCGGAGAAAGCGACAAAGCTGCTTACGCGATTGGGTTTAGAAGATCGCTTAGATCATAAGCCGAATCAGCTTAGTGGTGGTCAACAGCAGCGTGTTAGTGTCGCCAGAGCTCTAGTGAATGGCGGGGATGTGATTTTGGCGGATGAGCCCACTGGTGCGTTAGATAGTAGTAGTGGCGAAGAGATGATGAAGCTGCTGCGAGAGCTACATCTTGATGGTCATACTATTATTCTTGTTACTCACGATCCGAGTATTGCTGAATTTGCTGATCGTGTTATTGAAATTAAAGATGGGGAGATTATCAGTGATCATCTAAACCCCAGCGCGTCGGAAGAACGTCCGTTGACTCCTGAACGCAGCGATGTTGAAGATAAAAAACAGCAAGCAACGTCTAGACTTAATTTTTCTCGCTATCTTGAAGCGTTTAAAATGGCAACGATTGCCATGTCCCATAATCGTCTGCGTACCTTTTTGACGATGTTAGGCATTATTATCGGGATTGCCTCTGTGGTCTCGGTGGTTGCGTTGGGCGCCGGATCGCAGCAGTCGATTATGGACCAGATCGCTTCAATGGGGACTAATACGATAGAAATTAAACCGGGTACTGGGCGAGGAGATCGCCGCTCAGGACGAGTGCGTACACTAACCGCCGGTGATGCTAATGCCCTTAAAACATTGTCCTTTATTGACAGTGTTACCCCAACAGTTAGAGCTAATGTTGCGATTCGCTATTCCAGTGAGACGGTAACCGGTTCGGTTCAGGGGGTTGGTACGGAGTATTTCCGTGTGCGGGGGTATACTTTAGCGCAGGGGCAATATTTTGATGAAGCGAGTGTTGAGGCGTTGGAACAGGTCGCGATTATCGATGAAAATACTGAACAGGAGCTTTTCTCAGATGGTAATGCTGTCGGTAGCGTCATTTTTCTCGGTCGTCTGCCTGTTCGGGTGATCGGTGTTACTGATCCTATAGAAAGTGTGGCTGATAACAGTGATGAACTCAATGTTTGGCTGCCTTATACCACGGTTTCTGGGCGGATATTTAGGCAAAATTATGTCAGTGATATTACCGTTAGGGTTGATGAAAATGTCTCCAGTGAGGTGGCGGAACAGGGCATTATTAGCCTGTTAACTATGCGGCACGGTGTGGTGGACTTTTTCACTATCAATACAGATACGATACGTAAAAGTATAGAAAAAACCTCTGAAACTATGACGCTTCTGATTTCTGCCATAGCGTTTATCTCCCTGCTGGTCGGCGGAATTGGTGTGATGAACATCATGCTGGTGTCGGTTACGGAGCGAACTGGCGAGATCGGTATACGTGTAGCGGTGGGTGCTAGACAGGCGGATATCATGCGCCAGTTTCTGATTGAAGCGGTGTTGGTTTGTTTTTGTGGTGGTATTTTGGGGATCGCGCTCGCCTACCTTGTGGGTGTTGTTATCACTTATACCGGCAGTGATTACCAGATGATCTATTCGACTGCATCTATAGTTGCTGCGTTTGTTTGCTCGACCTTAATTGGCATTATCTTTGGCTATTTTCCTGCCCGTAATGCTGCACGACTCAACCCTATTGAAGCGCTTTCCAGAGATTAGGGGAATAAGATGAAGATTATGATAAAGGCTTCTATTGCGGTGCTCTGTGCTATTTCGTTGTTTGGTTGCAGTTCGATGCGCAGTGAATATCAACAGCCGGAGTTAGATATACCTCAAGGCTGGTCTCAGACATCGTTGCCGAGTGCAGTACAAAACTCGAGTGACAATGCAGTGGCGCTTGCTCAACCTGAGCAGTGGTGGACCCTATTTAATGATCCCGCACTCAACCGTCTTATAGATAAAGTCTTGGTATCAAACAGTGATATAGAAAAAGCGACTTTGACTTTAAGAAAAGCTTTATTGGAAGCCGGTGTTAGTGAAAACAACAAAGTTCCTAAGCTGGGTTTCTCACAGAGTTCCTCTTACGAATATGACTTTGATTCCGGTTCATCGGACTCTAGCTATAGCACAGGTTTATCTTTGAGTTATGAGCTGGACCTTTGGAACCGTGTTGCGGCCTTAGCTGACGCGAGTGAACTGGCTGCCAGAGCAAGCTATGAAGACAGAGAAAATATAGCCCAAGATCTAGTTGTAACAACAGCTACGCTCTATTGGAAAGTGGCCTATCTTCACCAGAGACTTGCACTGATAAAAGATAACATAATGGACAGTGAGCGCATTGCTAAGCTTACCAAGTTAAAGTACAAAAATGGTTCTAATACATCATTAGAGGTGATTGAATCAGAGCAAGCTCTGTTTAATCAACAAGTGCAGCTGAGTCAGCTGCAGCAAGAGCTATCAGAAGCCAAAAACTCCCTTTCCATCCTACTTAACCAGCCCTTGCAAGAGACGGGAATAAGCCTTGAACAGTTATCGGTACAGCCTATACCTGATATTGAGGCAGGGATACCGGCGCAGCTTCTGCTACGTCGACCTGATGTAAGAGCTAGTTTATATGAGCTGAGATCTACCCTTGCCTCAAAAGATGCAGTGGCAGCGGGTTATCTTCCGACTATTACGCTAACTGGGGCATTAAATTCCTCATCTTCTAGTTTGTTGAACTTGTTGAAAAATCCAGTAGCAACCCTCGGAAGTGGTATCGTTCTGCCTTTTCTTGAGTGGCGTGAGATGGAGTTAAATAAAGGTATTTCTGAAATCGACTATCAAATGGCGGTTGTGAATTATAGAGATACCCTTTATCAGGCATTTGAAGAGGTGGATAACCTACTTACCGCTAAAAAACACTACGACTATCAAGCCGGTGTCTATCAAGAGCAATACACTAATGCCAAAGAGATAGAGCGCATTTACGAGAGTAAATATACTTATGGAGAGAGTGAAATTATTGATTGGCTTAATGCAATGGAGTCGAGACGTAGTATTGAATCATCGTTGCTGGAAAGCCGCTATAACCAGTTTGTAGTTCAGGCAATGCTTTATCAGTCGTTAGGTGGTGGAGATATAGTTGGCCCTGTTGTAGCTCAGTAAGTTGGTCTATTGGGTTAGTTATATAATACCCATAAGAGCAAATCGAATAGCTAAGATCAGGTTATCGACAATAACCTATGGAGAGAGCAGGGAAGTTTTTAATCGTAGGTTAGTGTCAAGCCCACTATAAAGTGGGCTTTTTTGTATGTTTTACAGTTATTTATAAGAGCTTTCTTGATGTTAAAAAGCTCTGTAGAACTGTGGTCATAGATTATCCTTGGCAGGCTAATGGGGTAGGCGTGGTCGATGCTTGTGCTGCAGTAGCTATGCAATCAGTACCGAGGGCTGAAACCACAGAGAGCACTTGTTTGTAGCCGGTTCTCAGCAGAAAGGTAGGAGCACGGCCATAACTCTTTATACCTAATATAAATAGGCCCAATTCAGGGTGAGATAATTCAGCTAAGCCATGTTCAGGTACTGAGCCGCAGCTATGTTGATTCGGATCGATAAGTGGCGCAAGTCGTGTTGGGCTTTGGGTCGCCGGATCGAGGGATGTGCGTAATTCAGCCAAGAGGTTAAGGTTGGGGCGAAAGCCTGTGGCGGCGATGATACGATCCACAGGTGGCAATGTTTTGGATCCACTTTGTATTATTAACTTGCCATTTTCCTGTTGAATTGCTTCAATCTCAAGTTCAGTAAATACCTCAATTTTCCCCTGCTCAAGTAGCTCTTGGATTCGAACTTCAAGACGGCGGCGCTCTTGCAGTTCATCATTTTCTGGTGAGCGAACGACGTTGTTGACTGAGCTATTTCTCACTCCCCAAAGGACACGCATATCTTTATGTTCATCGGCGAGCTGAACTAAATCTTGTAGAGCATTAAAAGCAGAATGACCGCCGCCCACAACTAACACCGTTCTGTTTTTATATTGCTCCCGTTCAGAACCGAGAATATTGGGAACACCGTAGGCGATAGCCTCTTTTGCTTCGGTTTCACCTAATGCTGGAATACCATGGGTGCCCAGCCAATTAGGTGTTTGATAGGTGCCTGATGCATCGATAACCGCTTGGACGATCATATCTTGCTCACCGTCAGGGTTTGATACTCGCAGCACAAAGGGGGCTTTATCGCGACCTTCAGTACGTAAAAGGTCATGGTTAAGCCGGCTAACAGATTTGACCCGCGTATTTAGATGCAGGTGGGGGCTGATCTCTGGGTGAGAGGCTAATGGAGTTATATATTGCTCTAGTAGTTCATTGCCGGTGGGGAAATCCGTTGCCGTAGGTTCGTTCCAACCATTTGGTTTTAGTAGTTCAGCAGCGGCAGGATCCACGTTGTATGCCCAAGGGGAAAACATACGCACATGTCCCCAACGAGCGATATTAGCGCCTGCTTGGTTGCTGGCTTCAAACAGGACGGGAGTGAAGCCTCGCTTGAGTAGTTGAACCGCTGCACTCAAGCCTATAGGGCCCGCGCCAATAACGGCCACAGGTAGATTGGTTAATTCTTTGTGCATGAGAATTTCCTCCATGATTAATGTTGTTACTAACAACTAATAAGTTAAAAAAATGGCCTATGAGCCTAAGCGTGCACGTGCGGCCTTTGTAAGCTGCTGAATAAGGGTTAATGTGCCATCAATCACTTCTGGTGAAAGATCTTTAATCAGTGAAGCCTCTTCCATGATTAGGTCTTGATGAATGGTATGGTAGAGCGCTTCGCCCGCGGGAGTAAGAGACAGCTGGATCGCTCGCTGGTCTGCCGGATCCAAAAGCTTGAGTACGTACTCTTTGCGCAATAAAGAATCTACCACGCGGCTGGTGGTGCTCTTATCTAGATACATCTCATCAGCGAGTGCCTGCAATCTCAAAGGGCCACGTTTTACTAAGGTTTCAAGCGCATAACACTGTGCTACCGATACATCGTGGGAGCAGATGTAATCTCGGTCACGGAACTGGTGAACACGGATTAGTTGGTTGACAGCTTCGTATAGCGCTTCAGCACGCTCTAAATTAGCGGGCATAGAATTAACCTTGATAATTTATGTTGTTAGTAACAACTATAATAGGACTGCTTCTATCTTGCAAGCTTGAAGGGGGGCTGTGTTCTTGAACTGTGAATTTGTTATGGATGACTATCCAGTAGTACTATGACTGATATTGTTAAGTGTCAGGACAAGTAAAAATGATCAATAGAGTCGTTTTAGCCAGCGTATTAGTTATGGTATCTGTAGTCGTTAGTGCGGAGGATAGTGTTGGTGAAAAGATCCTTGCAGTAGACCAGTTATTTAAGGAGGTGCGTTACAGGGATGAACATATCAATCTAGAGGGCGGGGTAACAATAGAGCAGTATTTTCAAACGCAGTTGTCGATGTGTAAAGATGGGGTTGAACTCGTTAAGCACGAAATTGGTCCGAAGGTGATAGGGAAATATTACAAAAACCTTGAAAGTGCGGATAAAAAGCAGCAGCGGAATGAGTTTATTGACAATTATGATTTTTGTTATGAAATGGTTAGAAATAATGATCCAGAGAATAAGCGGGTGATAACAGCTGCCGATATCGCAAAAAGGAAAAAACGGATGGAAGAAGCTGTGGAACTCTATCGTAGTGGTAAAAAGGTAAAGATCACGTTTGTGAAAAAAGAGTCACCTTGAATTGTAAGATAATAGAAGGATTATTATTTTCTATTTGATCAAGAAGGATAAGTGATGAACATGAATACGCTTTATAAATGTTGGTTAGCAGGAGTGCATAGGTGAAATATCTTTTTGCAATTTTAATTATCTGTTTACCCAGTTTTGCTTATGCGCTTGATAAAATTACGTTAATACCATCTGGAAAAATCTCCTTTCAGAAGCCCATAAACTATAGTGCCCCGTTCAAAAAAGAGTATTTCGCCACGCTTGAAATAGGCGATACGCTGTCTAAAGCTATGGTCATCCTAGAAGGTAAAAATAATCAAAGCTACCGAGTGGCGTTTCAACTTGAAACCAGTTTGTCGGTCAATGCTGAAGGTCCACACTTCGATTTAACCGAATGGAAACACTGCACGACGGAATGGCATCAACTTAACATTACTGATGGTAATGGGGTCGTGCTGCCAAACTTTGACGAGGTAAATGTGGACTGCTTTCCTGAGGTAAACCATGACGAAATAAAAGCCGCTGTGCTCGCCAAAGGGGGAGAGGAGTGGGTCAGAATATTTGAGGGAGAAGGCTGGCCCGACGGTTATAGCCCAGTTGAAATTTCGCTTAGCAGGGTACGTATTAAAATCGAAAAGTTAATCAACACTCAGTGGCGTGTATTGACGGTTATAAATGTCGCTATTCCTATGGGGTGCTAAATTAACGTGTGGACTATTAGATTGTTTTTTCCAGAGGGTGTGGGGGTTCCTGTGCCAGTTATGGACCCCTAATTGGAACGAGAGGTGGTAACTCGGCTATTTATTTGTCCGTCGGCGAAAAAAGAAGTTCTTAATTAAATATCTTATTTACCTTGATCGGATGGGCGTGAGCTCTCTCGTGTATGGAGCATCAAACACTTTAGCGAGGATGTAGAAAACATGAATAGTATTTGCCGTATGGTATGTGTGGTTTTATTGAGTGGATCCACGTATACGCAAGCCGCATTGGCCCCTTCAGCCGCTAATTTGAAAGACTTAAATACAATGGTTCAATTTATATCTCAGCACCCGTTGGTGGCTCAAAGATTAAAACAGATTGATTTAAGATCGCTGACTATATTTTTTGATCATGATTGCGAAGCTTATTTTGAGCGGCAACAATCGAGTTTTTTGACAGAAAATATGCCGGGGCCCCAGCCAGGAATAAAGTTCAAAAGCAGTAACTGTTCACTGGTTGAAAATAATGGTGAATAATAACTATTATAATCGCGCAAAAAATAGAGTTAACTAATATTAGCTTTATAGTCTCGGAAATAGCCTTTCTTTTTTACAAAAGCCAAAATATCTTGCTAGTTGTGTTTGTTATTTCCGATCAAGTGTCGTTAATTTCGTGCACTCGTCGCACCGAGTGCTATATTAATATTAATAGATTAATTTTGTGTGTATGTGCGGTTCGCGGGTTGTATGACGGTCGTCGTCGATAACCCTGTGGATATGGTATTTGTGCTGAATGTTGGAATCAATGACAGAAAAATAACGACAAGGTTTTTATCTTGTCTGACATAAGGTAGAAAATAGTCGGTTACACCGACCTTGAATATAACTATAAAGGATGCAAATGATGAAGTTGAAGAAGTTATTTACTAACACCGTGGTTGCTGCCGGCATCGCGATTGGGGCTCAAAGTGGCGCAGCCGTTGCCGCTCCTCAATCATCCTATGTGACTATTGGTACTGGTGGTCAGACCGGTGTCTATTATGTAGTAGGTCAGTCCATTTGTCGTTTGGTTAATCGTGGTAACAGCGATCACGGTATCAAGTGTACTGCGCCATCTACAGGTGGTTCGATTGCGAACCTGAATGCTATTCGTGCGGGTAACCAAGATATGGGTGTGGCCCAGTCTGACTGGCAGTACCACGCTTACAATGGCTCTAGTAAATTTTCTGAACAGGGTGCTAACACAGAGCTCCGCGCAGTATTCTCTGTACATCCTGAACCATTTACTGTGATTGCTCGCGCCGATGCTGGTATTAAGAGTTTTGACGATTTGAAAGGTAAACGGGTCAATATAGGTAATCCCGGTTCTGGCCAGCGCGGCACTATGGAAGTGGTCATGAAACGTAAAGGTTGGACCATGGATGACTTCAAACTTGCTTCAGAGTTGAAGGCGTCTGAGCAATCTCAAGCGTTGTGTGATAACAAGGTCGATGCGATTATCTACGCCGTTGGCCATCCTAATGGTTCGATTAAAGAAGCAACGACTTCATGTGACGCAGTATTGGTACCGGTAACAGGTCCTGAAATCACGAAGTTGATCGATGATAACGCTTTTTACGCTGAGGCGATTATCCCTGGCGGCATGTATAACGGTAATGATGCCGATACCACTACCTTTGGCGTAGGTGCGACCTTCGTTTCTTCCACTAAGGCGGATCCGGAAGTGATCTATCAAGTGGTTAAGGCTGTGTTTGATAACTTTGACCGTTTCAAGCGTTTACACCCTGCCTTTGCCAATCTTGATCCCGCTAAAATGATCAAAAATGGTCTGTCTGCTCCATTACATGAAGGCGCTGTACGTTATTACAAAGAACGTGGCTGGATGTAAGTAATACACCCCTGACTGGCGGCTCCGCCGTCTATTTCGACTATCCTAGGATGTTCCTGGGATAGTCTTTTCTCAGTTCTGGCGTGACCTTTGGGCTTTGCTGGAGCGCACTAATATTTACCGGCGGTAAACGCTGGGGGTGTTGGATCGGAGAGTATTATGACTGAACTGAATTCAAAAGAACCTACTAAACTCAGCGAAGCCGAGCTCCAAGATTTAGTGGCGTCGACGGATAGTGGTGCCCGAGACCCAGAAGGCATTCAACGATTTTTGCTGTTGGCTGCTGCACTGTTTTGGTCGCTATTTCAATTGTGGATCGCCTCGCCGTTACCCTTTTATGATTGGCCGTTGGTCGGCAGTTTTGGTGTTTTCAATGATACTGAAGCGCGTTCGATTCATCTTGCGTTTGCCGTATTTCTTGCTTTTATGGCCTACCCCGCCTTAGGTGGCTCTCCCCGTGAGCGGGTGCCTTTACCGGATATGGTGATGGCGATAGCGGGTGCTTTTTGCGCGGGCTATCTGTTTATCTTCTATGTCCAAATATCGGATCGTCCGGGCTTGCCGACGACACTGGATATTGTCGTGGCCATTGCCGGCGTGATTCTCTTGCTGGAAGCCACTCGACGTGCACTTGGACCACCACTCGTCGTCGTCGCATCACTGTTTTTGTTTTATACCTTTGCCGGCCCCTATATGCCGGAAATCATCGCCCACAAAGGCGCGAGTTTGAAGGAAGTCGTTAATCACCAGTGGATCACCACCGAAGGTGTGTTTGGTATTGCACTGGGCGTGTCGACCAGTTTCGTTTTTCTATTTGTTTTATTTGGTGCTTTGTTGGACAAGGCCGGTGCCGGTAACTATTTCATCAAGGTCGCCTTTTCCCTGCTAGGGCATCTACGTGGTGGCCCTGCCAAAGCCGCGGTTGTGGCTTCAGGTATGACGGGACTGATTTCAGGTTCCTCCATTGCTAATGTGGTTACCACGGGTACGTTTACTATTCCAATGATGCGCCGCGTGGGTTTCAGCGCGGAGAAAGCAGGTGCGGTCGAAGTGGCCTCATCGGTTAATGGTCAGATTATGCCGCCAGTTATGGGCGCCGCTGCGTTTTTGATGGTTGAGTATGTGGGCATCTCTTATGTGGAGGTGATCAAGCATGCTTTTCTACCCGCATTGATCTCTTATATCGCACTGGTGTATATCGTTCACCTTGAAGCGCTTAAACAGAATATGTACGGCCTGCCTCGGCGCAGCGCTGCCAAGCCTTGGATGGCGCGCTTGATGGGGGTGTTGATTGGCTTTTTTGCCACCGCCGCCGTGTCGATGGTGGTCTATTATGGTATTGGTTGGATTAAACCATTGTTTGGCCAATACGCCAGTCTGGTGATTGGTGTCTTGTTGTTGATTATCTATGTCTTGTCGGTGCGTTTCTCTGCTGGCTACCCTGATCTAGAGCTGGATGACCCTAATTCTGATGTGGTGGAACTACCAGAAGTTGGGCCAACCGTTAAGTCCGGATTGCATTTTATTCTGCCTGTTATCGTACTGGTATGGTGTTTGATGGTTGAACGCTTGTCTCCTGGACTTTCGGCGTTCTGGGCGACTATGTTGATGGTCTTTATCCTGTTGACGCAAAAATCCTTGTTTGCGTTCTTCCGTAATGAGGGGGGGCTTGGTCGACAGTTTAGGAAGGGCTTTAATCAGCTGATCGATGGCTTAATTGTTGGTGCGCGCAACATGATAGGCATCGGCATTGCAACGGCGACTGCCGGTATTATCGTGGGTGTGGTATCGCAGACCGGTGTGGGTTCTGTATTAGCGGATCTAGTTGAAGTATTGTCGATGGGTAACCTGCTGTTGATGCTAGCCTTGACGGCCGTACTTAGTTTGATTTTGGGCATGGGCTTGCCGACCACGGCCAACTATATTGTGGTGTCATCTTTATTGGCACCAGTAATAGTGACTTTAGGTCAAGAGTCAGGCTTGATTGTGCCGCTGATTGCTGTGCATCTATTCGTGTTTTACTTCGGCATCATGGCCGATGTAACACCTCCGGTAGGACTCGCTTCTTTTGCCGCGGCGGCGGTGTCCGGTGGTGATCCGATCCGTACGGGGTTTGTCGCATTCTTCTATAGTTTGCGAACAGCCATTTTACCGTTCCTATTTATATTCAACACCGATCTCTTATTAATCGATGTGAGCTGGTGGCAGGGCATTATTGTCTTCGTGGTTTCTACTGCGGCGATCTTGCTGTTTACTGCTGCAACTCAAGGACATTTTTTGGTGCGTAATCGGTTACATGAAACGGCGTTATTGATTCTTATAGCCTTCTCTCTATTCCGTCCAGGTTTTTGGATGGACATGGTGGCACCACCGTTCCAGACGGTA
Organism: Neptuniibacter sp. 1_MG-2023; assembly: GCF_030547185.1. GTDB lineage: Bacteria > Pseudomonadota > Gammaproteobacteria > Pseudomonadales > Balneatricaceae > Neptuniibacter. The sequence goes on from NZ_JAUOQR010000002.1 coordinate 132,899, forward strand.
GCCGCTAGCGAATTAATGGGTGATAGCTTGGATCTGCCTAATGGCGCTGAACTGAGGCTGCATTTGATCGGTGAAGATGATGTTGGTAATCCACGGGATTTTGTCGCGCTGTTTGAACTTGCTGAGGGGGCGAATACTCAGGAACGCATGGTGAATGCGGGTCTAGAGTTGGCGAATCTTGATGGCAAGGTGGTCGTCGATATGGTGGGCTTCGGCAGTCATGCAGAGAAAGCGGGTTTGATGTTTGATCAGCAGATAGGGCAGGTGGAAGTACCGAAGGGGCAGCCACCTAAGGAGCTTATGTTTATCCCTGCTTTGTTATTGTTGATACCTGTCGTGCTATTTCAGCGCCGTCGTCGCCGGGCTAACGGTGATCAGGCTTCGACTCTAGCAAATACTTAATCCAGATCCGAGGCGCCTTCTCGTAAGGGCCTCGGTTTAGATAGCCATACTTTTTGGTAAAGGAAGGACTCATGTTTAAGCAAATTATTGTTCCGGTTGATATTGAAGAACCGTCTTTTTCTGATCAGGCGATCGAACTGGCTTTGCGTGAATTAGAGAGTGATGGCTGTATCCATTTGATGACCGTCATTCCTGGATTTAACTCGCCGTTGGTTGCATCTTATTTTAAAAAGTCAGCTGTTGAGAAAGCTCACGAAGCCGTTGAAAAACAGCTACAAATACTGGCTCAGAAAAAGTTACCACCAGAAGTTAATCGAACGCTTTCAGTGCATCAGGGTAATCCGGCTGAGCGCATTATCAAACATGTTAAACGCTGCAATGCTGATCTTATTATTATGACTGCGCATCACCGCAGTAAAGTGGATCATGTGTTACTGGGATCTAACTCTTCGCGAGTGGTGGATCGCGCAGGTTGCTCAGTATTAGTGTTACGCTCTTAACGCTAAGTTACTGCTTAGGATTTTTTGTTTGGTCAGCAATAAATGATCATCCATGTTATGAATGTAATGGTGGGTAGTAGCTAGTGTCGTTGTGTAAAATAACGGCGCTTATCTATTAATGTGACAAGTATTCCATTCTGTTTAATAGGGCAAACTAAACGGACTAACGGGCGTTAATTAGTATAATATCAGTGCTAATTAACCAAGAGTCTCGATAGCTTGCGGGTAATATGATGCTACTGAGTTGTTATTAGTTATCAAATTACCCATCCGAACCACAGGTTTAGGCGTTTAAATTATAATCATGGGCATACCAGATTTTAGTCGTATTAATAGCCGTTGGAAGATCAGTCACCGACTTCGTACAGGTCTTTGTTACGAATATCTAGAGCGCATTTTTGTGCTGCTTTTCTTTCTATTTATTAGTGCAGTTTGTCAGGCTCAGTCGCCGATCAAATTATCATCCACGATGGCGGGTGTTGGCACAGGGATGAATGTCTTTTATCTTGAAGATGCGAGCCAAACCTATACGTGGGAGCAAGTAAAGAGCGCCCCCCTTTCTTCTCACTTTGCGCCGTTGCCTAAGGGTAAGAGTAACTTTGGTATCGGTGGGGCTGATTATTGGCTGCGTATCGACCTGAAAAACAACAGCAAAGCTGCATTATCATGGTTTCTTGAAGTACCCCACCCCAATTGGGATTTTGTTACCTTTTATATGGACGGGGCTGCATCTCAGGTGGGCGGTGATCATGTCCCGTTTGGTGAGCGTGCAATTGCCGCTGAGAGTAATTTATATCCAGTGAATACACCGGCCGGCGCGGTGCAACGAATATGGGTTAAACTCTCCTATGCATTGCCTGGTAAGGCTGAAACGCAGCTATTATTGTGGACCCCAGATGCGTTTTTTCAACACTATGCCAAGCGCTATTTTGTGATTGGTACCTTTCTTGGTATTGGCTTGCTGTTGGTGTTTTCTAATTTCTTGATAGGCTACTCCACACGACTGCCCGAATATAAATGGTATACCTTATATATTATGGCGGCGATGATGGTTCTGTTGACCAATACGGGCCTAGGCTATCGCTATTTATGGCAGGGATATAACTGGTTTGCCGATTTTGCTCCGATTCTTTTTGGTGTGCTGACGCTAGTGTTGGCGACTCAATTTACACGTTGTTTTTTAAACACTCGAGAATCGTTGATCATTGATCGACTGCTGCAAGGCCTTTTGGTTTTGGGTGGGCTTGCTGTGCTCTGCTATTTTTTAGGCGGGCGTGAATATGCGCTAAAACTCGCTCTATTTTATGCACTTTTAACCGTTCTATTTCCACTGCTTGGGATATGGCAATATAAAAAAGGCCGAGAGGATGCGCGGTTTTATGTGTTGGGCTGGAGTATTTGGAGCTTAGCTGTTTTTATTGCCGTGATGCGTAATATCGGTTTTATTCCTGCTGACTTTGTTACCAATTTTTCACCGCCATTGGGGTTATGTATTGAGGGAGTGCTGCTCTCCTTAGCATTAGCTGATCGTATTAACTACCTTACTCAAGAGAAAGATAGGGTAGAGTTGCAACATATACAGCACTTACAGCAGGAGCAGGTAATGCTGGAGCGGCAGGTATCTGAACGTACGGTTGAACTCGAAAAAGCGATGCAGAAGGCTGAGTTGTTGGCACAAACCGATTCGTTGACTGGGGTATTAAATCGTCGTGCATTCTATGAGTTTAGCGAGAAAGAGTTCAGTAGCGCTCGACGTTTTGAAGAACCGGTAGCGGTGGTGATGATAGATCTGGATATGTTTAAACGAGTGAATGATAACTACGGTCATGCGACTGGGGATAGGGTTTTAATTGCTGCCATTAGTACATTGAAAACGATTATTCGAAATATGGATCTGTTCGGGCGTATTGGAGGTGAAGAGTTTGCAGTACTTCTGCCACAGACCAATTTACATGATGCAACCGAGCTAGCTGAGCGTTTGAGGGAGGCGTTGGCGAAGATGGAGGTTAAGGTTGGTGAGTTGATCATTACCGTTACCGCAAGTTTTGGCGTGGCCTTTGTGGATGTGAAAAATGAGTCGCTGGCAGATTCGATGAGTCGAGCTGATGTTGCGCTTTATCGGGCTAAGTTCCGTGGTCGTAACTGTGTTGAACAAGCGGATGGGTCCGATTGTTTATGAGATGTTTACAGCGAAACTATACGCTGATGAGTAAAGGGGATCTGAGCTATATAGGCTGCCCAGATCCCTTTATAACTACTTAATATCAGGTCTCCAGCCCATACCTGATTCTTCCATTAAACGTTCGTAAACGCCTTCTATATTTAGCGGTAGCCATTGATCAAATTGTTTTAAATCGCTGTAATTTTCTAATTTTACGCTTTGTTTTATCTCATCTAGACTTTTGCCTTCATGAATACCGTTAATGACGGCGTCATAAAGATCTTGTAGATAATTAAGGTAGTGTTGAACGTCAGATTTATTACCAATGTCGGCATGTCCGCCAACAAAAGTATCAAAATCAAGATCCAGTACTTGTTGAGTAGAGTTAATCATACCTTGAATATCGTAACTCCAGAGTTTCTGCCAAGGCATTCGGCCTATGACAATCCAATCGACAACAAACAGTAGCTTTTCGGGTTGGAAAAGCATGCTTATAGAGCCGCGGCCATCGTTGGGTCCATGATATCTCAGCTCAATTGTATGGCCTCCTAAAGAGATCAACATATCCTCTTTAAAAGTAACATCAGGGATAACAGTATCGGCTTTTGTTATTTGAATATCTTGTGCTGCGAGTTCATGAGCAATGAAAATAGTGTCAGGATCATCAAAAACTTTTGCACCGTAGATATGGTCACTGTGGTTGTGACTGTAAATAACATATTTGATAGGTACGTTAAAAAGCCTTTTTATCTCGGCTTTTAGCCAGGTAGCGGCTTTTGGATTCAAGGGATCTGTCAGGACTATTCCTTCGTTTGTTACTAAAAATACAGAGCGGTGCCTATCGTCGATAAAACGATAAATATCACCTTGTATATGTTCGATTTTATACTCATCTGCTACTGCCATTGAGCTGATGAAGGAAAAGCTCAATATTAATAGAAAGGTGATTAACGGGTTTTGTGTTTTCATCATAAAACCTATTTCAAGTCTATGTTAACTAGCGTATTGCCATGGAATGTTAATTATTCCTATGGCAATACATTGAGTATTAATTTTGCGAGGTAACTGTTGTTTTGGTTTTTTGAGGGATTGTGCACAATGTGTCCCACTCTCTTAACCAATATAGGGCTAGGCAAGCCGCAAGCATGGGCCAAGCGGTAAAAAATAGTAGGTGATCAAAAGGTGCCATATATTGTTTGTAAGGGGAGAAAGTTGAAAAGGCGTGAATGATTAAGACGATAGCGTAGGTCCAACGGCGCCAAAGGCCAACAACAAATGCCAAAATAAGTAATAGCTCTAATGAGCCAACGATATAAGAAAGGTTATGGGTGAGCCAATCGATACCGTAAAAGTTGTTAAGTACTTTGCTGGCGTGGGCTGGATTAACGAACTTGTCGAGTGTCCACATTAGTAACACTACAAAGATGCCTAAGCGTAACAGCAGCAATGAACGTGATAAGGGTTTTTGCAGTGAGTCGGGTATAGGGGGCTGGGAGGTCATTGAGAGTTTGCCTATATAAAATAATGTATCTGTTACTCGTTTAATCCATATAGCTATATGGGGCGATCAAGCGGTTAGTGCTAAATTTCTCTAGTTAGGCATAGACTACGAAGCCTTAGATAAAGTTCCATTGCTGCTTAATTTACTAGCTAGGCGAGCTGATAAATAAAAAAGAGGTTTGTGAGAGATTGACTTGGCTGATGACTGGCTGAGTCAGTCGGTTTGTTTCTATAATGAAAAGATAGCCTTAGCTTATTTAGAATAAGTTAGGTTTTTACGTAGATAAGGTTAAGGTGGTCATAGGAATGAGTGAGCGTGCAGAGCAAGATCAGTTATGGATGCATGAGGCATTAGCATTAGCTGATCATGCCGAAAATGCGGGTGAAGTTCCGGTGGGGGCAGTAGTCGTCTTAAATGGTGAGGTTATAGGAGAGGGTTGGAATCACCCCATTAGTGGTCATGATCCTACGGCTCATGCTGAAATTATGGCGTTGCGGGATGCGGCTGCACGGGTAGGTAATTATCGTTTAGTGGGGGCAGAGCTCTATGTGACAATTGAACCTTGTACTATGTGTGCGGGTGCTATTGTGCATGCACGGATAAGTCGTGTGATATATGGGGCTAGTGAAGATAAAGCGGGTGTTGTTGATAGTAACTGCCAATTATTTCGGCAGCCTTGGATTAATCATAATGTAGAGGTGACGTCTGGTGTATTAGCGGATACGTGCCGTCAAAAAATAAGTGCCTTTTTTCAGCGCCGCCGCGAAGAGAAAAAAGCTGAAAAATTAAGTAGAAACACGGGTTAGCGCTATAGTGAGGGTAAAATATCTTCCACGACAGTCGCTTCATCCCAGCTTGGATGGTCTGGATCCATATCCGCTTCTTCGCTTTGACGTTTAGCTTGGCGAACTTGGATCTCCCAGCGTAAGAGCTTCATATATTTTCTAATATTACTGACGTAATGAACGGGCTCATAGCCACGTGCGTAACCATAACGCACAGTGTTGAAGTATTTTTCTTTTGTTAAGAGTGGTAGGTGTTGTTTCACATCGTCCCATTTATCTGGATTTAGGCCTGCCCGGCTGGTGAGTACACGCGCGTCTTCTAAGTGGCCATAACCAATGTTGTAGCCGGCTAGAGCAAACCAAGTATGGTCCGGCTGTTTGATTCGGTCAGGGATTTTATTCATCACGCTGACGAGATAGTGAGCGCCACCAATAATGCTTTGTTGAGGATCGGTTCGATCGGTTACATCGACTTCTGATGCGGCGTCATTGGTGAGCATCATGATCCCTTTAACTCCTGTAGGGGATACTGCCTCTGGATTCCAATGGGATTCTTGATAGGCAATAGCGGCGAGTAGCTGCCAATCAATATCAGTTTCTTGCTCAGCCATATAGAAATATTGTTCAATTTTGGGGAAACGCTCTTCCATATCCTCTTTAAAGGAGGCTGTATCGTAGAAGTTAAGAGGGTTGAAACGATTAAAATATTTCTTTTTGAGTTTTTTGATCAATTGCTGTGTGGAATCAAGAGCCATAAAGCGATTAACTGAACTTTTAAGGCTTTGGTCATTGTGAGGATTGAGTATCCACGCAAGGTCTTGCGGGTCATTTAGATCAAATGCTTTGTTAAGTCCGGGAAAAAATGATTTCTGAGCATCAAATGTGATGCTGTCTACAACGGTATAGTCGATCTCTTTATTGTGTAATTTCTCAAGTAACTCCACGGCAGAGTGTTCGCTGCTCTCTTTCCATTTGAGTGTAGGGTGCGTTGTTTGTAATCGTGCGAGAAGTTCGGCGTGGCTGCTGTTTGCCAGCACTAAGATTGTTTTATCTCTAGCAACTAAGTCGTTTAAATCTTTGGGTGCTTTGATCCCTTTTGTTGTGCGGTAAACGACGGCAGCCGTGGTCGTGAGAAAGGGCGCTGAAAATTCGAAGGCTTTTTCTCTATCATCAGTGACTGTTAGCATCGCACCGGCAATATGACCGTTGCGTGCTTTCATGGTTGAAAAAATAGCGCTAAAACTCTCAGGTAAAATGAGTTCTAATTTTATACCTAGATGTTCAGCATAAGCTTTAGCTAAGTCATATTCAAAGCCAGCGGGTTCCCCTTTTTCAATGAAATAGGTACTAGGGGAGTTCCGGGTTACTAGTTTTAGACTACCCGATTCTATGATGGCACCTAGTTGAGTTTTGCTATTCCAGCTCAAAAGTACCGGAATACAGAACATTAAAAAAATAACCAGTGCCTGTACTGCATCTTTTTTACGACTAATATCAAACATACTGCTGCTTTTCTGGTATCCAACGAACTGTTTCGGTAAAATTCACAACCTATCTTTCTCCTGTAACTACTGCCCACAATCGGCAGCTATCAAGAGGCTCTATTAGAGATGCTGGCACTGCGCGGAGCACCTGCTCTTTCTGCTTTTCGTCATGAAAAGTTACTATCTGGTATTCAGTCAAAGGTTCCTGCCGTTACTGGCTTGTATGCTGAATTTATGCATTTTTCCGATCAGTCACAAGCATTATCGGAAAATCAGCAGCAAGTACTTGAACGTATTTTGCGTTATGGACCTAAAGCGGAGGCTCAAGATCCTTCCGGTAAACTGTTTCTGGTAGTGCCTCGTCCAGGCACAATATCGCCTTGGTCATCTAAAGCAACTGACATTGCGCATAACTGTGGTTTAACCTCAGTTAAACGTTTAGAGCGCGGTATTGCTTATTATGTCAGTACATCTTCAGACCTTTCGGACACTGATTTTGATTTAGTAAAATCAGAACTATTTGACCGAATGGTTGAAGCTGTTCTACCTAGTATAGATGATGCGGCCTCGTTATTTATAGAGGAGTCACCTAAGCCTTTAACGGTTGTCGATATTTTGTCGGGTGGTCGTGACGCTTTAGTTACAGCAAACGCTGAACTTGGCTTAGCATTGGCAGATGATGAAATTGATTATTTAGTTGATAGCTTTATAGAGCTCAAACGTAATCCAACCGATGTTGAACTAATGATGTTTGCGCAAGCAAACTCAGAGCATTGCCGTCATAAAATTTTCAATGCCTCTTGGGATATCGATGGCGAAGCTCAAGATAAATCGTTGTTTGCGATGATTCGTAATACCAATGAGTTGGGCGGTGAAAATGTATTGTCAGCTTATAAAGACAATGCAGCCGTTATGGCAGGTAGTAAAGCTGGGCGTTTTTTCCCAACGCCAGAGGGTAAAGAATACGCATATAATCAGGAAGATATTCAGATCCTGATGAAAGTAGAAACACATAACCACCCGACAGCGATTGCTCCTCACTCCGGTGCTGCAACAGGTTCTGGCGGTGAGATTCGTGATGAAGGTGCGACAGGTAAAGGCTCTAAACCTAAAGCGGGTCTGACAGGGTTTACAGTTTCCGATCTTAATATCCCAGGTTTTGAGCAGCCGTGGGAATCGAAGTACGGCAAGCCTGATCGTATTGTTACACCACTCGATATTATGCTGGAAGGCCCTATAGGCGGAGCGGCATTTAATAACGAATTTGGTCGTCCAGCCTTAACTGGTTACTTCCGTACGTTTGAACAGAAAGTTAATGGAGCAGCGGGTGAAGAGGTCCGTGGTTACCATAAGCCAATTATGATTGCCGGTGGTTTAGGTAATATTCGTGATAGCCATGTTGAAAAAGGCGAGATTCCTGTTGGTGCCAAGCTTATCTGCTTAGGCGGCCCCGCTATGCAGATTGGTTTAGGTGGCGGTGCTGCCTCATCTATGTCGTCTGGTACCTCTTCCGCTGATTTAGATTTTGCATCGGTTCAGCGTGATAACCCAGAATTAGAGCGCCGTTGTCAGGAAGTGATAGATCAATGCTGGCAGCAGGGTGATGAAAACCCGATCGCATTTATTCATGATGTAGGAGCCGGCGGTTTATCAAATGCATTTCCTGAACTGGTAAAAGACGGCAATCGTGGCGGTAAGTTTGGGTTACGTAATATCAACAATGATGAGCCAGGCATGTCGCCATTGGCTATCTGGTGTAACGAAGCGCAAGAGCGTTATGTGATGGCCGTTGCGCCAACAGATTTAGCTCGTTTTGAGGCGATCTGTCAGCGTGAGCGTTGTCCGTATGCGATTGTAGGTGAAGCGACAGAAGAGATGCACCTGACGTTAGGTGATACTCATTTTGAGAATAACCCAGTAGACCTACCAATGAATGTTCTTTTTGGTAAGCCGCCAAAAATGCACCGTTCGGTTGAGCGTGTTGAGTATCAGGTGCCTGATTTTGATACCAGCGCGATTGATCTTAAAGAGGCTGCAGAACGGGTGATGAAACTGCCTTCAGTCGCTTCTAAGTCATTCTTGATCACCATTGGAGATCGCTCGATTACGGGTCAAGTTGCCCGTGATCAAATGGTAGGCCCATGGCAAGTTCCCGTTGCTGATTGTGCGGTTACTACAGCATCGTTTGATACTTATGCGGGTGAAGCTATGGCAATGGGTGAGCGTACACCGCTTGCGCTAGTAGATTCTCCTGCGTCAGGCCGTATGTCGATTGGTGAAACGGTTACTAACATGGCCGCGGCTAGAATTGGTGAGCTTAAAGATATTAAGTTATCTGCAAACTGGATGTGTGCTGCGGGCCATCCTGGTGAAGATGAAAAGCTTTACGATACGGTGAAAGCTGTAGGTATGGAGTTATGCCCAGCCTTGGGGATGACTATTCCTGTTGGTAAAGACTCTATGTCTATGCGTACGGTATGGAATGATGAGGGCGAAGATAAATCAGTGACAGCGCCTATGTCATTAGTGATAACTGGTTTTGCGCCGGTGCTTGATGCGCGCAAAACGTTGACACCTCAATTGCGTACCGATCAAGGTGAGACAGACCTTATTTTGCTCGATTTGGGCGAAGGTCAAAACCGTATTGGTTTGTCTGCCTTAGCGCAAGTTTATAATGAAGTAGGCCAAAAGGTGCCTGATGTAGATCAGCCTGAACTGCTAGTTGCATTTTTTGCAGCGATTCAAGAGTTGAATGAACAGGGCTTACTACTGGCTTACCATGACCGCTCTGATGGTGGTTTATTTGCTACAGTGACAGAGATGGCGTTTGCAGGTCGAACAGGTCTCGATATTAACCTTGATATGTTAGCTGCTGAGAAGAGTGAGCTGGCAGCCGCGCTATTCTCTGAAGAGTTGGGTGCAGTTGTTCAGGTTAAACGTGATGATCTTGATGTTGTATTGACTGAATTGAATGCGGCGGGTCTAGGTGATGTTACCCAAGTGATCGGTTCTCTTAACTTAGATGATGAATTGCGCTTCCATTTTGATGAGGAAGAGATTTATTCTGAACGTCGTATCCAGTTACAGCGCTGGTGGGCAGAGACCTCTTATCAGATTCAGTCATTACGTGATAACTCTGAATGTGCGCAACAAGAGTTTGACAGCATTAATGATAAAGAAAACCCAGGTTTGCATGCCTCGTTAACATTTGATCAAAATGAAGATGTAGCCGCACCCTTTATTAATACAGGCACTCGTCCACAGATGGCTATTATCCGTGAGCAAGGGGTGAATGGTCAGATAGAGATGGCTGCTGCATTTGATAAAGCAGGTTTTGCTGCGATAGATGTGCATATGAGCGATATTCTGTCGGGCCGCGTTGCATTGGATCAGTTTAAGGGTTTAGTGGCTTGTGGTGGCTTCTCTTATGGGGATGTATTAGGTGCAGGCGAAGGTTGGGCAAAATCGATTTTGTTCAATGAGCGAGCCCGTGAGCAGTTCCAGACGTTCTTTACCAGAGAAGATACCTTCTCGTTAGGTATCTGTAATGGTTGTCAGATGCTTTCTAACTTACATGAATTAATCCCAGGTTCAGATCTTTGGCCGCATTTTGTACGTAATGTGTCTGAGCAGTTTGAAGCGCGTGTTGCTATGGTTGAAGTTCAAGAATCGGATTCTATCTTCCTACAGGGAATGGCTGGTTCTCGTATGCCGATTGCTATCGCTCATGGGGAAGGTCGTGCTGAGTTTAAAGATGCTAATCATTTAGCTGGTTTGCAGGATTCGAATGCTGTTGCGCTACGTTATGTGGATAACTATGGTCAGCAAACAGAAGCTTATCCAGCGAATCCAAATGGTTCTCCAGCAGGTATTACTGGTGTAACGACGACTGATGGCCGTGTAACTATTATGATGCCACATCCTGAGCGTGTGTTCCGTACGGTGACTAATAGTTGGGCGCCTGATGAGTGGGCTGAAGATGGTGCGTGGATGCGTATGTTCCGAAATGCACGAGTGTGGGTCGGATAGGCTTTAACTGTATTATTAAAAAGGTGGCCATATGCCACCTTTTTTTGTGGCCGTAATAAATTGGAAATTGGTTGTCCCCTAAGGACGAACGTAAAAATAGCCCTGTTGCTGTAAGTGTACGATTTCAGGCAAGCCTGCTTGCACAACATCTTCAGCTTCAACTTCATACAGATCTTCTCGGGTAACATTGAAACCGTCTAGACTGTTGCGACAAATAATGAACTGAACATTACTTAAACGTAAAGAATCTAGAGCTATCTGTTTGGCGTCATCGTGGCTGGCTTCAATAAAATATTTAATAGCTGGGCCGTGAATAACTGCTTTAATGGTGATGTGCTCTTCGCCTAGCTGGTTTATATGATTGGCGATATTAGAAAAGGTCGCAGAGATCCGTTTCGGATCATCGTAATTGATATGATAAACGACTTTTTGATCTGCATATTCTTCAGCAGAAAAAGAAGAGCAGCTGATAAGTAAAAAGAGGAAAGGAATAAGGTTTGTTAGTATTCTCATGATCAGCCTTATATTTATTGTTATAAAAAAAAGGCACCTTTTAAAAAGGTGCCTCTTTAGCAACAAAGTACGCTGACTTTACTGCTTATTTTTTACCAGAAATCTCAACTTCTACACGACGGTTAGCACGTAGGCAGTCTACAACGTTAGTGCCACGTAGGCCTTCACATGATTTAGCTGGAGCATTTTCGCCCATGTAACCAGTGCTGATAGCAGAAGCGCTTACGCCGCCTGCTTGTAGTGCTTCAGAAACTGCGTTTACACGTTTCTGAGAAAGCGCATCGTTATATGCACTTGCACCGATACGGTCAGCATGACCAACAAGTTTCACGCTAGTTACTTCTTTAAGAGAGTTAACATAGCTAGAAATATCGCTTACATCACCAGGGTTAGAGCTATCAAAGTCAAAATACACAATGTGTTTTTCAACAGTGCTCATTAACTGAGGTGCTGGTGCTGGAGCTGGTGCTGGAGCTTCTGCCATTGGGGCTTTGTAGCCTTCACAACCTTCGATTGCATCAGACTCTTCCCAGAAACCATGACGCCAGCATCCGCCAGTACCTGTTTTCCATACTGTAGATGTTTTTGATTCATCCCAGTAGCCTGCGTTCTCTGGGTGAGCTTGAGCACCAGTTGCTAGGCCCATAGCGAGTACTAAGCCAGAAGCGATTGCGAATTTTTTCATTTTAGCTGTCCTTGAAATACGATTTGGATTCTGTAGTTAGGAATAATAATAAGAAATAATCTAGTTATTACAACTCTTCCTACCTTAACCTAGGATAAATAGCAGAAAAATAGTCATATCTTTGGACTAATTGCTTACTTATACACTCATAAGGCAACACTTAACTAAGTCTACTTTTTCTACTTGTAGATACACTCTTAGTCTTTAGTTCATAGTTGTAACTAAGATTATAGCGCTCTTATGTACTAGGGTAGTACTTTTTTATACGGCTTAACAGTAACTTTTTTGTAAACACCTGCTGTAATGTAAGGATCTGCGTCTGCCCATTGCTGTGCATCAGCTAATGATGGGAACTCAGCAACGACTAAACTGCCTGTAAAGCCCGCAGAACCTGGGTCTTCGCTATCTATAGCTGGATGAGGGCCAGCAATAAGTAATCGGCCCTCTTCGTTTAAATCTTTTAGTCGTAGTATATGCTCAGGGCGTGCTGCTAGACGGTCTTCTAAGCTGTTTTCTTTGTCTTCTGAAATAATGGCGTAATACACAAGTACTTCCTTAGTTATTTGAATCGTTGCTTTCTGTGTTATCAATATGGCGAGAAAGGTAAACACCTTGAGCAATGATAAAAATCACAGTGAGACCTAGCATGCCAAATAGTTTAAAATTGACCCAAGTCTCCTCGCTGAAAGAGTAGGCGACAAAAAGGTTGAGTGCACCCATTGCTAGGAAAAAAACAACCCAAGCAATATTAAGTGTTCGCCAAGCAAAATGTGGCAAGGACAGGTTACTTCCCATTAGACGCTCTATAATCGTTTTGCTTCCGATAAATTGGCTACCTAGAAATGCTAGGCCAAACAACCAATTTACGACGGTTGGTTTCCATTGAATAAAAGTTTTATCTTGAAAAATAACGGTGGCACCGCCGAGGATAATGACCAAGGCTAAAGTTACCAGCTGCATTTTTTCAATCTTATGTGTGCGAATCCATGTATATAGCATCTGTAAAAGCGTTGCCGGTATCAGGACCGCTGTTGCTAAAATTATGTCATTAGTCGTTTTATATACGATAAAAAAGATAATGATTGGTAAAAAATCTAATAAAAGCTTCATAGCAGCCTTGATCTAGTTAGTTAAAGTAGGATTATAAGGTTGCTGGAGCTTTATATAAACAGTGAATGAATATGGAATTGCCTAAATACGATTTACATTGCCATACAACCGCGTCCGATGGGTCTCTTGAGCCACTGGTTTTGTTGGAGCGGGCTAAGCAAAAGCAGATACAGATTTTAGCGATTACTGATCATGATACGCTGGCGGGGATTCGTCAGTTTACCGATCAAGATCTGGAAGGTATTCAATTGATTCCAGGTGTTGAGTTTACTTGCACTTGGAATCATAGAGTTTTGCATATTGTCGGTTTAGGGTTAAACGTCGACTCTGAAGAGCTTCAGGGCTATCTGTCCAATCTTGCTGAGCTTAGATTAGCACGCGCAAGAAAGGTGGCAGATCAACTAATCTCAATGGGTCTTCCCGATCTTTATCAGGCGGCTAAAGAGAAAGGTGGCGATGGTGTTATTGGTCGTCCGCATTTTGCTCAAGTCATGTTTGAACAAGGTCTAGTGAGTTCTGAGCAGCAAGCTTTTAAAAAATATTTGGGTATAGGTAAAAAAGGCGATGTTAAAATGGAGTGGCCTTCGCTTACGGAAGCTTTAGCCGTTATTAAAAATGCGGGAGGTGTTTCAATCTTAGCTCACCCAACTAAATATAAAATGACATTTACAAAACTGCGTGGTGCGATTAATGATTTCACTGATGCGGGGGGAGATGGAATTGAGGTCTCATATCCCGGTATGACACCAGATCATCATTTTCAGTTACTTCGAATCGCTAAAGAAAAAAATATGATGATTTCTGCCGGTAGTGATTTTCACTCTCCTGGTCATACTTGGACCGACTTAGGGAAATACCCACCCTTAAAAAGTGACGAGAATCATGTATTGAATTATTTGTTAAATTAACTAGGCTCGCTAGGTGCGTAAGTTTATATAGATAAGTTATAATATAAATAATATTATTATTGAATGATTAGCTAGGTAAATTGTGAGTCAGTTTTTTCAAATCCATCCTGAAAATCCTCAATCGCGTTTGATAAATCAGGCCGTTGAAATTATCAAAAAAGGTGGGGTTGTTATTTACCCTACAGATTGTGCTTATGCTTTAGGTTGTCATCTCGGTGATAAAAAAGCATTAGAGCGCATTAAAAGAATACGTCAGTTGGATGATAAACATAATTTTACATTGGTATGTCGTGATTTAAGTGAAATTAGTACCTATGCAAAAGTAGAAAATACTAATTATCGATTATTAAAATCTCATACGCCGGGTGCTTTTACTTTTATTCTAAAAGCAACATCGGAAGTACCAAGACGTCTTTTACATCCAAAAAGAAGAACTATTGGTATTCGAGTACCGGATCATCCTATTACTTTGGCGCTGACTGAAGCTTTAGGTGAGCCTATTATGAGTACATCGTTAATTATGCCAGGCGATGAAATGCCGTTAATGGATCCTTATGAAATGCGCCAACTGCTTCAAAACCAAGTGGACCTTATTATAGATGGTGGTTATTGTGGTCTTGAAGCGACAAGTGTTGTTAATTTAGTTGAAGAGGTTCCAGAGGTTATTCGACAAGGAGCAGGTGATACGATTAACTTCTCATAAATAAAATATTATTCTTAATACTTGATTAATTATTATCTATAAAGATAATTACTCTGTGTTATTTAATTCGATGAGTAGTAGAGATGTCTGATTTTTTAAAAATATTAACGCGTAAAAATTCTCTTCGTAAGCAGTGTCAGGAATTAAGTGTTGCTGAACTAGAAAAAGTAATTTCGGATTTAACCGTTATTGCGGATGATCGTCGTGAAGAAGAAGCAGCGATTCAGGCAGCAGAGCAGGAAAAACTTGAGAAGATTGAAGCGATTCGCCAAAGCATGTTAGATGCGGGTGTGGATATGAATGATCTTATGGGTATGATTGGTGACGTTGCAGCACCGAAAAAGAAGGTTCAGCCTAAGTATCGTGTTGTAGATGATGCAGGTGTTGAGCATGAATGGTCTGGTCGAGGTCGTACACCATTGGCTTTTCAGGCTTATTTTGAAAAAGGATTTACTAAAGACGATTGCCTGATTTAATTATCTTGCGGTGGTTTTTATAATTAAGAGCCCTTTCCTCTGTTGAAAGGGCTTTTTTGTTGGTTATTCTTTCTGTTTTTTATTATAAATAATTACTTTTATTTTAAAGTGTATATTTGTGGTTTTGTTTGTAAGTATTTAGATAAATTTTTAGGTGCGTCATATGTCAGATGAAAAAATACATAAAGTTTTGGCGCGCTCCGGTATAGGCTCACGTCGTGAGATGGAGCGTTGGATTAAAGATGGGCGAATTTCCGTTAATAATCAAGTTGCTACTTTGGGAGACCGCATTGCAGAAGGTGATGTAGTCTCTGTAGATGGAACAATTGTAAATCTTATTTTTGATAAACAGGCTGAGCGTAGGGTGTTGGTATACAACAAACCTGTGGGCGAGATCTGTACGCGGCATGACCCTGAAGGTCGTCCGACAGTATTTGATCACCTTCCTCCTCTTAAGGAAGGGCGTTGGATCGCTATTGGTCGTTTAGATATTAATACTTCCGGTCTTCTGCTGTTTACTACCGATGGTGAGTTAGCGAATGCGCTAATGCATCCGTCAGCTCAAATTGATCGTGAGTATGCTGTACGTGTTTTGGGAAGTGTTGATGATGCTCTTTTAAAACGCTTAACGGATGGCGTTTTGCTGGAAGATGGTATGGCGCGTTTTACTGATGTGCAGTTCTTTGATGGTGAAGGGGCTAACAAGTGGTATCACTGCGTGGTTATGGAAGGCAAAAACCGCGAAGTGCGTCGACTTTGGGAATCGCAAGAGGTTCAGGTTAGTCGCTTGAAGCGTGTGCGTTTTGGGCCGGTCTTTCTGCCGAGTGATGTTAGAGCTGGAACATGGAAAATGATGGAAGATAAAGAGGTTAAGTCTTTATCTCAGATGTTGGAATTGAAACCAAGACGTGGCGCGAAGATGTCCGTAGTGGAAAAACAGAAATTTGATCGGCGTTATAAGAAGCAGCGTGCAAGAAGACAAGAGGGAGATTAAGTTTAATTAGTTTATTCTTATGTCATAAAAAAAAGCAGCCTAAGCTGCTTTTTTTATGGCTACTGTAATCATTGTGCATCGAGTGACTGGCCATTTACTTCAATACTATCTGCACCCATTAGGTATAGATATAAAGGCATAATCTCTTCGGCGGATTTAACAGTGGAGGGATTTTCTGCAGGGTAGGCATCTGCGCGCATTTGAGTGCGTGTTGCTCCAGGGTTTATGCAGTTTGTCCGGATTTTGCTTACCGCCTCTAATTCATCGGCCAATGTTTGCATTAAGCCTTCAGTGGCAAACTTTGATACACCATAAGCACCCCAGTAAGCCTTGGCTTTTCTGCCAACGCTAGATGATGTGAAGACAATGGATGCATTGTCCGATTGCTCTAAGAGAGGCATCAATATTTGCGTCATCATGAAAGGTGCATTGAGATTGACTTGCATCACTTGTTGCCAAATAACGGGGTCATAGCTTTCGATAGGCGTGCGAACACCTAATAAGCTTGCGTTGTGGAGTATGCCATCAAGGCGGCCAAACTCCTGTTCTAGCGTGTTGGTAAGTTCAATGTAGTCGTGTTCTTGTGCACTTTCTAGATTGAGGGGTACTAAAGCGGGTTGAGGGTGTCCTGCGGCTTCGATCTCATCATACACCTGCTCAAGCTTTTCCAGTGTGCGGCCCAGTAGAATCACTGTTGCGCCATGCGCTGCAAATGTTTTTGCTGCAACACGGCCGATGCCTGCACCGGCGCCTGTTACCAAAATAATACGGTCTTGTAGGAGGTTATCCAGTGCTTGGTACTCAAACATAGTTTTGATCCTAATATTAGCTGTCTAAATCAATATAGATTGATTGTAGCAGGGGCTTGAGTTTAGTTGCACAGGAAATGTAGTGATCAGCTTGCCATTTATAAGGATCTTCGTCCGCATTAAGGTAGCCATAAGTGGCGCCAATCGTTGTCATCCCTGCACGATTTCCCGCTTCAATATCGCGTATATGATCGCCAACGTAAATACTGCTCTCTGCGGGACAGTTGATTTCACTGCAGGCGAGGAATAGCGCTTCTGGGTCAGGTTTCTTGTTTTTTACATGATCGGGGCAGATTACAGTGCTTGCCCGTTTTGATAACCCAAGTCCCTGCATAAGGGGGGTGGTATAGAGCTCAGGTTTGTTGGTGACAACGCCCCAGGGAATGTTTTTTTCCTCTAACCATGTCAGACATTCATCAAGGCCGTCGAATAACTGGCTATCTGTATCTAAGTGGTTTAGATAAATTTCCAGCATTCGTTGGTGTAGATGATCAAATGCGTGGTCATCTTGATCTAAATTAAATGCCGCCCCAACCATCGCTCGTGCGCCGTTAGAGACGTAATGCCTTATATAGTCATAGCTGACGGGATCTTTGTTCTCTTCGCGTAGGAGTTGATTGATTACCCAATGAAAGTCCGGGGCTGTATCAATTAAAGTGCCATCAAGATCGAATAGAACGGATGCCGGTCGTGTGCTCATATATGTAGAAGGCTCTTAGGCTGGTTTAGTGGTTGCAATCATATAGTTTACATCCACATCGGTTGGATGAAGGCTGTATGTTTTTGTTAGAGGGTTGTAGGTCATGCCGCACATCTCTGTGCTTTGCAGGCCGCTTTCTCTAATCCATGAGCCTAATTCTGATGGGCGAATAAACTTCTTGAAGTCATGGGTTCCATCAGGCACTAGTTTTAATAGTTTTTCAGCCCCTAAAATCGCAAATAGATAACTTTTTGGGTTGCGGTTGAGTGTAGAAAAGAAAAGTGTGCCGCCTGGTTTGCAGAGTTTTGCGCAGGCGTTGACGATGGAAGAGGGGTCTGGCACATGTTCGAGCATCTCCATGCAGGTTACTACGTCAAAAGATTCAGGCTGCTCTTCAGCAAGTTCTTCAACGGTTATCTGCTTGTAGCTAACATCTACGCCGCTCTCTAAACCATGCAGTTTAGCGATTTTTAAGGGCGCGGCTCCCATATCTATGCCTGTGACATGGGCACCTCGTTGTGCCATTGATTCGGATAATATGCCGCCGCCGCAGCCTACGTCTAAAACTTTCTTTTCAGCAAGGTGAGCAATACGGTCGATAAAACCAACACGGAGTGGGTTGATATCATGTAGAGGTTTGAATTCGCTGTTACGATCCCACCACTTATTTGCGAGTTCTTCGAACTTGGCAATCTCTTCCGGGTCAATATTTTGTTGAGGCGTTGTATTTGGCTGAATCATGGCGTTCTTTCGTTCGTGAATTTTATCTTATTCTAGCACTCCTCGAGGCTTCAGAAATAGTCATAGCAATAAATGCTCAGGTTCTAATATTTAATTATATAACCCCTTATTATTTCAGGATTCATTTGTGGAAAATATGATATACTCCTGCGGTTAAAAATATCCGCGGAAACCTTCCGTTGCGAGAGTGATTCAAGGATAGGGAATGGGCGATCAAGTCAAAGAAATTCTGCCAGTTAACATCGAAGATGAACTGAAGCAGTCATACCTAGATTACGCAATGAGCGTAATCGTAGGCCGTGCGTTACCTGACGCAAGAGACGGTCTTAAACCAGTACACCGTCGTGTTTTATTTGCTATGAACGAACTCGGCAATGACTGGAATAAAGCATATAAAAAGTCAGCGCGTGTGGTAGGCGATGTAATCGGTAAATATCACCCACATGGCGATAGTGCTGTTTACGATACTATTGTACGTATGGCACAGAGCTTTTCGATGCGCTATCCCCTCGTGGATGGACAGGGTAACTTCGGTTCGATTGATGGCGACTCCGCTGCGGCGATGCGTTATACCGAAATCCGCATGGATAAGATAGCTCATGAGCTGTTAGCTGACCTTGAAAAAGAAACCGTCGACTTTGTTGATAACTATGACGGTACCGAAAAGATTCCAGTAGTTGTGCCTACACGTATCCCGAACCTGCTTGTTAATGGTTCATCGGGTATTGCTGTTGGTATGGCGACCAATATTCCACCGCATAACTTGTCGGAAGTTGTTCGTGGTTGTATCGCATTAATAGAAAATGGCGATTTAACGACCGATGAGCTAATGGAATATATTCCTGGCCCCGATTTTCCGACGGGTGGCATCATTAATGGTCGTGCGGGCATTTTGCAAGCTTATCGCACAGGGCGTGGACGTATCTATGTCCGTGCTAAGTATCATGTCGAAGAAGATGCAAAGAACGGTAAACCGTCTCTTATTATCACCGAGATCCCTTATCAGCTAAACAAAGCACGTTTGATCGAAAAAATAGCTGAGTTAGTAAAAGAGAAAAAGATCGAAGGGATTACTGAGCTGCGTGACGAGTCTGATAAAGATGGTATGCGCATTGTTATTGAATTACGACGTAATGAAGTTCCTGAAGTCGTTATCAATAACTTGTTTGCTCAGACTCAAATGGAGTCGGTATTCGGTATCAATATGGTGGCCTTGGTTGATGGTCAACCGCGTATATTGGATCTTAAAACCGCCCTTGAGTGCTTTGTGCGTCACCGTCGTGAGGTGGTTACTCGTCGTACAGTGTACCTATTAAGAAAAGCCCGTGAACGTGGCCATCTTCTTGAAGGCCTAGCGGTTGCGTTGGCTAATATCGATCCGGTTATTGAGCTGATTAAGAAATCACCTACGCCAGCGGAAGCGAAAGAAGCGTTAATCGAAATGGCTTGGGCGCCGGGTGATGTTATTCAGATGCTTGAACGCGCAGGCGAAGATGCTTGCCGCCCAGATGACTTGGAAGAGCAGTATGGCTTGCGTGATGGGCATTATCATTTGTCACCAGCTCAAGCACAGGCAATTCTAGAGCTACGTCTACACCGTTTGACCGGTTTAGAACACGATAAGCTGATTGCTGAATATAAAGAGTTATTAGATAAAATTGCTGAGTTGCTACTTATCTTAGGCTCCCATGAGCGTTTGATGGAAGTGATTCGCGAAGAGCTTGAAGCCGTGCTTGAAGAGTATGGTGATGAGCGTCGTACTGAGATTACCGCTTCACGTAAAGATCTAACTATTGCTGATCTAATCACTGAAGAAGATATGGTTGTGACTATATCCCATGGTGGTTATGCGAAAACTCAGCCATTGACTGATTACCAGTCACAGCGCCGTGGTGGTAAAGGTAAATCAGCTGCAGCTATTAAAGATGAAGATTTTATCGAACATCTATTGATAGCAAACACTCATGACACCATTCTTTGCTTTACCGACCGTGGCAAAGTGTATTGGTTGCGTGTTTTTGAGATTCCAGTTGCTAGTCGTACCGCTCGTGGCCGCCCAATTGTGAATATATTGCCATTGGATGAAGGTGAACGTGTAAGTACGATCTTGCCGGTAGGCGCTTATGAAGAAGATAAATTTATCTTTATGGCGACAGCCTCTGGCACGGTTAAGAAAACAGCACTGACCAATTTTGCACGTCCTCGTTCAAGCGGTCTAATCGCTTTAGATCTATTAGATGACGATCATCTAATCGGTGCCGCGATCACCGATGGTTCCAATGACATCATGTTAATGACAAGTGCGGGCAAGAGTATGCGCTTTAATGAAGATGATGTTCGTCCTATGGGCCGTACAGCGCGTGGTGTACGTGGTGTAAGAATGGGCGATGGCGTTGAAGTTATCTCGTTAATTATTCCACAGGAAGGTGGCAAAATACTGACGGCTTCAGAAAACGGCTTTGGTAAGAAGACAGCGATAGATGACTTCCCAGTGAAAGGTCGTGGTGGTCAAGGCGTGATTGCGCAGCAGTGTTCTGATCGTAACGGTCAGTTGGCAGGTGCAGTTCAAGTCTTTGATGGTGACGATGTTATGTTGATCAGTGACCGCGGTACTTTGGTACGTACCGGTGGTGATGGCATATCTGAGCTAGGACGAAACACTCAAGGGGTTACATTGATCCGTGTAAATACGGATGAGCGACTTGTGAGTGTTGCACGTATAGAAGAACCGGATGAGGAAGAGCTCAGCGAAGGGGAGGTTTCTGACGAATCGCCAGATAGCCCAGCTGATCTACAGCCGGATGCGGAAAATCACTCAGATGATAGTGAGTAATTTATCCAATCAAGTGCGGCTTTAAGTCGCACTTTTTATATAGCACCCTTTTTGTTGCGCCTATTAATAGCAGCAAGAAATATTGGTATAAGAGAAACGATCGATGACGCGCAAGTTTAATTTCAGTGCAGGACCTGCAGGTTTACCCGAAGAAGTGCTAGCACAAGCACAGCAAGAGTTGTTGGATTGGCACGGCAAGGGACTCTCTATTATGGAGATGAGTCACCGCAGCGACGAGTTTGTATCTGTGGCGGAACAAGCGGAGCAAGATCTGCGTGATCTTATGGGCATTAGTTCTGCATACAAAGTGTTATTTCTGCAAGGTGGCGCGACGTCACAATTCTCAATGATTCCGATGAATTTATTGAGAGGCAAAAGCAGCGCAGATTATATCAATACCGGCATCTGGTCGAAAAAAGCGATTAAAGAAGCGGCGCGTTACTGTGATGTTACTATCGCAGCTAGCAGTGAAGGAAACGGTAATATTGCCGTACCGACCCAAGCCGAACTTAAGCTTAATCCTGATGCGGCTTACCTTCACTACACGCCAAATGAAACCATTGGTGGATTGGAGTATGACTATATTCCAGAATCGGGTGATGTACCTCTTGTGGCTGATCTTTCTTCTACTATATTGTCCCGTCAGCTGGATGTGAATAAATTTGGATTGATCTATGCGGGTGCACAGAAAAATATAGGTCCTGCCGGTTTGACCGTTGTTATTGTTCGAGAAGATCTTCTTGGCAGTGTGGTGGCCGGAACTCCAACAATGTTTGACTATAAAGTACATGCGGATGCTGATTCCATGTGCAATACACCGCCAACTTTTGGCTGGTATCTTGCTGGTTTGGTCTTCAAATGGCTTAAAGAGCAAGGTGGTGTTGCTGCTATGGAAAAAGCAAACCAGCGTAAGCAAGCTAAATTATATGCGGCTATTGATGGAAGCGATTTTTATGCGAACCCTATGGCTGTGGCAAACCGGTCGTGGATGAATGTGCCGTTTACTTTAGCTGATAATGCATTGGATGCGTTGTTCTTAGAGCAAGCAGAAGAGGCGGGATTATTGAATTTGCAAGGTCATCGTTCTGTGGGTGGTATGCGCGCAAGTATTTATAACGCAGTGCCTGAAGCAGCCGTCGATGCACTTATTAGCTTTATGCAGCAGTTTGAAAAACAACACGCCTAAGATCATCACAGAATAAGTAGAAGAGTATGAGCGAACAGGAAAAAGAGCTACGTATCCTCCGTGACCAGATTGACAGCATTGATGGGCAACTCCATGAGTTGCTTAATCGTCGCGCTCGTTGTGCGCAAAATGTGGCGGAAGTGAAACAGAAATATCAGGGGGATGTGAGTCCTGTTTTCTATCGCCCTGAACGTGAAGCCCAAGTCTTGCGCGCGGTGATGGAGCGTAATGAAGGCCCTTTGGCTGATAAAGAGGTTGCACGACTATTTCGTGAAATTATGTCTGTTTGTCTTGCATTGGAAGAACCGATGCGGGTCGCATTTCTCGGACCTGAAGGTACATTTACGCAGCTTGCGGCTATGAAACACTTTGGCCATTCTGCACGTAACCTTCCTATGCAGTCACTGAAAGATGTTTTCCGTGAAGTTCAGTCAGGTGCTGCCCACTATGGTGTCGTTCCTATTGAAAATTCGACAGAAGGTGTTGTTAGCCATACTTTAGATCTTTTTAAGCAGTTTGATCTTAAAATCTGCGGTGAAGTTGAAGTGCCCGTGCATCTTCACCTGTTATTGAATCGAGGCGACAGTCTTGATGGAATCAAAAAGATTTATTCCCATCAGCAATCTTTAGCTCAGAGCCGCTGTTGGCTAGATGTACGCTACCCAGATATTGAAAAAATTGCGGTGAGCTCTAATGCTGAAGCGGCGCGTCTAGCTGCTAAAGAGGGGGCTGGATCTGCTGCTATTGCCGGTGATATGGCTGCTGATTTGTATGATCTAGAAGCGGCGGTCAAAAATATTGAAGACCAAATAGATAACTCCACTCGCTTCCTTATTATTGGCGATCAATATGTAGGGCCGAGTGGTGATGATAAAACTTCCATCTTAATCTCAGTACTTGACTCACCCGGTGCATTGTATCAATTACTAGAGCCTTTTCAGCGTCATGGCTTGAGTCTAACTCGCGTAGAAACACGTTCCTCATCTAAAAACTCTTTGTTTTATATAGATTTTATTGGGCATAGCTCGGATCCAGTGGTACAGAATGCTTTACAGGATCTGATAAAAACGAGTATAGAACTTAAAGTGTTAGGGTCTTACCCCAGTGCTGTGCTTTAGCCAGTTATGATGAGTCAATATATGATGTTTTGGGTCGGTATCTTATGAGCTGCGATTTTATATCCTTGGCCTGCCCAGGTGTTCAGAATCTTGTACCTTATCAACCAGGTAAGCCAGCTGAAGAGCTTGAACGTGAGCTGGGTTTGACTGATGTTATTAAGCTGGCCAGTAATGAAAATCCGATGGGGCCCTCACCGCGAGTACTTGATGCGATTAAGCAACGCCTATCAGATATTTCTCTCTACCCTGATGGCGGGGGTTATAGGTTAAAACAAGCGCTTTCTGATAAATTCTCTGTCCCAGTAGAAAAGCTGACTTTAGGTAATGGTTCTAATGACGTTATCGAGCTAATTGGTCGTGCTTACCTTAATGTAGGCGATGAAGTTATCTATTCTGAATTTAGTTTTGTTGCTTATTCTATTGTAGCGCAAGCCGTTGGAGCGACTGCGGTCATAACGCCAGCTAAAGATTGGGGTCATGATCTAGACGCTATGCTGGCAGCTATTAGTGATCGAACGCGGATGATTTTTATTGCGAATCCTAATAACCCTACAGGGACATGGGTGACGCGTGCGCAGTTGAGCGCATTTTTAGATCAAGTGCCAGAACATGTTTTAGTTGTACTGGATGAAGCTTATACAGAATATGTTGATCAAGCCGAGTTCCCTAATGGCTTATTGTTAATTGATACTTATCCAAATTTAATTGTAACCCGTACCTTCTCTAAAGCTTATGGTTTAGCGGGATTACGTGTGGGCTTTGCGGTTTCTAACGGCTCGGTCGCTAATGTTTTAAGTCGAGTTCGCCAACCTTTTAATGTAAATAGTTTGGCGCTGGCTGCGGCCGAAGCTGCTTTAATGGATGATGCTTATATCGAACAAGGTGTGGCCCTAAATAAACAGGGAATGGCCTTGTATGAAAAAGAATTAACAGCCATGGGGCTTAGCTATATTCCCTCTGTAGGCAATTTTATCACTGTGGATTTTACGGTTGATGCTCAGCCTATCTATCAGGCTATGTTAGCGGAGGGTGTCATCGTTAGGCCGATTGCCAGTTATGCCATGCCTCAGCATCTACGTATCAGTATAGGTTTGCAGGAAGAAAATGAGCGCTGTTTAAATGTGCTAAATCGAGTAATGAACCCTTGAGTATAAGTATTAATAAAACCTTAGTGATCGGTTTAGGTTTGATCGGCGGATCTTTAGCAAAAGCGCTGAAAGCAAACCGTCAATGTGGCCAGGTAATTGGTTACGATCGTGACGATGCTGAAGTAAAAATAGGCATAGAGACCGGCGTAATTGATGTGGCAGCGGAAAGTTTAGCTGATGCAGCATCGCAAGCTGATTTAATTGTATTGGCCGTCCCAGTTAAAGCGATGGAAAAAGTGCTGGTGGATATAGCACCTTTTATCGCAGAAGATACATTAATAACGGATGTCGGTAGCACTAAAGGGAATGTGGTTGCTGCTGCAAAACGAGTATTCACGAAAATGCCAGCAGGCTTTGTGCCTGGACATCCGATCGCAGGGTCTGAGAAAAGCGGCGTGAAAGCAGCCGATGAAACGCTTTTTATCAATCACAAAGTTATTCTTACACCTTTAGCAGAATCTTCATCTAAGGCTGTTACCCTGCTGACTCAAATGTGGGAATCCACAGGAGCTGAGGTGTTGGTGATGGATGTTGATAAACATGATGAAGTGTTAGCGGCAACAAGTCATCTTCCGCATATGTTAGCGTTTTCATTAGTGGACACGTTGGCGCAAGAACAAGATAACAATACAGATATATTTCGTTACGCCGCGGGCGGGTTTCGCGATTTTACCCGTATAGCGGGTAGCGACCCAACTATGTGGCACGATATCTGTTTGGCAAATAAACATGCTTTGCTTGCTCAGTTAGACCGGTATACGGTGGGTTTAGCAAAGTTGAGGGCTGCAATAGAGTGCGGTGACAGTGAATCAATGCTGGGCACCTTTACTCGAGCAAAAGCAGCGAGAGAACATTTTTCTAAAATCCTTTCGGGTACAGCATATTCACAGCATATGAGTAATCTACAAGTAACCTTTCGCGCCCAGCCTGGCGGTAGCGTAAATGGAAAAATTAGAGTTCCAGGTGACAAGTCCATCTCCCACCGATCTATTATGTTGGGTTCTTTAGCTGATGGTGTAACGAAAGTCAGTGGTTTCTTAGAGGGTGAGGATAGTCTTGCGACCCTTCAAGCCTTCCGCGACATGGGGGTTGTTATTGAAGGCCCTGATGAAGGTAATGTAACCATTTACGGGGTCGGGATTAATGGCCTACAGGCACCTCCAGGGCCTTTGTATGTAGGTAACTCCGGTACCTCTATGCGATTGTTGTCCGGCCTGTTAGCTGCCCAAGCCTTTGATACGGAACTTAGCGGTGATGAATCATTGACTAAGCGTCCTATGGGACGTGTGGCTGATCCTCTGCGTTTAATGGGGGCTGAGATTGAAACGGCAGAAAATGGCCGTCCACCGCTTAAAATTAAAGGCGGTAAAGCACTCAAAGGTATTCATTATGATATGCCAATGGCGAGTGCTCAGGTTAAGTCTTGTCTGTTGTTGGCGGGTATCTATGCTGAAGGTGAAACTTCAGTTACTGAGCCTGCGCCTACGCGCGATCATACTGAGCGTATGTTGACTGGTTTTGGTTATTCCGTCGAGCAGGGCGGTGCAACGGTTAAAGTTAAACCCGGCGGGCATTTACAAGCCACTCATATTGACGTGCCTGCGGATATCTCTTCAGCCACCTTTTTCTTAGTTGCTGCGGCGATCTGTCCGGATTCGGATCTGACTATAGCGCATGTAGGTATCAACCCAACTCGTATCGGCATCATTAATATATTACGTTTGATGGGCGCTGATTTAACATTGTTGAATGAACGAGAAGTGGGCGGAGAGCCTGTCGCTGATATTAGGGTACGTTACGCACCTCTTAAGGGGATTCATGTGCCTGAAGATCAAGTTCCACTGGCAATTGATGAGTTTCCAGCGATCTTTATTGCTGCGGCTTGTGCGGAAGGTACAACGACAGTGACCGGTGCAGAAGAGCTTAGAGTGAAAGAGAGCGATCGTATTCAGGCCATGGTTGATGGTTTGAAAACCTTAGGTGCTGATATTGAAGGCACGCCTGATGGTGCCATTATTCAGGGTAGCAGCCTATCCGGTGGTGTGGTTGAAAGTCATGACGATCATCGTATAGCTATGGCCTTTGCTGTGGCATCACTTAGAGCAACCGGTGAGATAAGGATTAATGATTGCGCCAATGTAGCGACTTCATTCCCAGGGTTTGTGGAGTTAGCGCAATCTGTGGGAATTAAGGTTGAAAAGGAGGAGGGGTGATGTCTCATCGACAAGTCCCTGTCATTACCGTTGATGGTCCAAGCGGATCAGGTAAAGGAACTATCTGCCAGCTATTGGCGCGAGAATTAGGTTGGGAGCTGCTGGATAGTGGTGCTCTTTACCGTTTGGTTGGTTTAGCGGCTCGTCATCATGGCGTTGAGGTTGATAATGAAGAGGCGTTAGTTGTATTAGCTGCGCATCTGGATGTTCAATTTATCGCACGAGATGATAATAGTGTGCAGATTGTTTTAGAGGGTGAAGAGGTTACTGATGCGATTCGTACTGAAGTGGTAGGTAAAGACGCTTCTATAGTCGCAGCAATACCAGCAGTACGTGATGCTTTATTGGAGCGTCAACGTGCTTTTGCTGAATTACCAGGCTTGATTGCTGATGGTCGAGATATGGGGACGGTTGTTTTCCCTGATGCTGCTTTGAAAATATATCTGGATGCCAGTGCTGAAGAGCGCGCGTCACGCCGGTATAACCAGTTGATAAACAAAGGGCTCGATGCTAGTCTTCAAGCTATATTAGAGGATATTCAAGCACGAGATGATCGTGATATGAATCGTGCTGTTGCTCCTCTTAAGCCTGCGGCAGATGCTGTAATTCTGGATACGACGACAATGTCGATCGAGGAAGTGCTGGCCGCTGTAATGGATGATGCGAGGCATAAAGGGCTTCGCTAACGATCGAATGCGGGATGAAATAGATATGAGCGAGAGCTTTGCTGAGCTATTTGAAGAGAGTCTTCAAGAGTTAGAAATGGCGCCTGGGGCTATAGTCACAGGTACCGTAATTGCTATTGAGGATGACTTTGTCATTGTCAACGCAGGGCTCAAATCTGAAGGCGTCATCCCGCGTAATCAGTTTTTGGATGACAGTGGCAAGCTGAGTGTTGAGATAGGGTCTGAAGTCAAAGTCGCATTAGAGTCGATGGAAGATGGATTTGGCGCTACTCAGCTTTCGCGTGAAAAAGCGAAACGCGCTGAAATCTGGCTTGAGCTTGAAAAGTCTTTCGAAAATGATGAGATCGTCCGTGGCCGTATTACAGGCAAAGTTCGGGGTGGTTTCACTGTAGATGTCAACACGATCCATGCTTTTCTGCCCGGTTCGTTGGTGGATGTTCGTCCTGTAAGAGATACCACTCATCTTGAATCCCAAGAATTAGAATTTAAGCTTGTTAAGCTTGATGTAAAGCGCAACAACATAGTTGTGTCTCGCCGTGCTGTACTGGAAGCGGCGTACAATATCGAACGGGATCAGCTGCTTGCCAACATGGAAGAGGGGCAAGTGATCAACGGTATTGTTAAAAATATTACTGACTATGGTGCCTTTATTGATTTAGGCGGAATCGACGGTCTGTTACATATTACCGATATCGCTTGGAAGCGGGTTAGACATCCAAGTGAAACATTAACGGTTGGCCAAGAGCTTGATGTTAAAGTGCTTCGCTTTGATAAAGAGAAAAGCCGTGTATCCCTTGGTTTAAAACAGCTGACAGACGATCCGTGGACACAGTTGATTTCCAATTATACGGTTGGAACTCAAGTAAAAGCGCGCGTTACCAATCTGACCGATTACGGTTGTTTTGCTGAAATTGAAAATGGTATCGAAGGGCTTATTCACGTTTCCGAGATGGATTGGACAAATAAAAATGTTCATCCATCAAAAATGGTTCAGGTTGGAGACGAAGTCGATGTGATGTTATTAGACATCGATAAAGAGAAGCGCCGTATATCACTGGGCATGAAGCAGTGTAAGAAGAACCCTTGGTTAGCCTTCTCTGAAACTTACGCTAAAGGTGATCGTCTTAGCGGAAAAATCCGTTCTATTACAGATTTTGGTATATTTATCGGCCTTGATGGTGGTATTGATGGTCTTGTCCATCTTTCTGACATTACATGGGACGAAAACGATAAAGATGCAGTTAAGAGATACAAAAAAGGGGATGAGGTTGAGGCCGTGGTGCTTTCGGTCGATTCAGAAAGAGAGCGGATTGCTTTGGGGATTAAACAGTTAGATTCCGATCCTTTTAGAGATTTTACTGCAGATAAAGCAAAAGGCGCCGTTATTAAGGGCAAGGTTTCAGAAATAACAGATAAAGCGTTAATTGTTACTTTAGCTGATGGTATCAATGCCGCAGTGAAAATTGCTGAAGTCTCCCGAGACCGAATTGAAAACCTAAATGATCACTATAAAGTGGGCGATGAGGTTGAAGCATTAATTACTAATATCGATAGTCGAAACCGTGTTATAGCGCTTTCGATTAAGCAGTTAGAAATAAAGCAAGAGAAGAAAGCGCTAGATAACGTTAGTCAGCAAGCTGAAACTCGGATATCTGGTCCGACTACAATTGGTGACTTGATCAAAGCACAGATGAATAAAGTCGACTCAGACCCAGAGTAAATTCCGGTTTACGAGAAGATCAAAAGATCGAGGAACATGATATGACTAAATCTGAACTGATAGAAATCCTTGTGGATCGCCATGATCAATTGTCAGTAAAAGATATTGAGCTGTCTGTAAAAACAATGCTTGATCATATGACAGAGTCTTTGTCTCAGGGTGATCGTATTGAAATAAGAGGCTTTGGAAGTTTTTCACTGCATTACCGTGCGCCAAGAACAGGGCGTAACCCTAAAACGGGTGAATCTGTATCACTGGACGCAAAGTATGTCCCGCACTTTAAGCCAGGTAAGGAGCTTAGAGAGCAAGTAAATGATTCAATTCAAAAATAGTTACTGAGGTTGTTTGACCGTGCGTTTTTTAAAAACCATAGTTTTTGTATTGCTCTGTTTGGCTGTTCTGCTTATTGGGATTATGTTTACTATCCACAATACGGAAAAGGTTGTAATTGATTTGGTCTTTTTCCAGCTGCCAGAAGCCAGCTTGTCGTTGTGGTTAATCGCGACATTTTTGATGGGTGGTTTTATAGGCATAATGTTAAGCGTAATGACTGTTTGGATGTTAAAAACCCGATTAGGTTCCGCTCGCCGTAAGATTGCAACGACTCAGAAAGAGCTAGATCAGCTGAGAGTTTCTAACCTAAAAGATGTCGTTTAATTTAGATACTCTATTTAGCAACTACCTTTTTATAATCCCGTTAGTTGTTGCCATCGCTATTGGTTGGTTTCTTGGTAGAAGAGATCGCCGAAGTAAAGTCTCATGTCCGCAAACCAGCCTAAGTAGCGAATATTTTACTGGGCTGGATTACCTACTGAATGAAAAAGTGGATGAAGCGATTGAGAGCTTTATCCGTGCCCTTGAAATCAATTCAGATACAATTCCTGCGCATCTCTCCCTTGCTAAGTTATTTCGTCGTAAAGGTGATGTGGATCGTGCTATTCAGATCCATCAGAAGCTATTGGCGCGTCCAGATTTAACACGATCAGATTTTATGCGTATTCAGATGGCACTAGCGCGTGATTATTATGCGGTAGGGTTGTTAGATAGGGCAGAAAACTTATTGGAAGAGATCATAAAATCGGGCTCATCTAAAAGTATTCAGCATAAAGCCCTACGTTTATTGATAAAGCTCTATGAGAAAGAGGGCGAATGGGAGCAAGCGCTGAAAGCGGCGCAAAAGCTTGATCCAGAAGAAAGGCGAAGTATTGCTACCGAGTTAGCCCATTATTGCTGTGAATTAGCAGAGCAAGCTATTACAGAGAAAAAACAGACCTTATCGATCAATTATTTAAAACGGGCAGAGCAGTTTGAAGCGGATAATGTTCGGGTCTGTTTTATGCAAGCTCGTGTCGCAATGGCCGTAGGTCAGTGGAAAGTAGCTATCAAGCAACTGAAAGCAATCTCCAAGCTAGATAAACTTTTTGTTTCTGAGGCTATTCCGCTTTTAGGTGAGTGTTACAGCCACGTAAATGGGCAGCGAGAATATACCGAATACTTACGCACCTGTTTAGCTCAAGCCCCTTCTACGACGGCTATTATAGCTTTAGCTGAACAGATACGATCAGATAGGGGTATCTATGCAGCAGGAAGTTTTATAACTGAAGAATTAAAACGTCGCCCTTCTATAAAAGGGTTTAATAGTTTGATCGATCTTCATATAGAATATGGTTCTGAAAGTGCAAGGGATAGTCTAACTGTTCTGCGCGGTTTAACCGGTCAACTGGAACTCTCCAAGCCTGTGTACCGATGTAACAGTTGTGGTTTTTCAGGACGCTCACTGCTGTGGCAGTGTCCATCTTGTAAGAGTTGGGGGACAACCAAGCCGATTCAAGGGCTTGAAGGCGAATAACAAATTTAGAGAATGAATATGTCAGTAGATAAAAAACGCGTGATCGTTGCGTTAGATTACCCCAATCAAGAACAAGCTCTATCCATGGCTAAGCAGCTTGATCCACAGCGTTGTCGCGTTAAAGTGGGTAAAGAGCTGTTTACCTGTTGTGGTCCAAGGATTGTTGAAGCGCTTCAGCAGCAAGGCTTTGATGTGTTTTTAGATCTTAAATTTCATGATATTCCAAACACTACAGCAAAAGCGGTGAGAGCTGCTGCTGAATTGGGCGTATGGATGGTCAATGTACATGCTTCTGGTGGTCGTAAGATGATGGAAGCTGCGCGTAATGAGCTTGAACAGGTGAATGGTACTAACACCCTGTTAATTGCAGTAACTATTTTGACTAGTATGGAACGCTCGGATCTGCAAGAAATTGGATTAGATATAGATCCATTAGAGCAGGTGAAGCGACTAGCCGCTTTAACAGAAAAGAGTGGTTTGCATGGAGTTGTTTGCTCTGCACAAGAAGTGAAGCCATTACGCCAAATTATAAGCTCAGATTTTAAATTAGTGACCCCAGGCATTAGACCCGCGGATGCGGATATAGGCGATCAAAAGCGTATCATGACGCCCTCAGGCGCTATTCAAGCAGGAAGTGATTATCTAGTAATAGGACGGCCTATCACTAAAGCGGAATCCCCTATAGAGTCTTTGGCGCGTATAGATGCGGAATTAACACCGTTGATTTAAGCCGTTAAGCAAGCTATAAATAAGGTCTGACTAAGGATAGTCAGACTAATATCGAACTAAAAAGGATTTTACAATGAAATACTCTATTCTGAAGAGCTCAGTTTTGGGTTCTATTCGTGCGTTGTTTATAGCAGCCATCTGTACTTTCTCTTTTTCAGCTTTTGCTGCCCCCGTTGATATTAATACCGCTTCGGCAGAGCAAATATCTGAGTCGCTGATAGGTGTAGGCCCAGCAAAAGCTCAAGCGATTATTGCTTACCGCACAGCCAATGGGCCATTTTCGACAGCGGACCAGCTAAGCGAAGTGAAAGGGATCGGACCGGCGACAGTAGAGAAAAATCGTGCTTCGATTCTGATTTCTAAGCCTGAAAATAAAGCGAAGAAATAGTTTCTGTGCCTGCGAATAAGTTCAGTATGGTGCTGCATACGCTCTATAGTGCATTTGTTCGCAGGCCTTATAGCCAAGCCGCGCCGCGCACACCGCTAGAGTCGCCATATTTAGCTTTCACTATTGGCGTTAAAGCTTTGGTTGGGATTGTACTAGCCGAGAATATATATTTTGTTAGTCGCTGTGGAACTTGTGCATAGATCTCATCGATATTCGAAAGCCCCCCACCGAGCACAATCACTTCGGGATCAAGGATATTTATAATGGAGGCTAAGGCTTTACTTAGCTGCTCTAAATATAGATTGCAGTAGTTTTGGCTCTCTATATCCCCATGCCTTGCTTGTTCCCATATTTGGGTAGTACTGAGTTTTGTATTAGCTGGGAAATGAGATGAAAACCCAGGTCCAGATAGAAAAGTTTCAATGCAATCTTGTTTGCCGCAGTAACAGTGCCGTTCTAAGTAATCAGAGGTGTTTGGCCAAGGAAGAGGGTTGTGTCCCCATTCACCACAGATAGCATTAGGTCCACTAAGTAAGGCTTTGTTAATAACAATACCCGCTCCCACTCCAGTGCCTAAGATAATACCAAAAGCACTTTTATAGCCTGCGGCACTGCCATCAATAGCTTCAGAAAGTGCAAAGCAATCGGCATCGTTGGCGATATGAATTGGGCGATTCAGTAGTTTTTCTAGATCAGCATCCAATCTTTTATCAATAAGACAGGTTGAGTTGGCGTTTTTGATTAGCCCCGTTGTAGGTGAGAGAGTACCAGGTATACCAATACCTATATGCTCAGCTCTTTTTTTACAGGTCTGCTCTGCAGTGTTAACTAACATAGCGATGCTATTTAAGGTCGCGTGGTAATCACCTTGAGGTGTTTGAGTGCGCTGGCGGAATAAGGTTTCCCCCTGTTCGCTAATAGCGATGACCTCTATTTTCGTCCCGCCTAGATCAATCCCAATTTTTATACTCATAACACGTTTTTTATCGGATGCTGTTCATCAGATAGATCTTATAGCACAAAGGCCAGCGTTAATGGTAGAAAGAGCAAACTGCCGATATTGCCTATGAGTACAATGGATGCGACCTGTTCAGGCTCCTGATTGTAGCGTTCGGCGATCATGTAGTTGAGTACCGCCGGAGGAAGCGCGCCAAATACAACTAAATAAGCAAACTGCTCACTGTTAAGTTGCATAAAATATTGGCAGGCTAAGGCTAATAAAATGCCGCTGGCGGGACATAAAATGGCGCTATAAGTACCTATTTTCCAGTTTTTTAGGTCGACGCTTGTCATGCGAACACCTAATGCAAATAGCATCAATGGGATCGCAATCTGACCTAACATCTCGATAAAAGTTGCAGCCGCTTGAGGAACAGATAAGTCAAAACCACTCCAGACTAAGCCAAGAATCGTGGCTGCAATCATTGGCATCTTTAGTAAGCTGATTAGGCGAGTTTTGTGATCTAAGATGTAGATGCCCACCGTGAAATGCAGCAGGTTTTCCACTAGGAAAAGGACTACAGCGGCGGAGAGAGCGTCTTCCCCAAACGCTAGTACCATCAGTGGTATACCTAAGTTACCACTATTGCTAAACATATTTGGCGGGATAAAGGTTTTGGGGTGAACCCCTAATAACTTACAGAAAGGGAATAGCAAAATGCCGGAGCCGATAACAATGATTGCGGCGCATATAGCGAGGTCTTGGAACTGAACTAAATCAAAGGATTCTGCAGAGAGTACTGAGAAAATTAGCGCTGGTACAAATACATCGATATTGACCTGGTTGGCTGTGGTCATATCAATTTTATAGCGTCGAGCATAGTAAAATCCCACGGTGACAATCGCCACCAGTGGGAAAACGGTTAGAAATATCCGCTCAAGTAAAAGACTTTGTGTATCCACTGTACCGCTTCCTTCTTAAATATCACTAAGCCTTTTGCAGAGCTTTGATGTGCCTTACTCGAAATTTTTACCCGTCGGTACAACCATTACAGGTACTTTAGCGTTACGAATAACTTGCTGGCTGGTATTACTATGATGGCCAAAGCGGTTTTCAGCCCCTAAGATAATCATGTCAGCGTTAACGGTCGTAGCTGCTTTGACAATTGCATCAGCTTGATTGCCTTCTGCAACTTTGTGCTCGACATCTAATACAATCGGTTCTTCTAGGCTCTGTAGCTCGTCAACAAAGAATTTTTCTACGCGGGCTTTCATGGTTTCATGGATTGCTTCGATCCCTTCATCATGCATTTTCTTAATAACGTCTTCAGTTACATAATGTTGAATCAGAGCGTGGCCCATTTCACCCATAGGCTCAACGACGTGTAGCATAATGATCTTTGCATTGTTGAGGTTTGCTTGTTTAACCGCCTGGCGAAAAATTGGACGAGTGTGTTTGCCTAAAGAGGTCGCGTAAAGAATCGTATCAATTTGTGGGAGTGCCATCTTCTATATCCTCTATTAAAAGCAGATTATAACGGTTGAACCGAGATCTGTGAGTTTTCGGGATTACTATTATCGTTTACCTGTTTTGGTTGGCTGCAACGATCAAGTAAATAAACAATAGATTTGTAATCAATTCCACTGTGATGGGTTAAGCCAATTTCACAGGTACGGCTAGTTGAATAGCCAGTCGTGCATGTTTTTACTTGGTCTTTTAACGTCCGTAAAGACGAGGCGTTTAATTCTGGTGTACTAAAGCCCTTATCACCAGCAAAGCCACAACAAGTGATCTGATCAGGAATCACTACGTTGCTTGAGCACTTATTAATAATGCGTTTAATCTTGTCAGCTTGTCCCATACGTGTAGCACTACAGGTGATATGCAAAGCAATCTGTTCTGCTGTTGGGGTGACGACTAAGCGATCCAATACAAACTGATCGATAAAGTCGATGCTATCATAGAGCTTGATTTTAGCATCCATATTTTCCTGTAAACGAAGGCTGCAAGGACTTGTGTCAGAATACACAGGAATTCTACCTTGATCAGTACATTCCAATAAAAAGCGTTCGGTCTCATTAGCTTTGTAATCTGCTGCTTCGAACATGCCTTTTGATTGGAAGGGCATACCACAGCATAGATTATCAAGACCTTCAGGGATAATGACTTGGAATCCTGCTTTCCTTAAAAGTTGAAGCGTTTTATCTGCTAGCGGGGTTTGATCTTCTTCACCGCGGGATGGCGCCATAGTACGACTTGCACAGCTCGGTAAATAGACAACCTCAGGACCTGTTTCACTAGCTTTAGGTTGGTATGCCTTCACTTTAGGTGCTGCTTTGGGCATGGAGGGTGTCCACTGCTGAACAAGGCCGCCTGTTATTTTACGTGCGCTATTGGTAATTGCACTCATTGCCTTAGTGCCTATTACGCCGTGCGTTATATCGGCGACTTTAAAAGTGGCACGTGTAGCTGTTGTTAATCCACCGTAGTGTTTAGCTAGCCATTGGGCAAGTTTGGTATGGTTCTCATTCTTACGGCTGCGAATAGAGCGAGTAAGATCGCCTGTATTAATACCAACAGGGCAGGTTGTGGAGCACAAACCGCAAGCTGCACAGGTGTCAGTTCCTTGATATTGATACTCTTTTCTTAATGTTGCCAGCCGTTCAGGATCATCCCCGCTTTTCTCTAAACGAGCAATTTCGCGCCACAGTACTATACGTTGCCGTGGACTTAAGGTTAATGCGCGGGATGGACAGGTAGGTTCACAAAAACCACACTCTATACACTTATCCACAAGTTCATCGGCAGCGGGTAAAGATTTTAAGTTCTCTAAATGAACATGATTGTTTTTATTAAGAATAACGCCAGGGTTTAAGATACTACGAGGATCGAAGAGTTCTTTTAACTCCCACATAAGTCGGTAAGCATCTGCGCCCCATTCCATCTCTACATAAGGGGCCATATTACGGCCTGTACCATGCTCAGCTTTAAGGGATCCGTTGTATTTATGTACAACTAGTTTGCACACTTCGTCCATTAACCCGTCATAGCGATCGATTTCATCTTGCGTATCAAAAGACTGAGTGAAAACAAAATGTAAATTGCCTTCTAAGGCATGGCCAAAGATCAGTGCTTCGCTATAGTTCCACTTAATAAACAGTTGGTGTAGATCATAGACTGCATCTGCAAGCTGCTCAACGGGGAAGGCCACATCCTCAATAATAACGGTTGTGCCTGTAAGTCTAACGGCACCCACCGCTGGGAATAAGCCTTTACGTATTGCCCAAAACTGCGCATTAACCGCAGGGTCTGTTGAAAACTCAATAGGCTTAGTTGTTTCTAAACTAGAGATTGATTCAGTAATTTCAGTTACTTGCTGTTGAAGTGTGTCAGCATCTGCTGCGCGGGTTTCAACTAAAAGGGCCGCTGCGTCATTAGGAAGCTCTTTGATAAAAGGCGGCATTCCTGCTTTATTTTCTATAGAACGAAGGCCGGCACGATCCATTAGCTCTACAGCTGAAACGGGTGTTTTCTTGAGTATAGCGACAGCTTCGCAAGTAGTACGTACGGTATTGAAGAAGATTAGCGCAGTGGCTTTATTTTCATGCTCATCCACTGTGTTGTAAGTGATGTTTGAGATGAAGCCTAATGTGCCCTCTGAACCTATCATCAGGTGTTGCAATATATCAATGGGATCTTCGTAATCAACCAATGAATTTAAGGCATAACCTGTCGTATTTTTTAAACGATACTTATGCTCAATACGCTCGCGCAATTCATCATTAGTACGTGTTTGCTGGGCTAAACAATCCAGAGAATCTAGTAGCACATGATGGGAGCGGCGAAAGTTTTTGATGCTGTCTGGGTCAGCAGTATCGAGAACAGAACCATCAGCCAGAACTAAACGCATACTGTTTAGAGTACGATAACTGTTTTGTGCCGTGCCGCAGCACATACCGCTGGCATTGTTCGCCGCGATACCACCTATTTTAGCGGTGTTAATTGAGGCGGGATCGGGACCTATTTTTTTATTTAGAGGCGCCAAGTATTTATTGGCATTGCCACCAATAACACCCGGTTGAAGTTTGATGGTGCTACCATCATCGCTGATCTCATAGTTATCCCAGCCATCGCCTAGTTGAACTAGTACGGAGTCAGTAATTGCTTGGCCGGATAGACTTGTTCCAGCTGCGCGGAAGGTGACTGGGGTATTGTGCCGATCTGCTAGTTTTACAATTTTAATGATCTCTTCTTCATTGCTAGCACGCACGACAATCTGCGGAATTAAACGATAGAAACTAGCATCCGTACCATAGGCTAGGGTGCGAAGAGGGTCTGTAATCAGGCGCGTATCGGGGATAAACTCCCGAAGTGCATTATAGAAATCCTGATGGCCCTGTTGCATTGTTCATACCTCACTTACTTATGAAGAAAAAATAGTGTTATTTAAAAAAGGGGCTCGTTATTTCGTTTAAATATAGAGCCCCAGCGTTACTCGTTAGTTATAGGCGATGGTTGGTAACCACAGCACCAGTTGAGGCCAGAAAACCAGCACTAATAGGGCAACTAACTGAATACAGATAAACGGAATGACACCTTTATAAATATCAGTAATTTTTACATTCGGAGGGCAAACGCCTTTTAAATAGAAGAGGGCGAACCCAACGGGTGGGGTTAAGAAAGATGTTTGCAAGGCCATGGCAACGAGCATGACAAACCAAACCAGTTCTGGGTTATCTATACCAGGTGCTGATATATCGAGCCCGAGAGCTGATATTACAGGGGCTAATAAGGGCAGGATGATAAGCGTGATCTCAATCCAGTCCAAAAAGAAGCCAAGCAAAAAGATAACACCAAGAATAAAGAAGATAATCCCATAAGGACCAAAAGGCAGGCCTGTTAGGAAGGATTCGATCATCTCGTCGCCGCCTAACTCACGAAGTACAAGAGCGAAACAGGTTGCACCGATAAAAATGGCAAAGATATATGCCGTTGTATTCATTGTGCCGCCAATCACCTCTTTAAGCACAGGAATGCTAAAACGTCGGTTGTATATAGCGAGTAATGTAGCGCCAAATGCACCCACACCGGAGGCTTCTGTAGGGGTTGCAATACCTGCAAAGATTGAGCCGAGTACTACGACAATTAAAGCTACTGTAGGTAATACATCTTTTAATACATTAAAAATAATTGCGGGGGTAACGGGCTTAGCATCATCTGGGACAGGCAGGTCTTCAGGTCTTAACTTACCGCGAATTAAAATGTAGAGGATATAGAACATACCTAGCATCAGGCCGGGAAACACCGCACCCATAAATAGGTCGCCGACCGACAAACCTAATTGATCAGCCATAATTACCAGCATGATACTTGGTGGAATCAAAATACCTAACGTGCCTGCTGATGCAATTGTGCCTAAAGCGAGCGGCATGTTATAGCCTTGCTTTGTCATAGCGGGTAATGACATTACAGCGAGAAGTACTACTGAGGCCCCAATAATACCGGTAGAGGCGGCTAGAATAATACCGATCGCGGTCACTGTTATAGCTAAACCACCATGTACACGTCCAAATAGCTCCTGCATGGACTTCATCAGACGTTCTGCGACACCAGATTTATCCAGCATGATCCCCATAAATATAAACATGGGGAGTGCGACCAATATCCAGTTTTCCATAATGGTCCATAAGCGATTCACCACCAGTCCAAGGGTGGTGTAATCTAGACCGGTCATAGTATCTAGATTGTTATCTGCAAATTGGCCTAAAAAAGCGAAAGCAATACCTATACCGCCTAAAACCCAAGCAACAGGTATGCCTGTGAAGAGTAGAGCGATGAAAGATAGGAACATCGCGATAACGAGAATCTCATTCGCATCCATCAGTCGTCACCTTTAATTAATAAAGTAATATCTCGAATAAAACGCGAGATAACTGCTAGCCCAAGTAGTCCGAAGCTTAATGGGATGACGCTTTTTATTAACCAACGCCAGGGTAAGCCTGAAGAAGCTTCTGAGGATTCATTAACACGCCATGCTTCGGCAACAAAATCTAGGCTATGTAGGAAAATGACAATAATGAATGGCATCACAAGCGTAACAATGCTAACGACTTCGATAATACGTTTTGTGCGAGCACGTAGGCGTGCATAAAAAAGGTCTACGCGAATATGGGAATTTGTTGTTTGGGCATAAGATAATCCAAACATTACGCCAATAGAATAGAGATGCCATTGCAGCTCTTCTAAAGCGATTAAGCCGCTAGAAAAACCTTTGCGTAAAGTAACTTGGAGTATGATGACCAATACTAGAAGGACATAAGTCCAAGCAATGGTTTGACCTATTCGCTGAATGAATTTATCAATTGCATCCGCGAGTGGTACTCGGGGCAGTGTATCGTTTTCAGTCACTGAAACGTACCTTTTTTGTTCATCATCAAGTCTATGTCGTATCGTGCACATACAACAGAATTGATTTATTTATAGTTATAAAAATATTCTATGGATAGATTAAAGCGCCACACTAGATAGGTTCTTTTCTCTCCAAAGAATAAACAGGGTAGCCCTCGCTACCCTGTGCTTCAGAAATCTAGACGCTTCCGAAGTTATGTTGCATTACTTAGTTGCACGAGGCAGGAATGCATTCGCTTCCCAAAGGTCATAACCTTTACGGAATGTGCTTAGGTCATCCCAAACTTTCTTGAAGAATGGATCTTCAGCCGATTTTTCAGCAGCTACTTCATCCCATGTGGTTTTGAAGGTGCTTAGCATAGTTTCATTCCAGTAACGGATATGAACGCCATTTTCTTTCGCTTTTTCCATTACAGGGAACTGCATCGCTTCACCTTCAGCGATAGAGTTAGTGATTGAAGCTTTACAAGTTGTATCCAGCAGCGCCTGTTGACCTTTGCTCATGCCGTTCCAAGTGTCTTTGTTAATTAACAGCTCGAAAATAGTGGCTTGTTGGTGCCAGCCTGGGAAGTAGTTGTACTTAACAATTTTGTGGAAGCCTAAACGCTGATCAATAGCCGGTTGAGAGAACTCAGATGCATCGATTGCACCTTTCTCTAATGCGCCAAAAATCTCACCGCCAGGCAGCTGAACTGTACCTACCCCTAATTTCTCCATAACGGACGCGCCTAGGCCGAAGAAACGCATATTCAGACCTTTAAGGTCTTCTGGTTTCTCAATAGGTTTCGCAAACCAGCCTGATGTTTCAGGAGAGATAATTGCACATGGCATTACTTTTACGTTATAGCCTGCAGTGTCATACATCTCTTGGTACAAGGTCATGCCGTTACCGTAGTACAACCATGCCATATATTCGCCAGCTTCTGGGCCGAAAGGAACTGCGGAGAAAAGTGCAGCGGCTGGAATTTTACCCTGCCAATAACCTGCTGTTGCGTAACCTGAGTTCACTTTACCTGAAGATACTGCATCTAAAATCTCTTTAGGACTAACGAGTTTGCTTGGCTCGTAGATTTTCATTCTCATGTTGCCATCGCTTACAAGCTTTAGCTGATTAGCAACC
The DNA here is from genome assembly GCF_030547185.1 of Neptuniibacter sp. 1_MG-2023. Taxonomy (GTDB): domain Bacteria; phylum Pseudomonadota; class Gammaproteobacteria; order Pseudomonadales; family Balneatricaceae; genus Neptuniibacter. Next base: position 173,738 of record NZ_JAUOQR010000002.1, read on the forward strand.
CAAACGATGGGTGTTCCCAAAGCAGGTAGGTGAGAGCCGAAAGCGATAGGAGTCTTAAGAAGTAGTTTATCGGCGGCCTGTACTGGGGCTGATACGCTTGCCACAGCAGCTGTAAGCACAGCAGCGGAGATTAAAGACTTGGCGAACTTTTTCATGTCACATCCTCTAGAGATTTATTTTTTTATAGTTAGAGTGTTGTTACCGGCAGTGGTGATTTCCATAGATAGAAATATATGCTGCACTGCACTAATCTCAATTGGTATTACCAATTTACCATAAGAGACTTCCTACTGTATTTTTTTTGAGCAGCGTCTGTCAATCTATTTTTTGGTTTTAGTAACCATAGTCTAGATTTAATAAAGAGTATTAATTGTTTGCAACTATTGTAATCCGGTGCATATTTATACTACTTTGGAATGGATTTAAGAATAAAAAAACAACAGGACTTGTTTTGCTCCATTGGAATAATCTAGTATTGGTATTGGTCATACCAATATTATTTGAGTGAAAAATATGAGTTACAGTCGGGTTAAACAGCCTAAGATTTCAGATGTGATAATGGGGCAAATGGAGACTATGATTCTGGAAGGGATTCTGAAACCTGGACAGAAATTACCTCCTGAAAGAGAGCTGGCAAAGCAGTTTGAAGTATCACGTCCTTCTCTGCGGGAAGCGGTGCAAAAATTAGCAGCTAAGGGGCTTTTGATTAGTCGTCAGGGGGGAGGGACCTATGTATCTGAAGATTTAGGTGGATCTTTTTCCGATCCTCTACTAGAACTATTTAGGACCCATCCCGAAGCTCAGTATGATCTTTTAGAGTTTCGTCATGCATTGGAAGGGGTTGCTGCTTACTATGCTGCGCTTAGGAGTACGCCAGCAGATAAAGAGGCTATTTTGAAGGCCTATGCTGATCTGCAGCATTATCACGACAGTAAAGAGATACAGAAAGAGGTGTATGCAGATGTCGACTTTCACTTAGTTATAGCGGCCTCGACGCACAATATGGTTTTGCTGCACATGATGCGAGCTCTCTTTAGTCTGCTTCGTGAGCATATTTGGGATAACTTAAAGAATATTTATCCGCGCTCAGAATATAGAGAAAAGATACATGATCAGCATAAGGTTCTCATGGATGCTATTTTGGATGGTGATCCAGAGAAAGCACGCCAAGCAGCTCATCATCATTTAGCTTATGTTGAAGACGCCTTGCTTGAAGGGGAACGTGAAAATACACGTTTAGAGAGAGCGTTGCGGCGAGCGAATATTAGCACAGGCTTATAATTGTACTAAAATTACAAAGTCTTTTGACTTGGGTCGTCTTTTTTACTACTTAAGCAGTAAAAGTTCTCGATAACTAGATTCTCTATTAATATTTATGTAGTATTACTACAAGATAATTACTATAAGGCTTGTCCTGTGGTCTTTTTGTGCTTTCAAAGGTAAGCGAGGCAGCAGGCAAAAAGCTATAACAACAAAAGGGATCACTTAGATCCCTTGTGTACGTTGCGTTAACTTAGAGTGGAGAGGTCAAAGTGCAAGACATTATTGATGACGTTGATCCAATTGAAACACAAGAATGGTTGGATGCGCTTGAATCTGTTGCCAAGAATGATGGTGATGATCGCGCAAAATATATTTTAAGAAAGTTAGGTGAAAAAGCGAATGACATAGGTGTTGATTCCTCCTGTGTGTTGACAACGCCTTACCGCAATACAATTTCGGTGAAAGATGAGGCACGTATGCCTGGCGATCTATTTATGGAACGCCGCATCCGCTCATTTATCCGTTGGAACGCAATGGCAATGGTTATGCGTGCTAACGATAATGATGATGGCCTAGGTGGTCATATCTCCTCTTTCTCCTCCTCTGCAACACTTTACGATATCGGTTTTAACTATTTTTTCCGTGGAAATGAAGGTCAGGAATCTGACATGGTCTTTTTCCAGGGACATATCTCTCCCGGTATCTACTCACGTGCTTATTTAGAAGGGCGCCTATCTGAAGAGCAGATGGATAACTACCGTCGTGAAGTTGATGGTCATGGTCTTCCTTCTTACCCTCATCCGTGGTTAATGCCTGATTTTTGGCAGTTCCCAACGGTATCTATGGGTCTAGGTCCAATTCAAGCAATCTATCAAGCACATGTTATGCGCTACCTATCGGCACGTGATCTAATTGATCGCGGCGATCGAAAAGTATGGGCGTTCTTGGGTGATGGCGAGTGTGACGAGCCAGAATCTCTTGGTGCTATCTCTCTTGCAGGTCGTGAAGGCTTAGAAAATCTTATTTTTGTTGTGAACTGTAACTTGCAGCGCCTTGATGGGCCTGTACGTGGTAACGGTAAGATTGTTCAAGAGCTTGAAGGTATCTTCCACGGCGCAGGCTGGAATGTTATTAAGTGTCTTTGGGGTCGTCATTGGGACGCTCTTTTTGAGAAAGATACAAAAGGCTTATTACAGAAACGTTTTGATGAAGTATGCGACGGTGAGTTGCAAAACTACAAAGCGAACGGCGGTGCTTACACACGTGAACACTTCTTTGGTAAATACCCAGAGCTTCTTGAGTTAGTCGCAGATCTTTCTGATGACGATATCATGAACCTGAACCGTGGTGGTCATGACCCTTATAAAGTTTTCGCTGCTTACAATGAAGCGGTCAATCACAAAGGTCAGCCAACGGTTATTCTTGCGCAGACTGTAAAAGGTTACGGCACAGGTAAATCAGGCGAAGCGAAAAACGATACCCACTCCATGAAGAAAGTGGCTATCGATGATCTAAAAGATTTCCGAGATCGTTTTAATATTCCTTTGTCAGATGAGCAGTTGAAGGACGTACCTTATTACCGTCCAGCACCTGATTCACCTGAAATGAAATACATGTTCGAGCGTCGTGAAAGCTTAGGTGGTTTCTATCCTGTACGTCGTACTGAATTTGAAAAACTAGAAACGCCGCCACTATCTGACTTTGAAGGTCAGCTAAAAGATAGCGGTAAGCGTACAGCTTCCACCCAAATGGTTCTTAACCGTGTAATGAGTACACTGGTTAAAGACAAAAAAATGGGTGAGCGTGTTGTACCTATTGTGCCTGATGAAGCGCGTACATTTGGTATGGAAGGTATGTTCCGTCAGTTAGGTATCTATACCTCTGCTGGACAACGTTATGTGCCACATGACTCTGATCAGATCATGTTTTATAAAGAATCTAAAACAGGTCAGATCTTAGAAGAAGGTATCAATGAGGCGGGTGCTATGTCTGCGTGGATGGCTGCGGCTACCTCTTACGCAAACAATAACTGCACAATGGTTCCGTTCTATATCTACTACTCTATGTTTGGTTTCCAGCGTGTTATGGACTTAGCATGGGCAGCGGGCGATATGCAGGCACGTGGCTTCTTGATCGGTGCTACTTCTGGCCGTACAACGCTAAATGGTGAAGGTCTACAGCATCAGGATGGTCACAGCCACCTAATGGCACAGATGATTCCAAACTGTAAATCTTACGATCCTACATACGGCTATGAACTGGCTGTTATTGTTCAGGATGGTATGCGTCGCATGTATCAGGAACAGGAAAACCGTTTCTACTACATCACGACTATGAACGAAAACTACCACCACCCAGCGATGCCACAAGGTGCTGAAGAAGGCATTATCAAAGGTATGTATCTTCTTAAAGAAGGTAAAGACGCAGATAAGCGCGTTCAGCTAATGGGTTGTGGCACGATCTTACGTGAAGTTGAAGCTGCGGCGGATATTCTGCGTGATGAATATGGTATCGAATCTGATGTCTGGAGCACTACGTCCATTAATGAGTTGCGTCGCGAAGCGATGTCAGTCGCTCGTTGGAATATGCTAAATCCAGAATCTGAGCCTCAGAAAGCTTATGTAACTCAGTGTATTGAAAGCCGTGGTGAAGGTCCGGTTATCGCATCGACTGACTACATGCGTACTTATGCTGATCAGTTGCGTGAATATATTCCTCGTAACTTTAAAGTTCTAGGTACGGATGGTTTCGGCCGCTCTGATACGCGTACTAAACTACGTGAATTCTTTGAAGTTAACCGCTACTACGTTGTTGTTGCGGCGCTGAAAGCGCTTCAAGAAGAGGGCAAGGTTGAAGGCGCTGAAGTCGCTAAAGCCATGCAGAAGTTCAACATTAACCCGGCTAAACCGGCACCGTGGACTGTTTAAGTCTACGTTGAACTTCTAACGGCTTAGAACTGGAGGATTTATCGTGAGTATTATCACAATTACAGTTCCTGACTTATCAGGCTCAACTGATGTTGATGTAGTCGAAGTGCTAGTTAGCGCTGGTGACACTATTAGCGAAGGCGACAGCTTGATTGTTCTGGAAACAGACAAAGCGTCAATGGAAGTACCCTCTACCCATAGTGGTACCGTGGTTTCCGTAAAAATTAATGTTGATGATCAGGTTAATGAAGGTGATGTCCTTCTTGATCTGGATACAGGTGCATCTGCGGAAGCAGCGCCTGTTGAAGTTGCTGAAGCGCCAGCGCCTGTTGAGTCAGCTCCGGCACCTGTCAGTCAGCCTGCGGCTGCAACAGCGAGTGTGGTTGAAGGGATCTTAATCCCTGACCTATCAGGTGCAACGGATGTAGATGTTGTCGAAGTCTTAGTTAAAGATGGAGACAGTGTTGAAGAAGGCGATAGCCTGCTCGTACTAGAAACCGATAAAGCATCTATGGAAGTGCCAGCCCCTAAAGCCGGTGTTGTTGTTTCCATGAAGATCAAAGAAGGTGATACGGTTAACGAAGGCGATCTTTTGGCTGATCTAAGTGTAGGAGGCCAGCCTCAAGCTGAGGCGCCTCAGGCAGAAACGTCTCAGGCCGCAGTTGCGCCTGCTCCGCAAGCAGCCCTTGCTCCTGTAGCAGGTGGCAAAGAGAATGTACTGGTTCCTGATCTATCCGGCGCTACTGATGTAGATGTTGTTGAAGTCCTTGTTAAGGATGGTGACACCGTCGCAGAAGGTGACAGCCTTATCGTATTAGAAACCGATAAAGCATCAATGGAAGTACCTGCACCTAAAGGCGGTGTTGTTATCTCCATGAAGATCAAAGATGGCGATACGGTTAATGAAGGCGATTTGCTACTTGAATTAGAAGTTGCAGGTTCTGCTGCTCCGGCACCCGCCGCTGCATCAGCACCAACGGCTTCTGCGTCAGCGCCAGCGGCCTCTGCTCCAGCAAAAGCGGCTCCGGCTCCAGCATCGACGACTAATCTAAATACCGCTGAATTAGAGAAGAAAAACAAATCTGTACATGCAGGTCCATCGGTGCGTGCAATCGCCCGTGAATTTGGTGTAGAGCTGTCTTTAGTTTCAGGTACAGGACGTCGCGGTCGTGTCTTAAAAGAAGATGTCCAAGCTTATGTTAAGAGCGCGCTGAAACAGTTAGCTGAAAAACCGAAAGGTGGTGCAGTTACAGGTGGTTCAGGTATTCCTGCAATCCCTGAAATTGATTTCAGTAAGTTTGGTGAAGTTGAAGTAGAGAAGCTTAGCAAAATAGCTAAGATCACTCGCGACAACATGAGCCGCTGCTGGTTGAATATCCCGCATGTTACACAGTTCGACAAAGCGGATATCACTGACCTAGAAGCGTTCCGTAAAGAGATGAAGGATGAAGCGGCTAAATCAGGTGTGCGTTTAACGCCACTGCCGTTCATGCTAAAAGCGATCGCTATGGCGCTTAAAGCCCATCCTAAGTTCAACGCATCACTACATGCTGACGGCGAACATATTGTTTATAAAAAATATGTAAACATCGGTATGGCAGTGGATACACCAAATGGTTTGATGGTTCCAGTGATTAAAGATGCAGATAAGAAGAGCATCTACGAACTATCAACTGAAGCGATTGAGCTAGCAGGTAAAGCTAAAGATCGTAAGCTAAAACCCGCAGAGATGCAGGGTGCATGCTTCACTATCTCAAGCTTAGGTGGCATTGGTGGTACAGGCTTTACACCAATTGTTAACGCGCCTGAAGTAGCGATATTGGGTGTTTCTAAAGCGGATATCGAACCCCGTTGGAACGGTAAAGAGTTTGAACCACGTAAGATGCTGCCATTGTGCTTATCTTACGATCACCGTGCAATCAACGGCGGCGATGCAGGTAAATTCCTTACTTACCTAAACAGCTTACTTAGCGACATTCGTCGACTGGTTTTATAATCAGCGACTAAATCAATTTACCAATCCCTTGGCTCAACGCCTCTTCGGAGGCGCTTTTTTTCAAGGGGGTAGATACCGAACGGCGATTCTGTGCAGGAAGTCGCCGTTTTTTTTATGCCTATAAAGCACCCCCCCCTCCCTGTAGGAGCTCACCCCGTGAGCGAAGAATTACGCGCGGAACCCAGAGCGAATGAATTTACGCTCCGATCCCCAATTCAAACCCAAATCCCAACCCCTTCGGCCAGAGGCTGGCCTCCTACATGGCCTTTGGGTCCATGAATTACGCGCCATACCCGGGCGATAAAATTACGGACCATGCCCAATTCAAACCACAAATCTTATGCTACACTTTCAAAAAAACTGATATATAACGCATAAATTCACAAGGATGTGGAGATGCAAAAAGCCAATGCTCAATCATTGCGGGTCGGGCGCTATTCGCAACCAAATCAGATCTACCACCTCACATTAACTTGCGCTAATCGGCGTCCAGTTTTCTCTGACCCCTATCTCGCAAAGCACGCGGTACACTCCATTAAACGTTTAACGCAAGAGGCAACCACCATCGCCTTCGTCATAATGCCAGACCATATTCATTGGCTAATGCAATTAAACGACCGGAAAAAGTTATCTGACACCGTGCGCCTTTTAAAAGTTTTTATAACCCATAAAGCGGGTAAAATTTGGCAAAAAGGCTTTTATGATCATGCGCTGCGAAAGGAAGAAGATATAAAAGATATCGCTAGATACATTGTCCTCAATCCCGTGAGGGCCGGTATTGTAAGGAGCATAAGAGAATACCCGTGGTGGGATTGCATCTACCTGTAGGCACTCACTCCAACCTAACCTGTAGGAGCCCGGGTCCCGAGCGAAAGAATCACGCGCCTAATCCAATCAAAACATCAACCTCACCTGTAGGAGCTCACCCCGTGAGCGAATGAATTACGCTAGGATTGCCACCCTTCGGCCAGATACCCTTTCGGGCATAAAGGCTGGCCCCTTACACTGGCCCCTAGCGAATGCATTACGCTCAGATCCCCATAAAAACACCAAACGCTTCAATCAGAGGTTTATCTCCTATATGAGCGCTTATCGTCGTCATATAAATGCAATGCTTCTGAAATAATTGTTTCACTCATTATAGGTATACATATGGGTTAATTGATGATGACGGAAGAGTGATAGATGAAGGTTACAGTTTTTGGTGTAGGTTATGTTGGTTTGGTTCAGGCCGCGGTTTTAGCTGATTTTGGCCATGATGTGGTATGTGTAGATGTTGATCAGCATAAAATAGATAATCTAAAAAGTGGGATTATTCCAATCTATGAACCGGGCTTAACAGCTATTGTTGAAAGGAATTATGGTGAAGGCCGGTTGTGTTTTACGACGGATGCGGCGGAAGGGATTAATCACGCTGAGATTCAATTTATTGCTGTAGGAACTCCGCCGGATGAAGATGGGGCAGCCGACCTCCAATATGTTTTATCTGTTGCTGAAACTATAGCAACGTATATGACTTCGAAAAAAATTATTGTAGATAAGTCCACTGTACCTGTTGGAACGGCAGACAAGGTATCTGCTCAAGTAGCCGAGGTATTGGCTGCGCGTGGAGAGATGATAGAACATCATGTTGTATCAAACCCTGAGTTCTTAAAAGAGGGAGCTGCGGTTAATGACTGTATGCGTCCTGATCGTATAATTATTGGTACTGCCAGTGAATATGTGAAAGCTGAAATGAGAGAGCTATACGCTCCCTGTAATCGTAATCATGATCGCATAATTTTTATGGACGTTCGCAGCGCAGAGTTAACCAAATATGCGGCTAATTGTATGCTAGCAACCAAAATTAGCTTTATGAACGAGATATCCCGCCTTGCTGAATACCTTGGTGCTGATATAGAAAATGTGCGTCGAGGCATTGGGTCGGATGAGCGAATTGGCTATCACTTTATCTATGCTGGGTGTGGATATGGAGGCTCATGTTTCCCGAAAGATGTACAAGCGTTAGTGCATACTGCTGATAGCATTAATTACGATGCTCAACTTCTAAAATCAGTCGAGGCGGTAAACTATCGTCAAAAAGAGGTCTTATTTGATCGAATTAATCGTTATTTCGATGGCGATTTATCAGGTAAAACAATAGCGCTGTGGGGATTGTCTTTTAAGCCTAAGACCGATGATATGCGAGAAGCAACCAGCCGTGTTCTTATGCAATCGCTGTGGGATAAAGGGGTAAAAGTTCGTGCGTATGATCCGGAAGCAATGGAGGAAGCTCAGAGGATTTATGGGTGCAGAGAAGATCTGGAATTAGTGGGAACTAAAGAAAGTGCACTACAAGGCGCGGATGTTCTTGTTATTTGTACTGAATGGAAGGCTTTTTGGGCTCCAGATTTTGAGCTAATTAAGGGGACTTTGCGTCAGCCAGTTATTTTCGATGGCAGAAATCTTTATGATCCACAGCAAGTGGAGCGTTACGGACTAGCTTATTACGGTATTGGTCGTGGGCGTAGCGTTATCGCAAAGTAAGAATGTTTCGATTTTGGCGGGAGTTAGCCTTTTATATTTTAAAGGACGTTGGAGCGAAAAATATCACTTTGATCAACGTCCTTTGGTCTGGGGCTGGTCTCCCAGATTTTACAAAAAGGTTTCTTTGAACCAACCCCAGACGCCGAATGAAAAGCCTGGAATAAGATCTATTCCTGCTGCGGACTTTGCTAAATAAAGCACTAGTAGTCCTAGTAAGGTTGAAAAGATTAAGAATAGAAATATAAAAAGGGTTTTTATAATTAAAGAAACTCGTCTTTCCCTACGGCTGAGCGAGCGTTGGTTGCGGCCCATTAAGAACACAAAATAATAGCGCCATGACCAGAGATTGACAGTGCCACGTAGGTCTATTGGATGTTTTCCCCATTTACGTGCACCAAAAGCAACTTTTAAGGCTGCGATCTGTTCAGCCGTAAAGCTATCGTGCATATCGCTAGGTAAGCGTTGCATAAGGCCATTTTCAAACCAATCTTTTTGTTTAGGTTCTTCTGCTATGCGATTCATAACTATGTCCTTAATAACCTATATATTCGGTGTGGAAGAGCACCTTTATGCCCAGAACGGTTGTGAGAGCGAAGAATTACGCGCCGAACCCGATAAAACCTAAACATCTTCGGCCAGAGGCTGGCCTCCTACATTTTTCGTTTATTCTCTTTAAATACGGATATCCATGTAAAAGCTAATATCACCATAAAGGTTAAAGCGTTAGCTGGCATCTGGAGATTGAAATCAACGGTAGCGTGAATCAGCATGGCAATAATCGACATAGATGAGCCAAAAGCGATCCCTCTGAGCAACTTATTCCGTCGTTTATATTGCGCGTAGAGTCCCGCGCCTAAGCTAATTAATAGTACAAAACCTAAGGGAAGCGTACCTAATAAACCAAACTCAGAACTAAACTCTAGGTAATCATTATGTGTATTTACATAAAACCCGCGTCCAACGTCTTCTGTTCTGTATTCGGGAAAGGCTGTATAGAAGGTTCCCGCTCCTGTGCCAGTTAATAGCTGGGGTTGCATAAGGTCAATTGTGGCTTTAGCGACTTCATCACGTGATTCTTTCTCTATATTTGTATTTTGAAGTCTATCAGCGACTTCTTGTACACCAAAGAACGTACCTACAACAAAGATATCTAAGATAAGTAAACTGCTTAGTAAAATAACCATGCTTCGAGTAGCTTTGCGGCTCAAAACTAAACCTAGCACTCCCATAATCATTAAACTGGCAAAAAATGACGTGTTTCCCATTCGAGAATGAGTCATTACTAACCCGGAAACTATTATTAATAAGGCGATTCTCAGAATTATTTTCTTACTTAACAGCGCTGTAAGCCAGCGGCGGCTGCGCTCTCTCCAGTTATATGAAGCTTCATCTTTTAAGGTAGATATCATCAAGCCTATGCCTATAGATACACACATGACTAAGTAACCGGCTTGGCTGTTGCGGTTGATAAAGGTACCTGTTGAAACCCCTTGGTAACTCTCTTTAGGAATGAGAAATGAAAACTCAAAACCAGTAAAGGTCATCAGGCTGCCATACACCGCTTGGAATAGGGCTGATCCTACTAATACATAGCCCGTCAGCATTATCCGAGAGTTATTTCGTACGAGTTGTAAGGTCAAGCAGAACATGGCTAATAGGCACCAACCCCAAACAGCATCATGCAGACTATCGGTTGGAGAGATAGATAGATTTAATGCTGGAATTGCCTGCAGACTTACCCAGAACGTCCCTATAGAGAAGAGTCCAATAATTGGTAATGATCTTTTTAATGGGGTTGAGAGCGTTAAATTATTCTTTAACTGCTGATAAAGGACAGAGGTAGATAATAGCAGTATCAACGCGCATAAAAGAGATAGAGACCAAAGCCGGTTACTGGCTAAAGGTAAAGGTGCCCAAATTAAAATGCCTAAAAAGAAATAAAACAACGTGCGATCAGATGATCTATCCATAAATCAAAAGCCAACATATAAATTTCTATTAATAAGAAGTGAATATACTAAATAGATATTTCAGTAAAATATCAAAAGTTAAATCTGAATTAATAAAAAAGCGCCTTTAGGCGCTTTTTTATTAATTAAATACTTAAGTTGGGCTTGGGTTTCCGCCGCCGCCACTACCCGCATTATTGCCAAATGGGGGAGGAGATAGAGTTGTGCCTGTCTGGCCTGGAATAGCGTTCGGGCCTGTAGCTGCTGGTCCGCCAGCGGCTGTTGCAGCTGCAACGTCTGTAGGGTCTGCACCAGCTAAAATGGCTGCCTGAGCAACAGCTTCAGGATTGGCACCGGCTTTAATGGCTGCTTCGACTACAGTTATAGCATCTAAGCCACTTTCTATCCCTGCTGTGACGAAGTTATCTAATAACTCTACATCGACTGCTGCGACATCAAACATTAATGTTTCTATATCTACTACTGTGCAGTTACTCTCGTTTGGCGTCATGCAATGGCTGAGAGCGTTCGATAGGATATCTACTGTAGATAAATTTGAAGATAAATCTTCGGATATATTTGCATGCGCGTTGGTAAAAGCGAACATCCCAGCGCATGTTAATGCTAATAGTGTGCGGCGCATCATAACACTCCGTGTTTGTTTGATGAATAGAGCATAATTATATCATCGGGCCTGAATATAGACAAACTATGAAATACGGCTTATTACACGCACTAAATTTGTGCTTTTTCTAGGGGTGTAGACTTAAAATATATTTGAAAAACAGTTAATTAAAACGAATAATTCAAAAAAACATCATAATCTAACATTAGAATATAAATTTATTTTGCGCTGCAGCAAAATTGCATTGCTGAATGGATAGCGAATACATAGAATGGTAGTTTGCTGTGGGTGTGGGTAATGGCAGATGATAAGGAATATTAGATGACCGTTAATAATTTAAATACAGGTACGCAGACGGCGATTCGTAGGAACAAAAGGCTTTTAAAAAATCACGAATCACTGACGTCCTTATTTCAGCTTGCTGCCGATGTCTTTGTTGCGGCTACGTTTTTATTTCTGCTTACCTGGGTCAAACTAGAAAGTTTTCCCCCTGCTTATCGAGTATTAACGGTAATAGCCGCATTTAGTTTGTGGTTTATTTATAGCTCTAGAGGTGTATATCGCCAGTCATCAAGTTGTCTGCGTGGCTGTATTCGATTATCTGGAGCATGGGGTATATTGATGCTCCTATTATTATTAATTGGCTTTGTCACAAAAACCTCAGAGGTTTTTTCTCGTGAAATTCTTTTAATATGGGCATTTGCTGTTTTAGTATTTCAGAATATATCTTTCTGTTTAGTTAGTTATTTATCAAAGAAATATAAAGAAGGCATAGGTCATCACCTTCCTGTAATGATTATTGGTACAGGTTCTGTCGCTCAACATCTTGTCGAAAGCTTAAATAAAAACAGGTGGCTACCAGATAAAGTTATAGGCTGTGTTAAAAGTTTAGATAAAGATCAAACTACAACGGTTGGTAATGTAAACGTGTTGGGTGGTCTAGAGAATATACGCGAATTAATTAAAGAGCATGATGTTCGGCGTATTTATATTGCTCTACCGATGAAAGCCTCAGAACAAATCGAAGGAGTGAATATCGATCTGCTCGATGAGAATGTCGATGTGATCTGGGCTCCCGATATTTTTGCGCTCAATCTCTTAAATCATTCTGTTAGAGAAGTCGCCGGTGTGCCGCTGATCTCTCTGAATGAAAGTCCTCTAACCTCTTCAAAAGCATCAATGGTTTTGAAAGATGTAATGGACCGTACAATTGCAGCTGTTGCGCTGTGCATGCTGGCCCCACTAATGGTATGGGTTGCTTACAAAGTTAAGCGTTCTTCCCCAGGGCCTGTGTTTTTCAAGCAGGATCGTCATGGTTGGGATGGAAAGGTGATACAGGTCTGGAAGTTTCGTAGTATGAAACTGCATGATGAGGCTAATGGCGAAGTTCAGCAAGCAACCAAAGAAGATCCTCGAATCACAGATATTGGTCGTTTCATTCGTCGAACTTCTATTGATGAGCTGCCGCAATTAATTAATGTACTGCAAGGTTCCATGTCTCTAGTAGGGCCTCGTCCCCATGCGGTTGCTCATAATAATTATTATTCAGACAAAATAAATGCTTATTTAGCACGCCATCGAATTAAGCCGGGTATGACAGGGCTAGCGCAGATCAATGGGTACAGAGGCGAGACAGAAACTATTGATAAAATGGAAAGACGTGTCGAGTATGATCTGTCGTACATTAATAACTGGTCACTATTTTTAGATGTAAAAATATTGATTAAAACCCCTATCTCTCTATTTTCTAAAGAAATTTATTAAAATGAAAAATATTAATAGCGTTATTGTCTTTGGTGGATCTGGTTTTATAGGTACCCATCTAATTAGGGAGTTGGTCCGACATAACATTAATGTTTTGTCTATAGATCTTAAGGAACCTAGAGAAAGGTTGGAAAATGTTGAGTATCGAATAGGTGATGTTCGGAATCTTAAAGAGCTTAATGTGACGGCTAGTTATGATGTTATATATAACTTTGCGGCTATTCATACAACTCCGGGCCATGAAGATATTGAATATTTTGATACCAATGTATTTGGTGCACTTGAAATCACGAATTTAGCTAGGCGTCTTAATTGTCAGGAGATCGTTTTTACAAGTTCAATCTCGCCTTATGGTCCAGGCGAAGATGAAAAGTCAGAAGAGACACTTCCTGCGCCAACTTCCGCTTATGGTTATTCTAAGCTGCAAGCTGAAGAGGTTCATCGTCAATGGTATCAAGAAAACCCAGAACGTAAGCTAACAATTGTGAGGCCTGCTGTTGTATTTGGTCCAGGAGAAGGGGGTAACTTTACTCGGTTAGCAACGATGTTGCGAAAAGGCTTTTTTGTATATCCAGGCCGAAAGGACACTATTAAAGGGGCTATTTACGTAAAAGAGCTGCTTAATGCGATAGAGTTTGCCCGTAATCATGATAGCCATTATGTATTATTTAATGGTTGTTTTTCAGAAAAATACACAATTGAAAATATAGTAAATATTTTTATTGAGGGTCACTTTCCACAAGCTAAAGTTTTTATGGTGCCAAGATGGTGCCTAATGTCCATTGCAAAGCTATGCCGTATTTTTAACTTCTTAAATATAGGTATTGATCCTCAGCGTGTGTTGAAACTAGTACAATCTACGAATATCAAGCCCGCATGGCTTGAAGAGAATAGATATCAATATAAATATGACTTAAAAAAAGCACTTGCTGATTGGGCTTCTGAGTCAGATTTTAGATAAAGATTAGGGTTTATATGAGTAACGGAATATCATATCGCCCTGATATAGACGGGCTAAGGGCAGTCTCTGTACTTGCAGTTATCTTTTATCACTTAGGTTTCGGCTTTGTCGCCGGAGGCTATCTTGGTGTAGATGTCTTTTTTGTTATATCGGGCTACGTTATAACCCTAAGCGTCATGAGTATGCTGGAAAAGGATCAGTTTTCGATCTTAGAGTTTTATAACAGAAGGATTAAAAGGATTTTTCCTGCGTTAGCCTTTATGTTGTTACTAACGTGGGTCGGTGCTTATTTTATATTGCTGCCAGACTCTTTTGTTGATTACTCAAAAAGTTTAGCTTCAGCCTCAGCTTTTGCATCTAATATCTACTTCTGGCAATCAATAAATTACTTTAATGCCGCTTCGGATATGAAGCCTCTTCTGCATACATGGTCATTATCAGTAGAAGAACAGTATTATATTTTTATGCCTGTATTTCTGTTGATTATGTATCGTTTTTTTAGCAGTAAATTCTTGCCGGTTTTAGCTGTTCTTATCACGCTGAGTTTTGTGCTGAGTTGTATATCCTTAACAAAGGCTCCTACAGCAAATTTTTATCTACTGCCAACAAGAGCTTGGGAGCTTTTATTAGGTGCATTTGTAGCTTTTATACCTCAAAAACAGTTTTTAAAATCCTTTGTGCTTAAGTTGCTTGGCATAGTAGGTGCGATACTGATCGTTGTACCTATCCTGTTTTATAACCATAACTTAGCATTTCCGGCTTATGGTGCATTAGCGCCTTGTGTAGGAGCTGCGCTAATTATCTGGGTAGGCAGTCAGCATAATTTAGGGGTTGCAAGAGGGATTAATCATCTTCTCGGTGCCAAACCGTTGGTGTTTATTGGCTTAATATCCTTTTCGCTGTACTTGATTCATTGGCCATTGATTGTGTTTTTTAAATACTATCGGCTTGATGTTCTGACGACGACAGATGTAGCAATTATTTTAATATCTACATTCATATTATCGCTTTTCTCTTGGCAGTTTATCGAAAAACCATTTCGTTATAGTAAAAAGATCACACGTACGGGGATGATTAGTGGAGGTGTTCTTTGCTTTGTCTTTGTTGGGGCTATTGGTCTCTTTGGGGTTTATAACAAAGGGTTTGAACAAAGGTTTCCAGATTATACTGTCGAAACAAAATTTACTGAGAAATCATCCCGTATAGGTAACTGCTTTTTCCTTAATGCTAAAAATTATACAAAGTGGAATGCTGATACTTGTAAAGTGGCAGGGGGAAGTGGGGATAATAAGAACAAAGTTTTGCTTTGGGGTGACTCATTTGCTAATCATTACGTCCCAGGCTTTATTGAACATAAAGAGGCATTGATGTTCGATCTGTATCAGTACACATCTGCGGGTTGTCCTCCTATACTCTCTTTCACTTCTATGGCGTTGCCTGAATGTAATAATTTCAATAAGCATGCTATTGAAGTTATTAAAAAACTAGATATCAATTTTGTGATTATTTCTGCGAAATGGACTGACTATAAAAGTAGAGGGTTATCTGGAATATTAAGCACGACCAAAGCATTAGGTGAGCTTAATGTTTCTTACCTAGTTATTGGGCAATCCCCCCAATATGTTATCGATGTTAATTCGTTGAGTTACTTTAAACATCGTGGGGAGGCTGAAGGGCGTTGGCCTATAGCTTTTGACCGAATAATCAATGATGAGCTAGGTTCCTATATTCCTGAAAAACGTTTTATTGATCCACTGAATCAACTTTGTGTTGAAGGTAGATGCTTATATAAAAATAATAGTCAGCTTATGCATTCGGATTATGGGCATTTTTCTAGGTATGGTTCCATCTTTATTGTTCAGTCATTGATAGAACAATTAAATTCTTTTATGTCTGTTAAATAAGGTGCTGGTATGATGGATAAGGCTACTTTAAGGCAACAGAAACAGACAGAAAAAATGGATTATTTTTTTGTCTTTACTATCTTTATTTTTTTAACTGGAGCTGGAATATTTGGTTTTTTTTCTACCTTGATGTTTCTTGTTGTAGGTGGGTTTTATGTGATTTTAAATTTTAAATATGCATTAGCGGCTTATAAAAATAATTGGTTTATATTTTTGTTTGGTTTAGTCGGTGTGCTATCGGTTTTTTGGGCAGCGTATCCTTTAGCTGCGTTACGTAATGGTGTGCAAGCGGTACTGACGATAAGTATATTTCTAACAATAATTTATTGTGTGAAATTGGATGTTCTCTTCAAAGCGATGAGTACGGCAATGTTAGCTATTATGTTCTTTAATGTGTTTTCACCACAAACCGTAGAAATAGCGTTTACTGGCGAGATTGTAAAAGTAGGCTATTTTGGCAGTAAAAATAATATGGCAATGGTTGCTGGATTTGCAGTGTTATCTGGGGTTGGTGTTTTTGTATGTGGTAAAGCTTCATTTCTTACCCGTATTTTAGCTGCAATTTGTATAGTATTGTCTTTAGTTACTTTCCTTCAAGCAAGATCCTTAGGTAGCACTCTTTCATTAGCTTTTGTTGTTGGTGTTTCTAGTTTTCTTTTTATATATTCACGAGCAAAATTGTTAAATTCGCTTAAATTGAATATAAATATTATCATTTTTCTTTCTTTTGTCTTCTTGATTTTGTTGCTTGTTGTTCTGTTTGATTATTCTGTATATGAATCTTTTATGTATAGACTTGGTAAAGACCCTACAATAACTGGGCGAACAGATATATGGGGAATTGGATTTGAGTCGATTAAGGAAAATCCAATTTTAGGTGTGGGGCAGTCTTCTTATTGGAATTTAAATAATGTTGGGGCACTGGAAATATGGGAAATAGCTAATAAAGAAGCGGGCTCCCCTTTTGGATTTCATAATTTATATATTCATACCTATGTTGAACTTGGTTTGTTTGGTTTTTTAGCTGTATCTTTAATTTTTGTAAAAATATTTATCGGTATTAATGGATTGGTTCTAAAGGGTATGAAACCTATTGATGTGGTGATTATAAGTGTCTTTTTGATTGTTTTTTCAAAGACTTTTTTTGAAACAGTTGGTTTTGCGCCGTTTTCTATTCCTAGCTTTTTCCTCTGCTTATCTTGGGTGCATATAAGGCGAGCCTCTTTCTATGATAAACCTGCTAGCATTAAATTACGGTTAAATTAGGTTGATATGAAAGTTTTGTATTTTGTACATGATTTATATGATGCAGCAGTTAAGAAGCGAGTATTAATGCTTCAAACTGGCGGTGCCGATGTTGTGCTGGTCGGGTTTTATCGTAGTTCAGTTGCGCCTACTCATATAGGTTCAGCTAAAGTAATACCTCTTGCAAGAACGTACGACGCATCGTTTTTACACCGGTTAAAAAGTGTTTTCTATTCTCTATTATTCTCGTCTCACTATATGCCTTATACCTATGATGCCGATGTAATTATTTGCCGTAATTTAGAGATGTTGTTATTAGGGAGAAAGGTTAAAAGAAAGTTAAAGACTATCCCTTTAGTTTATGAATCATTAGATATTCATCGCCTATTATTAGGTGCAGGACGGCTCAGCAATATATTACGTTTTGTTGAGCGCTGGGCAGTGAAAAAAAGCAATTTGTTAATAACGAGCTCTCCTGGGTTTGTTGACAATTATTTCAAAAAAATTAATAAGCTCAATAAGCCTATTTTGCTATTAGAGAATAAATTCTTTGATACTGAAATGAGTGTGGCTACAACAAAGTCCATGAAGAAGCGCCAACAAGATAAAGATTCTTATGTGATCGGTTGGTTTGGTGCGATTAGATGTCGTAAGTCATTGGCTCTGTTGAGTGAAATTACCCGTAAGCTGAAAGGCAAAGTACGTGTTGTGATAAGGGGTAGACCTGCATATACGGAGTTCGAAGATTTTTTAGGCTCAGTTGAGCGTGAACCTTATATAGAATTTCAAGGTGAATATGAATTCCCTAATGATTTAGCTGAAATCTATAGTGAAGTTGATTTTTGTTGGGCTATAGATTTTTTTGAGGAAGGTGGGAATTCGGAGTGGTTACTACCCAATCGAATCTATGAGGGGGGTGTGTTCAATTCGGTCCCTATTTTTATTAAAGGTACTGAAGTTGCCAATAAGTTAGAAAGATTAAATATAGGTGTTGGTTGTCACAGAGATAGTCCTAACTTGGGGTTAGATCTCTTTTTTGATACGTTCGATGATACTCAATATGAGAGTCTAGCCAAAAAATCCCAGCAAGTTCCCACCGGATGCTGGAGGGTAGATAAGCCTCAATGCGAAAAGCTCGTTCGTTTTCTGGATCAGTTAAATATAGATGATAGTGATCTATTGGACGGTGTTTATGAATTATAGGTTTTCCAACTGTGGATAAAAAGCAGGTAGCAAAAGGTGTGGCATGGGGAGGGGTAGGTTCTCTTGCTTCACTTGGATTGAAATTTCTTACGATTCCTGTTCTCGCACGTCTTTTATCACCTGAAGATTTTGGTGTTGTTGCTATTGCATTAGCGATTATGGGATTTATTGTTATGGCGATAGGAAAAGGGGGGATGGGAGCGGCGATTATCTATTATGAAAACCGTGATCCCGGGAAATATATTCATACCGCTTTCTGGTCCAATTTTTTTGTAGGTGTAGTTTTAGCTATCGCCTGTTATTACAGTGCTGATATGTTATCTATTTTTTTTGGAGTGCCAGGGGCAAAGCCTTTTATTGAAGCCGTCAGTTTTTTAATTCCTCTCTTATTGGTAGAGCAGGTGGGGCGCTCTTTATTATTGCTGAAAATGCAGTATAAGAAATTAGCAGGCGTTATGTTCTTTGCATCAATGCTAGGCGGTATAGTCGCTTTAATAATGGCCTTTTTAGGGAAAGGGGCTTGGAGTTTAATTTGGCAGCAAGTGCTCTATAGTGCTTTTTTGATGGGCGGATGTCTCTATTTAGCAAACTACACTCCAAAGCTTGAGTTTAAAAAGGAGCGATTTGTTGAAATTATGCCCTATGCACTAAGAAATACTGCTTCTGATATTTTAGTGTGGCTTTCCACTCAAGGCGTTACTCTATTTATAGGTCGTTTTTTTGGTGCTTCGACGGTGGGTGGTTATCAGGTAAATAATCGACTATCTAAACTGCCACGAGAGATAGTGGGTAATGCCTTAGATCAAGCTGTTTTTTCAGGTATAGCCAGTGCGCAGAGTGGTTTAGATAAAAATAGACCGTTCAAGGATAAGTTAGAACATGTTTGGGACGATCTGATCTTAGTTACTAAGCTTAATGTTTTTTTTCTGGGTGGCTGTTACCTTTTTTTAGCTATATATGCAGAGTCCGTTGTTCTTTTAGTGTTGGGCGAAGCTTTTATAGAGTTTTGGCCTCTTTTCAGAGCCCTGTCTTTAGTGTGTTTGTTGGGCGCAGCACTTAGTGTTTTATATCCCTTTTTAAAAGGTGTAGGCGAAGATAAGTTAGTTCTTCATCTGTCTTGCCTTCGTACTGTTTTAACTGCAACTTTTTTATCTCTATCAATTATTTTTAGTCAAGATGTTATTTATATTGCTTACTCTTTAGTGCTAGTCCAGATTATTATGCTAGTAGTTGTTTTAGTGGGTGTGTTTAATAAAACTGACTATTCCTTCAGGTTGATTGTTAATCAGTTTAAAGGGATTGTTTTTGTCTTTTTATGTGTTTTTTTACTTAGTTGGCCGGTTAATTTTATTGTAGAAATGCAGTTCGATTCTATTATTTTAAAAGGGGTGATTTCAGGTAGTGTTTTGTTAATAGTTGCAGCGCTATTTACGCCGTTTTTGGCACGAAAGGACTGGTTGCAGGCTAGACATTGGTTAGAAGTTAAATTGAAGAAGTAATGGTTGTTACTTTCTTTTATGAGGGGGCTAAATGGATTTAAGTAATAAAAATTTACAATGTAAATTATGGTTTCTTCTCGATCTTATGTTGCAGTCTCGAGTATCTAAGTCGCCAATTATCTTGTCAGGGTTCTGGAGGAGTGGAACCACTTGGGTACAGCAGGTTGTTGCTGAATCGATTTGTGCAAAAACTCAGTTTGAACCACTTGAACCTAATGCATTATTTCCTCTACATGGAGGAGTGGGTTTTGATCCAATACAAGGTGCGTATGTTCCTTTTACAGCGAATGTTTTTTCTGACAAGGACTGGCGTTATCTTGACTTAGCATTTAAAGGGATAAGCCCTAAACGGTCCAAGTTTAATTATCTTGCACGAGAGTCGTGGCAAGAATGTTTATCTGATCGAGTGGTTGTTAAGTTTGTGAGAGCTCAGTTTATATTGCCAGCGTTAATGCAACGTTATAGTGCTCAAGGTGTAGTTCATATTAGCCGCCACCCTATGGCTGTTATACAGAGTTTAATGAATGCTAAATGGGAGTGGGATTTTGCTGATATAGATTTATCAGACTTGTATTGGCGAGAAAATGAATTGTCGATATGCCCATTGTGGGAAGAATTGAAGATTTATAAAAATGCTTCAAAAGAAGAAAAAATTGCGGCCCTTTGGGCGCTTTCTGAAAGAGAAGTGCGGCAATCTGAAAATATTGTTTTTGTGAAATATGAGGAATTATTAAAAGAACCTGATGTAGGGTTTTCTAATGTACTAAAAATGCTAGGGCTACAGGTTAAAAAGAGGGTAGATTATTCAAAAGATAGTCCAGTGACTGCATCGAATAGAGTCGGGGCTAGTTTAGAAGAGCGTTTGAATTCATGGCGTACAAATATGCCACGTGATTCTCAAATAAAGGTTCGAGCTGTATTACGAAGCCTTTGGCCTGAAGTGGATAAGGAATGGGAATTAGGTTGAAAAAATCCTTATTGTACATGGAGTGTGATTTTGTCTGATTATATTATTGTTGTGCCTTGTTTAAATGAGCAGCCTTACATTGCTAATTTGTTAGATTATCTAGTAGATGATTTAAAGGTTACGTCCACTACTCATCAACCTCTAATCATTGTTGCGGATGGGGGAAGTACTGACGGGACTAAAGAGATAATTCAGACCTATGCTAATCAGTACCGTTGTATAAAGTACTTATATAATGAGCGCCGTTTACAATGTAGTGCGGTCA
The DNA here is from genome assembly GCF_030547185.1 of Neptuniibacter sp. 1_MG-2023. GTDB lineage: Bacteria > Pseudomonadota > Gammaproteobacteria > Pseudomonadales > Balneatricaceae > Neptuniibacter. The sequence goes on from NZ_JAUOQR010000002.1 coordinate 194,832, forward strand.
ATAGGGCAGTTGAAGAATATGGAGATGACGCTAAATACCTTATTCGGTTAGATGTTCATGCAGACTATCCATCCAACTATGTCTCGCTTTTGCTCAAGGAAGCTGAAGAGTTGGGGGCTGACTCGGTTGTCGTCTCTATGGATACTCAAGCTCAAGAGGGAATGCAGTCTGCTATTGCTGCAGCGCAAAGTTCTGTATTGGGGAATGGAGGTTCAGGCCACCGTAATAGTCTTACAGAAGGTCAATGGATCGATCATGGACATCATGCACTTATTTGCCTTGATGGGTTTAAGCAGGTTAATGGCTACGATGAAAGTTTTAGTCACAATGAAGATGCAGAGTTTGATTATCGGTTTAGGCAAGCAGGGTTTAAGATCTGGCTAACAGCTAAAACAAATATAGTTTATTACCCTCGAGAAACATTAGGCGCACTCTTTCGCCAGTATAAAGGTTATGGCCAAGGGCGGGCGAAAAATGTGATTAAGCATGGTGTTATCCCAAAAATTCGCCAATTAATACCGATGTCTATTTTTCCTCTATTTTTATCTTCCTTATTAGCTCTTGTTTGGTGGCCACTAATGCTTCCATTCCTTATATGGTTTATGGCCTGTTCCTTTGTAGGTGTGATTATTGGTTATAAAACTATGAAGGGGCAGGGCTTTTATCGTTATCTAGTTGGAATAGCGGCTATTGTTATGCACTTTGCTTGGTCGTTAGGTTTTTGCTCTTTTGTTGCTAGAAAGTGTGTCAAGAGAGGTGATAAGTAATGGGGAATGATATTAAAACTATCGATATTGCTATGTGCACCTTTCGTCGAGAATCAGTGGTTGATACTTTGAACTCTTTGCAGCAACTTGAGTTAAATGATCAGTGGAAGGTTAAAATTATTGTTGCGGATAATGATATCGAGCCAAGCGCCAAAGAACGGGTTTTATCAATCAACGCACAGCATATATCCATTGAATATATTCACGCACCTAAACAAAATATTTCTATTGCCCGAAATGCCTGCTTAGATAACGCAACGGCTGATTGGGTAGCATTTATTGATGACGATGAAATAGCTGATAAATATTGGTTAACCAACTTAATATCTAAGGCTGAGGAGACGGGAGCTGATGTTGTTCTCGGGCGAGTTGATGCAAGCTTTATATACCCTCCGTATCCTAACTGGGTTATGAGTGGCGGGTTTTATCATACTAGACCTGTTATTAAGCACGGTGAAATCGTTACTGGCTATACCTGTAATGTCTTATTAAATAATAGAAATGTGCATATAGCTTCAAATCGCTTTGAGCTTTCATTAGGCAAAACAGGCGGTGAAGATACAGAATTTTTCCACCGCCTACATGATTTGGGTGTACAGATCGTTTATGCGGAAGAAGCGTTGGTTGTTGAGCCGGTTCTTCCTCAAAGAGCCAACCTTACTTGGCTAAGGAATAGACGGTTTCGCGCTGGTCAAACCCATGCCTCATTAGTGCTAAAAAATGGGCTAAGTTACCCGAAAAGAGCATCTTTAATGGCCGTAGCTTTTCTGAAAGCTTTTTATTGTATTTTATCTGCCTGTTTCACATTTTTTAAGCCAGATAAGTGGAGAGCTAACTATCTACGGGGAGTTTTGCATATAGGAGTTCTCTATAGGACGTTTGGTGGTGAAGAAATAGTGCTTTACGGTAATTCCGAGCAACCAGAAAAAGGTGATTCTCATAATGGATAGTCATCAACCTAAAATTAGTATCATTATTACATGCTATAACTATGAGAAGTATATTAAGACCTCTATAGAGAGCGTGTTAAACCAAGATTATGCTAATAAAGAGCTTATTGTTGTTGATGATGTTTCTTCTGATTCATCAAGAGAAATTATTAGCAGATATGACGACCGACTTACTACTGTTTTTCATAATGAAAATAAAGGTCATGGTGGCGCCTTTAATAGTGGCTTTGCTGCAAGTTCGGGTGAACTGGTTATTTTTTTAGATGCCGATGACTACCTGCTGCCTGGAGCCCTAGATATAGCGGTAGCTAATTTGAGTACTGACTGCGCTATCTATATGTACCATATGGATTTAGTCGATGCTGAAGGGAGAGTTTATGATGTCTTTCCTAAATATGAAGCACCGTTTGATACAGTAAAAGCAAAAGATAAGTTGTTACACTGCGGAAGGTATCAATCAACTGTCACATCAGGTTTAGTTTTTTCTCGCTCGTTCTTGAATCACGTGATGCCAATGGATGAAAGTGCTTTCAGGCAGGGAGGGGATGGCTATCTTGTAACGCTTGCTCCTTTGTATGGCTCTGCCCATGGTTTTGATGACAAACTATCGGCGTATCGACAGCATGGAGATAATCATTCGGGCTTCAACCAGTTGTTATTAAAACGGGCTGAATGGTGCATTGAACATGACAAGCAGCGATATCTGGCTTTAGTTTCCCATGCAGAGCAAATGGGACATCTTTTATCTATTGATAAGATAGCTCAAAATGATCTATTGCATTTAGAGCAGAGGATGTGCCAATTATTGTTCTCAGATAATACTGATAATAGACCAACGCTACGCACGTTTATTGCGAATAATGCGATTAAGGCTATGAGGTACACTAATTTATCACCGGCTAATGTAGTGCTTATAAAAGCATGGTGGTTTTTGTTAAAGATGCTTCCTAAGCTGTATGCAAAAAAGATATTCGCATGGAGAATGCTTCCTTCATCACGCCCTTTGTTTCTTAAGAAATTAGCTAAATTACTTAGACGGATATAATAATGGTGAATTTTAAAAAACTTTCACAGCTGATAATGCACCCAATGGTGGCCACTAAGAAATATAATAAAATAATCTTGTTAAGCCATATGAGAAGCCGTTCTTCAGTTCTTTCCCATATTTTAGGAAGTAATAGTGAAATTTCAGGTTATTATGAACAGCACCAAAGGCATACAGATCCGTTTTACGAAATTAAAATAAAGGCGAATCTTCTTCAAGATAATAGTTTATCATATCAGCACCGCTATCTTTATGACAAAGTTTTACATGAACGCTTTGATCCGCAAACCTTAGAAGCTTATAAAGTTGTAGTTTTAATACGGAAACCTCCTTCTGCTTTAAAAAGTATTATGTCTATGGGAGGAATTACTAATAGTCTTTGGCAAGAAGATCCTTATCGTGCTTTTGCTTATTATTGTCATCGGTTGCAAGGCATTATTAATATTATTGAGAAAAATAAGATTGATATTTTTTTTGTTGAAGCTGATGATTTAGTTGAAAAAACTGATGATGTTCTTAATGAGCTAAGTGTTTTTTTGGAATTGGATTCCCCTTTAACTAGTAATTACAAATCCTTTGGTAAAACTGGAGAGGCTATCTATGGTGACCCGTCAGATAATATTAAGTCAGGTACCATAGTGAAAACAGAAAATCATACAAAGGTAATGATTCCGGATGAGCTTTTGGCTATAGCGCAACATTATTATGATAGGTGCCAAAAGTTATGTGCGAAAAAATAATAAAATTTCCTTTACTTATTATTTTTGTTTGTTGTTTTATTATTAATAGTTCGCAAGCAGAAATACTTGTTTGGCATGATGAGTTTGATTACCAAGGTTTACCTGATTCCAGTAAATGGGGTTATGAATCTGGTTATTTGAGAAACAAAGAATTGCAATATTATAAAGAGGCGTCGTTAGATAATAGTTTTGTATCAGATGGTTTCTTGACGCTAAGAGCAATCCGTCATGATGATACTCGTAGCATGTGGGATCAGTTATGGGGGGAAGAATTTATTCCTGTTACATCGGCCAGCTTAACAACAAAAGGGCTTAGTTCTTGGACGTATGGTCGAATGGAAATTAGAGCAAAGTTGCCTCTAGGTAAAGGTGTTTGGCCGGCCTTTTGGACTTTAGGTGAAAATATAAGCTCTGTTGGGTGGCCTAAATGTGGCGAAATTGATGTAATGGAATTTGTCGGTTCTACACCAAGGCAGATTCATGGGGGCGTGCATTTTTATGACTATAAGCTAGGAAAAAAAAGTCAACTTACTCCCTTAAAAGAAGAAAATCTTTTTACAAGTTCACCTGACGAGTTTCATGTATATGGAATTGAGTGGGATGAAAAAGAGATTCGTTTTTTATTTGATGGTAAGCAATGGAAGCGCTTTGATATTTCTCTCGCAGGGGATGCTTATAACCCATTTACTAAGCCTCATTTTATAATTATTAATTTAGCAATGGGCGGTACTTGGGCTGGAACTCCAGACGCTGATATCTATCCAGTGGATTACATAATCGACTACGTCCGTATATATCAATAAAAGGTTTCATTATGACTAATATTGCGTTGATAATTCCTTACTATGGAAGTTTTCCTAACTATTTCTCTCTCTATGTTAATAGTTTAGCTAAAAACCCAAATATTCATGTTTATATGTTTACTGACTGCTTTTATGATGGTTTCATTCCTGATAATTTACATATGGTTGAAAGTAATATTGAACACTTTAAATCGTTAGTTAAAAGTAAGCTGGATGTTGATGCGAAAATAAATCGAGGTTATAAGCTTTGTGATTTTAAACCTGCATATGGAGTTATATTTGAAGATTATATAACTGAATATGAATATTGGGCGATGGGTGATATTGATGTTATTTATGGGGATGTGTTAAATAACTTACCTGATGGGTGGGAAACCTATGATGTCATCTCGATGGTGCCAGAATGGATTTCAGGCTCCTTTTGTATTTTTAAAAATACGAATAAAGTTAATTATTTGTTTTCGTTGAGTAATAACTGGGAAAATGTGTTTTCTGCGGAAAATAATTTTGCTTTTGATGAATGTAATTATCTTTATGAAGAGTTGCGTCAAGGTAAAAATATACTTGATATAGATGATCTAGAATCATTTACTTTTATCGTTAAGAGGGAAGCTGAAAAAGGTCTTCTAAAAATCTGGTTTGATGAAAATTTAATTAAAGAAAAGATATTCCGTAATTTAGACCATGTGCGAATGCTGAATGGTTCTTTATATAAAGTAAATGGTCAAGAAATAGTTTACTATCATTTGGTCTCAGAAAAGATAACAGATAGATTTGTTATCCCTAAGTGGGGTGTAATTCCAGATGAGTATTTTATCACTCATCATGGTTTGTTTTTACCTGAAGAGTTTTGGTATAAAAAAATAAGTTTTTTTAGAATATTTATATTTTTGCGTTCATTGTTTTTAGATATTAAGCAATTGTTTAAACGGGTTTTTAACAAATGTAAATCTTGTTGTATTAAAAAGATTTGATTTTTTCTGTATTCAGTTCAGTTCAGTTCAGTTCAGTTCGGTTCGGTTCAGTTTGGTTCGCTTGAGTTTTATTGTAGAGTATTTTGTTTATAGGGGTGTGATTTGAATCAGAGTATAAATAGTCTTCAGTTAATAAGGGCTATAGCTGCTTTAGGTGTGGTTGTTTTTCATGCCCATGTTTATTTTATTGCTATTAAATTATATCCTAATGAGCCTATTTCTAGTTTTTTTAATATGGGGTTTGCCGGAGTAGAGCTTTTCTTTGTTTTAAGTGGTTTTATTATGGTTTTTATCCATTGGAAAGATATGGGTAGGCGAGATAAATTTTTGATATTTTTCTTAAAAAGAATCACTAGAATTATTCCATTGTATTGGTTTTTCCTCGTCTTCTTAATGGCTATCTATTTTTCTATTCCGCAACTATCTCCTGAAAACCTTCAAAATATCGTCTATGTGTTGAAATCATTCTTTTTGATTCCAAATGATAAAGGGTTCATTTTAGAGGTTGCTTGGACACTCACTTATGAATTTGTTTTTTATGCTTTTTTTTCCTTTTTGATTATTCATAAGCGGTGGGGAATGGCGGTTTTTTTGGGGTGGCAGCTTGCTGTGCTTATAAATGTTTTTTTGGGGTTTAGCGAGCTGTTAGTTTTTTCAGCATATAACCTGCTATTTTTCTTTGGAGGGCTATCTGCTCTTACCTACAAGTATGTTTCGTGCTTTGTATCGGTAGTTTTTTTGTTGGTAGGAGGCGTAGGCTTTAGTTTTGTCGGATATCTCGGTGTGGGGGGGTATTGGGAAGGCGTTACTGCTTACCGAACGCTAGCATATGGTGTTTTTGCTGCTTTATTAATGTCGGGTATTGTTAGATTGGAAGACCTTGGTAAGTTGCATATACATACTATATTCAAAGTGTTGGGCGATGCTTCATACTCAATTTATTTATCCCACGGCTTTTCGTTGTCTGTCGCTTCTTTTATTTTTTCTTATTTAGGATTGCTGGCTGTCTTACCTAAAGGCGTTATCTTCTTGTTATTAGTGTCGAGCGGCGTGATCGGCGGGCTCTTTCTTTACTATATTGTAGAAAGGCGGTTAATAGGCTGGTCAAAATACTTTATTACTAGTCGCTATCCCTAAACGCTTTATTCATAGAGCTATAAATTGGGCTTAAAAGGTAATCTAATACGGTTCGTTCACCTAGTAGTATAATGACTTCTGCTGGCATGCCTGGGTAGAGTTCTATCTCGGTATTCTGGGTGATTGAGCTTTCATCTAGATCTACTTTAATAGAATAAGCGGGTGTTTGGTTGTCTGTATCATTTACTCTGTCTGCTGATATATTAGTAATTATTCCATGGACAGGTAAGGTTCTTCTGCGGTTATAGGCGGTGAGAGTGACCTCTACATCAAGCCCTTCCCGTACGACATCAATATCTTCTGTTTTTAGAAGCGCTTCAACTATTAATTTATCATTAATAGGTACGATCTCCATCAGTACTTCGCCGGGAGATATAACGCCGGAGATAGTATGGACACCAAGGCCAACAACTTTACCATTTATTGGGCTATATATAGAGGTGCGCTTTAATGTGTCGTTAGCCTCTTTTAGCTGTTCATTTAGCTCAATCGAGAGTGCTTTAACTTTATCTAGTTCTCTGTTTTTTTCGTGTATATAGGAGAGCTGTATATTGTGGTATTCTTGTTTTGCTTCGGTTATTTCTAAGTCAAATTTACTGATTTTAGCGTTGTAATCACTGAGTCTTCTTTCAATCTCAAGCTTATCTTTCTGTAATTCCAAGTGTTGGTTTTTAGAAGCAAAGCCTTTAGCTAAGAGCTTTGTGGACATGGCTAGTTGTTTATCTATAACGGCGATGGATTTTCGATCTAGTGCGCTGGTTGATATATAAGCATTTTTTGCTTCTTTGATCTGTTGTTGCTTAGTTAAGGCGCTTTCTAGCTCGCCTTTAATTACTTTTTTCTGGTTATCGAACAGCAATATTTGGTTATTTTTTGCTTGTAGATAGATGTCGTCATCATTATTGTTAATTGCTTCGGAAAAATGGATAACATCGTGGTTATTTATTTCTGCGTTAAGTCGGTCTAGGGTGGCTATAGTGTTTACATATTGTGACTTGAGCTGAAGGTAGCGTGTGTAAGGCTTAGTTTTCTTTAGCTCTATTAGTAGCTGATTCTCTTTTACTTCCTGGCCTTCTGTTACATGTATCTTTTCGATCAATCCGCCTTCTAAGTGCTGAATTTTTTTTCTATAGCCTTCTACTGTGATGATACCTGGAGCAATCGCCGCGCTTTGAAGAGGGGCAGTGCAGAGCCATAGGATGGTACCGCCAAAGCCAATGATCAGAATGGTTAAGCCAATTTTTATCCAGTGGTTGTTCTGAGTCATGCTGTTCCTTGAGGAGCTTTTTCGATTTTATTTTTCTTAGCTTTGTCTTGCAGTTGTTTGGGATCGTGTTCTTGAATAATACGGCCTTTTTCCATCACGATTAGCTTGTTGGGAATATTGAGTAATTCAGAGCGATTGGTTGTGAAAATGGTAGTTAGCCCTGAATTTTTTCGTTCTTGTAATAGCAAGGCTAGTTTTTTTAGGCCATTAGGGTCGAGAAAACTATCCACCTCATCTAAGAATAAAAGAGCTGGTTTATTGTATATAGCTCTGGCTAAAAGCAGGCGCTGGATTTCGCTTTGGCTGGGTTGTAGGTCTTTATTTATATCTGTGTCGTAGCCCATTGGCCAGCCTAATATAGTAGAGTGCATATCTACACACTCGCAGGCCTCAATGATGCTGCTATCTTTATTGTCTTTTTGGAACCGAGAAACATTTTCTTTTACGGTGCCTGGATAAAAATGAGCATTCGAGTCGTAGTACCCAGTATTTAATCCTAATGCTTCTGTGTCCCATTGTGAATGGGTGGCGCCGTCTATTCTCACTGTACCTAAATTTGGTGTTTTTAATCCGCATAACAGCTGTAATAGTGTCGTTTTTCCGCTACCGGAACTGCCTATGATAGCTATGCTGGAGCCTTCAGTAATATTTAAATTTATTCCTGAAAGAAAGGGCTTTTGGCTATTCGGGTATAAATACATAATACCGGTAGCCGAGATATTGCCTTTAGGTGTAGGCAGTTTGGTAGATGGTGCAAGGTGTGCAATAAGCTGTTTGCTCTCAGTATTTAGCTGTTTCCAAGATTTAATCGCTTTTAGCCAGCCACTAAAATTGAGGACTAGGTTTTCGTAAGGAGCGAGGGCTCGCCCTGAGATCATGCTGGCTGCGATCATAGCACCTGCTGTTAATTCGCTTTTAAGTACGAGTGATGCCCCTATTCCAATGATAGCAATTTGGGCTAGCAGCTTAGTGCCTTTTGTAAACGCTGAAATATTTGTGTATTTTTCATTTTTTTCATACTGCTTCTCAGTATGAACAGCGTTTACTGTATGAAGTTTATCTGTGATTGTTTTTTCCATCCCCAATGTTGTGATAGCGGGAGCTTGATTTAAAATATTTAAATCGGGGGCTGGGGGCTGTGTTGTGTTTTTGCTTTTGTGGTAATGGATAGCGCCAATTATAATTAGGCTGGATATAGCGCAGAGGCTAATGATGCCATAAATGGGGTGTAATAATGTAAGTATGATTACAAATAATGGTGTCCAAGGTATATCTAATGCTGTAATTAAATTGGAACTTAGTGCACTTTTAATATTTGTGACCAATTGAATTAGGTGGCTATCTCTAGTGGAAACCTCTTTACTGAGGGAGATACTGTTATAAATTATAGATTTTGATATTTTATCCTGCCATAAATTAGCGCTATTGGAGATAAGTCTTGCTCTAGCCCAGTCTAGTGTTAGATATAGAAAAATCAGCCAAAGAATAAGTACTGTTAATAGTACAAGTGTGTCTAGGCTTTGAGATGAAAGCACTCTATCAAAAACTTGTAACGAGTATATGGGAACCGCTAAGAGGAATAGATTAATAAATAGCGAAAATATAAACGCCCAGATCACTGATTTTTTTAATTGTGCGTTGGCAGAGGAGATTAGATCAGAAAGGTTTAAGTTATTTTTTTTCTGTGCATCTTTTTTCATTATAAGATTCTTAATCTTCTACATTATAGGGAATGTTATAATTTATAGGTGCATAAAAGAATATAAAACCCTTAGGGTTTGATCCCTAAGGGTTTATTTATTGATAGTTTAGAAAATTAAACTACATCAATATCTGTGCTTAGGTCTTCGCCATCACGGCTATCAAAGATCTCATCTAGGCCAAGATCTGTGATGATCTCTACAGAATCACCATTAGCTTTAGTGAATGTGTAAGCATAAAGGTCAACCGCTTTAGTAATACCTAGCATTTCTAGATATTGAGCTTCTGCTGTTGCATCTAAATCTACAGTAGTTGTTGTGATTTCACCGGTATCACGCCATAAGCCGTTGGCTTCAAGAGTAATAGAATCAATACCTACTGCAATAAAAGTATTATCCGTATCAGGCGTGGTTTCATCGCCATCATCTTGTGACTGGGCAAGGATATTACCTAGGCTAAGTGTTGCATTAACCTCATCTCCACGGCCTTGGCCATCACCTACAATCGCTTCTATACCGCGAATGCTACCGTCTGTGAAGTCTACATCTACAATGTCATCACCATCAGTATCTTTAACGGTTAGAGTGTCGAAGCCTCTGCCGCCACCAACGAAAACATCATCTTCATCCGCAAGGAATGTGTCGTTACCTTGGCCGCCAACTAAAGTATCAGCGCCGAGACCACCGGTAATGCTATCATCACCAGCGCCGCCTAGCACTGTATCATCACCAGTTCGACCGTTAAGGTCATCATCACCTTCGCCACCAAGAACAGTGTCGTTGCCGCCGCCGCCTTCAATAGTATCGTTGCCCGCGCCGCCAGCAATCATGTCGTCGCCGTTGCCGCCATGAATATAGTCATCGCCAGCTAACCCGATAACTGCTTCATCGATTGTAGAACTTGTGTAAGTATCATTACCAGAAGTTAATACTGTTTGCGCTGTAGTCATGATTTCATCCTAAAATAATTTAATAAGTTATAGCTAAGCTTTAACTGATTACTACAAGTTTGTTTTTTAATACTTTGAAATTTAAGTATTAAGTTTGACATCCTTTTATTCGGTCTCTTCGCTTAACTTCAGTCTGGTCTATTATATAGATAAAATTTTATCTATCTATCTTTTTGTGTGATTTTTATTCAATTAAATATGATTATTTTATCTTTGAATTTAAACGATCGTTTGTTTTTGTTTTTTATTTTTTGAATGAATATTTGTTTAGCTGAGGTTAAGGTTTGTTTTTTAAAGGGTTTCTTTGTTTAGGATGAATTCTTGGCTTATATGTGTAATGCCTTTTATTTTATATGGTTTTTGTTTGAGGGAATGTCTATTTTAAATTCATGTTTATGGGGGGTGATATGCATTATTTATAGGTGAGATGGGGGAAGGTTATTTGTTTATGAAGGATAGAGGTTCGTTTTTAATAGAGCCTTATTTCTGGGTAAATAATCGAAGAATGGGGTTGTTGTTGTGGTTTTGAGGTTGCTTTGTTCTGGCCGCTGTTCCGAGTATTAAAGGTGAGCTTCTGCGGATTTTGTACGTAGGAGGCTGGCTGCTGGTCGAAGGGGTGGGGTGTTGATTGGGTTTAGCTGCGTAATTCGTTTGCTTTGGCACCCGTTCCGAGCATAAAGGCCGAGCTCCTACAGGGGGGTGTAGGAGGCCAGCCTTTATGCCCGGAGCGGGTATCTAGTCGAAGGGGGGAGTTAAGCCCAGAATTCGCTGACTGCTGGGCAGACAATGAAATGTGGGTTTAGTAGTGTATCTTTACGGCTGTTGTAGATAAGTGGTTTCATGTCTTCTGCACTAAGAACTTGGCCGCCAGCAGCTAGAACCACCGCATGAGCGGCTGCTGTATCCCATTCGCTAGTTAAACCAAGGCGTGGATATAGGTCAGCTTTGCCTTCGGCCACTAAGCATAGTTTAAGTGAGCTACCCATTGCGATGATATCCGCTTCGGGTAGCTTTTCCATAAACTGTTTAAACTCTTCGGATTGGTGTGAACGACTGCCCACAACTTTCCAGCCGGTGTTAACGGTTGGAACTTTAGCAACACTGATAGCTGTTGGTTGTTGGTCGCCTTCTTGTTTGAATGCGCCTTCACCTTTTGCACCCCAGTAAAGTACATCTATAGCAGGGGCGTAAACGACACCGAAGACAGGCTCACCATTTTCTATAAGGGCAACATTGATGGTAAATTCGCCATTTTTCTTGATGAACTCTTTAGTGCCATCTAAAGGGTCGATAAGCCAATAAGTTGTCCAGCTGAAGCGATTCTGCTTCTCTTCCTCATTGGATTCTTCTGATAATACTGGAATATTAGGTGTTAGGGCGTTTAGACCTTTAACAAGGAGGGTGTGAGCGGCTAAGTCTGCTTCGGTTAATGGGCTGCTATCGGATTTGTCGTATATAGCAAAATCTTTATCGTAAATATCCATTACCGCTTGGCCCGCTTTGCGGGATAGTTCGTTGATCGGTTTGGAATAAGTCTCTAGGTTGTTCATAGCTCTTCCTTGTTAAAAATGCCAAATAAGAGGGATTAAGCTGATCGAGCAGGCGGCAGTGATCAGGCTCATGGGTAGCCCAATCTTCATATAGTCTCGACTCTGGTATCCGCCTGGACCCATCACCATTAAATTAGTTTGGTAGCCTAAGGGGGTTATAAAGCTGGCGGATGCGGCAAACATCACGGCAATGACAAAAGGCAGGTAATTAACGTCCATTTTATCTGCTACCGCGATGGCTATAGGGAACATTAAAATTGCTGCTGCATTATTAGTGATCATTTCTGTAAATGCGACAGTTAGTAAATAGACGATACCTAGCATAACCCAAGGGGACCAGTCGGAGCTTAAGAATAGCTGGTTAGCTATAGCTTCTGCCGCGCCGGTTTTTGTCATAGCTGTTCCTAGTGAAAAGGATGCTGCGATGACCGTTATTACGGTGAGATCTACATTACGTCGGGCTTTAGCAACCGAGATGCAACGTGTTGCCAGCATTGCGCCTGCCGCTAACAGTGCTGATTCCAGTATGGTTAATAAGCTGGTAGCGCTGAGCATGATCATTAAAAATAAGATAGCCAGTGCTGTAGGCGCTTTATCGAATGCTGGGGGGGTTGAGTCATTGATTGCGCTGACAAGTAAGAAGTCGCGTCGAGATCGATACTGACCGACAAAATCTTGGCTGGTTTCTAAAAGTAAGGTATCACCGACCTGTAAGCGAATATCCCCAATCTTTCCTTCAATGCGCTGGCCGTTCCTAGAAACTGAGATAATGGCTGCTTGGAAGCGTGTTCTGAAGCGGGAGTTTTTGATTGATTGACCAAGGCCTGTAAATTCGGGTCCGATAACGGCTTCGACTAAGCAGCGTTCGTGGTGGGTGATTTGTAGTTTTTCTATGTCTTTACTGGCAGGGGCTAAGCCGCGGATTAGTCTGATCTCTCGGGCAGATTCTGGTGAGCCAACAAATATGAGTCGATCATCGGCGGCGAGTTCTGTATCAGGGGATGCTGCGGTGATCATGCGTGATTGGCGATGGATCTCAATGAGATAACCATGGCTTAAATTACGCAGCCCTGCTTCTTCTATAGTTTTGCCTACCAGAGGGCCATTTTTATCGACGATAACATCGACACTGTATTCTCGTGCTAAATCGAGCTGTTCAACTGCACCTTGGCGATTAGGCAGCAGCTTGTCACCAAAGAAATAGAGAAACATACCGCCAATAATTACTAAAGGTAGGCCTAGCCAGATCAAAGAGAACATGCTCAGGGAGAGACCTTGTGTAGATTGTAGTAGGCCGTCGACAACAAGGTTGGTACTTGTGCCGATTAAGGTGCAGGTGCCACCGAGTATGGCTGCGTAGCTTAGGGGTAAAAGGAGTTTTGATGCAGGTACTTTTGTGCGTTTAGACCATTCTTGAATGGAGGGTATGAACATGGCAACTACGGCGGTATTGTTCATGAAAGCGCTTAAAAAAGATGAAGGCAGAAATACTTTTAAGGTTGCTTGTTGTGTTGTCTTTGGGTTGCCGAGCAAGTGGCCTGCTATCCACTGAATCGCTCCAGTTTCTTTTAGTCCGGCGGAAACAACATAGAGTGTTGCGATTGTCATTACACCCGGATTAGCAAAGCCATATAGCCCTTCTGATGGTGTCAGAATGCCGGAAATTACTAAAAATCCCAATGCTCCCATCAATATGACATCGGAAGCAATTTTTGTCGTTAGTAGTGTTAGCAGTACAGAAACGACGGTGGCAATGGTGAGATAGGCTTCATAATCCATTATGTTACAGCTCAAATATCCTACTGCGGATGTTAAAAAATAAATTAAGACAAATATTATTTAATAGTGTCTTGATAGCGTAACCTTTAAACCGTAGTATTACAACTGATTAAATGTTGAACTATTGCCATGGCTAGTCAAAAATCTAAACAGGAAACTGCTGATCAGCTTCGAACGAAAGCGGTTGTTATGCGGCTGCATAAAAAGACGTTGGAGCAGATTCGTGAAGTGACTGGGTTAAGCCACCCCACCATCATATCGGCTTATAAAAAGTTTATGAAAGGTGGTTGGAAGGCGCTAGTTTCTAAAAGCAGTGGCCGCCCTGCAGGGGCTAAAGGGTTAAAGCTACACAGTGCGGAAGAGGCGTTTACTCGGTTACTAAGTATAGAGTCGCCCCGTGAATTGTTTGAAGATGGTGTGTTTTGGACTCCTGAGCATGTGCAGCGCTGGTTGGAGGCTGAGTTAGGTGAAGTGCTCTCGATTAAATCTGTGCAGCGCTACCTGCAAACATTAGGGCTTATAGATTCTGAGAAGTTTGAGGTGGCCCGTGAAGAGGTGCTTAGTCAGTCGAAACTGTCTAAATTGCCTACGATTTATGTTTCAGGCTTAAGAGATATATCATTTGCTGGGCAAAGGTTTTATCAGTTCTATTTGACGGATTTGAGGAATAGCACTCGTTGGATTCATTATAAAGAAAAGCCAACCATTACAGAGCTGCTTAAATTTCTTGATTTGGTAATTGAAACAAGTTCGAACCCCGTGGTTTTGATATCACGTTATCCGCTGGTGGATCGATATTCAGAGTTTCGAAATTGGTGTGCTTTGCACGCTAAAAAGATGGAATTTATCGCTTATGAGCAAGTCGCTCATCAGGCGAAAGGTAAAGATTTACAAATTACTACTGAGCAGAAGACTTCGTCTTCAAATAGGAAGGTATCTTCGGGAGATAATATGCCATTAACACATTTGCAACGTCTGGAAGCAGAAAGTATCCAGATAATGAGGGAGGTTGTCGCAGAGGCTGAAAACCCTGTGATGTTGTATTCCATCGGGAAGGATAGTGCGGTAATGCTGCATATTGCAATGAAGGCATTTTACCCTTCGTTACCTCCTTTTCCTCTGCTGCATGTTGATACGCGGTGGAAGTTTCAAGAGATGTACGCTTTTAGGGATAAAATGGTTGAAGATCTAGGTCTTAAACTTATTACTCATATTAACCCTGAAGGAATTGAAAAGGGTATTAATCCTTTTACTCATGGTTCTGCGATTCATACAGATATCATGAAAACGGAAGGCTTAAAGCAGGCATTGAATGAATATGGTTTTGATGCTGCTTTTGGTGGTGCCCGCCGAGATGAAGAAAAATCGCGTGCTAAAGAGCGTATTTTCTCTTTCCGTAGTGCTGATCATCGCTGGGATCCTAAAAACCAGCGCCCAGAGCTTTGGAAGCAGTATAACGCTAGGAAGCATAAAGGTGAGTCGATTCGTGTCTTCCCGATCTCTAACTGGACCGAGCTAGATATTTGGCAGTATATCCATTTGGAAGGCATTCCTATTGTGCCGCTATATTACTCCGCAGAGCGCCCTGTCGTTGAACGTGATGGTTCTTTGATTATGGTTGATGATGATCGTATGCCTTTGAAAGAGGGCGAGATTCCAATGATGAAGCATGTTCGTTTTAGAACCTTGGGTTGTTATCCATTGACGGGTGCTGTGGAATCTAAGGCGACTACCTTGCCTGATATTATTCAGGAAATGCTTCTGACTAAAACGTCGGAGCGACAGGGCCGTGTAATCGATCACGATTCAGCCGCATCTATGGAGAAGAAGAAACAGGAGGGGTACTTCTAATGGCTCATGTATCTGATTTAATTGAAAGTGATATCGCTCAGTATCTTAAAGACCATGAGCATAAAAGTTTATTACGCTTTATTACCTGCGGTAGTGTTGATGATGGCAAAAGTACGCTGATTGGACGATTGTTGTTCGAATCAAAAATGCTCTTTGAAGATCAGTTAGCTGCTGTAGAGTCTGATTCTAAGAAGTTTGGTACTCAAGGTGAATCGATCGATTTTGCTTTGCTTGTTGATGGTTTAGCTGCTGAGCGAGAGCAGGGTATTACTATTGATGTGGCTTACCGTTTCTTCTCGACTGACCGTCGTAAATTTATCGTAGCTGATACGCCTGGCCATGAGCAGTACACTCGTAATATGGTGACGGGAGCGTCAACAGCAGATGTTGCCATTTTGATGGTTGATGCGCGTAAAGGTATTTTGACTCAAACGCGTCGCCATAGCTTTTTGGTCTCTCTGATCGGTATTCGTCACATTGTAGTAGCCATCAATAAGATGGATCTGGTTGATTACTCTGAAGGTGTTTTTAATAACATCGTTGAAGAGTATCAGGCATTTGCAGCCGAAGTAGGGATCGAAAAAATCACCTTTATCCCTATGTCTGCTTTTAAAGGTGATAATGTCACTGAATGCAGTGAGAAGATGCCTTGGTACCGCGGTACTACGCTGATGGGCTATCTTGAAACCGTTGAAGTAGATGATGAACGTGCGCAGCGCTTGCCTTTCCGTATGGCTGTGCAGTGGGTTAATCGTCCAAACTTAGATTTCCGTGGATTCTCTGGTCTATTGGCTGGAGGTAAGATCCATCCTGGCGATAAAGTGCGAGTTTTGCCTTCAGGTAAAGAAAGCACCGTTGCGCGCATAGTTACTATGGACGGTGATTTAGATGAGGCGGTGGCTGGCCAGTCAGTTACGTTGACGCTGGCTGATGAGATTGATGTGTCCCGTGGCGATCTGTTAGTTGAATCTGCTCAGCCTGCATCGGTTGCGAAACAGTTTGAAACGACTGTTGTGTGGATGCATGAAGAGTCGCTTTTACCGGGCCGTACTTATCTTATGAAAGTGGGTACACAGACGGTTTCTGCAACAATTACTGATATTAAATATCAAGTAAATGTGAATACGCTTGAGCATACAGCTGCTAAAAGTTTAGAGCTTAATGGTATTGGTATCTGCTCGTTGAGTCTTGACCGCGATATTGCTTTTGATCCTTATAAAGAGAATCAGGACACAGGTAATTTCATTTTAATCGACAGGCTAACAAATAGTACTGTGGGTGCGGGCATGATCAACTTTGCGCTACGTCGTAGCCACAATATTACTATCCAGCATGTGGATGTTAATAAAGAAGGTCGTGGCAGTGCTAAGAATCAGAAGCCTTGTATTATTTGGTTAACTGGGTTGTCAGGTGCTGGTAAGTCAACTATTGCAAACTTAGTTGAGCAGAAACTGTTTGCTATGGGGCGCCATACTTACCTACTAGATGGTGATAATGTTCGCCATGGTTTAAACAAGGACTTAGGCTTCACTGATGGTGATCGTGTAGAAAATATTCGCCGTATTGCTGAGGTTGGAAAACTGATGCTGGATGCGGGTTTGATTGTTATCTCTGCGTTTATCTCGCCATTCCGTTCAGAGCGCCGTATGGCACGTGAGCTAGTGGAAGAGGGTGAATTTGTCGAAGTTTTTGTCAATACACCCTTGGATGTTGCGGAAGATAGGGACGTGAAAGGTCTTTATAAGAAAGCTAGACGGGGTGAATTGAAGAACTTTACAGGTGTTGATTCGCCTTATGAAGCACCAGAAAATCCAGAGTGTGACCTGCGTACAGCCGGTTATAGTGCTGATGAGTGTGCAGAGCAAGTTGTAGAGTACCTTCAGAAAAATGGCTACTTAGGTTAAGCCACCTCTGTTGTGTTTTACCTCTCTCTTTAATGCGCGATGCTTATTGAGAGAGGTTTTAAGGCTTGGTTTGAGGAAGGGGATTTTTATAATGTATTGTAATAAGGCTATTTTTTAGTCTTATTTGGTTGATTAAAGGGATGTTTAAGTGCTTTCTAAAACGATATTAGTGACAGGTGGTGCTGGTTATATAGGTTCGCATGCCACTGTCCAGCTTCTGTCAGTAGGTTCAAACGTTGTGGTTTTGGACAACCTTTGTAACAGTAGTGATGAAGTGTTTAATCGTATCGAAACTATTACAGGTGTGCGCCCTGAGTTTGTTGAGGGTGATATTAGAGATAGATCTTGTCTAGATAGGATTTTCTCAGAGTATTCAATTAGTGCCGTTATTCACTTTGCTGGCTTGAAAGCTGTAGGTGAAAGCACTCAAATCCCATTGGATTATTACCAGAATAATGTTTGCGGCACCTTGGTTCTTTGTGAGGCAATGGCCGCAGCGGGTGTTAAACAGCTTGTTTTTAGCTCATCGGCTACGGTTTATGGTGAAGATGCGCCTATCCCCTATGTTGAAACTATGCCTAGAGGTAAGACATCCAACCCTTATGGTACATCTAAGGCGATGGTTGAGCAGATACTAACTGATCTGTGCAAATCAGATGACGACTGGTCTGTTGCTTTGCTGCGTTACTTTAACCCTATTGGTGCTCATCCTTCTGGATTGATTGGTGAAGATCCTAAAGGTATTCCTAATAATCTAATGCCATTTATTAGTCAGGTTGCTGTTGGTAAGCGAAAAGAGCTTTCCATCTTTGGCAGTGACTATCCTACGAATGATGGAACCTGTGAAAGGGATTATCTGCATGTGATGGATCTTGCTGATGGGCATTTAGCTGCCTTGAGCTGCTTAGATTCAACGGGCGTACATATTTTTAATCTAGGTACAGGTAAAGGTTTGTCTGTATTGGATATGGTTAATTCATTTGTGGATGTGACCGGTGTTGAAATTCCTTATGTTTTTGCTGATAGGCGTGAAGGTGATCTACCTGCCTTTTGGGCGGATGCCAGTAAAGCAGAATACGAACTGGGTTGGAAGGCTAGCCGTACATTAGATCAGATGATGGAAGATACCTGGCGTTGGCAGTCCAATAACCCGAATGGATATATGTGATATTCGCTCTGGTACCGGTTCCGAGCATATAAGGGTGAGCTCCTACAGACATGTATTTAGGAGATTAGCCTCTGCTTGGAAGGGTTTATATCTATATGATCGTTTGATCCTCGTATCTTACGTGCTGTCTTTTTATCTGTTAATGTCCCTGCAATTTACGACAAATCAAGCATAAGTAATCAATAGGGATACAGCATGATTCCTGTAATTCTGTCGGGTGGTTCAGGTTCGCGTTTATGGCCCCTTTCTCGCACTCAATATCCTAAGCAATTTTTACCTCTCAATAGTGATTTAACCATGTTGCAAGAAACGGTTGCGCGCTTGGGTATAGTTGAGCATGTGAGTTTAGTTTGTAATGAAGAGCATCGATTTTTAGCAGCTGAACAGATGCGAGTGATAAACCAGCCTTGTTCGATATTTTTAGAGCCTGTAGGTCGAAATACAGCCCCAGCTATTGCGTTGGCTGCCTTAGATGCTGTGAATAAAGGGAAAGGGTCAGAATGCTTGTTAATTCTGGCGGCGGATCATGTGATTGAGGATGAGGCGGCATTTCAAGCTGTCGTTAGAAAAGCTGAGCCGCTGGCTAGTGAAGGTATGCTAGTGACTTTTGGTATAGTGCCTCAGCATCCAGAAACGGGTTATGGCTATATTCAGGTAAGTAGCGAGTATGCAGCATCATCCGCTTTTAATATAAAGAAGTTTGTAGAAAAACCTGATCTAGATACGGCTAAAAGTTATCTGGAATCAGGTGATTTTTATTGGAATAGCGGCATGTTTATGTTTAGAGCCGATCGTTATCTTGAAGAGTTAGGTAAATATCGTCCTGATATTTTACAGGCATGTGAAAAAGCGATCTCTACTACAGCGCAAGATATGGATTTTATCAGGGTTAATGCTGAGGCGTTTAGTTTATGTCCTGATGAATCAGTCGATTATGCTGTTATGGAGAAGACTGAATCGGCTGTTGTAATCCCTCTTGATGTTGGCTGGAGTGATCTGGGGTGTTGGTCAGCTTTGTGGAATCTTAAAGATAAAGATTCTAAGGGTAATATTTGCGAAGGTGATGTTATCGCTTTAGAGACCAAAGATTCTCTTATTATGTCTAAAGATCGTCTAGTAACTACCTTAGGTGTCAGTGATCTTATTGTTATCGATACCCCTGATGCGTTGTTGGTGGCTGATAAAAAGTGTATTCAGGATGTAAAGAAAGTTGTTGCTCAACTCAAAGGTGCTGATCGAGATGAAGCATTCCAGCATCGTGAGGTTTATCGCCCATGGGGTAAGTATGATTCCATCGATATGGGGGATCGCTATCAAGTTAAACGTATTACCGTAAAACCAGGGGCTAAACTTTCATTGCAAAAGCATCAACATAGAGCTGAGCACTGGATTGTTATTCAAGGTACGGCACGTGTTACGCGCGGCGATGAGGTTTTAGTTGTGACTGAAAATCAGTCTACTTATATTCCTTTAGGTGAAGTGCATTGTTTGGAAAATCCGGGCAAGGCTGATTTAGAATTAATAGAGATCCAATCGGGGTCTTATCTTGGGGAGGATGATATTGTCCGCCTTGAAGATCGCTACGGAAGGGTTTAGGCGAGGTTTATCGTGTATTCATTCGCTCAGGCATTCGCTCAGGCATTCGTTCTGAGCATAAAGGTGAGCGCCTACAAAGGTAAATAACATAGAACAAGGAGGTTTTATGGCGAAGATTATTCATCATGGTGCAGTGTCGGGTGTGACTGGCTCCTGCCATCAGCTTTTTATTGATGACGCGCATTCGGTGCTTGTCGATTGCGGTATGTTTCAAGGCGCGGAAGCGTCTCAGCTTGAGCAAGGTTCTCTTGCGATTGATTTTCCTCTTAATACTGTTGAAGCGTTGGTTGTGACCCATTGTCATATTGATCATGTGGGGCGTATCCCTTATTTGCTGGCTGCGGGCTTTGATAAACCTATTTATGCAACGGAAGCGACTGCTCAGTTGTTGCCTTTAGTTATTGAGGATGCAATTAAAGTGGGTATTAGTCGTGATCAAAATCTGATTGGTAAAGTGTTGGATCGTCTTCGCGTGTTGTTAAAGCCGTTTCCTTATGATCTATGGTTTAAATTAACTGAGTCCTCTGTGGCTAGCTGTCGTTTTCGTATGGCGGGGCATATTCTTGGTTCGGCTTATCTGGAGTTTGGATTAGGCTCTGAGCGTGTTGTTTTTTCTGGCGATCTGGGAGCGCCATACTCTCCTTTATTATCTGCACCTAAAGCGCCTTATAAAGCGGACTGTTTGGTTATTGAGAGTACTTATGGTGATAAAAACCATGAGGGTAGAAAGGCTAGGCGCTCTGAGTTGAAACGTGTTTTAGAGCGATGTTTGTCTGATGCGGGGACGGTGTTGATTCCTGCATTTAGTATCGGCCGTACTCAGGAGCTGCTGTATGAAATTGAAGAGATTATTCATCGGTCCGGCGGTGATTGGGTAGGGTTGGATGTTATTGTTGATTCGCCGTTAGCGGCGGAGTTTACTGAGCACTATAGGTCGTTGCGGAAGCTTTGGGATAAAGAGGCGCGGCGAAAGGTACAAAATGGACGACATCCGTTAGCGTTTGAGCAGTTGATTACGATTGATAGTCACGGGGATCACCAACGCCTGGTTAATCACCTCAAGCAGACAGGAAGGCCTGCCGTTGTGATTGCTGCCAGTGGTATGTGTGCGGGTGGCCGAATAGTGAACTACCTTAAGGCGTTATTATCCGATGAAAAAACAGATATTTTGTTTGTCGGTTATCAGGCTCAAGGCACCCCAGGGAGAGATATTCAGGTGTACGGACCACGGGGTGGTTATGTTTATTTGGATGATGAAAAAATCGATATCCGTGCAGGCGTGTACACTATTAGTGGATATTCTGCGCATGCGGATCAAAAGGATTTAGTTAATTTTGTTAAAAGGATGCGTCATAAGCCTTCTGAGATACGGATTGTTCATGGAGATGATGAAGCGAAGCAAGCATTGCGGATTAAATTAAACGAGATTGTGCCAAACGCCAAGGTTTGGATTCCTCATAGGTAGGAGGTGAGCTCCTACAAGGGCTATATGTAGGCGGTTAGCCTTTGTGGAAATTGTGCTTTGCTGGAGAGTGTAGTCTTGGAAGCTACATCGGCATCCTTGCCGACTCTGCATCATCCTAATGTTTAGGTACAGAGGCCCTCGTCCTGAGGGCTAAACATCATCCTTGATGTACTCTGTGGTGCTAGAATAATTTTATTTTCCATTTTGGTATATAAGAAAAATTCCTAATTTTTAGTCGTGTTTTTACGTTAGGTTTTTAGCTGTTAAACGGTTAGTGTTTATTTTTATTAGGAGCTGGGCGTTAGTTGTGTTTTGATAAAAAGTATTTGCTGTTTTCTTTTAATTTGCTTGCATCCAAAGTAAAAAACTTACTACCATCCTAGCTTTACTGATGCTCAATAAGGTGTTGTTGTGAATAAAATTATTACTGCCTTTCTGTTGTTTATTTCCTGTCAGGCATTGGCTGTTGATTATTATGTTGTGACTAATGACTTTGTGCGTGTTCGTGAAGAGCCGAGTCTACAGGGCCGCAGTTTGGTTATGCTAAATAAGGGACATCTTGTTATTAAATTGGATGAAAAGGAAGGTTGGAGCAAAATCTACTTTATTGGGCGCGAAGAGGTTAATGGTCGAACTGATGGGTGGATGAGCAGTCAGTTTTTGGTACCAGAAAGTAGTGTTGTAAATAGCACTTTAAAGGAGGAGCTGGTACTTGCGGATAAAGGCGCCGCGTTGAGTTGTGAAAAAGTTATTGGCAATGAGTTTATTCAGGGATGTGATCTCCATCTTGAGTATGCTTTAGTGAAAGGGATTGGGTTAAAAAATATTAAAGTTAACTGTAGTGCTGAGTTAGTAGCGAAAACATTGAAGGGAGATTTAATTCCTGTGCCTGTTAGTCAGACCTTGGAATACGTTGTCAGTTCGCCAGATGAGCGTTTTTCGATGAATATTTTAATGAAGGCTGATCTTTCTTACCAGTTAATAGAAGTTAACTTGGAAGGGCATCGTTGTCGAGTTGTTGAGTCTTTGTAGTACTTAGTCTGGTGTGTTTTTTAGTGTATACGCAGGCGTTAAAATAAGGTTTTATTGCTGATTTTTTAAGGTTTTGTGGAGAATATAGGTAAGGATTAGTGCTATAAAAACGCCAATAGCATTTGCGTAAGCATCTTCTACAGAAAAGTGTCTCAAAGGTCTCCATTCTCCTTGAAGGTATTCTAATAGAGCTGCTAACAAAAACCAGCTTCCCCAATAAGCTAGCGCTGAACTTTTATGAAGTGCTAGCCGGCCTAAAAATGAGACGCCGCAGAAAGCTGCAAAGTGACCGACTTTGTCTGAGTTTTCGAATAGATCGTCTGGTGGTGTTGTTCGAAAAAGGCCATAGGCCAAGCCTGCTAATGCGCAGAGAAACATAATCCAGATGGCGGTGTTGTATTTGTTTAATAAGGTTGGGTTTGTCATTTTCACTCGATTATCATAAATCCAAAACGATTGAAGTGTTTTGATCTAGGTTTCATGAAGACGCAGCTGGTTAGCACGCATCTTCATGAAGTTGTTTATCGCCCTACGCCGTAGTAGGTGAAGCCAAGGCTATGTAATATCTCTTTGTCAAAAATGTTCCGCCCATCAATAATTAACGGGTGACGCATTCGATTTAGCATCTCATCGTATTCAGGTGACCAGTATTCAGACCATTCTGTTAATAAGAGTAGGCCGTCACTGTTTTGGAGTGCTTGGTAACAGCAATCGACTATCTCTAGTCGTTCGTGATTATTAAAGTACTGGGCGATATTGCTACCCGCTTCTGGATCGTGAACCTGAATCTTGCAACCTTGGGCTAATAACGTCTCGATCACTTTTAGGCTTGGTGCATTATCAATACTGGCAGTGCCTGGTTTAAATGATAGCCCCCAAATGGTCACAGTTTTATCTTTTAAATCACATTCGTAATGGCGCCAAAGCTTACGGAAAGGCTGCTCTTTTTGCTTCTCATTTTCTGCGAGTACAGTATCGAGCAGTTTAGAGTTGCGGTTGACTTCCATTAATTCAGAAAGGCCTTCGATATACTGCTGGAAGTGGAGGCCGCCAAAACCACAGCCTGGATGTAAGTAGTGTGGGCCTATGCGAGGGTCGCTTATCATTCCTTCGCGAATGACTTCAATATCCACTTCAAGGTGATCTGCTAAGTTGGCTAGTTCATTAATGTAACTTAGTCGTAATGCGAGCATCCCTGTGTTGGCGAATTTAGTGAATTCAGCCTCTTTAGGGGTCATTAGCATCCATTGTTTTAGCGATTGGCTAAAGGGGCGCATAAGGGCTTTTATATTGAGCAAGGCCCAATCATTACTACAGCCGACAATAATGGTTTCGGGGTTTTTGAAATTGTTAAGGGCTGAACCTTCAGCGAGCATGTCGGGTAGGTAAGCGAGCGCTTGATTATAAGGCTCATAGAGCAGCTCTTGTAGTTTGTCAGTGCTGCCGACACCAAAGTGGGATTGGTTGATGATTAGTAAGTTACTTGGGTGTTTAACGGCGAGATCTTTGGCTAATTGCGCGGCGATCTCATATTCATCAGGATTGAGAGAGATGATATGTGTTGCCGGTATTAGGCCATCTTCAGCTGTTACTGATTGTAAGCGTCCAGAGCGAATGGCTTCATCAATACAATGTTGTAGGCCGGGTTCGTTACTGATTTTAAAGGCGATCTCGTTTTTGTTGCCTGCTTGGTCTAATCCGGTAACTATTTTTACATGGTTTCCGCTTTCTGCTAAGGCTGCCGCAGATGTCCATGCTGGCAGTTCATTACCCCATATCGTGATTTTCATATTACTTATTCCTCATCGAGATATGTTGTAAGAGGCCTTGTGTCGATGCGTCGAAATCCTCGGTTGATGCGTTTGGTGATAAAGCATCCAATAAGGTTGTGGCCACTTTTTTCCCTAGTTCTACGCCCCACTGATCAAAAGGGTTTATATCCCATATTACTGATTGGACAAAAACTTTATGCTCATACATAGCAATGATTTGTCCGAAAGTGTGGGGGGTGAGTTCATCAAGTAATAACGTTGTGCAGGGTTGATTGCCTTTGTAGCGTTTGTAGGCCGGTGCATTTTCAGCGCCCTTGATAACGGTGTCGCCTAAGGCAAGTATGCGTGATTGTGCTAAGCAGTTGGCAAGGTTTAGCTGGTGTTGATGCATTAATTCTGAATTGTCGGTGTCGTGATAGCGTTTGGCTGCGACAATAAAATCACACATTACTGATTCTGTGCCTTGATGCAGTAGTTGGTAGAATGCATGTTGTGCATTTGTGCCTACTTCGCCCCATAAAATTGGGCAGGTATTATAGTCAGTGGCTTTGCCTTTTCGAGTAACTGATTTACCGTTACTTTCCATCTCTAACTGCTCTAAATAGGCAGGAAGGTGATTTAATCGGCCGTCATAAGGGAGTATCGCGTGGGCATTAATGTTCAAAAAATTAATGTTCCAAATACCAACCATAGCAATAAGTACAGGGAGGTTTTGTTCTAAAGGTGTCTCTCTGAAATGGGTATCCATATTGTGAGCACCTGCAAGTACCTCTCTGAACCCTTTCATGCCTAGCTTTAATGCAATCGGTAGCCCGATAGTGGACCACATGGAGTAACGGCCTCCGGTCCAGTCCCAAAATGCAAGCTGGTTTGATTTAGGAATTCCCCAGCTGAGCGCTTTGTCAGGACTAGCAGATACGCCAATAAAGTGCCGAGAGACTAAAACTTCTTCGCTGGCTGTATTGCCTGCTTGCTTAAGCCACTCTTTTGCTGTGTTCGCATTTGCTAATGTGTCGATTGTTGTAAATGACTTCGAGGAGATAACAAAGAGTGTTCTGGCTGGATTTAAGTGGCTCAGTAGGTCGGCAAGTTGGCTACCATCCATAGATGATACAAAGTGAACCGTTAGATTTTGAGCTTCTTCTGGCTGATACTCAGCTAGAGCTTTGCAGGCCATAAGGGGGCCTAAATCCGAACCGCCAACACCTATATTAACGACAGTGTTTATGGAGTGTCCTGTAAACCCTCGCCATTGGCCTGAATGGATTTTTTTGACAATGGCTTCCATTCGTTCAAGGTTTTGATGGACTTCTTCAATTATTTCGACGCCATCAACCTCTAAGGTTGTGCCTTTAGGTGTGCGTAGGGCTGTATGTAAGGCTGGACGATCTTCAGAATCATTAATGTGATCACCCTTAAAGAGCGATTCGATCCAGTTGGGTAGATTGCGCTCTTTTGCGAGTTCAATTAATAGATTGAGTGTCTCGTCGGTGATTCGTTGTTTTGAAAGGTCCAGAAGAAGATTGTCTTGTGTGAAGCCAAATTGAGCAAAACGATTCGGCGACTCACTAAATAAGGTACTGATATGCGACTGTGACATATAGTAAGCGTGGGACTGTAGGTCCACCCAAGCTGTTGTCTCTTTTGGTGACATGTAGATTCCTTTTTATGCTTGGTACTTATTCAAAACTTTATCTGTAGATTATACCCTACAGATAAAGCGTTCCTGAATAATGCAGCTCACCCTATATTTGTCGGAAGGAGTGACTATTAATCATTATCCTTTAAGGGTGCTGTCTATGCTCAAATTCTGAGTTGAACTAATACGTTAAAGTGCTAAGCCTTTGATAAAGCTTTTTAAACTATCCGCTGTTTCTGCATGTTGTAATCCATAGATTACATTGGCTTGTAGATAGCCAGCTTTATTGCCGCAGTCATAGGTTTTTCCCTGCATGTGGAAAGCCTGTAGTGTGCCCTCTTGTAAGAAGTCGGCCATCGCATCAGTTAACTGTATCTCTCCGCCTGCGCCAGGTTTTGTGTCTTTCAATATTTCCATGATTCTTGCGGGTAAGATATAGCGGCCGTTAATCGTGAGGTTTGATGGGGCTTCTGCTCTGGGCGGTTTTTCTACCATTTTGGCGATATCTGCTGCTTCCCCTGGTAGCACAGTAACGCCTGAGCAATCGACGACGCCGTAACGCTCTACATGCTCCATTGGAACAGGTTCAACCATGATTTGGCCATGCTGGCTTTTTTCATAGGCTTCAACCATTGTTTGGAGATCGGTTTTGTCCTGCCCGTAACAATTAATAAGCATATCGGGTAGTAGTACGGCAAAGTCGGAATTACCAATAATTGGGGCAGCACATAGTACGGCATGACCTAGCCCTAGGGCTTTGTTTTGTCGCACTGCAGTAATGGATACGCCTGCGGGGATTATGTCGCGGACTGAGGCTAGAATAGTGTCTTTGCCTTTTCTTTCTAATTCAGCTTCTAGTTCATAATGGCAGTCAAAGTGATCTTCAATAGATGACTTCCCTGAGCGGGTAACCAATACAATGTCAGTAATGCCGGCTGCAATGGCTTCTTCTATAACATATTGGATGACGGGCTTATCAACAACCGGCATCATCTCTTTTGGAATTGCTTTGCTGGCGGGTAGAACTCGCGTACCTAATCCTGCTACGGGTATTACTGCTTTAGTTACTGTAATTGTCATCCTTTAAATCCCTATGTATAAAGCTCACTGTAAGCAGATAGTAGCATGCTTGTGTTACAGTATTTAAGTCGTAAAAAGGGAAAGTTTTCTAAATTATATTGCACTTGCGTAAAGGGTATTTATAGAAAATTATTGTGGTAGAATGGATGGAATTATCCTTTGTTGGATAGGAATTGTCGCGCTAATTTGATATTAGGGATGAAAAAATCATGGCTTTTATGGAAAAAAATAACCTGTTTTATGCTTTAGTGCTTGTTCCTGCATCCTTTTTTACCGTTGCAGCTAATGCGATAGAGCCGATGTCATACACTGATGGCCCTTTGCAGGTGATTCCTCAGGTGTCTACTCGTGTTGGGTATGATGACAATATCTTTGCATCTGAATCTAATGAGAAAAGTTCTACTAAAGTGATTATTAGTCCTTCTGTTCAGTTAAAAGCTGAGCAAGGACTTAATGAATATAGTGTTAATTACGTGTTAACACAGGGTAATTATCAAGATAGTAGCGCGGATAATTACACTGATCATCAGCTTAGTGGCCGTGCATTTTTTGATTTTAATATTCGTAATCGCCTTGAGTTGCTTGCAGGTTATCTTGATACCCATGAGGATCGTGGTAGTGGGTTGAATCAAGGGTTGAATGCAACGATTAATGATGTGCCTATTGAGTATCATGTTAATAGCATGCAGGGTGCTTATGAGTTTGGCGGTAAAGACGCCAAAGGGCGAATTAGGTTCGTTGCGGGTGTCCAAGATCGTGAATATGACAACTTCCGTACGCAGACTGAAGTTAAAGACCGCCAGACCGTCAATACAAGTGTGACTTTCTATTATCGAGTGATGCCGAAAACGTCTCTTTTATTTGAAGTGCGTAATAAAGATATAGATTATGACCTTTCGACGGTTTCTTTGGATAGTAGCGAGCGAAAATACCTTTTAGGTGCCACATGGGACGCAACAGCGAAGACATCAGGTACTGTTAAGTTTGGCTACGCTGAAAAAGATTTCGATAGTGCTCTTCGTGAAGATGACGACGGCGTTAGCTGGGAGTTGTCTATGCGTTGGTCGCCTAAGAGCTATTCTGTATTAGATATCTCCACAGATAAGAAAGCTGAAGAAACCGATGGCACGGGTAACTACATTGATATGACAAGCCTCGATCTTCAGTGGACTCATGCGTGGACTGATTTATGGCGTTCACGAGTGTATTACGGTGCGTCTAATAGTGACTATGTCTCCTCTACGAGAGAGGATGATATGATCTCTTATGGTCTTGGTGTTGACTATGATGTTCGCCGTTGGCTGAATTTTGGGCTTGATTATGTTTACTCTGAACGTGATTCGAATCAGGCTAATTTGGATTATGAAAGAAATACAATTTTTCTAACAGTTCAAGGCTCCCTGTAGCATGTAAATTATGTAACAAATACTTAAAGGTGTTTGTTATATAAAGGTAATTCTTTGAGTAGTGGATACATGCAATGATTAAACGAAAATTATTATCGATTTTAAAGATATTAAGTCTGATGCTTTGTTTGCTGGGCTCTACTGTTTCATCGGCTGAGTCTGTAACTGGTCTATCTGATTATCCTTTAGGATCGGGTGATTTGTTGAGTATTCAGGTTTTTGGTGAAGAGGAGCTGAGTGTTGAGCTTCGATTGAGTGATGCAGGCACTATCTCTTATCCGTTTTTAGGTGAGCTGAGAGTTAAAGGGCTAACAACTGGCGAGCTTGGTGAAGTTATTCGAGAGCGGCTGTCAGATGGGTATCTTGTGAACCCCAATGTTAATATTACTGTTTTAGAATATCGCCAGTTTTTTATCCATGGACAGGTAGTAAAGCCCGGCGGTTACCCTTATCAGCCAGGCTTGACGTTGCAAAAAGCTGTTGCCTTAGCTGAAGGTTTTACTGAAAGGGCATCTTCAAGCAAGTTTTTTATTGTTCGAGATGGAGCTAGTCAGCGTGAAAGCGAAGCTGCTAATTTGCAGACGACGATTTATCCTGGCGACATTATTAATATCGAAGAAAGTTTCTTTTAACCTTATGATTTCAAATGGATTTGCTGCATGACGAATGATAATCAACCTTTTCCAGTGGAACGTTTGATGAACGAAGAGGTTATAGATCTTCGGCAGTATTGGCGAACCTTGATGCGCTATAAGTGGGGCATTTTAGGTTTTGCTGTAATTATTACAGTCTTGACAGTGTTGCTTGTTTTTTCCATGAAGCCAGTCTACCGGGCTACGGCGACCTTGCTGATTGAAAGTCAGCAGGCAAATGTAGTATCCATTGAAGAAGTCTATGGGTTGGACAAAGGTAATAGCGAGTATTTGCTAACTCAATTTGAAATTATTAAGTCGAGACGCTTATCGGAGAAAGTGGTTAATAAGCTATCTCTGCAAACGCATCCTGAATTTAATCAAGAGCCTCTATTTACTTTCAATTGGCGTGACATGTTGCCTTTTGAGCTTCCTAGTGCAGGTGGTGATGTTGTAGTTTCTGAAGAAGCTGCTAAACGTGCTGCATTGAATAAATTTATTAATGGCTTTAGTTCACGTTTGACTATTACGCCTATTCGTAAAACTCAGTTAGTGATGATTACCTTTGAGGCGAGTGACCCTCAGCTAGCAGCACAAGTGGCTAATGCTATAGGCCAGGCCTATATAGAGGGTAACTTAGAAGCGAAGTTGGAAGTTACCATGCAGGCCTCATCTTGGTTGAGTGAGCGCTTGGGTGGACTTAAAGCTGATGTTAATGCAGCAGAAAAGAAACTTCAGGATTTTTTGGATGCTGAAAATTTAGTTGGTGAAAAGGGCGGAACAACGATTGCCAACAAAGAGCTTGAGCTTATCTCATCTAAACATATTGAAGCTAAACGCGATCGGTTAAATTTAGAGAGTCGCTATAAGCAAATTCAGGCAGCCAATGGGTCTATAAGGAAATATGAGCTGATACCGGGTGTTTTGCAGGATAGGACTGTTCAAGAGTTTAAGCGTAAGTTATTGGATGTTGAGCTGAAACGCTCTGAATTGGCAAAACGTTATGGTGCTAAACATCCGAGCATGCAAGCTGTGCAGTCCGAAGTGGCTAATGCTCGTAACTCATTGAACAGCCAGATTAAAAGTGTAATCAATGGGATTAAAAGTGATTATAGCGCTGCCTTGGCGAGTGAGAAATCCCTTGAGGATGCGTTAGCTAAAACGCGTGTTGGTTTACAGGATTTAGGGCGTAAAGAGTATAAGCGTAAAGAATTAGAAAATGAGGCTGAATCTAAACGAGCGGTCTACGATACTTTTTTACAGCGCTTTAATGAAACCAATGCAACGGGTGATTTGAACTCGGCTAATGCTCGTGTTATTGATCCAGCCGTGATTCCTGCTCAGCCAGCTAAACCTAAAAAGAAGCTAATTATTATCGCGGTATTTGTCGCAAGTTTAATGTTTGGTGTCGTTTTTGCCTTTTTACTTGAAGCATTAAATAACACTATACAGACTGCTAGGGATGTGGAAAGTAAGTTATCGGCTACATTGTTGGGTATTTTGCCTTTATTGAAGCAAGATAAAAATAACCCTAATCTCTCTTATAGGGAGTTTGTGGAGAGTAATCACTCGTCATTTGCTGAATCTGTTCGAACGATTCGTACTGGGATTGTGCTCTCTGCTTTAGATAATCCCCATAAGGTATTGGCTGTAACATCAACAATGCCAGATGAAGGTAAAACCTCGGTTGCGGTTAATATAGCTTTTGCGCTTGGTCAGATGGAGAAGGTTTTATTAATTGGGGCTGATATGCGCCGCCCAGCGTTTAATAAGGCGTTGGGGATTGATCGGCATGCTATTGGCTTGTCTAATTTTGTGGCGGGCACCGCTAAGCTAGAAGAGTGTATACAGCATTTCGAAAAAGGTGGGATAGATGTATTGCCAGCGGGGACTATTCCTCCAAATCCACTAGAGTTGCTCTCCTCTAAGCGCTTTGCTAAAGCATTAGAATTACTTGAAAAAGGTTATGATCGTATTGTTATTGATACGGCTCCTTCCCAATCGGTGAGTGATGCTATGGTGATCTCCCCATTGGTGGGTGGAATGATCTATGTTGTTAAAGCAGATTCAACGACTTATCAGCAAGCTAAGGCGGGTATTAAGCGTCTTAAGGATGTAAATGCGCCTTTGATTGGTGTTGTGCTGAATCAGGTGAATACTAAAAAAGCATCTAAGTATGATGGTGGCGATTACGGTGGCTACTATGATACTTATGGTTATACCGAGGATAGTAAGAATCTTGCATGATTGATCTGCATTGCCACTTATTGCCAGGCATTGATGACGGAGCCTCTTCTATGGAAGAGGCTCTTTCGCTTGCGCGCATAGCTGCTGATGATGGGATTACTCATATGGTGCTCACGCCGCACGTTCACCCTGGACGTTATAACAATAACGTACAGTCGATTAAGCCAATCTTTGAGCAGTTTCAAACGGCGCTTGTTGAGAATGATATAAATCTGAGTGTGAAAGCGGCGGGTGAGGTTCGGTTGTCTGCTGAAGTATTGGCTATGTTTGCAAATAACCAGCTCCCTTTTTTGGGGGTGTGGGAAGATAAAAAAGTTATGCTGCTTGAACTTCCTCACAGTCATGTGCCGCCAGGAAGTGAAAAGTTAGTCAAATGGCTACTGGATCGTGGTGTATTGCCAATGATTGCTCATCCTGAGCGGAACAAAGGTATTATGTCTGATGTTACAAAACTGACTCCGTTTATTGAGTTGGGGTGTTTGTTTCAATTAACCGCTATGTCTGTTTCTGGTGGGTTTGGTGTTGAAGCTAAGCGCTTGTCTGATCAGATGTTGATGAATGGTTGGGTGACGATTATTGCCTCTGATGGTCATAATTCTGATCACCGCCCGCCGGTGCTTTCTAAGGCGGTTAGTGCTGCGGCTGAGTTGATTGGTGATGTTGAGGCTAGGCGCTTAGTCTGGGGTAATCCTGCGAGAATAATAGGGGTTTATTAGTGACGGATAATTCAGTAGATCAATCTGAAGAGAAAGTTAAGGTGGGTGGTTTTATTGCTCCACCTATCGTTATTAAGTTGCTCCTCTTCTCTTTGATTTGTATGTGTTTGCTTGGTGTTTATGCTGTTTTTTCGTGGGGTATGGGTGACCTATACGGCTATAAGGTTCGCTACGCATTAGAGCAATGGCAGGAAAGGCCGCAGCTTCCTCAACCGGAAGAGATTTCAGAGGCCTTGGCTGATTCCAATTCTGCATTGAATTGGGAGGAGAGTAACCCTGAATATGTGGAGTTGAAGGGGCGTGTTCTCTATTATCGGGCACTTGTTTCAGAATTGGATGCTCAGGGCCTTGATGATATTGCTAATGCTAAGGTGCTCCATCAGCAGGCTATAAAGCTAAGGCCTCGCTGGCCATATAGTTGGGCTAATTTAGTGTTGATGAAATCTTATTTGAAAGAGTTTGATGAGGAGTATCATCAGGCGTTGATTAATTCTCTTAAATTGGGTCCTTGGGAAAAGTCGGTTCATTTGACTTTATCCCACGCAGCGGCGCTGTCTTGGGATTCTCTGTCTTTAGAGCAAAAGCGCTTATTTGCACAAAATATTGAGCGAGGCATTGTCCGTAATATGCCAGAAGTTCGCACGATTCTTTCTGCATATACCAAAACTGCATCAATCTGCGCCTACTTAAAGCGTGATGCTATGCAGAATAAACTTTGCCTATCTTAAATCTTTGTTTGGTTTTTCTGTTAGCCTTCCTTTTTTATTTTTAAAGAGTTGTATTGCATGGAGTTTGTAGAACCTTTTATTAAGGTCTTTTTGCTGGTTTTTCTAGCGGAATTTGGGGATAAAAGTCAGCTGGTATGTATGACGTTGTCTGCTAGGTATAGAGCAGCACCCGTTTTAATTGGTAGTGTGTTGGCTTTCTCTGTTTTGAATGCATTGGCAGCTATTTTTGGAGCTGCTTTAAGTATTTATGTACCGCAAACATTGATCTTTTTTGTTGTGGGTGTTTTGTTTTTTGTCTTTGCTATTCAATCATTTAAGAATGATGAAGAGGAAAGTGAAGAAAGTATAAAAATAGGTAAACATCTTATTAGCTCCGTATTTATACTGATTTTTTTAGCTGAACTTGGTGATAAAACACAGCTGGCGATCGCGGGTTTAGCAGCGGTTGAGCAGGCTTGGATTGTTTGGGTGGCGGGTACCGTAGCTTTAATGCTTACGACGCTGCTTGGGGTGTGGTTTGGTCGTGTGCTGCTTAAAAGGTTGCCTATAGCATTGATACATCGAGGTGCAGGTGTGTTGTTTATGTTGTTTGCAGGGATTGCATTTTTTCAGTTGTATCAGTTAGTAAGGTAGCGGTGGTTTATATGGTTCAAGGGTTTCTTATTTTGCTGTTTTGTCAGCTTTTAGGCGAGTGCTTAGTAACGCTTTTGAGTGTATCAATCCCAGGTTCAGTTGTAGGTATGATGCTGTTGCTTGTCGGTTTAATTGTGATTAAAAAAGTCCCTGATGGCCTTCGGAGTACAAGTGAAGGGTTGTTGAAGATATTGCCTCTTCTGTTGGTGCCTGCTGGTGTTGGGTTGATGAGGTATTTCGGTGTGCTGTCGGCGTATTGGTATCAGCTTTTGATTATTCTGTTCGTAAGTACGTTGGTTACTATGTTTGTGGTCGCTGCTTTGCTTCGACTCATGTCTAAAGAAAAGCACGAGGAAGGGCATTAATGGTGTTGTGGTCTCATTTTCAGACACTGCCGGTGCTTTGGCTGGTGGTTACCTTAGCGGTGTTTTTAGTTGCATCTTGGTTTAATGTTCGGATGGGGAAAACGCCATTCCTGCATCCGGTGTTGGTATCCCTAGCCATTATTATCCTCGTCCTTTTAGCTACAAATACTGACTATGATACTTATATGTTAGGTGGGCAGTATATTCATCTGCTATTAGGCCCTGCAGTCGTGGCGTTAGCAATTCCTTTGTATGACAATTTGGCAACCGTAAAGCGGTTGTTAGTTCCGTTGTTGGTGGGGTGTGTATCGGGAGCAATTGTGGCGTCGGTTTCTGCAATAATGCTAGGTATGTGGTTTGGCTTAAGTGATCAATTATTGCTGACACTGGCGCCTAAATCGGTGACCTCTCCCATCGCTATCGCAATTGCGGAAAAAGTTGGTGGTTTTCCCTCTCTTGCAGCAGGTTTGGTACTTATTACGGGGGCGATGGGGTGTGTAATTGCTCCGGTTGTTTATAAGCTGCTTAAAATTGAAGATGAGTCGGTGAAAGGGTTTGTTTTAGGTGTCGGTGCTCATGCGATGGGAACTGCATTTGCCTTTGAATATGGCATGGTTGCTGGAGCTTTTGGCGGATTGGCGATGGGAATGACTGGTGCTTTTACCGCATTCTTTCTGCCAGTTCTGATTCCCATTATTGGTTTGTAATTTATCTGTTAGGCTTTGATTCTTCAATTTAATTGATGTTTTTGTGCCTTTGTCTCCTAGGTGTGCATCTTATGTTGCATTTGCTAAATAGGGCATTCCTCGGTAAAGTTCGCGCAAGTTAGAACCCATTCAGATTGGCAGCTAGATATGACTCCATTAGAACGATACAAACTTGACCTTAAACGTGATGATTTCTCGTATGATCCTGCACAGGAGCTGGCGGTAGAAAATCTGCAGCGCTTGTATGATGATCTGTTGGCGACGAAAGAAACCCCTAAAGTCGGTTTGATGGGGCGTTTGAAGGGTAAGTTTTCCAAGCCTGAAGTTGAAGAGCCGATAAAAGGGCTTTATTTCTGGGGTGGTGTTGGTCGTGGTAAGACTTATCTTATGGATACGTTTTACGACAGTTTGCCGTTTGAAGAGAAGATGCGTACGCATTTTCACCGTTTTATGCAGCGAGTTCATAAAGAGCTTAAAGAGTTAGATGGTACTGCGAATCCTCTAGTCGCCATTGGTAAAAAATATGCGAAAGAAGCGCGTATTATCTGTTTTGATGAGTTTTTTGTTACAGATATAACTGATGCCATGATTTTAAGTAGTCTGCTTCAGGAGCTGTTTAATAATGGTGTGGCTTTGGTTGCGACCTCTAATATAGTGCCGGATGGTTTATATAAAGACGGTTTGCAGCGTGCGCGCTTTTTGCCAGCGATTGATATGTTAAATCGTTTTACCGATGTTATTAACGTTGATGGTGGTGTGGATTATCGTCTGCGAGCGTTAGAGCAGGCGGAACTTTATCACTGTCCATTAGATGAAAGAGCCGATGCGAGTTTAAATCGAAGCTTTGAGAGTTTAGTGCCTGACCTTGATGAGGTTGTTGAGGGTGAGGTCATTGAGATTAATGGTCGTGAAATGAAAGCCCGTCGGTGTTGTGAAGATGTCATTTGGTTTGATTTTCCTGATATTTGTGAGGGGCCTCGCTCACAAAATGACTATATAGAGCTGGCTAAGTTATTCCACGCGGTAATGGTAGGCAATGTGCCTCAGTTAGGTCGTAGTAATGATGATGCGGCTCGTCGTTTTATTAATATGGTCGATGAGTTTTATGATAGCGGCGTTAAATTGATTTTGAGTGCGGAAAAACCTATTCATGAGATCTATTCTGAGGGGCGTCTGGAGTTTGAGATTCAGCGTACTCAAAGCCGTCTATTAGAGATGCAGTCTCATGAATATTTAGCGCGTGCCCATAGGACTACGGCTTAGTTTTTTGATTTTATAGATTTGGTTATACAGAAAAGCACCTTAGGGTGCTTTTTTTGTGTAGAAGGCCAGCCCTCTGGCCGAAAGGTGGGTTTGAATCGGAGCGTAATTCATTCGCTCTGGCACCCGTTCCGGGTATAAAGGGTGAGCTCCTACATAGGTACGTAGGAGGCCAGCCCTCTGGCCGAAGGATGGGTTTGAATCGGAGCGTAATTCATTCGCTCACGGGGTGAGCTCCTACACCGGTGCGTAGGAGGCCGAAGAGGTGTTGTTGGGTTTTCGGGGCTGGTTCTAGGTTTATTGTAAATTTACCTTGCGATAGGGCGGGTCCATCTTTATAATGCGCGCTCCCAAGTTTAGGTGTTGCTTGAATTTTGGGCAAAAGAGAGTTGTCGAACTGTAGGTTGGGCAACAAATAATTATAAGTCAGGTCGGTATTTTCTAGCTAAGTTGGTTGGTTGATACGAGATTTGAGTAAAGTTGAAAGGCTATACAGATGAAAACATTCGTCGCTAAGCCAGCCGAAGTAAAACGCGACTGGTACGTTGTTGACGCAGAAGGTAAAACTCTGGGTCGTCTGGCTACTGAAATTGCACGTCGTCTACGTGGCAAGCATAAGCCAGTTTACACTCCGCACACTGATACTGGTGACTACATTGTAGTTATCAACGCTGAAAAAGTAGGCGTTACTGGTAACAAGCGTAAAGATAAAATGTACTACCACCACACTGGTTTCCCAGGTGGTTTGAAAGAAGCATCTTTCGAGAAAATGGTAGAAACTTTCCCTGAGCGTACTATTGAACTTGCTGTTAAAGGCATGCTACCAAAAGGCCCATTGGGTCGCGCTATGTACACTAAGCTGAAAGTATATGCTGGTGCAGAACATCCGCACCAGGCTCAGCAGCCTAAAGAACTGAACATCTAAGGGGAAGGAAGATTATGTCTACTACACAGTATTACGGTACAGGTCGTCGTAAAACGTCTACTGCACGTGTTTTCCTACGTCCAGGTACAGGTGTTATCACTATTAATAATCGCACAATCGAAGATTACTTCGGTCGTGAAACTGCTCGTATGATCGTGCGTCAGCCTCTAGAATTGACTGGCAACACTGAATCTTTCGATGCTGTTGTTACCGTTAAAGGCGGTGGTGGTTTTGGTCAGGCTGGTGCAATTCGTCACGGTATTACTCGTGCGTTGTTAGCTTTTGATGAAACCCTACGTCCTGCACTTCGTGAAGCGGGTTATGTAACTCGTGATGCACGTATGGTTGAACGTAAGAAAGTTGGTCTACGTAAAGCACGTAAGAAGCCACAGTTCTCCAAACGTTAATTCGATTTCTCTGCGGAGTTTTTCGAATTCAGAAAAAGCGCCTCTCTCATTTTTGGGATGGGCGTTTTTTTTGCGCTGCACCAAGTCAATACTTTGGCCTAATCTAGAGCGAAAAGCAGTAATTCACCTTGTAAAAATGGGGTGTTTTCATTACTATTTGGGCCATTTTACAGATACATGTTTCCGTAGTTTTATAATTCTTAGCGGCCAGGGCATTTCTGCACCTGCAGATATGCAAAATAAGGTCGATTGAGGGGAGATAGTCTTAATGAGCAATGATGGCGTGAATAAGGGTCGGCGCCGTCTCCTGATCGGTGCTACATCCGCAGTTGGTGCGGTTGGTGCTGTAGGAGCCGCTGTCCCATTCGTAGCTTCCTGGAATCCAAGTGCTAAAGCTCGAACTGCTGGTGCGCCTGTGAAGGTGGACATAAGCAAACTTGAGTTTGGACAGCAGATGGTTGCCAAGTGGCGTGGTAAGCCTGTGTGGATCGTTCGTCGTGACGAGGAAACATTGGCTAATCTAGCAAAGTTGGAAAACTTACAGGATCCAAATTCTGAAGTTCCACAGCAACCCGCTTATGTACCAACGACACCTGCGCGTGCTATCCGTGAGGATATTGCAGTGCTGGTTGGTATTTGTACGCACTTGGGTTGTTCACCGACATACCGTCCAGAGATTGCGCCTGCTGATTTGGGTGCTGATTGGGTTGGTGGTTATTACTGCCCATGTCATGGTTCTCGTTTTGACCTATCTGGTCGTGTAATGAATGGCTCCCCGGCGCCAACTAACCTTGTGATTCCACCTCATCGCTATGAAAGCGATAACGTGATCATTGTTGGTGTAGATCAGGAGAACGCATAATGGCTGGTTCACGTAATAAAGGTAACCCAGGTATCATGGGTTGGATTGACGATCGTTTCCCTGCGACAGCGATGTGGGAAGATCATCTTTCAAAATACTACGCACCAAAGAATTTTAACTTTTGGTATTTCTTTGGTTCTTTGGCGCTTTTGGTTCTTGTTAACCAGTTATTGACAGGTATTTGGTTGACCATGTCATATAATCCTTCTGCGGAAGGTGCATTTGCGTCCATCGAATACATCATGCGTGATGTGGAATATGGTTGGCTGCTGCGTTATATGCATTCTACTGGTGCTTCTGCATTCTTTGTGGTTGTGTATCTGCATATGCTTCGCGGCATGATGTATGGCTCTTACCGTAAGCCTCGCGAGTTGGTTTGGTTGTTTGGTATGACTATCTATCTTGCATTGATGGCTGAGGCATTCATGGGCTACCTATTGCCATGGGGTCAGATGTCATATTGGGGTGCACAGGTAATTGTATCGCTTTTCCAAGCGGTTCCTTTTATCGGTCCTGACCTTGCTGAGTGGATCCGTGGTGATTACCTGATTTCAGGTATTACTCTGAACCGTTTCTTCTCATTGCATGTTGTTGCTTTGCCTATCGTTCTTCTTGCCCTTGTTGTATTGCATATCATTGCGTTGCATGAAGTGGGTTCTAACAACCCAGATGGTATTGAGATCAAAGAAAAGAAAGATGAGAACGGTGTGCCATTAGACGGTATCCCATTCCACCCTTACTACTCTGTAAAAGATATTGTGGGTGTGGTTGTGTTCTTGTTTGTTTTCTGTGCGGTTATTTTCTTCTTCCCAGAAGGTGGCGGTTACCTAATTGAAGCGCCAAACTTTGAGCCTGCGAACCCGCTGAAAACACCACCGCATATTGCGCCAGTGTGGTACTTTACGCCATTCTATGCGATGTTGCGTGCGATTCCGCCTCTATTCGGTTCCCAGTTCCCTGGGGTGATTGTAATGGGTGGTGCGATAGCGATTTTGTTTGTTCTTCCATGGCTTGATCGTAGCCCAGTTAAATCTATCCGTTATAAAGGCATGCCTAGTAAGATTATGTTAGTAATCTTCTGCATTAGCTTTGTGATTTTGGGTTATCTTGGTGTTGTAGCTTCTACTCCGGGACGCACCATTGTTGCTCAGGTCTGTACAGCGCTTTACTTCGCGTACTTCTTCCTGATGCCGTTCTACA
The DNA here is from genome assembly GCF_030547185.1 of Neptuniibacter sp. 1_MG-2023. GTDB lineage: Bacteria > Pseudomonadota > Gammaproteobacteria > Pseudomonadales > Balneatricaceae > Neptuniibacter. The sequence continues at coordinate 234,089 of NZ_JAUOQR010000002.1, forward strand.
CCAAAATGGAAAGTACTAAACCGGTTCCAGAAAGGGTTACAGGCTAATGAAAAAGTTTCTAATCACATTAGTAATGGCGGTGCTGCCTCTTACAGCTAATGCCGCTGGTGGTTCTGGTCACCTGGACCACATGGATGTTGATCTGCATAATCAAGCGTCATTGCAGCGCGGCATGAAAACATTTGTTAACTACTGCATGGGTTGCCACTCTGCTGAATATCAGCGTTATGAGCGCGCTGCTATTGATTTGGGTATGAATCCAGAAGTGGTTGCTGAGCATCTGATCTTTGGTGATCTGAAGGTTGGCGAGCAGATGACGATCTCAATGTCTAAAGAAGACGCTGGTAAGTGGTTTGGTAATCCTCCACCGGATTTGACGCTTGAAGCGCGTTTACGTGGTGGTGATTGGTTATACACTTATCTTCGTAGTTTTTATGCTGATGATTCGCGTCCATGGGGCGTAAACAATGCAGTGTTTAAAGATGTAGGTATGCCGAATGTGTTAGGCTCTCTACAGGGTGTTGTTAAAGCCAACTGTTCTTGGGATGAGATGAATGCCCATGGTTTGGCAGGTCATGGTATTGACCCTCTAACTAATACGCCTTTGAATAGTTGTGCAAGTGTTGTTGACGGTACTGGTGAGTTGTCGCCTCAGGAATTTGATAAGGTTGTTTATGATCTTGTGAATTTCATGGTGTATATGGGTGAGCCTTCTAAGTTGGATTCCCATCGCATTGGTACCTACGTATTGATCTTCCTATTCTTATTCTTCTTCTTAGCATATGCGTTGAAGAAAGAGTTCTGGAAAGATATACACTAATAGCGTTGTGGTATAATCACATCGTTTCATGCGCGGCTCCATTTTGGGGCCGCGTGTCTGTTTCTGAAAAGGGGAATAGTTAATGGGTGTCGTGGCAAAACGTTCTTCCATGTCGTTCTACTCTAATGGTGAAAACCAGTATAGTCATCGTGTTCGTATTGTTTTGGCTGAAAAGGGTGTGGCTGTAGAGATTCACGATTGTGATGAAGATAATCTTCCAGAAGATTTAACTTCGATGAATCCTTACAATAGCTTGCCAACATTGTTGGATCGCGATTTGGTTTTGTATGAGCCAAACGTAATGATGGAATATTTAGATGAGCGTTTCCCTCATCCACCTCTGTTACCTGTATATCCGGTAGCTCGTGCTGAAAGCCGTCTTTATATGTACCGCATTCAGCGTGATTGGTGTGATCTTGCAGATCAAATTATTGAAGCATCTTTAGCTGATGATGAAGAGACTGCAGAATCTGTTCGTAAAGAGTTGCGTGATAGTTTAGTAACAACGTCACCAATTTTTGATGATAAGCCTTTCTTTATGAGCGAAGACTTTACGTTGGTTGATTGCTGCCTTGCTCCGCTATTGTGGCGCTTGCCTCTATTGGGAATCGATATTCCTGAAGAGCAGTGTAAGCCTTTAGTGAAGTATATGGAGCGTTTGTTTGAGCGTGAATCGTTTCAGGTTAGCTTATCTGAAGCTGAGCGTGAAATGCGCGACTAGTCTTTACGCCTAGTCTATAAAAAGGGATGATGTTTCATCCCTTTTTTTGTGTCTGTTTAACTGATTGTGAGTATTGAAAATGAAACCAAGTCGTCCTTATATATTGAAAGCGTTGTACGATTGGCTGCTAGATAGTGATTTGACGCCCCATCTTTTAGTTGATGCAACTCAAGAGGGTGTCACTGTGCCAACGCAATTCGTAGAAGATGGTCAGATTGTAATGAATATTACACCTTCTGCCGTGCGTGATTTCTATATGGATGAGCAAGCTGTTTCTTTTAATGCACGATTTTCAGGGCAACCGATGGATGTTTATATTCCGGTACGAGCTGTATTAGCTATTTATGCCCGTGAAAATGGTCAAGGTATGGGGTTTGGCGGTGAGCCTGGGGTTGAGGTATATATGCAGGATCAGGTCGCTGAAAGAAAGCAGCCAGAGAGGGACGAGGTTGAGGCCAATAAAGAGAAGCCGAAGCGCCCTAGTTTAAAAGTAGTAAAATAGTTTTTAAAAAAGCGCCGCAAGCAAATGGCTGCGGCGCATCTCTCTATCTCTTAACGGCTAACGTATTCGAATACTTTTACGATTTTTTCTACGCCCGGAATTCCGCGTACAATGCTAATTGCGGTATCTGCTTCCTGTTGGCTGACGAGTCCCATTAAGTAAACTGTACTGCTGTCAGTTACAACTTTAATGCGTGAGCCTTCTACGCTTTCGTTGGTTAGTAATTCGGCTTTAACTTTTGTTGTTAACCAAGTGTCATTTGTTCTGGCTAATGCAGATGATACGCCGGAGAGCTTAATTTCATTGTGGATTTTTCGTACTTTTCGTACTTGGCTAACGATCTGCTCAGCTTCGCTGCGCGCAGCTTCACTTGGTGCTTGGCCTGTGAGCAGTACTACGCCATTGTAGCTGGTTACACTGATATTGGTGGCTTTCATCTGCTCTGAGCCTTTGGCTAGATTGACCATTGAGAGCGTTTCAATCACTTCGTCATCAAGGTAAGAGCCAACGGTTCGGTGCCCCGGATCTTCTTGGATCGGTTCTTCGCGGGCAACACTTATAACGTCAGAGCAGCCGCTAATAATAACTGATAGGCTTAGACCTGTAATTAGTACAAGAGTTTTGCTGTTAATCATCACTCGTCGCTTCCAAATAGTTGATAGTCAATTAAGTCACATAGTGCATGTAAAACTAGCAGTTGTGCATGATGAACTAAAGCACTGTCGTCGCTAGGCACGCAGATTTCAATCTCTTCTGGGCTCAAGAGTGCGGTAATATCACCGCCATCAGCGCCGTTTAATACAATAACGGTCATATCACGGTCATGTGCAGCCTGAATGGCTTGAACTAGATTACTCGATCGTCCGTGGGGGGTAACGAGTAATAGTATATCGCCAGGTTGCCCTAGAGCATGAATCTGTTTCGCTTGTGCATCCATGAAGCTAGTGTCTTCACATATAGCGCTAAGAGTTGAACCATCAGAATTTAAGTTGATCGCTGGAAGACCAGGTCGCTCGTGTCTGAAGCGGTTCATTAGCAGTGTAGTGAAATGCTGACCCAAAGATGATGAGGCTCCATTTGCACAGCAGAGAATCTTATTCTCACTGACAAGGCAGTGAAGTAAAAGTTCGCCAGCATGGGCTATTAACGGAGTATATTGTTCAATGGTAATCGCATTGATTTCCATTGAATTGTGAAACTGGCTGACAATGCGGTCTTCGAGTTCCATGCTGTCCTTAATTATGCCTTAAATTCTAAAAGCATCTTTATACCACAGAGGGTGTGAAGGTGCTGCATCATATTCAAAAGCGATCACATCAAAGCGACAATTTTTATTGGCCAGCCTTGGCTGTTGGCTTAAATAAAGTTGCGCTGCCTTGATTATCTTTGCTTGTTTCGTTGGAGTAACCGAAGCGGCGGCTCCTCCATATCTTTTTGTGTTTCTGTAGCGAACTTCGATAAAAACGATGGTTTGACCATCTTGCATTATTAGATCGATCTCGCCAAATCTGCAGCTGAAATTACGATTAAGCAGTTTTAGTCTTTGAGTCTGTAAAAATTTTTCAGCCTGTTTTTCGGCATCCTTGCCGGTTTTGTTTCTATCCATAGATTGTCTTACTCAATAATTGATGGAGTGCCTTCCCTGTATTCTGCCCATATAAGGTTGCGTTTAATGATGCCGTCGTGGCTAATGCTTAACTTACCGGTTTCACCTTCGATCTCAGTGCCGGGAAGCGCGCCAAGTTGCTGAAGGTAGGGGAATAGGCGATAAGCATCGAGACCTAGTGCATATAAGCGTCCAAAACGGGTGTTTGTATCCGCGCGCTCTTGTGCGATGAGTACTTTGTTTTGTGAGGGGGCGTTAAGGCTCCAGGGGGTGTCTAAGAATTTAATTCTATTTAGATCTTGATCTTGTATTGGGTCGCTATTACCGCTGTAAATATGTGATGTTGCATAGATCGGTAGATCTCCAGCGAAATGGAATGCAAGTATAGGCGTTAGCTGACGCGCATCATTAGGTAGTGCGGTCAATATGATGGCATCTATATCTTGCCTGCGATGCTCTTCAAATTCTATTTTTCGGGTGTAGATAGCTTGTCTGACTTTTTTGTAGCGCTCAGTGCTTTTGTCTGTGCTGAGAAAAGCGGCAATATCGGCGGAGAAATTGCTCGTTTCTCCAAACGCTTGTGTGCTGACGACTTTACCTCCGAGGGCAGTGAAATGCTCTGTGAATGATGTTGCTATGCGTTCGCCCCAAGCTCGGTTTGGAATTAGAATGGCTGCGTTTCTTATGCCATCATTCCATGCGGTTTCAGCAATTTGTCGTGTTTCATCATCGGCTGAAAGGCCAAATTGGTAAAGTCCTTCTCTGCTTATATTGTCTGTGTGGTTGAGTGCTAAGATCGGCGTGTTGATGTGTGTATCGCTGGCAATGTCGTTGACATACTCCTTAGATAGAGGGCCAATAACTAGATCAACCTGTTCCTGTTCCAATATTGCAGAGAGCTGAATCGGTGTGTTGATCTTTTCAGAATCAAGAAAAAGTAATTCAGGTGATGGGGTGTTAGGTTGCTGTTGGCGGAAGTGGGCCATCAGGATACCCTCTTTTATCGCTGCAGCGGGTTTGGCTAATTCTCCTTCGAGCGGCAATAAAATCGCAATTTTTCTAGCGTTTAGTGTTTGCGTGTTTAATCCACGGAGTGAGCTGGGTGGTAAACGTTTGGCTGGATGCCCTTCCCAGAGTACTGACCAATTGTTAATGGCTTGGTATTGAGTGTCGAGCTGTTTGTTGCTCGATAGTTCGTTAATCAGTTCTAGCCAACCTTGTTCGTAATAGCTATTGCTACCGCTTCTTAATAAAGAGGAGCGTGTAGTGTCGTCAAGCTGTATAAGGCGGTTCCAGATTTCGTCATGTATCTGTTGTTTTTCTTCATCATTGTCGAGTAGAAGGCTTAACTTTATAAGTGATTGTGCTTCTGAAAATAAAGCACTTTGCTGATTAAAGGCTTGTGCTTCTAAATGTAAAAATTGAATCTCTTGCTCTTTCGGAAGGCCTGTTTGGCTAAGCGCTTTAAGTTGAGCTAAGTTGTCTAATGCTTTTTCAGGCTGATTTTCTTCAATGGCTGCTTCGGCTTTGAGTTTTGCAATATCAAAACGCATAGTGGGAGGTAGTAGGCTGATATCAATATCATTCAGCACCTGAAATGCATTTTCTTTTTGGTTGATAGAAAGCAGTATTTGGGCGGCTTCTGCACGTAGTTCAGCAGCTTTGATCGGTTTTGCTTTCTTCGCTTTTTCGAGAAGTTCTGTTGCGCTATTTCTGCTCTGCTCAGTTGCACTGATCGGTGGTTTTGAAGGTGATTGTACCGAACAGCCCGAAATAATCGTTCCAAGGAGTATAGCTAAAAGAGGCAGGCGCCACTGAAATTTCATATACTTCACAACCCAAGTTTGAGGATGGTATCTGTAATGTTAGAACCGGCACTGTATGTTGTAGCAACACCGATTGGAAATTTGCAGGATATGACTCCTCGCGCAATTGAAGTATTGCAGCAGGTTGAGTTGATTGCTGCAGAGGACACGCGTCATAGTGCCCGTTTAATGGCGCATTGTGGAATCGATACCCGCCTTGTTTCCGTTCATGAGCATAACGAACGCCAGCGAATTGAGACGATTGTACACCAGTTGCAATCTGGTGCCAGTGTTGCGCTTATTTCTGATGCCGGAACGCCATTAATTTCTGACCCTGGGTATGTGGTTGTTAAGGGGGTAAGGGAAGCTGGATTTAGAGTGGTGCCTATACCGGGCTGCGTTGCTTTTATTACAGCGTTGTCGGCAGCTGGTTTGCCTACGGATCGTTTTGCTTTCGAAGGTTTTTTGCCGCATAAATCGAGTGGTCGTAAGCAGCAATTGAAAGGCTTGGTGGGTGAATCGAGAACATTAATTTTTTATGAATCTCCTCATCGTATATTGGCTTCATTAAAAGATATGCAGGAGGTGTTTGGGTCTGAGCGAGTTGTGGCGGTTGCCAGGGAACTTACAAAAACTTATGAAACCATTCATGTGGATCAACTATCGTCATTAATTGAATGGATGGAGGCCGATACAAATCAGCAGCGAGGGGAGTTTGTTGTACTCGTGCATGGGGTTGAAACTAAAGGCGAAGTCTTGCTGGATGCTAAAGCCTTAGAGGTGCTAGATATTCTTTTGGCAGAGTTGCCTGCGAGTCAGGCGGCGTCTTTAGCGGCTAAAATTACAGGGCTAAAGAAAAAGGTGCTTTATCAAGCAGCTTTAAGTCGTTAAGCATCGCTAAAGCTGAATCTCTCTGTTAGAATCCGCGCCGAGGAGTTTGCCAGGCAGTCGCTGTCCTTGTAAAAGGATGGAGGAAAGTCCGGGCTCCAAAGGGTAGAGTGCCAGATAACGTCTGGGCGGCGCGAGTCGACGGAAAGTGCAGCAGAAAATATACCGCCTAAGTATACTTCGGTATAACGGTAAGGTTGAAATGGTGCGGTAAGAGCGCACCGCGTGGGTGGCAACATTCCACGGCATGGTAAACCCCACTCGGAGCAAGACCAAATAGGGTTCCTATAGGCGTGACCCGCGCTGGAACCGGGTAGGTTGCTTGAGGTGCGTAGTGATGCGTATCCCAGATGAATGACTGTCCACGACAGAACCCGGCTTACCGGCAAACTCCTCAATTTTTATTTTTTCATCTTAGAAATCCTTTTCTTTCAGCTTTACTTATTGTTTTTCTCGTTAAACTTTCTAATTCCTTGTTTTTAAAGTGTCTTTCTTGATGCTTTTTCTGATGCTTGTTTCTCATTATTAAATTATCTAATAAACCATGTGATTAAACCCTTCTTGGATGCTTATTCTGTCTTGCTTTAATTGGGGTTCCTTTCTATAGTGTGCTTTAGTGGGATAAAGTGGGTAAAAGTGGGTAATTTTGTAAATCAAGTGGGTTTAGAGAGCGATAAATGTTTAGAGGCGTAAATCAAATCAATCTAGATGCTAAGGGGCGCATGGCGATCCCAGCACGGTATCGTGAGAAAATCACGACCTGCTGTGATGGGCAGCTCGTAGCAACGATTGATACTGAAGAGCGCTGTTTATTGCTTTATCCACTACATGAATGGGAAGAGATTCAAGAGAAAATTGAGGCCCTGCCTAGCTTTAATCCGGCAGCAAGACGTATTCAGAGGCTTTTGATCGGTCATGCTACTGATTTGGATATGGATGGTAATGGTCGTTTGTTGCTACCAGCGCCACTACGTGAATATGCAGAGTTAGATAAAAAAATTGTATTGCTTGGTCAAGGTCAGAAGTTTGAAATCTGGGATGAGTCCAGGTGGTTAGCTACACGTGAAGAGTATCTTCAAGATGTGGATGGTGGCATGGCAATGCCTGAAGAGTTACAGAACCTTTCATTGTAATAATGAAAGCTAACGAGATTTATCGATGAGCCAGGAATTTAAACACATTACCGTTCTGTTGCAGGAAGCTGTTGATGCTTTGGTGCAGGACGCATCTGGTTTTTATGTCGATGGAACCTTTGGTCGCGGCGGTCACTCAGCGTTAGTGCTTGAGCAGCTGGGAGCCGATGGTGAGCTTTTAGGTATTGATAAGGATCCGCAAGCGATCGCTCATGCGAAAGAGCGTTTTGCGGATGAGCCTCGTTTTTCGATTGCACATGGTAGTTTTGCGCAATTGGAGCAGTTTGTTACTGAGCGAGGTATGGCGGGGAAAGTTGATGGTGTATTGCTTGATTTAGGGGTTTCCTCCCCTCAATTGGATGATGCATCAAGAGGTTTTAGCTTTATGAATGATGGTCCGCTTGATATGCGGATGGATACTTCGTCAGGCGAAAGTGCCGCTGAGTGGATTGCGCGAGCAGATGAAACAGAGATCGCGGATGTTATTTATACCTATGGCGAGGAGAAGTTCTCCCGTCGAATGGCTAAAGCGATTGTTGCTAAGCGACAAGAAGAAGCTATTACAACTACGGCTCAGCTTTCTAAAATTATTGCTGAAGCTAATCCCGCTTGGGAAAAAGGTAAAAATCCAGCTACCCGCGCCTTTCAAGGGATTCGTATCCATATAAATAAGGAGCTGGAAGATCTGGAAAGTTGTCTAGATCAGGCTTTGGATATGTTGAAAGTAGGTGGGCGTTTAGTCGTGATCAGTTTCCATTCGCTTGAAGACCGTATTGTTAAACGCTTTATTCGTAAACATGTGAAAGGTGATGAGCATTTACCAAGAGGTATCCCTTTTACTAACGACATGCTTGAGATTCGTTTAAAGAGTGTCAGTAAAGCAGTTAAAGCGAGTGATAGTGAGACGCAAGATAACGTTCGTGCGCGTAGTGCTGTTATGCGTATCGCGGAGAAGGTGGCTTAAGTGCGGGTTGGTTTTTTTCAGCGGTTGTTGAAAAAAAAGCTAGCGCCTGAGGCTGATGTCGCTGAAGCCAGTGAATTTTGTAACTTAGAAACCTTGCTGAGGCCTTTTTTAACTGTTTTTGTTTTGGTCGTTTTGCTAGTGGCTACGTGTCTTGTTGTAGTGCTGAGTGCGTTTGAATATAGGACGCTTTTCAATCACCACCAAGAGCTAGTCGAGCAGAGAGATGAGTTGCAGGTTGAATGGGGGCAGCTTTTATTAGAACAAAGTGCTTGGGCGGCAAATAACCGTGTTGAGCAGCAAGCCGCAAGTAAATTAGGCATGAAGGTGCCTGAAGTGAATCAAATAGAGATTATTCGCAATGAGCGATAACAACGAAGTCAGTGATAGTGCTGAGGCTACAGTAGGACGAGGATGGCGCCTGTGGTTGGTGCTGATTCTTTTGCTGCTTGTTGCGGTCGGTATTACTGCGCGTATGTTGTCGCTCTATGTTGAAGATCAAGCGTTTTTACAGACGCAAGGGGATGAACGTACTTTACGAACGGTTCAAGTACCTGCGCATCGAGGGATTATAACGGATCGCAATGGCGAGCCTTTGGCTGTCAGCGCACCTGTCGCGACGATTTGGGCTGATCCTAAGATGATGGATTTACAGCATGCAGGTATAGCTAAATTAGCGGCCTTACTTAAGAGTAATAAGAAAAAACTGATTGCTAAGTTATCTGCCCATCGTACTAAGCGTTTTCTTTATTTACAGAGACAAGGGACTCCTGAACTAGCTGAGAAAGTAAGAGCGTTGCGGATTCCTGGTGTACATGTGGATAGAGAATATAAGCGTTACTATCCTGCGGCAGAAGTGACTACTCACTTAGTGGGTTTTACTAATTTAGATGGTAAAGGTCAGGAAGGGTTGGAGTTGGCCTATGAAGATTGGTTGAAAGCAGAATCAGGTAAACAGTTGGTGATGAAAGATCGACTGGGTCGAACAATTAAGCATGTTCGAGAAGTAAAGTCGGCTCAGCATGGAAACAATATAGAGTTAAGCATTGACCTGCGCTTGCAGTATTTAGCATATCGAGAGCTAAAAACGGCCGTAAAGGCGCATAACGCAGATGGTGGTTCGTTGGTTATGTTGGATGTTAAGACGGGCGAGGTATTAGCTATGGTTAATCAGCCATCTTACAACCCTAATGATCCGCGCCAGCGAGTCTCAACGGCTTTGCGTAATAGATCTTTAACCGATACGTTTGAACCGGGATCAACGGTTAAGCCTATGACGGTTGCAGCTGCTTTGATGAGTGGGCAGTACACACCGGATACTTTGGTTGATACATCACCAGGGTATTTTAGAGTTAAGCGTAAAACCATACGTGATCACCGTAATTATGGTGAGATCGATGTATCAACAATTATTACAAAGTCGAGCAATGTGGGTGTGACTAAGTTGACGCTCAGTTTGCCAGAGGGCTCCGTGCGAAACCTATTTCATAATGTAGGATTAGGTCAGGCAACAGGAATAGGCTTTCCCGGTGAAAGTTCAGGTTATTTGCCATATCTGAATCAGCGCCAAGTCGTTGAGCGAGCAACATTATCATATGGCTATGGCCTTTCTGTGACGCCTTTGCAGTTAGCGCAATCATATTTGGCTTTGGCGAATGATGGTGTGATGAGTCCGGTTAATCTTATTCGTCAGAAAGAAGCGGGTAAGCCTGTGCGCGTTATGCCGGCTAGTGTGGCGAAAGATGTACGCGTCATGATGGAGACTGTTATTAGCAATAAAGGTACAGGGCGTAGAGCCGCAGTACCTGGCTATAGGGTCGCTGGGAAAACAGGCACAGTGCATAAAGTCGGGCCCGGCGGTTACATTGATGACCAATATATGTCTACGTTTGCAGGTATTGCACCCGTTAGTAATCCGCGTTTAGTTACCGTCGTCATGATTGATAACCCAAAAGGGCAAGAGTATTACGGCGGTGAAGTTGCAGCGCCTGTTTTCTCAAGAGCCGTTGGGGGCGCGTTAAGGCTGTTGAATGTTCCGCCTGATAATTGGCCCGAAGTAAATAAGCAGATTGCTCACAGGCATTAAATAAGAGATTAATATGCTGAAAATAGAGAAGACGCTAGTTGAGATAATACCGGAGTGGGTTGATGAAACCTACGCCGATCTCATTGTGTCTGCTCTATCTCAGGATAGTCGTACCGTTAGTCCGGGAACGCTCTTTCTAGCGCGCTCAGGCTTACAGTATCGGGGTGTGGATTTTGTTATAGGTGCCGTGGCCGCTGGTGCTGTTGCTGTATTGCTTGATGAGAGTGAAAAAGATGATTGCCCATGTGTGAATGTGCCGATTATCTTCATCCCTAATTTAATGACTCAGCTAGGCACTATTGCTGCCCGTTTTTATGATGAACCTAGCAAAAGCATGACTGTGATTGGCATTACCGGGACGAATGGTAAAACCTCCTGTGCGCATTTTTTAGCTCAAGCGATGAATGCCTTGAAGGTTAAAACCGCGATTGTTGGTACGGTTGGGAATGGTTTTCCTAATGACCTAAATAAAGCAACACATACAACGCCGGATGCTATTGGTTTGCAGAAGCTGTTGGCTGAATTAAAAGCATTGGGTGCTGACGCGGTTGTAATGGAGGTATCAAGCCATGCTCTAGAGCAAAGGCGAGTCGATGCCGTTGAATTTGATTATGCAGTTTTTACTAATTTAACCCGTGATCATTTGGATTATCACGGTTCCATGGAATCTTATGGCATGGCTAAAGCTAAGTTATTTAGCAAGGCCTCTTTGAAAAAAGCGATCTTAAATATTGATGACGCGTTTGGACGTCAATTAATGTCAGATTCAGAGATTAAATGCCAGAAAATATCAGTTGGTAGAGTTCATGGTGAATACCGTTTAGCGGCTTACCGGTTAGCTTTACATGGTATTGAAGCGGAAATAAAAACAGATAAAGGTGGTTTTGCTTTTTGTAGCAAAGTGATCGGTGATTTTAATTTAGATAACTTATTACTAGTGGCTGCGGTGTTAGTTGAACAGGGCTTTAGTCATGAGCAACTAGTCGATGCACTGTCTAAATTAGAATCTGTACCTGGCCGAATGCAAGCAGTCGTTGCTGCTAATAAGCCGCTGGTTATTATTGATTATGCTCATACACCGGATGCTTTAGAAAAAGCGTTGCAAGCGGTTCGAGCGCATACCAGTGGGACTTTATGGTGTGTCTTTGGTTGTGGTGGCGATCGGGACATTGGTAAACGTGAGTTAATGGGCAAAATTGCGGACCGTTTTGCTGATCATCTGGTGGTGACGAGTGATAACCCACGTGGTGAACAGCCTCAGAAAATTATAGAGATGATTGAAAGCGGTATTAGTCAGCATATACCTGATATTAAAGTGGATAGAGCTGAAGCTATTCAGTTAGCCATTATGCAAGCGTCCCCAGAAGATGTTGTTCTGATCGCTGGTAAAGGCCATGAAGATTACCAAGAGATTGCCGGTAAACGTCACCCGTTTAGTGATTTAGTCATGACGCGGAAAATTTTAGGGGTGGCAGCATGATTGGTGAGTGGAACTTAGGTCAGTTACAACAGCAATTTGGTGGTGAAGTTACGGCCGATATTTTGTTTCAGGGTGTTAGTACAGATACGCGTACTATTAAGCAGGGTGATCTTTTTGTTGCATTGGTAGGTCCGAATTTTGATGGGCATGAGTTCGTGGAGCAGGCATTTGCTAAAGGTGCGGTAGCTGCAGTTGTCTCACGACCTCTTGATCAGCCTATTGCCCAGTGGCGGGTTAAAGATACGCATAAAGCGCTAGGAGAGATAGCACTGGCTAATCGACAGCGTTTCAATGGTTGCGTCTACGCTGTGACAGGGAGTAGTGGCAAGACGACTGTGAAAGAGATGCTACATAGTATTTTGTCCCAAAATGCATCGGTACTGGTGACACAGGGCAACCTTAATAATGATATAGGGGTGCCATTAACATTATTTCGTTTAAATGATGAGCACCAAATAGCTGTGATTGAACAGGGTGCAAGTGCGGGCGGTGAGATAGCTTATACGACAGCTCTATCTTTACCTGATGTAGCCATTTTAAATAATGCTATGGATGCCCACTTAGAAGGGTTTGGTTCTTTATTAGGCGTTGCTGAGGCTAAAGCGGAGATTTTCTCCCAGCTCACGAAAACCCATGGCTACGCCATTATCAATGCCGATGATAAATATGCCCAGTTTTGGCTCGGTGGTACTGAAGGGCAGAAGCGGAAAACATTCTCCGCTGAATCTGATTCTGCTGATATTTATGCATCTGATGTGAAAGCATCTGATACAGGCTGTTTCTCATTTGTGTTGCATCGTGGTGAACAAACGGTGCCGGTCCAGTTAAGTGTTATGGGGCAGCATAATATAGCTAATGCGCTGGCGGCGGCTGCAGCGGTAAGTACGCAAGATATTCCTTTGCAGCAGATTGCGGATGGTTTACATAGTTTTGTTGCGGTTAAAGGGCGCATGTGTCCGATGAAAGGGCCGCAAGGTGCACTCATTATTGATGATACTTATAACGCAAACCCAGGATCAGTGAATGCGGCAGTCGACCTATTGGTTAGTTTGCCGGGTGAATCTATCTTGGTTTTGGGGGATATGGCTGAGTTGGGGGCGGACGCCGTCAAACAGCATGAAAGAGTAGGCTGCCGAGCAGCGCAGAAGGGGGTTGGAAGCCTATGGGCGACCGGCGCGCTGTCTCGGCACTCTGTTTTGGCATTTGATGCCGAATCAAAAGATTGTGGTCAGTATTTTAAAACACAACAAGAACTAATCGCTGCGCTGTCGGGCGTAGCACGTCAGGGTATTAATATCCTGATTAAGGGCTCACGTAGCGCAGCAATGGAACGGGTTGTTAACAGCCTGTCTAAAGAGGAATAAGAAGAAATGCTACCACTAATAGCAGAATATCTATCAGAGTATTACAGCGGTTTCGCTGTATTTCAGTATCTGACGTTAAGAGGGATTTTGGGGGTGTTGACCGCTCTGCTGATATCCCTTTTGGTGGGGCCTTTTGTTATTAATAAGTTACGCAGCAATCAGATTGGGCAGGCAATTCGTGATGACGGTCCGCAAAGCCATTTGAGCAAAGCTGGGACCCCGACTATGGGCGGTGCACTGATTCTAGTTGCTATCGCTATTAGTACGTTACTTTGGAGTGATCTTAGTAATATTTATGTATGGATTACACTAAGTGTGACATTGATTTTTGGTGCTGTAGGTTGGGTGGATGACTACCGAAAAGTAGTTGAGAAAAACCCTCGTGGTTTACCTGCAAAATGGAAGTATCTTTGGCAGTCTGTAGGTGGTATAGGTGCCGCCGTGGTTTTATATTCAGTTGCTTCTACGCCGGTAGAGACTTCACTACTTATACCTTTCTTAAAAGATGTGTCGATTGAATTAGGCATTTTCTTCATTGTATTTACCTATTTTGTCATTGTCGGTAGCTCCAATGCGGTCAATTTAACGGATGGTTTAGATGGCCTCGCAATCCTTCCTACCGTTCTGGTTGCGGGCGCATTAGGCGTTTTTGCCTACCTGTCCGGTAATATTAAATTTGCTGATTACTTACTGATCCCGTACATCGAAGGTTCGGGTGAGTTGATTATTTTTTGCGGTGCAATTGTAGGTGCTGGATTAGGTTTCTTATGGTTTAACACTTATCCGGCTCAAGTGTTTATGGGGGATGTGGGGGCATTGTCTTTAGGCGCAGCTTTGGGTGTGATCGCTGTGATTGTTAGACAAGAGTTTATTCTCTTTATTATGGGGGGGGTCTTTGTCGCTGAAACTGTATCGGTCATTCTACAGGTGGCTTCATTCAAGTTAACAGGGCGTCGTATCTTTAGGATGGCACCTTTGCATCATCATTTTGAATTGAAAGGTTGGCCAGAGCCGCGCGTGATTGTGCGTTTTTGGATTATTACAGTTGTATTGGTGTTAATCGGTTTAGCATCGCTGAAAATTCGTTAAGAGTAAGGTTGAGTCATGGGATTAATCGCCAGTGATAATTTTAAAATTGTGATCGGTCTAGGACAGACTGGGCTGGCGTGCGCACGATTTTTGGCGACTAAAGGGATCTCTTTTGCTGTTGTAGATAGCCGAGAGAACCCTCCAGGTGCTGATGAGCTTAAGCAAGAGTTTCCTGATGTAGATCTACGTTGTGGTCCTTTTGACAGTGATTACTTAAAAAGAGCAACTGAGCTTATATTGAGCCCTGGCGTGACTCAGAAAGAGCCCGCAATTCAATCGGCGGTATCGCAAGGAGTACAGCTAAGTGGTGATATCGATCTTTTTTGCCGAGAGGTGAAAGCGCCGATTATCGCTATTACTGGCTCGAATGCGAAAAGCACAGTAACTACCTTAGTCGGTGAGATGGCTCAAGCAGCCGGTCTGGATGTAGGTGTGTGTGGCAATATTGGCACCCCTGTATTGGAGATGTTAGGCCAGCCAGAAAAAGATCTTTATGTGCTGGAGCTCTCGAGTTTTCAGTTGGAAACAACCCATGAGTTACGTGCCGAAGTTGCAACAGTTCTTAATGTTACACCAGATCATTTAGATCGTTATGACAACCATATACAGGGCTATTACCAAGCCAAGCATCGAATATTTCGCGGTGCTAAGCATGTCGTTATTAATAGGGATGATGCGTTAACAGCACCGCTCTTATCCAAAAATGTAGTTACACATTCTTATGGCTTAGATAAACCGGATATTAAAGCGTTTGGTTTGCTTGAGGAGCAGGGTGAGCATTGGTTGAGTCTTGGGTTTGAAAAACTATTACCCGTTTCTGAATTGAAAATACGTGGTAGT
The DNA here is from genome assembly GCF_030547185.1 of Neptuniibacter sp. 1_MG-2023. Taxonomy (GTDB): domain Bacteria; phylum Pseudomonadota; class Gammaproteobacteria; order Pseudomonadales; family Balneatricaceae; genus Neptuniibacter. The sequence continues at coordinate 249,384 of NZ_JAUOQR010000002.1, forward strand.
CATAATATTGCGAATGCATTGGCATCGATGGCTATAGGTCATGCTGCAGGACTGCCTATGGAAGCGATGATTAAGGCGCTGAAATTATTTTCAGGTTTGAAGCATCGTTGCCAATGGGTGTCTGATAAAAACGGTATTAGTTATTTTAATGATTCTAAAGGTACGAATGTCGGTGCAACAGTCGCAGCACTGGTTGGTTTAGGTGAAACATTGTCCGGAAGTCAAAAGCTAGTCCTGATTGCCGGTGGTGTAGGTAAAGGCGCAGACTTTTCTGATTTAGCGTCACCCTTGCAGCGTTTTGGGCGAGGGGTGGTGTACTTAGGTGAAGATGGCGAGCGTTTGGCCACTGCCTGTGGAAACCTTGAAAAAGTAGCGGCAATAAGCATGACTGATGCGGTTGAAAAAGCGGCTGACCTAGCTGAGTCAGGGGATATAGTGTTGCTCTCACCTGCGTGTGCAAGCTTTGATATGTTTAGTGGTTTCCCTGCGCGTGGTGATGCGTTTATTGATGCGGTAGCGGCACTCTGATGTTTAGTGCATTTTGGCCATCATCAAATCTGCCGCCGCAAACGAAATTGGGTGTTTTACCCTTTGATCCGTGGGTGTTGGGTTGCGCTATAGCATTAGTGCTAACTGGATTTGTGATGATCAGTTCTGCCTCCCTAGATGTTGCAATGGAGAATAATGGAACGCCTTATTATTACGTTATTCGTCAGGCTTCCTTTATGTTGATCGCTTTGCTTGGTGCTGTGATTGTGTGGAACTTCCCTATTAGTTTTTGGGAGCGAAGTGGACACTGGTGGATGCTTGCTGCGGGCTTTCTATTAATTTTGGTCTTAATCCCAGGTATAGGTAAAGGGGTTAATGGGAGTCACCGTTGGTTACCTTTAGGGCCTTTAAACTTGCAGGCTTCGGAAGTCGCGAAGTTTTGTATGGTGATGTACATGGGAGGGTATTTGGTTCGTCGCCTCCATGAAGTAAGAAGTAGCTGGAAAGGCATCGCTAAACCAACGCTACCTTTAGGTATTTTTTGTGTGCTGCTCTACTTTGAACCAGATTTTGGTGCACTGGTTGTGTTGATGGGTACCGTCATGGGCATGATCTTTTTAGGAGGGATGCGTTTTTCTCAGTTCCTAGTGGTTATTGTTAGTGTGGTGGGTTTGTTAGGTGCGGTTGTTGGTTTACAGCCCTATCGTGTTGCACGTTTACAAAGCTTTCTTGATCCGTGGCAGGATCCTTTTGGTACAGGCTATCAACTGTCGCAGGCGCAAATCGCTTTTGGTCGTGGCGAGTGGTTTGGAACAGGCTTAGGTAACAGCGTTCAGAAGTTATTTTATCTACCTGAAGCTCATACGGATTTTGTTTTTTCTGTATTAGCTGAAGAGCTTGGTTTTGTCGGTGCCGCTGCGTTGATTGTGCTATATGCGATATTAGTTGTGAATATCTTCCGCATCGGACGGCGTGCAGAGAAGATGAAGGCTTTCTTTAAAGCATACATCTGTTATGGGTTTGGAATTATTTTTGCTGGGCAGGCATTAATTAATATTGGTGTAAATGTTGGTGCCCTACCAACTAAAGGGCTAACACTGCCTTTAGTTAGTTATGGAGGAAGTAGTTTGTTGGTGAGTTGTGCCATGTTGGCTGTGATTTTAAGAGTCGATTACGAATTGAAGAAAAGCCAATTTTCACCATCTGCTGCAGATGGCGATAGCAAACTGAATAAAACAGGAAAAAGTTCTGGGAAGAGAACTCAGTCTAGATCTAAACCGGAGGCGCAAGTATGAATCAAAGTAAAGCGCCTGTTGCGCTAGTTATGGCGGGTGGTACGGGTGGTCATGTTTTTCCTGCGCTATCAACAGCGGAAAAAATGCAGGCTCAAGGGGTTCATGTGGAGTGGTTAGGTTCTCGCCATGGTATAGAAGCTGATTTAGTACCTGCGGCAGGCTTAAAACTGCACTCCATTGAAGTGAGAGGGTTGCGCGGTAAAGGTAAGTTAAGTCTTCTGTTAGCGCCATTTAAATTGCTTATTGCTTTTTGGCAGGCCCTAAAAGTTGTGCGAAAAGTAAAGCCCGATGTTGTGCTTGGTATGGGCGGTTTTGCATCAGGTCCGGGGGGCGCTGCTGCATGGTTGTTAGGTATCCCTCTTATTATTCATGAGCAGAATGCTGTCGCGGGGATGACAAATAAGGCTTTATCTCGATTTTCTAAACAGGTTCTGGAGGCATTTAAAGGGGCTTTTGGTCCATCTTTGAAAACCGAATCGGTGGGTAATCCTGTGAGGGGCGCCATACTTGACATGTTGCCTCCTTCTGAGCGAATGGATAATCGTAGCGGGAAGATCAGATTACTGGTTGTTGGTGGTAGCTTAGGTGCAAAAGCGATCAATGATCTTTTACCCGAAGTGCTATCTGAGATTCCAGAGGAACAGCGACCTGATGTTTGGCATCAGACGGGTAAACGTAATATTGAAGAGACGTTGGAGCAATACAGAAAATTCAATATCTCTGGTTGTAAAGTCGAGCCGTTTATTGATGCAATGGATGAAGCTTATGCATGGGCTGATGTGGTGTTATGCCGAGCGGGTGCTTTGACTATAAGCGAACTCAGTATTGCGGGTGTTGCATCAATTCTGGTGCCTTTCCCTCATGCTGTGGATGATCATCAGACCAAAAATGCAGCCTTTTTAGCAGATAATGATGCGGCAATTTTGATACAGCAAAGTGATTTGAGTCGAGATGTTTTGAAACGTTTACTTACAGAGCAGTTAAATCAGCGTGATCGATTGATTGAAATGGCGAATAAAGCGCGAGCTCTTGGTAAACCAGAGGCGAGTGAGAAAGTGGCAATGGTTTGTCTTGAGGCGATAAAAAAATGAAAGAGCAAAATGCTTTTACACGATTTGAAATACCTGAAATGCGTCGAATTAGCCGTATACACTTTATCGGTATTGGCGGTGTGGGTATGTGTGGTATTGCTGAGGTGTTACTTAACCAAGGCTATCAAATTTCCGGTTCTGATTTGAAAGCATCTGCCACAACGGATCGTCTTAAAAAATTAGGCATGTCTATCTTTATTGGTCACGGTACAGAAAATGTGGCTGGCGTTGATGTGGTTGTTGTATCGACTGCGGTAAATGAGGAAAACCCAGAAGTTAAAGAGGCCCGAGCGCAACGTATACCTATTGTACGCCGTGCTGAAATGTTAGCTGAATTGATGCGTTATCGCCATGGTATTGCTGTTGCTGGTACGCATGGGAAAACGACTACAACAAGCTTGCTTGCTTCTGTGTTTGCTGAAGGGAAATTGGATCCTACGTTTGTCATTGGCGGGCGTTTAAATAGCGCTGGTACAAACGCAAAAATGGGCACAAGTCGTTATCTAGTGGCAGAAGCTGATGAAAGTGATGCGTCCTTTTTACACCTACAGCCGATGGTGTCCATTGTTACTAATATAGATGCAGACCATATGGAAACTTATGGTAATGATTTCTCTGTATTGAAGAAGACCTTTATCGAATTCCTCCATAATTTACCGTTTTACGGTTTGGCTGTTATGTGTGTGGATGATCCTGTTGTGCGTGATATTTTGCCAGAAATTAGTCGTCCAATAATTACTTATGGCGTGTCAGACGATGCGGACTATCGCGCCGAAAATATTTGCCAAAAGGGAATGTATACCCGTTTTACAGTGAAGCGCCCAGAAGGTTTTGCTGATCTGGATGTGTCGTTAAATATGCCGGGTCATCACAATATGCTAAATGCACTGGCCACTATAGCGGTTGCTACAGATGAAGGTATTTCTGATGAAGCTATTTGTAGTGCTTTAGCAAAATTTGAAGGTGTTGGGCGTCGATTCCAAGTATTGGGTGATGTTGCTGTTAAGGGCGGAAATGCGATGCTGGTGGATGATTATGGGCATCATCCGCGTGAGGTTAGTGCGGTTATAAAAGCGATTCGTGAAGGGTGGCCAGACAAACGATTGGTAATGATTAATCAACCCCATCGCTATAGCCGTACACGTGATCTTTATGAAGACTTTGTTGAAGTGTTATCTGAAGTTGATGTGCTGTTGTTGTTAGAAGTTTATGCAGCAGGGGAAGAACCTATTGCTGGCGCCGACAGTAGAAGTCTATGCCGAAGTATTCGTCAGCGTGGTCGTATAGATCCAGTTTTTATTAGTGATAAAGATTTAGTGGCTGATGTTTTAAAAGGTATTTTGCAGCCTGGTGATCTGCTGCTGACACAAGGGGCTGGCGATATCACGGCGTTAGCACATCAATTAAATCAGTTGTCTTTAGTTGCTGAGGATTGAGATAGATGAGTTTTGTGATCGATTCGCATTTGAGAGAGTCTTTTGGACGTGTTGCGGTTATTTATGGTGGCAACTCATCTGAGCGTGAAGTGTCTCTAAAAAGTGGTGCAGCAGTGCTTGCTGGATTACAGCGTGCGGGTGTGGATGCTTTTGGGATCGATTTATACGGCCCGTCTGCGGACTTGGAACCATTACGCCAGCTGCAAGAGGAAGTATTTGATCGTGCTTTTCTTATTCTTCATGGCCCAGGTGGTGAAGATGGGACGCTTCAGGGTGCTCTAGAGATGCTAGGCAAACCTTATACAGGCAGTGGAGTAGCTGCATCCGCTATAGGTATGGATAAGTTACGAACTAAACAACTTTGGTTAGGCGCCGATTTACCAACGCCCCCTTTTGCTGTTTGCAGCGGAGAAGAGTCTTTCGAAGATGTAATCGAGCGTTTAGGTGTTCCTATCATTGTAAAGCCAGCACATGAAGGCTCGAGCATAGGCATGAGTAAGGTTGATAGTGTGTCGGGTTTAACTGAGGCACTAAAAACGGCTGCAAAATTTGACCGTACTGTCATTGCTGAGCGGTGGATGAGCGGTGATGAATATACAGTGGCTGTTTTAGATGGTGAAGCGCTATCCCCAATATTATTAGTCACTAATCATGAGTTTTATGATTTTGATGCTAAATACGTAGCTAACGATACAGAGTACCGATTTGATCATGGTTTAAGTATCGAGAAAGAGAAAGAACTGCGTGAGCTTGCGGAAAAAGCCTTCGCTGCAGTGGGGTGTGCCGGCTGGGGACGTGTCGATGTAATGCAAGATGAACATGGTGATTTTCAGCTGCTGGAGGTGAATACGGCGCCAGGAATGACGGATCATAGTTTAGTACCAATGGCAGCTAAACAGCAGGGCATCTCTTTTGAGCAGCTAGTTGTTGAAATTTTAAAGACGGCTCATTGAGATGAAGTTTTTTGACTTTTTTAAGTCTAAAGAGAATGTGCAGAGTGAAGAAGAGCCTGTTTTAGCGCCCCGTGGGGCCAGCCGTGAGGCAGTAGTATCTGATGTTAACAAGGGCTTTAAGAGAGAAGTTGATTTAGAAGGCTGGTGGAAGCCCTTTTGGACGATCTCATCGTTGATTATTTTTATCGGTGTTGTATGGGGTGTTAGTCATAATTTGTGGAAATGGTTAGATCAACCTGTAGAGCAGATTGTTGTCATTGGTACAGCTCAGCATTTAGATAGGAAAGGCTTGGCAGAAGATATTGCGGCAGGGTTAAAACAAGGCTTGCTTAGTACTGATATCGGGGTGATACAAGAGCTTGTTCGTGAATACCCTTGGGTGCGTGTAGCAGCGATTAAACGTGATTGGCCAAACCAGTTGATAGTTGAAATTGAAGAAGAAGTACCTGTTGCGCGTTGGGGTGAGCGGGGCTTATTAAATCATCAAGGTGATATTTTTTGGCCGGAGTTGAAAGAAGAGTACCGCTCTCTCCCACGATTAAGTGGACCAGCTCCTGAAACAGAACGAGTGATGGCTCAGTTTCATGATTTTAATCAGATGCTGAGGCAAGTTGGATTGAATGTGGTAAGCCTTAATTTAGAAGCTCGAGGTGCGTGGACATTCGAGCTTGATAATCAAATTAAGGTGATAGTGGGACGTGAAGCCATTAATGAGCGTTTGCGGCGGTTTTTGGATCTTTATCAGCTGAGGTTGTTAGAGCAAGTTGATGAGATAGAAGCAATTGATATTCGTTATACCCATGGTGTAGCGGTTAAGTGGCGAGAAAAACCCGAAGATGAAAATGCAGGGTAATGAAAATGAGTAATTCGATGGATAACAATATGATTGTTGCCTTGGATATCGGTACATCTAAGGTGTTATGCCTAGTAGGTGAGATCGGTGTTGATGGCGCCATCGAAATTATAGGCATAGGTTCTCATGCCTCAAGAGGTCTTAAAAAAGGCGTTGTTGTAAATATAGAGTCGACAGTTAGCTCAATCCAGCGTGCAGTTGAAGAAGCTGAATTGATGGCTGGGTGTAAAATTCATTCAGTGACTGTTGGTATTGCTGGTAGTCATATAAGCAGTTTGAACTCGCACGGTATTGTTGCTGTACGTGATCGAGAAGTAACTGAATATGATCTGGAACGTGTAATCGATGCTGCAAGAGCTGTAGCGATTCCCGCAGACCAGAAGATCTTACATATATTGCCTCAAGAGTATGAGATTGATAGTTCAGAGGGCATCAAAGAACCATTGGGGATGTCAGGTGTTCGTTTAGAAGCCAAAGTTCATTTGGTGACGGGATCCGTGAATGCTGCCCAAAATATTGAGAAATGCGTACGCCGTTGTGGTTTAGAGGTTGATAACTTAGTGCTAGAGCAATTGGCATCAAGTTACTCTGTATTGACCGAAGATGAGAAAGAGCTCGGCGTTTGTATGGTGGATATTGGTGGTGGGACGTCCGATATATCTATTTTTACTGGCGGTTCAATTCGGCATACCACAGTAATACCTATTGCCGGTGATCAGGTTACTAATGATATAGCTATGGCGCTGCGTACGCCGACTCAGCATGCGGAAGAGATTAAGATTAAGTATGCCTGTGCCTTAGCACAACTTGCGACGGGTAGTGAAACAGTCAAAGTTCCCGGTGTTGGAGATCGTCCTGCAAGGGATCTATCAAGGCAGGCACTGGCTGAAGTTGTTGAGCCCCGTTATGAGGAGCTGTTCAGCCTTATTCAGGCGGAGCTGCGTCGTAGTGGCTTTGAGGATCTAGTTGCGGCGGGCATTGTTTTAACGGGCGGCACATCAAAAATGGAAGGGGCTATTGAGTTAGCGGAGGAGATCTTCCATATGCCCGTGCGTTTGGCATCACCTCATGGGGTGCGAGGTATGGCAGATATTCTCAACAGCCCGATTTACGCCACTGGGATAGGGTTGTTGCAATACGCACAGCACGATCATGTCGGCGGTAGTGTAGAGACGATTAATCAAGATGTGGCTGCGGTTCCGCGGATAGGCGTTTTGGAAAAAATGAAAGCTTGGTTTAAAAGTAATTATTAAACCAGCTTAACTCGATTTTAATGTTTTGGCTGCCAACAATAATTGGTGGCGAATTAGGTGATAGTGCTTGGCTTGAGCACTCAAGGAGCTAACAATGTTTGAACTGTTAGATAGCGTTCCACAAAATGCAGTAATCAAAGTGATTGGTGTTGGTGGCGGTGGCGGCAATGCTGTCAAGCACATGGAAAGTGGTGATTTGGAAGGGGTTGAATTCGTATGTGCGAATACAGATGCGCAAGCGCTTTCATCAATGTCTTCTCAAACGGTTATTCAGTTAGGTAATACGCTGACAAAAGGCTTAGGGGCTGGGGCTAATCCTGAAGTAGGTCGTCAAGCGGCGATGGAGGACCGGGATCGTATCGGCGAGATGCTGAAAGGCGCGGATATGGTTTTTATTACAGCAGGAATGGGCGGTGGTACAGGTACAGGTGCGGCTCCTATTGTAGCTGAAGTTGCTAAAGATATGGGCATTTTGACGGTCGCTGTTGTAACTAAGCCGTTTCCGTTTGAAGGCCGTAAGCGTATGGCTATAGCTGCTGATGGCATTAAAGAGCTGCGTGAGAGTGTCGACTCGTTAATCATTATCCCTAATGAAAAACTGATGCAGGTTCTTGGGCGTAATTGCAGTTTGTTAAATGCATTTGAATCAGCCAACGATGTACTTAGAGGTGCGGTACAGGGCATATCTGACCTTATTACTCGTCCAGGCATGATCAATGTGGATTTTGCCGATGTGCGTACGGTTATGTCCGAAATGGGCATGGCGATGATGGGAACCGGTCATGCTAGAGGTGAAAATCGTGCTGCAGAAGCTGCAGAAAAAGCGATTAAAAGTCCTCTGCTGGATAATGTTGATCTTCGTGGTGCGAGCGGCATTTTAGTAAATATCACTGCTGGCATGGATCTGAGCTTAGGTGAGTTTACTGAGGTAGGTAATCAGATTGAAGAGTATGCCTCTGAGAATGCGACTATAGTCATTGGTACGGTTATTGAACCAGAGATGTCTGATGAGTTGAAAGTAACGGTAGTTGCTACCGGCTTAGATAAACCGCAAGAAACTGTACGTCCTGTGCAAGATAATATGAAAAAAGTGGACGGAAGTTTGAACTTAGAGCAGATTGACTTGCCTACTATTCTTCGTAGAAGAAAGAATGAAGCGCTTGATGGTCCAGCAGAGTTTACCGAAGACGTATTGAAGCAAACAGGTACTGAAGGCGATGCTGGTTATTTAGATATTCCTACATTCTTAAGGAAGCAGGCAGACTAAATTGCATAAGCGTAGAGTGGTAAAGGATTCACCTTTCTAAAAGGTGATTTTTTTGTTAATATTGCGCGGTAGTATGGCCCTTTTTATTTTTGGCAGATGGCATGATTAAGCAGAGAACGTTAAAAAACAGTATTAAAGCAACAGGTATCGGTTTACATACAGGTCAGAAAGTTTATCTGACACTTAAGCCGGCGCCCGTGAATACCGGTATAGTATTCCGTCGTGTTGATCTCGATCCAGTGGTTGAGATTTTAGCGCACGCACACAACGTTGCTGACACAACGCTGTCTACAAACTTAGCCAAAGATGGTGCACGTATTGCGACCGTTGAGCATCTGCTTTCTGCAATGGCTGGTTTAGGTATTGATAATGCGTATGTGGAGTTGAGTGCCGAAGAAGTGCCTATTATGGACGGTAGTGCTGCTCCATTTGTATTTCTTATTCAATCGGCAGGCCTTGAAGAGCAGAATGCGGCGAAAGAGTTTATCCGCATCACTAAAGAGGTCACTGTTGAATCGGACGGTAAGTCAGCTACATTTAAACCGTTTGATGGCTTCAAAGTCGGTTTTAAAATTGAGTTTGATCATCCTGCATTTGAAGGGCGTAAGATGGAGTCATCATTGGACTTCTCTAGTACCTCTTTTGTGAAAGAGGTGAGCCGTGCGCGTACTTTTGGTTTTATGAGTGATTATGAATACCTTCGTTCACAAAACCTTGCTCTGGGCGGTAGTTTTGATAACGCTATAGTTGTTGATGATTACCGTATTCTTAATGAAGATGGTCTTCGTTATGACGATGAGTTTGTTAAACACAAAGTACTTGATGCCGTTGGGGATTTATACTTGTTAGGAAAAAGCCTAATTGGCGAATTCTACGGTGATAAATCAGGCCACTATTTAAATAATCGTTTATTGCGTGAGCTGTTAGCTAATGAAGAGGCGTGGGAAATTGTCACTTTCGAAAATAATGAAGAAAGTGCTCCTATCTCCTATCAGAAGCCTGTTTTAGCTGTTTAAACTTCGAATTTTTGTGAAAACCGAACTCTATGTTCGGTTTTTTTTTTGCATTTTTATGTAAGGTTTTTATTTATTCGCCCTTTTAGATTCAATTTCTGCCCCAAATAAAGGTAGAATGCTGAGTTAATTTTTTCCTCCTCGAAGAGTTGAGGATCGTTTTAGACTTCATAGGTATAAGTCAAGATATGCTGACAGGATTGTTAAAGAAAGTTTTTGGTAGTAAGAATGATCGTGAACTAAAACGCATGGGTAAAATCGTTAAGGCGATTAATGCATTAGAAGTCGATCTTGAAAAACTAACAGATGAAGAACTGGCAGCAAAAACTGTTGAGTTTCGTCAGCGTCTTGATGAAGGTTCTGACCTTGATCAGTTGCTGCCAGAAGCGTTTGCTGTTGTTCGTGAAGCGTCCAAGCGTGTTATGGGTATGCGCCACTTCGATGTTCAGTTAATCGGTGGTATGGCTCTACACGATGGTAAAGTAGCAGAGATGCGCACGGGTGAAGGTAAAACACTAGTGGCAACTTTAGCTGTATATTTGAACGCATTGAGCGGTTTAGGTGTGCATGTTGTTACGGTGAACGACTATCTTGCGAGCCGTGATGCTGAATGGATGCGTCCATTATATGAAGCATTAGGTTTGACAGTCGGTGTTGCGCTTTCTGGACAGGATCCAGCTACAAAGCGTGCTGCTTATGCGGCTGATATTACCTATGGAACCAATAACGAATTCGGTTTTGATTACCTTCGCGACAATATGGCATTTAGTCTTGATGAGAAGGTGCAGCGAGACTTTAACTTTGCGGTTGTGGATGAGGTCGACTCGATTCTTATCGATGAGGCGCGTACACCTTTGATTATCTCCGGCCCTGCCGAAGATAGTTCACAGATGTATGTCACGATTAATCAATTAATTCCACAGCTTAAAAAGTTTGATGGTGAGATTGATCCGCAGGATGAGTCGCAAGATATTAGTGAGCACTTTGCGGTTGATGAGAAAAATCGTACCGTTGAATTAACAGAGGCCGGTCATGCTGCTGTTGAAGAGTTGCTAACAGAAAAAGGCTTGCTTAATGAAGGGGAAAGTCTTTATGCCCCTCATAATCTAAACTTGCTGCATCATGTTTTGGCGGGTTTACGTGCTCACTACTTGTTCCAGAAAGATGTGGATTATATTGTTCAAAATAATGAAGTTGTCATTGTTGATGAACATACCGGCCGTATTATGCAAGGTCGTCGTTGGTCTGAAGGCTTGCATCAGGCGGTAGAAGCTAAAGAGGGCGTGTCTGTACAAAATGAGAGTCAGACATTCGCATCTACAACATTTCAGAACTACTTCCGTTTATACACAAAACTGTCAGGTATGACAGGTACAGCTGATACCGAAGCGTTTGAGCTTCGTCAGATTTATGGCTTAGATGTTGTCGTAATTCCTACTAATAAGCCGATTGCGCGTAAAGATGAAAACGATCTTATCTACATGAGTGTAGAAGAGAAGTATGAAGCGATCGTTAAAGAGATCCGTGCCTGTCAGGAAGCTTTACGTCCTGTTCTAGTCGGCACAGCTTCGGTGGAATCTTCTGAATTAATCTCGACGCTCTTGAAGAAAGAGAAGATTGTTCATAATGTATTGAACGCTAAAAATCATGGTGGTGAAGCATCCATTATTGCTCAAGCAGGCCGTCCTGGAGCTGTAACAATTGCAACCAATATGGCGGGTCGTGGTACTGATATCGTTTTAGGCGGTAAGTTAGAGGCTGAGTTAGCTGAACTTGATAACCCAACGGATGAACAGATTGCAGAAGTGACTGCAGCTTGGGAAAAGCGTCATCAACAAGTTCTTGATAATGGCGGCTTACATATCATTGGTACAGAGCGTCATGAATCACGTCGTATCGATAATCAGCTGCGTGGTCGTGCAGGTCGTCAGGGTGACCCTGGTTCTTCACGTTTCTTCCTTTCGTTGGAAGATGATCTTATGCGTATCTTTGCTTCAGATCGTGTTCGTCAGCTGATGCAAGCGCTGGGTATGGAACGTGGTGAGGCGATCGAGCACAAGATGGTGAGTAACGCTATCGAAAAAGCACAACGGAAAGTTGAGGGGCGTAACTTTGATATTCGTAAATCGCTTCTTGAATATGATGATGTTGCTAATGATCAGCGTACAGTTATTTATGATCAGCGTAATGAAATTATGGCAACGGATGATATATCTGAAACCATTGATGCTGTTCGTGAAGAGGTTGTTGCTAACAAGTTTAGTGAATTTGTTCCTCCTCAAAGTTTGGAAGAACAGTGGGATATTGCTGGTCTTGAGCGCTCGCTTGAAGCTGATTTCTCAGTAAAACTGCCGGTTCAGGAATGGCTTGATCAAGACGATAGCTTACATGAAGAAACGCTTTATCAAAAAGTTCAGGACGAGATCTTAGCGGTTTATAAACAGAAAGAGCAGCAGGTGGGTGAATCCACTATGCGTAACTTTGAAAAGCAGGTAATGCTGCAAGTTCTTGATACGCTGTGGAAAGAGCATCTGCAAACTATGGATCACCTACGACAAGGTATTCACTTACGTGGTTATGCTCAAAAGAATCCTAAGCAAGAATATAAGCGCGAATCTTTCCATCTATTTCAGGAGCTATTGGATAATATTAAACGTGATGTTATTCGTATTATCTGTCATGTACAGGTACAGCAGCCTGAAGAGATTGAAGCGATGGAGCAGCTGCGCCGTGAGCAAGCAGAAAGTCTGCAGATGGATTTCACCCATGATCAAAGTTCAGCAATGTCTGATGATAGTGATGCTGAAGCAGTAGATGAGCAAGGTGAAACCTTTGTTAGAGAGGGACGAAAAGTAGGTAGAAATGAGCCTTGTCCTTGTGGCTCAGGTAAAAAATATAAGCAGTGTCACGGTAAACTATCTACATAATTTAGATGCAGTTTTAATACAGTTAAGAGAGCAGCCTGTTGGCTGCTTTCTGCGCTAAGGAGATTACTAAAATGGCTGTTGGTCCAGCAACTTTCCCAAGTACAATGCACTCTGTTAAAGGTTTTGAACTCGGCACTGCCTCTGCCGGTATTAAAACACCGGGCCGTAAAGATGTTGTGTTAATGCATATTTGTGAGGATGCCAGTGTAGTCGGTGTTTTTACCAAAAATGCTTTTTGTGCAGCGCCTGTTTCCATCTGTAAAGAACATCTAAGCAAAGCCGCGGCTCGCTATCTTATAGTCAACACAGGTAATGCGAATGCCGGAACAGGACAGGAAGGTTGGCAAGATGCTGTTGCTACTTGCTCTGCGGTAGCTGAGCTCTGTGATGTAGATGTGGCTGCAGTACTGCCATTTTCTACAGGTGTTATTGGTGAAAAGCTGCCGGTCGAGAAACTTATTTCTGCTTTGCCTAAAGCAAAAACCGTTTTATCAGAAAGTGGCTGGTTAGATGCGGCGGAAGGTATTTTAACGACAGATACGCGCCTTAAAGGTGCTTCGCTACAATACACGTATCAAGGTCAGACGGTTACTTTAACTGGAATATCTAAAGGCTCGGGCATGATTAAGCCCAATATGGCAACTATGCTAGGTTATGTAGCTACTGATGCGGATGTTGAACCTGAATTGCTGCAAAAATTATTGATAGAAGCGACGGACTGTTCATTTAATCGTATTACCGTCGATGGTGATACGTCGACCAATGACTCTTGCATGCTTGTGGCAACAGGGAAATCTAGCGTTGTTGTCTCTGAGAGCGACCAAGAGGGTCTTTTGACGTTCAGGCAGGCTTTGGCTTGCGTAATGCAAGAACTCGCTCATGCGATTATTAGAGACGGTGAGGGGGCGACTAAGTTTGTAACGGTTAAGGTCGAGTCGGCAGCGACTCAAGATGAAGCGCTACGTACAGCCTTTGATATTGCTCATTCGCCACTGGTTAAAACAGCGCTTTTTGCATCCGATCCCAATTGGGGCAGGATTTTGGCTGTTGTAGGTCGTGCGGGTATTGATAATTTAGATTTGAATGCATTGCAGATCTTTCTGGGCGACGTCTGTATTGTCAGTGAGGGAGGGCGCGATGCGGGCTATACCGAAGAGGCTGGCCAAGCTGTGATGGATGCTGAGGAGATACTGATTAGAGTTGTACTTAATCGCGGTGATGTCACTGAAACGGTATGGACAACAGATCTTTCTCACGATTATGTCAGTATTAATGCGGATTACCGCAGCTAAGTTGTTCTTTTGTGTCTTGCTATTGGTTACTAAACGGGCGTTGTAAATAGATGAAGCGTAAATTGATTCATGTTGCTGCGGCAGCTATTAAAAACTCAGCAGGAGAAATTTTAATAGCAAGACGCTCGGAAGATCAGCATCAGGGAGGCTTGTGGGAGTTTCCCGGCGGTAAAGTGGAGCAGGGTGAAAGTGCGCTGTCGGCGTTATCACGAGAGCTGCATGAAGAGCTAGGTATTGAGGTAAAAGAGGCTAGACCGCTGATAAAAGTACCCTATCATTACACTGATAAATCGGTTTTACTGGATGTGTTTGAAGTAAGCGCGTTCGATGGCGAGGCTTGGGGGAAGGAGGGGCAACCTATACGTTGGGTTGCTAAAGGTGAGCTTGATAGTTTTGCCTTTCCAGCAGCAAATGCACCTATTCTTAATGCATGCCTTTTACCTAAATGTATCGCGATAACACCTGATTTATCTGATGTCGATGCATTGGTTGACTTTGTTGAGCAGGCTTTATCTAACGGCGCTGAAGGGGTTATGTTGAGAGCTCATCATCTGCCTGTGGATGATTTTGAAGGCGCGTATAAGCGTATTAAAGGGATGCTTGAGGGAACAGCTATTCCGCTTATTGTGAACAGTTCACTTGCAGTTGCTGAAACGTTGAAAGCGGATGCGTTACATCTTAGCTCATCACGTCTTTTAGATCTTAATAAGCGTAGCCAATTTTCCGGTCGCTGGCTAAGTGCGTCATGTCATAGTTTAGAGCAGATTGAGATGGCGGTTACAAAAGATTTGGATTTTGTTAGCTTATCACCTGTATTAAAAACGCGCTCACATCCTCATGCGATCCCATTAGGTTGGGAGCTGTTTCAGCAGATTGTTGATAGTTGCTCTATTCCGGTTTATGCCTTAGGAGGGGTAAGTTCTCGTTTGCTTGGGCAGGCTGTTAACTGCGGTGCTCAAGGTGTTGCGGGGATTAGTGCATGGTCTCAGGATCTTGAGGAATAGGACCGTCTCGGTCTACATGTTCTTCATTTTCACCACTGCTATAGTCACTGGCGGATTTTGCTTCAGGAATTTGATACTCCTCATTTGCCCAGGCACCTAGGTCAATTAATTTGCAGCGTTCACTGCAAAAAGGTCTAAATGGGTTATCACTGCTCCATACCTTTTTTTTCTGGCAAGTTGGGCATTTTACTTGGGGCTTAGTCACTATAAGGGGCCTGTTTAGCAAGGGTAAGTAGTTTGGAATGTAAGGCGGCAACTTCTTTTTTAAGGGTTGCTAAGTCTGCGCTATTATCAATGATCGTATCAGCTTTTACTATCTTTTGGTCTCTAGGCATCTGTGTTTGGATGATAGATTTTACTTGTTCTGCATTGTTCTTGTCGCGAGAGATTGTTCGCTCGATCTGTATTGCCTCAGGCACATCAACAACCACGATATGATCGGTGAGTTGATGCTGATCTGTTTCAAGTAGCAGGGGAGAGGCGAGTACAGCATAGCTAGATTGTGTGTTGTCCAGTTGTTGAATAATGCGTGCCCGGATCACTGGGTGAAGTAGTTGCTCTAACCATTTTCGCTCTTTTGGATCGCTGAAAATTTTTACTCTCAGTTCTGCACGGTTTAGCTCGCCGGAATTTGTCAGTATTTGCGAGCCAAAGTGCTGAGCGATCTTCTGAAGCGCTTCTTCTCCCGGTGCTACTACTTCTCGCGCGACTATATCGGCATCAATAACGTTAATTCCGAACTGCTCTAATTGGCGAGTAACGGCGCTTTTGCCTGAGCCTATCCCGCCTGTGATCCCAACAATAAACATCTATAAGCCAGCAAATTGAAGGTAGAGACCGGTAATATTATCACCCCAGATTAAAGCAACCCAACCGGCAATGGCGAGATAAGGCCCAAACGGCATAGGGGCCTGCTGCTCATGTTTTTTCGCTGCGATCATAGCGATGCCTAATATAGCACCAACCAAAGAACTCAATAGAATAATAAGGGGTAACTGTGCCCATCCGGCCCAAGCTCCGAGCGCGGCTAGTAATTTAAAATCACCATATCCCATTCCCTCTTTGCCTGTTAGTAGTTTAAAAGCCCAATACACAGTCCATAAACTTAAATAGCCAGCGATAGCACCGTATACAGCACTTTCCAGTGAGGTAAATAAACCAAAGCTATTTACGAATAAGCCTAACCACAGTAAAGGTAGTGTAATGCGGTCAGGTAAAAGTTGATGGTCTATATCGATAAAGATAAGACAGATCAAGCACCAGGTTAACAGGGTGAGGCTGAAACTAACCTCGTTTAGGCCATAGATATAAACAATAGCAGCACCGCTTATAGCGGTTAATAATTCAATAAATGGGTAGCGAAAAGGGATATGTAGACCGCATGAAGCGCATTTTGCTTTTAGGTACAGGTAGCTAATAACCGGTATATTTTCATACCATCTGATTTTGTGCCCGCATTGTGGGCAAGTGGAGGCTGGTGCGGAAAGGTTAAATGTTTCTTTTTGTTCCGTATTTTCAGCTTCATGTTCAGATAGCCACTCCCGTTCCATCATAATAGGGATACGGTGAATAACCACATTTAAAAAACTGCCAACGCAGAGGGA
Source organism: Neptuniibacter sp. 1_MG-2023 (assembly GCF_030547185.1). GTDB lineage: Bacteria > Pseudomonadota > Gammaproteobacteria > Pseudomonadales > Balneatricaceae > Neptuniibacter. The sequence goes on from NZ_JAUOQR010000002.1 coordinate 265,861, forward strand.
CAAAATAAAAGCGCAGGCTATAGCCCACGCTGGATCGATATTAAAGATCATTAGTAATCTTCTAAATGATTCGTTTGCTAGGGAGCTTTTTGTAATATTTCTCTCAAAAAGCGTTTTCTAAACCACATTACCCAGCTGGAAGATAGGTAAGTACATGGCGATAACTAAGCCGCCTACAAGTACCCCTAGAACAGCCATGATAAGAGGTTCTAGTAAGCTAGAAAGGTTATCAACAGCGTTATCAACTAGCTCTTCGTAGAAATCTGCCACTTTCTCTAGCATCATTTCCAGTGAGCCGGCCTCCTCACCGATGGCGATCATCTGCACAGTCATATTTGGGAAAACCCCTGTCATCGTGACTGCATCTTTTAGTGATTGCCCTGTTGATACCCCATTTCTGATCTGGAGTATGGCATCTCGGTAGAGTGCGTTACCCGAGGCCCCTGCAGCAGAGTCTAGTGCATTAACTAAAGGCACACCGGCAGCAAAGGTTGTAGCTAAGGTTCTAGAAAAGCGAGCAATTGAGGCATTGTGTAAAATTTGGCCAATAACGGGAATTTTAAGCATCGCTTTGTCGACGGCGTCCCTAAATTTCTTTGACTTTGTTTGGGCTTTGTTAAAGGCATACCCGGCGAAGCCTATAGCAATAAGTACAATCCACCACCATTCTTGGGCAACTTCGGATAGATGAATTACAAAGAGAGTAAAGGCGGGGAGGTCGGCGCCAAAGCTATCAAATACCGATTCAAATTGCGGCACCACTTTTACCAGCAAAATAGCGGATACGACAATACCAACAATAATAACGGCTGTTGGGTAGGTGAGGGCTTTTTTGATCTTGGCTTTTAGGCTTTCCAGTTTCTCTTTGTAGGTGGCAATACGGTCAAGCATCTGTTCTAAAGCACCCGATTGCTCACCAGCACTGACTAAACTGCAGTAAAGGTCGTCGAAGTGCTCAGGATATTTGGTTAAGGCTGTGGAGAAATCAAGCCCCCCATTTACATCATTTTTAATGCCATAAATAATATCTTTAAGCTTATCTTTCTCAACCCCGCCGGCGGTAATGTCTAGGCCTTGTAGTAGAGGAACACCAGATTTAAGCATAGTAGCCACTTGGCGAGTAAAAAAAGCAATATCTACAGGCTTAATTGGTTTGCCTTTCGCGCTAAAGAGGCCCGCTCCTCTCTCTTTGGCTACCTTGGAGGGTAATATACCCTGTTTACGTAGTTGAGCTTTAGCCATGGCAATATTGCTGGCATCAACTTTCCCTTTACTGGCATTGCCGCTTTTATCTTTTCCCTGCCAGGTAAATGTATGTAACTTGGCTTCTTTGGCCATAGCAAATATATCCTGTTATTAAACCTTAATGACGCGATTCATCTCTTCGAGGCTAGTCACACCTTCGGCAACTTTCTTTAGACCTGAACGTCTTAAGCTTTGGAATCCTTGAGTGTTGGCGACCTTTAGTATATCCAGAGAGTTTCCGTTTTGCATAATGACTTCAGCAATCTCTGGCGACATGGAAAGCATCTCATAGATACCAACCCTACCTTTATAACCTCTGTTACACTTATTGCAACCCTCATGATTTGCTTCGAAGAGGGTCATATTCTTGATCTCTTCGTCGGTAAAGCCCTCCTCACGTAGGGTAACTTCAGGTAGTGTAATGGGTTGTTTACAGCTTTCGCAGAGCCTTCGTCCTAAACGCTGAGCGATAATTAAACTCACCGAAGTGGCAATATTGAAGGCGGGTACTCCCATATTACGGAGTCGAGTCAGTGTTTCGGGTGCGCTGTTTGTATGGAGTGTGGAGAGAACCATATGGCCGGTTTGTGCTGCTTTAATCGCAATTTCGGCGGTTTCCAGATCTCGAATCTCACCCACCATGACAACATCAGGGTCTTGACGAAGGAAGGCGCGCAAGGCCTCTGCAAAGGTAAGGCCTACTTTTGAGCTTACATGAACTTGGTTGATCCCCTCCAAGTTAATCTCTACAGGGTCTTCAGCCGTAGATATATTACGCTCTTCCGTGTTAAGGATATTTAGACCGGTATAGAGGCTGACGGTTTTACCACTACCTGTCGGACCGGTGACGAGCACCATGCCTTGTGGTTTATGTAAGGTGGAAAGGTACATCTCTTTTTGGAAGTCAGCAAAGCCTAAAGCTTCAACGCCCATTTTAGCACTGCTCGGGTCTAATATACGCAGTACAATTTTCTCGCCCCAAAGGGTCGGTAGGGTGTTAACACGGAAATCGATCGACCGGTTTTTCGAAATTTTCATTTTGATGCGTCCATCTTGCGGGACGCGGCGTTCAGAGATATCCATCTGAGCCATAACTTTTAAACGTGCAGACAGGCGTGATGATAGATTAGAGGGGGGTCTAGCGATCTCCTGCAAGATGCCATCTATACGACTACGTATACGATAGGTCTTTTCGTAAGGTTCAAAGTGAATATCGGATGCGCCGTTTTTAATAGAATCTAAAAGTATTTTATTAACAAAACGAACTATAGGCGCATCATTGGCTGCTTCCTCAGCGGACTCCTCTTGCGCAGCGTTGGGTAGAGAATCATCGATCTCCAAATTATCAAGGTCGCTATCTTCCAAGTCGTCAAGGGCTGAATCTTGATTGTCGAGGAACGCTTCGATCGCTTTGGTAAGCTTATCCTCTTCAACAATAATCGCTTCAGTGGTAATACCACTTTGAAATTTAAATTCATCAAGGGCTTGGATATTGGTGGGGTCCGATATCGCCACAAATAAGCGATTGTCTCTTTTCTGTAACGGGAGCGCGTGATGTTTGCTAATCAGCGAGTCATTAATAAGGCCCTGTGGAAGCGTCGCCATATCCATGGCATCCAGATCTAGCAGTGGAATGCCAAACTCTTCGGATGCGGCGGCGGCGGCTCTATAGGCACTAACAAGGCGCTGTTCAATAACATAAGCGATAAAGGTTTGCTGTTTTTCTCGGCACTGAAGCGCCGCATCGGCCGCGACCTCTGCAGAGCAAACACCCTCATTAACTAACCTTTTTGCTAGTCCGCTTAATGGTTGGCTAGGCTGCAAAATATAACCCCTTACTATCATTCCATGAATTGACACATATCATACAGATAAAATAGCATTTGCATCATAGTTTGAAAATGCGCACTATAAGGTTTATAAGATAAAACTGATTTGGTAACTGGCGTGTCATAAAAAATACGCTACAATCAAAGGACTTGGTTGATCCCAAGGATTTTTTTTCGCTGGAGATAAATAATGAAAACGAATAAACAAGCACAAGGTTTTACCCTAATCGAATTGATGATCGTTGTGGCGATTATCGGTATTTTGGCTGCTATCGCATTGCCGGCTTACCAAACTTATACGCAAAAAGCTAAATTTACTGAGGTTGTTAATTCTACATCGTCCGTGAAAAGTGCAGTTGAAGTGTGTTATTCACGTGAAGGTACTTTTTCTGATTGTGATGGCGATGATAACTCTGTTAGTGCTGCATTAAGTGGTTCTGATGGTGGTCAGTACGTTAAGAGCGTTGGAATCAATGATAGTGCTGTGATTACTGCAACTGGGTCTGGAGCAGTTAATGATATTACCTATATTTTAACGCCAACTAGTACTGCGGGTGGACAACTTATTTGGGATGTATCTGGCTCGTGTGAAACTGAAGGCTTATGTGACTAATCACCTAAGGGTGTAAAGTTACCATTGATAAAAAGGCGCAAACTATTTGCGCCTTTTTTGTATCTTATATATTGATAAGTAGAAACGTTGTAAATGAAACGAACTATAATAATTATTTTGATCGCCGCTTGTGTGGGTGTGACTTGGTATATTGCAAATTCTACTGAGCCTTTATCACCGCAAACCAAAAGCGCTGTAGAAAATGCATTGCTGGAGTTGGAAGAGTTTCCTGCCCGTCCTGTTTGGTGGCAAGATGACTCAGTGTTAGCTATTGGTGTGGTTGCTGGGCAAACAAATCCGCATCATGCGGCTGATAAAGTCTGTAAGGTTTTAGCGGCTAAGGGTGTCAGCTCTGTATCTGTAGAAGTGTACGATATAGTTAAAATTCAGAAAGAGGACGAGTGGCGGAAACTAGCATCAAGTGCTTGTCAGTAGCTTTATTTGTTTGAGGTTTTTGCCGCTAGAGGCTGATCTGAAAAGGCTAAAGTAAAAACGTTAGCCTTTTTATTGGGTGATAAATTTAATCTGTTTAGTGTTCAATTAAGCGCATCGAAAGGTCAACCGCTTGGCAGTGCTTAGTTAACGCACCAATTGAGATATAATCGACACCCGTTTCAGCGATAGGGCGCAATGTCTTATCAGTAATATTGCCTGATGCTTCTAATTTGGCTTTTCCTTTTGTTAGTTCTACCGCTTTGCACATCTCATCGAGTGAAAAATTATCCAGCATGACAATATCTGCACCAGCGTCTAGGGCTTGTTTTAGCTCTGCCATAGATTCAACTTCGATCTCTACTGGCTTATCAGGTTCATTATTTTGTGCGGTCTGTATCGCTTCTTTTATGCCGCCGCAGGCCATAATGTGATTCTCTTTAATCAGAAAGGCATCAAATAATCCGATCCGATGATTAAAACATCCACCACAAGTCACTGCATATTTTTGTGCAAAACGAAGTCCCGGTAGGGTTTTTCGTGTATCGAGTAGTTTTACGTGGGTACCTATCACTTTATCGGCATAAAACTTACTAATGGTTGCGGTGCCAGAGAGTGTTTGTAGAAAATTTAAAGCCGCGCGTTCTGCGGTGAGCAGGTTACGAGCGGAGCCTTTCGCATAAAATAACACCTGATCCCGTTGTACTAGATCACCATCATCCACTTGCCATTCTAATGTTAAGTTAGGATCAACTTGTTTAAATACTTCATTAACCCAATCGACACCGCAGATTACAGCTTCTTGGCGACTGATAATGCGAGCGGTAGCGGTTTGCTCTTCAGGAATAAGTTGGGCCGTAATATCGCCGTTACCAATATCTTCACTAAGTGCATAAGTTACGGCGTCTGGAATAAGGTGCTGTATGTCGGCACGGTTCAACATAATAGGTTCCTGATGAGAATAAGGTCAAAGAGGGCTGGCCTCTGTTATTATTGGATAACGATGATTAATAGGTCGCTAATTCTAACGAATCTAAGTAATAGCGGATAGAGGATGATGGTTGTAAAAAACGAAAATGGTTGGTTGTTTGGTGTGAATCGGGTGTTGTCGCCTAATTTTAATGAAAGGCCTGAAGGCGAGAGTGTTTCGCTTTTAGTTATTCACAACATTAGTCTACCGCCGGGACAGTATGGTGGCGGATATATAGAGCAGTTTTTTACCAACCAGTTGCCTATAAGTGATGATCCGTTTTTCCAAGAGATTAAAGATCTACAAGTATCATCACACCTTTTAATAGAGCGCACGGGACGGATTGTTCAATTTGTGCCTTTGCATAAAAGGGCGTGGCATGCGGGTGTTTCTTGTTATGAGAATGTTGAAAATTGTAATGATTTTTCCATAGGTATTGAGCTTGAAGGTACAGATTCTGAGCCTTATAGCGCTGAACAATATAAGCAATTAGTCGATTTAACTTTAGCTATTCAAACTCAATTTCCGGCTATTTCGGATGACAGAATCGTTGGCCATTCTGATATAGCACCGGGTAGAAAAACAGATCCTGGGCCTGCTTTTGATTGGGATTATTTTTTCGGTCAGTTAAAAAATAGAAAATTAGACGGGGAATAGTCGGGAAAGCAGGGCGGGTACGGCATTTTCAACTCTTAAAATTCGCTCGCCAATATGGATGGCGTTAAATCCGCAGTCATTAAGTTTTTCGACCTCATAAGGGATAAATCCTCCTTCGGGGCCGATCGCTAATGTTGTTTTTATTGCTGCACTTTGAGGGCAGGGAGTGGCGTTATAAGGGTGGGCGATCAACGCCCTTGTGCCTTGTGCCAAAGAGGGAAGTTCATCCTCGATAAATGGTTTAAAGCGTTTTCTTAAATGAACATTGGGCATCACTGTATCGCCTGCTTGTTCCAACCCGAGTTGTAAATTTTCTATGATCTTTTTTTCTAAAATAGGGCTCCCCCAGTAGCTTTTATCAACACGATAGGAGTTGATAAGATAAAGCTCTTTAACTCCCATAGATGCAACGGTTTGTAAGATTCGCTTTAGCATTTTTGGCCGTGGTAGGGCTAAAAGAAGTGTTAAAGGCAATGGGAGCGGTGGTGTTTTGTCTAATGTTATTTGTAACCTGATAGCGCTTTCTGATAACTCAAGTACTGTTCCTGTGCCTATTAGCCCGTTTAACATGCCAACCTTTAATTGCGAGCCGATTTCGGGTTTATGGATCGTCTTAATATGTTGGAAGCGTCTGTCATTGAGTTTAACCTGCTCTTCCGCAATTAAATCATCTTCTGTGAGGAGTATTAGGTTCATATCTACCGCTGTGTGAGTTTGGCCGTTAGAGTTGGGTAGTTTATCGAGCAATATTAACAGATGCGACTATTAATCTAGATCAATGATTAGTGTTTTTAATCTAAATGAGAATGTTTATCGGTAGCATTATCTTTTGTGTTGTGGTAATTTTACCCCCCTAATTTATTTAAAGCTTCTCTATATGTTTTGTCTTTGTAAGGGGTTTACTGTGAAATTTACACGCGTTGTTTCTACAATGGCTATGACCGCTGTTTTTGCTACAGGGTTGTTGCCTTTATCTGTATCTGCCGATGATAACCTTGTTAATGTTTACTCTGCACGAAAAGAAGCGCTTATAAAGCCTTTGTTTGATCGTTTTACTGCGGAAACGGGTATTGCTGTTAATTTAGTAACAGGTAAAGCTGACGCACTTTTGAAACGTTTGGAAGTTGAAGGCGATGCGACACCAGCGGATCTTTTTGTCACTGTGGATGCAGGGCGTTTGTATAGAGCGAAGGACGCGGGTGTTCTTCAAGTAGCGACCAGTGAAACTTTAGATAAGCTGATTCCTGCTCATTTAAAAGATGTTGATGGTTATTGGTATGGCATGTCCCAACGTGCACGGACGGTGTTTTATGTTAAAGATAAAGTTGATCCTGCTGAGTTAACCTCTTATGAGGACCTTGCTGACCCTAAGTGGAAAGGACGTATCTGCATTCGTTCATCAAGCAATATCTATAACCAGTCACTCGTTGCATCGATGATCGATGCCAATGGCGTAGAGGCGACCGAAGCATGGGCTAAAGGGCTTGTAGCTAATTTTGCTAAGCCGCCAGCGGGTGGTGATACGGATCAATTACGAGCAGCCGCTTCAGGTGTTTGTGATCTGGCGATTGCGAATACCTACTATTACGCACGCTTAGTACACAGTAATAAAGAGAGTGATAACGAAGTCGCGGCTAAATTAGGTACAGCATGGTTAAATCAGGATGGTCGTGGTGCACATGTTAATGTGAGTGGTGTAGGTGTAACTAAATACGCTTCTAATGTGGAAAGTGCGATTAAACTGATGGAATTTATGGCTTCTGATGAGTCTCAAGTTTGGTATGGTGCTGAAAACAACGAATATCCAGTTGTTGAAGGTGTTGAGGTTTCACCCGTTTTGAAAGGCTTAGGTGAATTTAAAGCGGATGACCTTGAGCTAAGTAAATTGGGAACCAATAACCGTGCTGCTGTTGAATTAATGGACCGAGCTGGCTGGAAATAGGCTCAATTTCTACCATTCCATATTCTAATAAGTGTTAGAATTATGCTTTTAGCGCCCGCAGATATTAATGTGGGCGTTTTCTGTTTTTCTGAACGGGATAAATGTTTGTAGTGACTCCCTTAAAATCTCCCTACCGAGTAAACTGGCTGACATCTAGTTCGTTTGTCATCGCTGTATTATTAGCCCTGCCTATTTTTGTGATTGCGGGGTTTGTCTTTAGCGGTTCTGCTGATGTTTTTACGCACTTGTACCATACGGTGTTGTTCGATTATGTCAGTAATTCACTTTTACTTATGTTAGGTGTGGCTTTTGGGGTGTTATTGCTTGGCATCCCAACGGCTTGGTTGACGAGCGTTTGTGACTTCCCTGGGCGTAGAATTTTTGCTTGGGCATTACTCCTTCCTTTAGCGGTACCGGCTTATATCATCGCTTACACCTACACTGGGCTTTTAGATTTTGCTGGTCCTGTGCAAACCGCTATACGTCAGTTAACAGGTCTAGGCTATGGCGAGTATTGGTTTTTTGAGATCCGTTCATTAGCTGGTGCCATTTTGATGTTGGCGCTAGTACTTTATCCTTATGTTTATCTATTAAGCCGCGCAGCCTTTCTAGAGCAATCAGCAAGCACGCTCGAGGTTAGCCGGACGCTAGGTTATAACCAATGGCAAGGTTTGTTCAAGCTAGCACTGCCTCTTGCTCGTCCAGCGATTATTGCCGGTTTAACCTTAGCATTAATGGAGACCTTAGCTGATTACGGTACCGTACAATATTTTGGTGTAAATACATTTACGACCGGTATTTTTAGAACTTTTTATGGGTTTGGCGATGCGGTTGCGGCGGCTCAGTTGGCAGTTTGTCTTTTAAGTTTTGTGGCTTTATTAGTACTTGTTGAAAAATACTCAAGACGAAAATCCCGTTATCACTCGTCTGCAGAATTTAAAGCTAAAGCAAAATTAATCTCTTTATCTGGCTGGAAAGCTGCAGTAGCATTTTTGATCTGCTTGTTACCTATATTATTTGGATTTTTGATACCTGCAGGTCAGTTGGCTTTTTGGAGCTTAACGCAAGCAGATCTTTCCGATGGCTCTTTTTTCCAGTTGGCGTGGAACTCGTTTTACCTCGCCTTTTTAGCTGCCATCATTGCTGTGAGCTTTGCGTTAATTTTGGCTTATGCTTCCCGTTTGAATCCTAAAAAGGTGGTGAGGTTTTCAGTGGCTACGGCGGGATTAGGCTATGCTCTACCGGGTACTATTATCGCTATTGGGGTGATAATTCCATTTGCTTGGATGGACCATCAGTTAATTGCAATGGCAAAGAAATGGTTCAGTGTTGATATTGGTTTAGTGTTATCGGGCACTTTAGTGGCGCTTTTGTTTGCTTATACGGTACGTTTTTTGGCGGTATCTTTAGGTGCCGTCCAGAGTGGCCTTGATAAAATAAAGCCGAGTATTGATGGTGCTGCACGTACGCTTGGTTGCACACCTATGCAGGTTTTAAAACAGATACATGTTCCCTTGATGAAGAGTTCTGTATTAACCGCCTTACTTATCGTTTTTGTTGATGTGCTTAAAGAGTTACCCGCTACACTGATTCTTAGGCCTTTTAACTTTAATACCTTAGCCGTTAGGGCATTTGAGCTGGCATCTGATGAGCGTTTGATTGATGCGGCACCGGCATCGTTGTTGATTGTGGCGGTTGGATTGATACCTGTGATTTTATTAAGCCGTTCTATTGCAAAAGGGCGGGCGGGAAGTTGATTGAGATGAAGATAGAAAAACATCTAAATGTTGAGAGTGTCACCCTTGCTTATGGTGAGGAGGATGTTGTACATAATGCGTCTTTATCACTTGAAAAAGGTGAAATTGGCTGCCTGTTAGGGCCAAGCGGCTGCGGTAAATCAACATTGCTTCGAGCGATTGCAGGGTTTGAACCTGTGAAATCTGGGCGTATTTGTATGCGTGGACAGGTGCTGTCTGATGCGCACAATATACTGCCTACCGAACAGCGAAATATTGGTATGGTGTTCCAAGATATCGCACTTTTCCCGCATTTAACTATCGCAGAAAATATTGTTTTTGGTATTAAAAAATGGTCAAAAAAAGATCAAACTTTGAGAGTTCAGGAGCTTCTTAGTTTGATTGGTTTGCCAGATATTGCTGAGCGCTATCCACACTCCCTTTCTGGTGGTCAACAACAGCGTGTTGCCTTAGCGCGGGCAATGGCACCTAAGCCTGATCTTTTGTTACTCGATGAGCCGTTTTCTGGGTTGGATGCGAATTTGCGAGAAACGCTAGTACCCGAAATACGAGATATATTAAGAAAAGAACAGATGAGTGCTATTTTGGTGACTCATGACCAAATGGAAGCCTTTGCGATGGCTGATAAAATTGCGGTTATGCAGCATGGTAGGATTCAACAGTGCGGCTCTGCATTTAATATTTATCATGAACCTAAAAATCGTTTTGTAGCAGACTTTATAGGTTTAGGTGAGTTTTTGCAGGCTTCCATTAAAGATGAATACTCAGTGGATTCTGCATTAGGCTGTTTGGTAGGTGATGAGCCTTTAGGTTATGCACCGGGTACATCCGTTGAGCTGCTGATTAGGCCCGATGATATCCAGCACTCTGAACAGAGTTCCTTGACCGGTCGTATAGTGAGTAAATGGTTTAGAGGCTCTCACTATCTTTATCATGTAAAACTGGCCAATGGTGAGGTTTTACCTTGTATCACTGCCTGTCATCATGACCATGATGTAGGTGAGGATTTAGGTATCAGTATCGAACTTGATCATCTTGTTGTGTTACCTATCTGTGATCCAGAGACTGGGGTTTGCGATCTGCAAGAATCGGAAGTTGTTCAAACACAAGCTGTTGCTCGCTAGCCATAGCTTGTCCCCCTCGTTGCTTTTATAGTGACCTCATATCTCCTAGCAACATAATGTTCGAGAAAAGGAGATTTAGTTATTTCGAGTGATAGAGTAGGATTGTGCGCTATTTTATTTCTTCGGTGACTTATGTCCGTTCGTGTCAATCTGCTTGAAGATGATATTCGACCAACCTTAGTTAGAATGACATTCCCCATGATGCTTGGGATTGTTAGTTTGATGCTATTCAATCTTGCGGATCTTTATTTTGTCAGCCGATTGGGCACCGATGCGTTAGCTGCTTTAGGTTTTACTTTCCCTGTTTGTTTTACGGTTATCAGCTTAGCTATTGGCTTAGGGATAGGTACCTCAGCTATTTTGGCGCGCTTATTGGGTAAAGGGGAGAGTGAAGAAGCCCGCTCACTTGCTACGGATAACCTGCTGGCGATTGCTGTGATGATTGTGCTTGTTAGCTCATTGCTACAGTTACTGATTGAACCTGTATTTTTGGCTATGGGGGCGCGTGAAGCCTTAATGCCGCTTATTAAGACCTATATGAATGTGTGGCTAGTAGGATCTGTTTTTCTTGTTATTAATATGGTCTGTAATGCCTGTATGCGGGCCACAGGTGATACTAAAACGCCTGCATTAATGATGGCGGCATCGTCGTTACTCAACTTTATACTTGATCCTCTGTTTATTTTTGGTCTTGGTTCTTTTGATGGGTTTGGGATTCAAGGGGCGGCTATTGCTAGTGTTATCTCTTGGAGTTTGACGACTTTAGCGGCGATCTATCTGCTTTTTGCTCAAAAACGTTTGCTAGTTGTTCAGCCATTTAATTTCATCCGTTGGAAGAGGCACTCTTATGCGGTTATGAAAATAGCTTTGCCTGCCTCTTTATCTAATATGATGACGCCAATTGCACAAGCCGTTCTAACTTATATTGTGGCCCATCATGGCCCAGAAGCGGTAGCCGCTTTTGGTGTGGGGAACCGTATTGAGTCTTTAGCCTTACTTGTATGCTTGGCGCTTTCTATGACGCTTCCCCCTTTTATTAGCCAAAATGTGGGAGCTGGTAAAGTAGAACGAGTAAAATCAGCCTATCGCATGGTGATTGGATTTTCATTATTTTGGCAGTTTTTGGTGTTTATTCTCTTAATTTTCGTGGCTGAAGAGGTCGCATCTCTGTTTAGTGATAATAATCAGGTCCAATCACTAATTATTTTATGGGTTTTTATTGTGCCATTTGGCTTTGCTTTTCAGGCAATAATCTTCCTTACCGCCTCCAGTTTTAATGCATTGCACAAACCTTTTATGGCGATGAAGGTCAGCCTTGCACGCTTGTTTATTTTTACTGTTCCGTTCGCTTGGTTGGGTTCTCAACTGTTTGGTTTACAGGGAATGTTTGTATCTCTTGTGATGGCTAACTTATGTGTAGCTGTTATTGCTTGGTTATCAATGCGGGCTTACCTCAAGTCTTATTAATGCTGCATATGCGTTCAGTTTTATTTGATCCGTATGTGATGTAGCTCATTGTTCACGGGGGTGGAGTAAGCTAATGTTCTTCCACCAAAGTCATATTAATATCTATGAACGGATGGCATTATGATCGAGGTAAGGACGAGAGATTAATTATAAAATCATAATAAAAATAGATAACACCCAAACAAGCAAATACACGATATAAGGGGATGGAGCATGAGTCAGAAGATTGCACTCGTGACAGGTGGTACTGGTGGTTTAGGTACTGCAATTTGCCGCACATTGGCAGATAACGGTTTTCGCGTAGTTGCCGGCTATAATAGCGGTGGTGATCACAGTAAAGCGAAAGCATGGCAAGACAAACAGAAAGAAGACGGTTATGACATTCTAGTGTCTTATGGTGATGTTACAAACGCTGAATCTTGTGCGCAGTGTATCGCCACAGTTGAAGAGCTAACCGGTGGTGCTGTTGATATTCTTATCAACAACGCGGGTATTACCCGTGATGGGCAGTTCAAGAAGATGAGTTGGGAACAGTGGGATGAAGTTATGAGTGCTAACTTAGACTCTATGTTCCATATGACCCGTTTAGTGATTAATGGCATGATTGATAAGGGCTGGGGGCGAGTTATAAATATCTCCTCTGTAAATGCTCAGAAAGGTCAATTTGGTCAGTGTAACTACTCAGCAGCTAAAGCAGGGATACATGGTTTTACTAAAGCACTTGCGCAAGAAGTAGCGCGTAAAGGCGTAACAGTAAATACAGTGTCTCCTGGTTATATCAAAACAGCGATGGTTGCTAAAATTGCTCAGGAAATTCAGGATCAGATCTGTGCGGGTATTCCGGTAGGTCGTTTTGGTACACCTGAAGAGATTGGTCGTATGTGTACTTTCTTATGTGATGACGAGTCTGGTTACATCACAGGTGCAGATATGTCAGTCAATGGTGGTTTACATATGTCTTAATTGACTATGTTTAGCATTTAAAAAAACCCGCTATTTGCGGGTTTTTTTGTATTTGATGATCAGCATTGTATAAATAATGGGTTTAAAAGATATGTTCAAGTTTGCTTTCAAATCTATCATTAAACTCTTCAATATGTGCCGCGAATGGGATGCATAACCATTCATGTTCTAATTGTTTTATTTCCGATAGGTTAAAGGCTTGTTTTTGTTCTGCAAGGGCTTGCTGTAAGCGCTCCATCTGGTACTCCATACGTAATGCTTGATCACATAACGGAGAGGGTTGTGATGAGGCTATCTCTAAACGGATACAGATCTGTCTGAGTTTTTGTTCTTGATCGCTCAGTATGGATTCCAAAGCATCGGGGTTCTTAGCGATTGTAAGCAATGTGGCGAAGCGTTCAGCAATCTCGCGACTCATAGGGTGTTCTGATGTTGTCTCTTGCTCCCAAGCTTGCTGGATGCTTTCTAGTTGTTCCATCGCACATTGATCTAATATGGCGTGCTCTAATTGCTCACAGATTCTCGCTTTACGTTCAAGTGCTATATAAGGCTCTGTTTCAAATGTTCGCAACTCTTCCTGCAGCTGTTGCAGGGCATCTATGGCTGATTGAACGGTTTCTTGATTAAAAGCTGGGACTAAAGAGTTTTGGCTTTCTAGCTCTGTAATCAAAGACTGGGCTTGATCTATCGCAGCTTCTAGGGACTTTACGCTGCAGCCAGAACTTATCATCTCTTTCAGTTGCTGGCAGGCATCATCTAATAATGGCTGGATCGAGTTTGAAGCGGCGTTAGGTTGTTTGCCTTCGTAAAAAGCTTCAAAGATTTGGCTACAATTTTCTCGGAATTGGTTCCAAAGCTTTCGTTCTTGATTGCGTGGAGCAGGCCCAATCGTTTTCCACTGTTGCTGAAGAGACTTAACCGTGTCAGTGGCTTCAGCAAAGTTGTTTGAGTTGAGAAGGCGCGTAGTTTCATCAATTAAGCTTTGTTTTCTGATAATGTTTTCGGCACGAAAAGTTTTAAGTGTTTCTTCACATCTTGACAGGATCAGATCTAAGGTTGCTTGAAGTTTCTTCCCTGGTGCGCGATCAACTGGAGAGTATGTGCGCCAATCTTGTTTAGCTTGGCGGATCTGCTCTTCATATAGCTTCCACTCTTCAGCACTGTCTCCCTCCGGGGGGGATAGCTTGTCTAGCTTTTCGCATATAAGTTCGCGTTGTTTTAGATTGGTAATGCGAAGCTCTTTCTGTTCTGAAAAGTGTTGATCGCAAGGCGCATAGGCGCTATCCGATGCTTTTTTGAAGCGTTTCCATAGTTGTTGCGAGTGTACTGAATCGGTTGCGTCGAGTAGTTTCCACTCTTTCTGTATTCTACGGACTTCATTTGCGCGCTCTTGAACGGTTAGGTCAGAGTCTGACAGAGCTTCCATCTCTTGGCATAAGTTTTCTTTCTTAGGTTGAACCGCATAGGCTTGCCAGTCTCGCATCTCTTGTAGTTCAGCACTGAGTATTTTAGCTCTATGTGCTAGGTCGGCTGGTAGGTTGCCATTTAAGCGTTTATTGATCTGTTCAACTTTTTTGATGTATTTGTCTGCGTTACGAATCTCACCCTGTTGGATCGATTCAGTAAGATTATCTAATAGTGTTTTGAACTCATTATGTAATTGAGTTTGCTGATGATCTTTACGATCAATTTTGGTTTGGGCGGAAGCTAAAGCTGTTTCTAATTGGTGTAACTTGGCTGGTTTTTCATGCTGTGTTGGCCAGCTGAGCTTATTCAGTAGTTGGCGAGCTTGCTTCGCTTGTTTGTTAAGCGTTACAGGTTTTATATTTTCATCGGTAAGGCTAGAAAGAAACTTCTCTATCTGCTCAGCGGCATTGTTATAGATAGTGTAGCAAGCGATCAAATTTCCAAGCTGAGATTTTATTTTATTAAAGCTTTGTAGTTCTTGTTCGGAGCTGAAAGATTTAAGCGCTTCCCATTGATCGCTTATGGTTTGCAGTTGGTTTTCGACTTCAGCTAGACGGGATTCATCAAGAATGTTTTCTGAGCTCTCTTTAAGTACACAAAGCTCTGAATAAAGATGGTGGCTTTGATTTACTTTCTCTTGTTTGAGAGCTTCTTCTGCTTCTAGCTGTTTAATGCGTGCTTTTTCTGCTGCTAAAATAGCTTCGCATTGCTGTTGATGGGTTTTGAGTCTGGCATTTTGCTCAACACTGGTGTGCTCTGACAACGTTTCGTATTCGCTGATTAGGGAGCATAGCTTAGGGCTAAATAATGGGAAAAAGGCTTGATGGCTCAGCTGTTCTGTATTGTGAATAAGCTGCTCTATGGATGCTTGAATGCGTTGGGCTTCTGCCTTCTCATCTTCTATTGTTTGAAGCTTGTCTCTAGCTGCTTTGAAGACGCCTTTATCTTTGTTGCGTGATGTTTTGCAAATTTTGTTCAGTGTTTCTTCACGGCTAATTCGCTGCGCTGCTTGGATTCTATCCGCAGCTCGCTGACTTTTTTCGGCAATAACGGAAAGGCTATAATCATCGTTTAGCTGTTGAATTGCTTGCTCACGAATCTGTTCATTACTGCTATTTAAAGCAATGTGGGTGAGGAAATTACACTCTGTAATAGTCTTCAGCGCACTGAGCTTTTCATCTAATGAACAGTCTGGGGAAGAGCCTAATATCAGCTGACTAATACGATGCAAAGATTGCTGCTGTATCGTATCAGATGATGTTTTTTTACTGATTTTAATCAATAAGCTGAGACTGTTTAGTTTCTCTATTGCTGCCAAGCGCACAAGCTCATCATTATCTTCCAATGCTAACTGGGATAAGATGGTTTGTGATTGGGGATCAGTATCACGTAATTTTGCAATAGCTTTAATACGTTTGTCTGATTTGCTGTGTTGCCAACTGGGCTTAAAAAATCTTACTAACATAACTTCCTAAACATCTCTGGCAGAGGCGCATATTAAAAAGGTAGATATTCGATGGAGCTCCACCTGCCTTAAGGGCACATATTCTAACGTAGATTTGAAACGCTGACAGCGTTGACATTAACTGAAAAAGCCTAAGTTGCACGATTTTTGGTAAATTTTATACTGCGATAGGGCGTAAAACCCCAGAATACCTGGCTTTGAGGTTAAAAACGGCGTGTATGAAAATCTTTAATAATAATTAAGATAAAGGGTGATGATTCCCATCTTCTTAGGAATGGGTTTACATCGGCCTTGAAATTATTTTAAGGCCGTTGTCATACTGTGCCTAAAGGGGATCTTATCGTAAGTATTAAGCGAGTTAATACTAAGTTTTGACCTCTACTTCCCCATCTACATAAACCCAGAAACCATTTTCTTTTCTGAAATTAGATTTTTCATACAAAGTACCGGTCTGATCTTCAGTTTCAAAGTGTGCTTCAAATTCGACCATGCCGATCTCGTCACTTTTAGTACCTTGATCAGTATCTAAAATTTTTAAACCGGTCCAGTTAGTATATTTAACTTGATCGGCTAAAATTTCAGCATCATTTGGCCCTCGTTTTTCAGGGGCTGTAGTATCAATTAGGTAATCGATAGCGCCTAATGAGAAAGCGCAATAACGAGAGCGCATAAGTGCTTCTGCCGTTGGGGCAGCTTTTTGGCCTTGAACGAGAGGCTCACAGCAATAGGCAAATGGTTTGTTGGAACCACAAGGACATGGTTTCTGCATCGCTTCCTGATGATGTGACATGGGTGAACCCTTAACAGTGAAATGTTAATCTGCATGATAGTGAGTTAATTAATGACATGTTAGTACTTATATAGCTTTAAATCTCGTTCTAACTATCAGATCTGTTGGTTTTTCAAGGATATTTATATGGCTAAGGCGCCTTTGACATTTTTTTGGCACGATTATGAGACTTTTGGTATAGACCCTAAACGTGATTGGCCTGTTCAGTTTGCAGGTATCCGCACAGATGAGAATCTCAATATCATTGAAGAACCTGTGATGTTTTACTGTAAGCCAAGTGACGATCAGCTACCTCATCCCGAAGCGTGTTTAGTTACAGGAATTACCCCTCAGAAAGCGATGGACGAGGGGGTGTGTGAAGCTGATTTTTTTGCTCAGATTATGGAACAATTAGGGCGGCCAGGTACGTGTGGTGTGGGCTATAACAGCATTCGCTTTGATGATGAAGTGACCCGCTACGGCTTGTATCGTAACTTTTATGATCCTTATGCTAGAGAGTGGCAGAATGGATGTTCCCGTTGGGACATTATCGATATGCTGCGATTAACTCGCTCCCTGAGACCGGAGGGGATTAATTGGCCCGTTTATGAAGATGGCTCGCAGAGTCTTCGTTTAGAGGATCTGACTAAAGCGAATAATATAGATCATGGGCACGCCCATGATGCTCTATCGGATGTGTACGCCACTATAGCTATGGCAAAGCTGGTGCGTGAGAAACAGCCTAAACTCTTCGATTATCTACAAAAGAATCGTTCAAAACAGGCAATTCAAGCTCAACTGGATCCTATTAGCCATAAGCCAGTATTACATATCTCCTCACGTTACCCAGTCCAACATGGCAATGCAGCTATCGTCGCGCCGCTAGCAACCCATCCTGTTAATAAAAATGGGGTGCTAGTTTGGGATCTACGCTATAACCCCGAGCCTCTAATGAGCTTGCCTGTAGAGGAGATTCGTCGGCTTTTATATACCAAACATACTGACTTAAATGAGAATGACCCTAAAATAGCGCTCAAGCAGGTGCATGTTAATAAGTGTCCAATTATTGCCCCCGCGGGGATGTTAAATAAGGATGAAGCCGCAAAATTAGAGATCGACGGTGATACGTGCCGTACTCATCTGCAAATGTTGAGAAATTTTACTGGTCTTTCCAGCAAGATTGCCGATATCTATAGTGAGAGTCCATTTGAGGCTGAAAGTGATCCCGATATGATGCTGTATAGCGGTGGTTTTTTCTCACCAACGGATCGTAAATTAATGGATCAAGTGCGGATGGCAAGTCCGAGTGAGCTAGCAGAGATCGATCTGCCTTTTCAGGATGGCCGCTTGGAGGAGATGTTGCTGCGTTATAAAGCACGAAACTGTCCATCTGTGTTGACCCATGAAGAGCAGATGCAGTGGGAAAGTTATAGAAGACGGAAGTTGATCAAAGGCGAAAATGGTCATTTGACGATGGAGCAGTTCTATAATCGTTTAAATGAACTCTATACAGAGCATAATCAGGACGAAACTAAACAGCATATACTTGAAGAGTTATCGGTTTATGCTGAGGCTATTTATCCGATGGAAGAGGAATTTGATGAAGCCTACTAAGTGGCTTATACCTATTTTTTTGACGAGCACGAGCGTTTTTTCTCCATGGGGACATGCCAAGGAAGAGTTTTTCTCGACCCTAGAATATAAAGTGACGTCACCCAAGGGGGATTTTTACGGTACGGTTGATGGTGAAACTGCTTACCGTAATTGGCAGCGAGGGGCGTTTGATCGAGAGCAGATGGTTGAGATTCGCCCTAAAGAGTTGCCGAGTGATCTTCCGCCTGCTGTCGTGGTGCATTTTGCTGAAAATAATATAAATGATAGCGCGAAGGGTCAAGTTAAAGCACCGATTTTAACGGGCGAAGAAAAGGTCTTTATGCGTATAGCTAAAGATGAGCAGCGGGCGCGGTGTGTGTTATTAGGGCAAAAATGTGAGGCCTTTTTGAAGCCAGAAGATACTGATTCGGTTTACTATAGGCCGATTGAAATGCAGCAGAAAAACAGGAAAGTTATTACGCCTGAGGAAAAATAAGAGGACACTTAGTTGTAGTAGCTTAGTATCCTCTTATTCTGAGACTTTAAGCCTCAGGTACGTTTACATGTTGAGCTTTTAGTTGATTGAATAGTTCACTGGCTGTATTCGGTTTCTCTGGAGCGTCTAAGGTGAATTTCTTACCTGTATTACTCACAATTAAACGTCGATTTTGAAGTGCGTTAAAACACTCAACAAGCTCATTTAACGTTATTTTCTCGACCGATTCAGCTAAGCGCTCACGTGTATCAAAGTTGGTTTCCTGCCAATCCAATTCTCTCCAATAGCGATTGGTTTGTGCCGACAGTGTATTATCTTTACGGGTGATGCGAGAGATTACACTACGCTTAAATTGGGAGAGATCCTGATCGCTAACCTCTAGTAACTTCTGATCCCATTCATCCAGAAATTGATCGATATTCTTTTCTAAGGTATGCGCATTTGCGATTGGAGATTGAACAATAAACGCTATAGCGGGTGTTTTGTTCATCTGTAATGAGGTGGCAAAAACAATATAACCTAACTGTTTTTCTGTTCGGATCTGATTGTAGAAAGGGGAGGCCAGTATCTCAGTTAATAAAGAGATTTCTGCTCTTGTTTTAACGCTGTTTGATTCCCCTTGTAGCAGCATGGAGATCGCTGAGTCGTTGTGATTAATAGTGAGACTTTCTTTTATCGCTGGGCCTTTAGGTATCTGTGTTACTTCAACCGAGGGAACGGCCTGAGGTTTTTCTTTTAGCAGTTTTTCTTTAATCAATGCACCCATTGATATTGCAGTGGCTTTATCCAAGTTTCCGTGTGTTAAAACCTTTAGTCGCGGTGCGGCGGTTAGTTTGGTCGCAAATGCTTTCAGTGTATCTAAATTTACGTTTTTCAGTGCCGTTGTTTGGCTGTGGTTATCCCATTGCGGTAGTAGGAGCTCATATAGACGTCCGGTGGTTTGGTTATATGGCTTATCTTTACGTGCATTAGCTAAACTGTCAGCGTATTTTTTCTTGAATATTTCAAAGCGTTCGGCTTGAAAGTCAGGTTTTTGAATCGCGTTGATAACACTGCTTAATAACAGATCTAATTTGTCGTTGTAGCCTGATAATCGAACAGTGAAACCTTTCATATGCGGGTATATTGTCGTACTTAATCCAGCAAGATGAGCATCATAAAGTGTTTCATTAAGCTGCTCTTGTAATAGCTCGGTATAAAGTTTATTCATGGTCCAGTTTTCGGGGCTGGCATTAGCGATCGGTGTTTGTAATGTGAAATAGAGATCGGCTTGTGGGATGTTAAAACTGGTTTCTGTTTTGTGCCACAGGCTAAAACCTTCGCGACTGTCGATCTCTTGTGGAATAGTTGCCGTTCCTTGAGTGGTTAATAATTCTAAATCTTCAGCAATAAATGGATTAGGCGCTCTGACCGTCATCGCAGGGTCAATTTTATCAACTTGTAGTTGTGCCAACATGTCTGTCGTAAAAGGAATTTCAGTATAAGGAACATGGTAATAATGTTCTATTTTACCGGTTTGTTCTTTATTAGATTTCAAACTTAATAACATGTTTTCAGGGGTCAACCGATTTAAAAATGTCTGGATCAGTTCTGGATCAAAGTCAGCAAATAGGTAATTAGCTGAGATCGCCAATTCGGTTGGAAAGCGCTGCATCTGGCTCGCTAGACTGCTGACTAGATGAATCGGCTCAGCTTGTTCTTGGAAACGAAAAGCTATTTCACTGAGTTGTTTTTCTTCTTGATAAAGGGTCGCTTGAACCCCTTGCTGTTTAAGAAGTTCGATGTATTGGAAGACCGTTTGCGTTACCGCTAGGTATTGCTCTTCCCCCTTATCCGTTAGCTGAATATTGATCATCACGCTGGATTCAGTAGGTAGATCGTGCCCTTGAGATGCGGAGAGTCCCGTAGCCCAACCCTTCTCCTTAAGGAAGGAGAGGAGACTTCCTTGGCCCTCATAACCCATTAAACTGCTAATGTAATAGATAGGTTTGGCTTTCCAATGGCTACGTGTCTCTGGGGTTGGAAATGTCAGCGTTAGGGAATGGATATCTTTAACCGTTTGAATGTTAATTTGTAGTGGCAGCTTAGACTGATCAAACAGCGGCGCGTTAGTTTTGAACTCAGTCACTTGCCTATTTTTTACCGGCGAGAATTTACTGCGAACGAGTGCTTCTAACTGGTCAAGAGGTTCCTTCCCTAGCACGACTAAGGTCATTACATTTGCTGAGTAATACTGATTGTAGAAGTCGATAAGTTCGTCGCGGATCGGGCGGGTTTTATCGTTATGTAACGTCTCTAAATTACCAACAGCAAAATGGTTATAGCTATTTTCTTGATTCATTACCTGTTTGGTTGCGGCATAAATGCGGCGATAGTCATCTTTTATTTTGGCTTTGTATTCGGAATGGACCGCATGGCGCTCACGATCGACGTACTTCTCATTAAAAAGCGGAGCGATAAAAAATTGTGCGAAGCGATCAAGAGCCGGTTCCAAGCTATCAGAGGTCACGTCAAAGAAGTAATTTGTATTCTCTTGTGATGTATAAGCGTTATGACCGCCGCCATGGGAACGGATATAGTTTTGGTATTCATCTGCTTCAGGATATTTTTCAGTGCCTAAGAACAGCATATGCTCTAAAAAGTGAGCAAGACCTGCACGATCTTTTGGGTTTGCGCTTGAGCCAACAGCCACGTTCATAGATGCGGCCGCTTTATCAGTTTCAGGATCGGAGATAAGTAAGACTCTGAGCTGGTTGTTTAAGGTTAGAGCGGAATATTGTTTAGGATCAATTGGGCTCTTATCAACCTCTGCATAGAGATTTGTCGACAATAGAAGACAACTTATAAGGGCGAATAAAAAAGGGGCTTGTACTCGTTTAATTGAAGCTAACAACATATAACAACGCCTTATTTTGCTTACACTAAAGAAAAAACAGTTACAGATAAAATTAAGTGACCAAGAATAGCGGCTAGGGTTCCCAGTGGAAAGTAGGTTTTTATGCAGTTGAAGTGATCTCGATGGTATTAACTACTGCCAGTGTTACAATCATCACAACTATTATCGTTCAGTTTGCAGGAAGGATGCTATGAACAAAGAGAAGGTTATTTTCGCATTTTTCATCGTATTAGCGTTAACACTTAATTTTGGCTTTTTCATAGGAGATCTGACTGATCCCGAACATCATAATGTTTTTGAGTTTTTTGCGGCGCTTGTTGTAAGTTTAATCTGTACGGTCATTAAGTTTGGTGATCGAACTCATCTTGGTGCTCTAATGCTGGCAACCTCTTTGGTTGTTGATCTACAGCTTATTGTTGCTGCGGGTGTTTGGGGGTATGCAGAGCATATTAGTGGTACAGGAATGGATCCGTCTACGATGTCGAGCATTATTTCGCTGAGTGGCGGTGCATTACTCGCCAATATTATTTCAGTGGTCTTGCTGGTGGTCGAAACGGCTTTATTGCGTCGTTAATGGTGTTTACGTTTAATGGTGATGTTGAGTATTCACGATGAATAATGTGATCTACCTTTTTTTGCGGCGCTTAAAAACGCCGCTGATTACGATGATCGTGGTGTACTCCATATCGATCTTAGGCTTTGTATTAGTTCCAGGCCAAGATGATCAAGGCAATGTTTACCATATGGATTTTTTCCATGCGGTGTATTTTGTCTCCTTTATGGGCTCCACGATTGGTTTTGGTGAGATCCCTTATGCGTTTACCGCTGCCCAGCGCATGTGGACGTTATTCTGTATCTACGCAACGGTTATCTCTTGGTTATACGGCATAGGTACAGCACTAGCCCTGTTACAAGAACCTATATTTGGTCGTATGCTTCGCCGCCGCTCATTTACCTCCACTGTAAAAAAGATGAATGAGCCTTTCTATTTGGTCTGTGGTTATGGTGTGACAGGGCGGGTTGTTGTTCGTCAATTGGTTAAGCGAGATGTTCGGGTTGTGGTATTGGATATTGAACCTGATCGGATTGATGAGTTAGAAATGGACGACCTTTCCATTTCAGTACCGGCTCTTTGTGCCGATGCTTCGTTGCCTGACCTCTTAGATGCGGCAGGATTGCAGCATGAGAAATGTATAGGGGTGATGGCGCTGACGAATGATGATCACGTTAATCTATCTATAGCGATTGCCAGCAAGCTTTTGAGCCCTGATCGTATGGTTATTAGCCGCACCGAATCGGATATAACAACTTCTAATTTACACTCGTTTGGGACCGATTTAGTGGTCGATCCGTTCCGCACTTATGCGCAATATCTCTCTTTAGCCGCGCATGAACCGTATATGCATCTGGTGTATGACTGGATACATAACCCTTTCCATCGACCACTATCAAGTGTGTATCAACGTACGAAAGGGCGTTGGATTATCTGTGGCCATGGACGGTTTGGGCGCGCACTCTATCGAGCGTTTGATGAGGGAGAGGTCGATCTGACGGTAGTGGATGTAGATGCGGTGAGTATCGAGGATATTCCACATCAGGTAACCGGTGTTGGCACGGAAGCGAGTACTTTGCTGGAAGCGGGAGTCATGGATGCGGTTGGTATTGTGGCGGGTACCCCTAATGATGCAGATAACCTATCGATTATCATGACCGCACGAGAACTGAATCCAAAGATTTTGACGGTTGTTAGGCAGAATATCCATGAAAATAGCTTAGTCTTTAAAAATAGCCGTGCTGATTTTGTGATGGAGCAGGGACGTATTATTGCTAACCGTGTTTTGGCTCATCTCAAATCGCCTTTAGTTCCTATATTTATTGAAGAGATGCAAAACCGTTACGATGATGTATGGGCGCATACATTAATCAACCGTATGAGTAGTGTTGTTGGCCAGAATGAACTGGATTGCTGGGCTTTTGTTGTAGGCGAAGAGGAAACACCTGCTTTAATAGAGGCTTCACAGCAAGGGATTGAATTAAAGTTATCCCTGTTTTTTAAAGATCCTCACGATAGGAAACGGAACCTACACGCGTTTCCTTTAATGCTTCGTCGTGGCGAGTTGGTCGATATGTTACCAGGTGAATTGGATATTATTCAGCCGGGGGACGAAATCTTAGTCTGTGGGCTAAATAAGGCAAACAAGCGTATGCAATGGACGGTGAATAATTATAATGTATTGCACTACATTTTAACGGGGAACGATGCGAATAATAATTTGCTATCTCGGTTCCTACTAAAATATTTTTAATGGTGTGAGGCGTTTCTTCTGGCTTATTTTCTTCTTGTTTTAACCACGCTTTTTTGGGCGGGTAACTTCGTTTTGGCCCGTGCCTTTTCGGTTGATATTTCCCCTGTCACTTTAGCATTTATTAGGTGGTGCTGTGCGCTGCTGATTCTATTGCCTTTTGCTGTGCCTGCAATCTATCGTCATCGCGGTATTATTCTTAAGCATTGGCCTATACTTGTGTTTCTAGGTGCTTTAAGTGTTGGTAGTTTCAATACCTTAGCTTATATAGGTCTGCAATCGACAACTGCCTTAAATGGCACTTTAATGCAATCAACTATGCCGATTATGATTCTATTATTAAGTACTATATTTCTACGTGAAGCGGCATCAATGAAGCAGTGGTTAGGGGTTTGTCTCTCATTGATGGGGGTCTTGCTACTTGTCTGTCAGGGGCAGTTATCGATTTTAAAAACCTTAAACTTCAATGTAGGTGATCTTTGGATCATAACCGCGATGTTCATTTGGGGGGGGTATAGTGTCGCCCTGCGCTGGAAGCCAAAAGAGATGAGTGGCTTTGCCTTTTTCTCCGTGACTCTGGTTGTTGGGATCATCTGTTTAGCACCTTTTTCGTGGTTGGAAACACAAAATCAGCCACCGATCGAATGGAATCAAGATCTCTATTTATTAATAGCGTATTTGGCGGTGTTTCCCTCTATACTGTCCTATCTTTTTTGGAACTATGGGGTAGAAAAACTCAGCGCGCAACGGGCGGGTTTATTTATTCATTTGGTCCCATTATGGGGAATGTTGCTTTCTGTTATGTTTTTAGGCGAGCAGGTTCAAGCTTTTCATTTATGGGGTATGACATTAATATTTAGCGGGATCTATTTCGCTGTAATTTCCAGTAATTCATCATCAAAAAAACAACAAGCTTAGGAGTAACGATGCGGACATTTTTTATCACACTGATGGCGGTATTTTTTATTACACTTCCACTCGCAGAAACGGCAGATGCAAAACGTTTAGGTGGAGGCTCATCTTTTGGTAAAAGCTTTTTTTCATCCAAAAAAACACAGCCAGCACCTACTCAAAAACAACCTTCTGCAACCAATACACAAAATAAAGCAGCAGGAACAGCGCCTAAACGTAGTGGTTTTGGTGGCATGATGGCCGGTCTGTTAGCGGGTGGAATTTTTGGGGCTTTATTGTTTGGTGGTGCTTTTGATGGCATTCAATTTATGGATCTGTTGTTGATCGCGGGTGTGATTTTTATTATTTATAAGATTATGTCTATGCGGAAACAATCGAGACCGCAGCAGTCAGCGTATACAAACGGTGCTCAACAATATGAGATAAACCCTCATACACAGCCTATGGAGCGAGAAGCTCGAGCTGATCCTGAAGCTGAGTTCAAACCTATGCCTTCTTTTAGCTCCGGTTGGGGTGAATCAAACGAGATAAAAGTACCAAGTTGGTTTAATCAAACTGCTTTTCTGGCCGGTGCTCAAGAGCATTTTGTGAATCTACAAAAAGCATGGGATGCGAATAATTGGGATGAGATTGAAACGTATACCTCGCCTGAAATGTTTGCATTATTAAAGGCTGAGCGCGCTAAATCTCCAGAGCAACAAACAACGGAAGTTGTTTCAGTAATGGCTGAAGTGGCGAACTTTATTGAAGAAAAAGATGAAGCTATTGTGAGCATCAATTTTTATGGTTGGTTGAAAGAAAACACAGACGAGGCGACTGAGTTCAATGAAACTTGGCATCTATCTCGTGATATGCGCCAACCGGATGCGGATTGGTTTATCGTAGGTATCCAGCAGAACTAATCAATAGATATTTTTAATATGAAAAAGCCAAAGCATATGCTTTGGCTTTTTTGTATATAGTTTGCACTTTATTCTTCGTGATCTCGAATAAAGGTCCAGTTATCTCCCTCTGACATGCTTTCTGCAAAGCGATAACCTTCTATATCAAAGTTTTTAAGCAACTCAGGATCTTCGATCTGGTTTTGGATGATATAGCGGGTCATTAAGCCGCGTGCTTTTTTTGCATAAAAGCTAATCATCTTATATTGACCATTCTTCCAATCTTTAAAGGCTGGTGTAATGATTCGGCCTTCAATGCTTTTCTCTTTAGCAGCTTTGTAATACTCGTTGGAGGCTAAATTTACTAGTACAGGGGTGTCGCTGCTGGCTAAAGCTTGGTTTAAATCATCGCAGATGGTTGTGCCCCAAAACTCATAGAGATTTTTCCCGCGGCTATTGGCCAGTTTTGTACCCATTTCAAGCCGATAGGGTTGCATAAGATCTAAGGGTTTTAAAACACCGTAGAGGCCGGACAAGATGCGGAGGTGATCTTGGGCAAACTGCAGATCTTTTTCGCTAAGGGATTCGGCATCGAGTCCAGTATACACATCGCCTTTAAAAGCTAAGATAGCTTGTTTGGCGTTGTCAAAAGTAAACTCGGGTTGCCATGATTCATAACGAGCTACGTTTAAGCTAGCCAGCTTGTCACTCAGTTTCATTAACTCAGCAATATCTTGGACAGAAAGTTTCTTTAAGTCGTCGATCAGCTCCTGTGAGTGCTCAACAAAACGGGGCAGTGTATGACTACGGGTGATAGGTGCAGTTTCGTAATCAAGAGTTTTTGCGGGGGATACGACAATCAGCATAGGAATCAGTCTGTATTAAATAAAAATATTATTGAGATCATAACCTTCTACGCGAGTACAAAAAAGGCCATTTTTTACAAGGTCTTTTACAACGCTGCCAATTAGGTTCATTGCTTAACGCAACACTGCATCCAACTCATCGATTAGCTTAGAGAGGTTCTGCTGTATCGCGATTGGAAGCAGATTTTTTATTTTGATAAATAGTATGGGCTAATACGCATAATGCCGTACCGATACAGACCAACAGAGCAGGTATGAGTGCATTATCAAATTTGCCAACTACCTTCATTATAGCTCCAGAGAAGAGTAGCCCACCAAATAGACATAAAATGCCTGACATTACTGAGGTAACTATATTGTTTATATTGTACTCAGTTTGACGGTATATATACCATCCAATGCTGGAAAGTACTGCGGCAAGGGTGATCCAAGAAGCGATTGATTCGGTCATAATTATCTCGAAAATATTATTATTGTCTGATGCTTTTTAGCACTTTACCTCAAGTGAGGTCATCACGACATTATATTGATAGTCCAATGGCTAGGGATTGGGCGAAATCAATAAAAATTTTCGGTATTATACTCAGCATTCAAATGGTTTAACGGCCATGCTGCCAAAAATAAGCCTATTTCAGGCAGATTCAGGTGTAAGAGACGATAATTAAATGGAAAAGAAAACGGTTCTAACGGGTATCACTACAACAGGCACACCGCATATTGGTAATTATTTAGGTGCAATAAAACCAGCTATTGATTTGAGCCGTGGTGACACCTACAACAATTTTTATTTTCTTGCGGATTACCATGCGTTAATTAAGTGTCATGATCCTGAGCGTGTTGCTCAATCTACACGTGAAATTGCCGCCACCTGGTTGGCTTTAGGTTTAGATACAGATAAGGCAACGTTTTATCGTCAAACAGATGTGCCTGAAATTACAGAGTTAACATGGATCTTAACCTGCATGTGTTCAAAAGGGCTGATGAACCGTGCTCATGCTTACAAAGCGTCTGTCGATGCGAATCGTGATGCCGGTAATCCGGACCTTGATGACGGCGTGACTATGGGGTTATTTAGCTATCCAATATTGATGGCAGCGGATATCTTGATGTTCAATGCTGACCTTATTCCTGTAGGTAAAGATCAGATCCAGCATATAGAGATGGCACGTGATGTAGCGGGCCGCTTTAACCATACTTATAAAAAGTTATTTACTCAGCCAGAAGCTGTTGTGGATGAGCAAACTCAGCTTATTCCGGGCCTAGATGGCCGCAAAATGTCAAAAAGTTATAATAATACGATCCCTCTCTTTGGCACAGCGGATGAGTTATACAAGTTGATCAAGCAGATCAAAACAGATACCCGTGAGCCTGGTGAACCTAAGGACGCAGATAGCAGCACCCTCTTCCAACTTTATAATTGTTTTGCTAATGAGCAAGAGAGCTTGGCGTTGCGTCAGCAGTTTGAGAACGGTATTGGGTGGGGTGATGCGAAGAAAGAGTTATTTGAATTTTTAGACAGTAAGTTGTCCGCGCCACGTATTCTATATAACGAATTAATGAATGATCTTGGCAGTGTCGAAGAGGTTCTGCTTAAAGGCGCTGATAAAGCTCGTGCTGTTGCTGCACCAATGCTTGAACAGGTTCGCATTGCTGCGGGTATTCGCCCATTAACTTATGTGGCAGAAGAGCAGTCCGAAGAGAAGCAGAAAAAAGAGAAATCAGCTGAAGCGATTGCTCGTGCAGAAGAGGGGCGTCGTCGTGGCATTTTGATGCAATTAAAGCCGCTATTGGCGCGTGTTGAGTCTGCGGATGATAAAGCATCAGTTGCACAAGAGATTGTCACTGACAAAATGGCTGAAGTAGAGAGCTTAAAGAAAAAAGCAAAACAGAAGGCACAGAATGAGCTGGACGTTTTACAGGAAGAGCTTGCAGCGTATCTTTAACTGCAGAAACAAAGAGAGGGAATATGTACACCACTATTATTAGCGGGCCCGATTTAAAAGAGCACCTGTCTAAGGACTGGGTTGTTTTTGATTGCCGGTTTAATTTAGCGGACACTAGTGCAGGCGAAGCGGCCTACATAGCTGGACATATTCCTGGTGCTACTTATCTTCATTTGGATAACGACCTTTCATCTAAAGTTACCCCAGAAAGTGGCCGACACCCGCTTCCGGATATGGAGCAGTTAGTTTCGCGGCTAGCCAAAGCAGGAGTATCTAATAACTCTCAAGTTATTGTTTATGACGATTGTGGCGGTGCTATGGCTGCCCGTGCTTGGTGGTTGCTCGGTTGTTTAGGCCATAAAAAAGTCGCTGTTTTAGATGGTGGCTATGCTGCATGGTTAAATGCGGGTGGCGAAGAAAGTCAATTTAGGGAGCCGGGTACAGAAGGCGACCTTTCTGGACAGTTTCAACCTGAATACAGTTTAACGGTTGATCAGTTGCAAACCGAGCTGTCTCAAAACTCGATCAGTTTAGTGGATGCGCGGGGGGAAGAGCGCTTCCGTGGTGAGGTTGAACCTATTGACCCCGTTGCTGGCCATATTCCAGGTGCTGTTAATCGTCCTCTTACAGATAACCTTGACCAAGGTGTGTTCAAATCTCCAGATCGTTTGCGGGCTGAATGGCAATCGATAATAGGAGATCTGGCACCTTCGCATGTTGTTCATATGTGTGGTTCTGGTATTACTGCATGCCATAATCAACTAGCGATGACGATTGCTGGCTTAAAAGGTAGCCGTATTTATGCTGGGTCATGGAGTGAGTGGATTCGTAACCCTGAACGGCCTGTGGCAACAGATTAGCTGTTCAAGTTGATTATTCGGCTTGTTCGACTAGCCCTCTTAACCAGCTGCAAGCTGGATCATGATGGCAATGGGCATGCCAATAGAGGCGGTGTTCTATCTCCGGTAACTGAATCTCTTTAGGTAGATTTTGATAGGTTAAGGTTCTCCCTTTAATGAGTTGCTGTGCGATCACTTCAGGCATAGTGACAATAAGGTCACTTTGTTCGCAGAAGTTAGCAGCTACTTCAAAACTCGGCAAAACGGCGGCCACATTGCGTGACTTATCTAAGCGTTGCAGGCTCTGATCAATAAAAGTGGTTCCTCTTCCTGTTAAAGCTGTGTAACCGTGATTAGAGGCTAGATAACGATCTAATGTTAGCGTTTCCCTTGCGAGAGGGTTTGAACATCTCATCAAGCACACCATCTGCGAACTTTTTGATAAAAACTTCATATAAAACTGATCTAACCCTTTATCTGGAGTTAAGCCACTCATTACGAAGTGAATCTGTCCTGATGCTAACAAGTCAAAAGGGTTTTCCGATTCTCCTAGTACCTCTAAGCGTAGATTCGGTGCTTGCTGATGTAGCTTTTTAAATAATGCAGGCATAAAGAGCTGAACCTCTAAAGGGCCAGCGTATATGCGGATTGTCTGTTGACATGAAGCGGGTTCAAACTGCTTATCCGTCAGCATTGATTCGATGTTATCAATAACACAGTTAAGATTGCTTGTAATTCTTTCAGCGCCCGCTGTCAGAATGTAACCCGACTGGGTGCGTGCCAGCAAGGGATCATTAAATATTTCCCGTAGCTTCTTTAAATCCCTGCTAACTTTCGATTGGCTTAAATTCAGCCTTTGCGCAGCCCGCGTGACGTGCCTTTCTTCCAGTAGGGCTTGTAGTACACGTAACAGGCTCACATTCAATGCAGTAACATTCACATTTTGCATAACTATTATTCCAATATCGCCTTTTATAAAGCTAACAAGTTCACGTACTATCCCGCCGAAACAAAGCGTTAATCTTAATGCGATTGTAAATGATAATTGTTAATGTTTGTACTGAAAATGGTATTTGAATGAACTCAAGCACAAATTCAAGCATAGAAAATCATGACATAAGCCCTAATGGGGGAGCTGTAGAGATTCCAGCTACAGAGGTGGTTGATGCATCGGTTCATTCTGAAATAGTCCAAAGTGCAGGCGGTAAGGTTCCTTCCTTGGACGCTTCAGCTACTGAGGTGCTGAAA
This sequence comes from Neptuniibacter sp. 1_MG-2023, assembly GCF_030547185.1. GTDB lineage: Bacteria > Pseudomonadota > Gammaproteobacteria > Pseudomonadales > Balneatricaceae > Neptuniibacter. The sequence continues at coordinate 296,538 of NZ_JAUOQR010000002.1, forward strand.
GAGGATGCAGCTAATGCAGATTCTTTGTTAGATATAGCAGAGGATGCATCTACCCTTGGTCTGCCGGGGAGTGAGGTGTCTGCCACTAATACTCTGTTGCCTGATACTGGGTTAGACCAACTGGATTCATTAATACAGATGTTGGATGTAGGTGGGCCTGTTGTCTGGATCTTGATCATTTTATCTATAGTTTCGGTCACCATTACACTGCTCAAACTATGGCAGTTTGCTGTGCTGCGACCTGAAAAAACTGATCTAGTTAATAAAGGTTTAGAACATTGGAAGGCGGGGAACGCCGCGTTTGCCATAAGTGCGCTTGAGGGTGCTCGCCCAGTGCCTAGTATTGTTCGCTCTGCTATGTGTGGTTTGAGTGAGGGTAAAGATCCGCACATGTTAAAAGAGGAGCTAACACGACGTGCGCAGGGTTATGTTAATCAACTGACTGCGTTGCTTCGTCCATTGGAATTAATAGCGAACTTGAGCCCTCTACTCGGTTTGATGGGTACTGTATTAGGAATGATTGTAGCTTTTCAGCAGATGGAAGCTGCCGGGAGTCAAGTTGATCCAGCGGTTCTGTCTGGTGGTATTTGGCAAGCGCTACTGACAACGGCTGCAGGTTTGGCCGTTGCTATTCCTGTTGCTGCAATCCATAGCTGGCTTGAGCGTAAAGCTGAGCGCTCTGCTTGGTTGTTAGATGATGCGGTAACACAAGTATTTACCTTTTATTTTAATCCCTTAGTGGCTGTGCCTAGTGATACGAGAGCGGATGCTGGTTGTGTTGCTGAATAATATCGCCCCGAGGAAAAAAACTATAAGCATCACCCCATTGATCGATGTGGTTTTTATCTTGTTGCTGTTTTTTATGTTGTCATCAACCTTTAGTCAAAAGAAACAGCTCGAAATAAAACATGCCACTTCAGGTGCTTCACAGGTTGAAGCTGAGGTGGTCCGGATTGTTTTACAACCTAAAGGGATCGTTGAGGTTGATGGTGCTCAATATATTGTAGGCGAGCAAAGCTTTATCCAATTGCTCAATACTCTGGTTGAAAATGATAGTCATGTGAGTTTATCCGCTGGGGCGAATGTCAATATTCAAAAGGTTATCGAGTTAATCGATATGAGCTATCAGGCCGGTATTACTCAGCTGAATTTAAGTGAGTCTGTTGAATTATGATTTTAACAGATGCTACTAAAAAGCAGAGTCGCCCCAAGCGCCAGCTCGATGACAGTATGGTTCCGGCAATTAACATCGTTTTTTTATTGCTGATCTTCTTCATGATTGCCGGCCATATAGAGGCAAGAAATGCAGATTTGCAGATTCCCGCTTCAAGCAGTGAAGGTGGACTTGTTGCAAGAGATATAGAGATTCAGATATTGCTGAATGGCGATCATTACCTCAATGGTCAAAAGATAGATAAGCCATTGCTTGAATCTTTGCAGGCGTTAGAGTCCTCAGCGGAACCTATAGTGATCTCAGAGGAATCTATAGTGACCTGCCATATAGATCGTAACTTGCCTTTCTCGGCATTAGATCCGGTCTTAAGCGCTGTTCGTCAACTAAAAATTAAGCGTTTGCAGATAGCGACTGAACATAAATGATGATAGCTAAAAAACAGGTATTACTCTGCCTAATAGTCGCGGTATTTATCCATATAGCGTTAATAACGCCTTGGATTTTAGGTGAAGATAGCGAAGGTGCAATCGCTGAAGGGCAGGATGGTTTGTTGGTCAGTGTCGGTATTGCAGGCAGTTTCACTGAAACTGCAGAAGTGCGTGATGAGATCGTTGAGAGCAATTTAGTCGAAGAAAAAAACAGCGATAAGCCTGATCTAGAAAAGGAACAAGAGCAAGAAGAAGTAGTTGAACCAGAGCCGGTTGTTGAAGCGAAGCAGGAGGAAATCGTTGAGCCAGAGCCAGTTGTTGAACCTGAGCAGGAAGAAACGATTGAACTTGTACCAACGCCGAAACCAAAAACAAAAAAAACGCTCAAGCAAGAACCGGTAAAACAGCCGGAGAAGAGACCTGATATAACAAAAAAACCTCAGCCTCAAAGTGAATCCACTAACGATCTTAAGGCAAAAGAGGCAGATAGCAGCGCAAAATCAACACCGATTGCAACTAAAGCAACGGGTGTTGGAACGCGTGTAGAAACGGGTGGTAATCCAGCAGCAAAGCAGAGCTATTTAAGCAAAGTTTTGCTGCGCATTGCACGGGTTAAACGTTACCCACGCAGTGCTCGAAAAGATGGAGTCACCGGTACGGTAGTGGTTAGTTTTGTGATTCAGAAAAATGGTCGGGTAAAAAGTTCGAGAATCGTCACAAGTTCAGGTGATTCTCGGCTGGATAAGGAAGCAACAGATATGCTGCTGCGAGCAAGTCCATTCCCGAGCATTCCTTCTGATCTAGGTGAGGGCCCACTAGATTTAACACTACCGATTGAATTCTCATTGAACCCAACACGTAAGTTATTTTAAGGACAGACAATGTATCAAGCCAATACAAAAAAGCCCTCTAGCATAGAGCGAAATATAGGAAAGAAAAGCGCCTTTACCCCAGGTACTTTAGCCTTAGCAATTTCAGGTACCTTGATGGCTGGTGTAGCTACTGCAGAGGAAACAATCTCCCTCGATAAGCTGACCGTTGAAGAATCCGTCACTCCAGATACTAATCCTTATGCAGTACCAGGCTCTCCTTATTTGGCTGAACGACTATCAGACCCTCGCCGTACGCGTGACCTAGCGGAAACACCGCAAACAATTACTGTACTTACAGCAACAGAGCTTGCTGATACTGGGCGCACAGATCTGCGCGAGATCCTTGATGGACAGCCGGGTATTACTGTAGGCACGGGTGAAAATGGTAACGCGTTTGGTGACCGTTATGTGATTCGTGGTCATGAAGCCCGCAGTGATGTTTTTGTCGACGGTATGCGTGATCCTGGCATGACAATCCGTGAAAGCTTTGCAACTGAACAGGTTGAGATTAGTAAAGGGCCAAGTTCTAGCTTTGCTGGCCGTGGTACAACGGGTGGTGCTGTGAACTCTGCGACTAAACGTGCAAGTTCTGAATACGACTTCACTAAACTTTCAGCCGGCATTGGTACTGATAACCAGCACCGCCTATCTTTAGATACGAACCAAGTTATTAACTATGATACGGCAATTCGAGCTAACATCCTGCATGCAGAAGAGGATGTGCCCGATCGTGCGCCCGCTGATCGTCAGCGTAAAGGTGCAGCCTTCTCGATTACTCATCAACCAAGTGATGATTTAGAAATTACTGCTGATTATTACCACTTTGAAGGTAATGATAAACCGGATTTAGGTACCTACCTTGATACCTCAGGGGATGGACAACCGGTAGCTAATATCCCTGTGTATCTTCAAAATGAAGACTTTCTTGATTCCGAGGTTGATACAGCAACACTACGTATAGGTTATGAACTTAATCCGGATACACGTATTGTTAACTTGACCCGTTACGGCACAACCGATAACGGTTATGTAACAACCGGCGCGCGTGGTACTACCGCTTACCCTACACTGCTCGATGCAACGAACGACACTAATGGATATAGTTCAGCTACTTTAAGTACCCACCAAGGTTGGCAGGAAGTTGAGTATTTTGCTAACCAGTTTAACCTGTTGATGGACCGTGAGCTGGGTGGTTTAAACCATGAGCTTGTATTTGGCCTAGAGTATACCGATCAGCAAGTACTTAATGGTGTGTATGATAATACGGCCACAGGAGCGTCGAACTGTTTCGCCTCTGGTCGTGGAGGCCCCGGTGCTGCATATTGCCTAAACGATGCTAGTGGTGCTGAAGTTTCGGATGTTAACTCATTGCTCCAGCGCGATATATCTAAAGGTGATTGGGATTCCGATTGGAATATAAAAACCATCTCCCTTTCCATGATGGATACAGTAGATATAACGGATAAGTGGACAGTGTTTGGTGGTTTGCGTTACGACTACTATGACTACAAAACGACAGCCAATTATGATCCGGGCACAGGTCGTGAGTTGACAGATTTCATCAATGAAGATGGTTTCTGGAATGGTCATGTAGGGGCAAGTTATAAAATTAACCCTAAAGCGAATGTTTATGCGAGTTTCTCAACTGCGACTAACCTCAATGGTGGTGAATCGGACGTAGGTACAAGTTGTGGTTATGGTGGTATCTGTGCCGAAGGCGCTAATCCTGTTTTGGGTAATCCAGAAAAAACAGACAGCTGGGAACTTGGTACTAAATGGCGTTTTAATGATGATAAATTGCTAGCAACAGCAGCGCTCTTCCGTATCACAAAGAGTGATGTGATGGAGTCTTCAGACGGTGATTCGTATTCAACTGTCGGTACTTTAAATACAGGTAAAAACGAAGTAGAAGGTATTGAGCTTGGCATTGCCGGTAATCTTACCGATAAACTGAGTGTTCAGGCCGGTATCGCATTGATGAATGCTAAAGTGAAAGAATCTATTATCGAAGATAATGTAGGTAAAACTTTAGCTAACTTTGCTGATAAATCTGCCTCTTTACATCTTAGATATCAAGCGACTCAAGCTTTTGCTTTCGGCGGTACAGCAACTTACGAAAGTGTTCGTTATACAGGTCAGCCAGATACCGCGGCTAACGAAGAGATGGGTGTTCCTGGATACACTGTATTAGATGCGTTTGCGTCTTATAAAGTTAATCGCGATATGCTGCTTAGATTAAATGTAGGCAATCTTCTTGATGAAGATTACTACCTAGCTGCTTATCGTTCAGGTGCATTCACTTACATTGGTGATAAAAGGAATGTTCAGCTAACGATGGAATATAGCTTCTAAAGTTAGTATCCCCCCCTTCGGATATTTCCTTTGGCAGGGCTACTATAGTAGCCCTGTTTTTTATAAGTGATGATATATGTACGAACCCAGAAAAATTCTAGAAACGCTTAACTATATTCCCCCTGAGATTTTATCTGCTCAGGATTATGAGTTACTCGCACCGGACTTTATCCCCCAAGATCGCTTTGCTTATATCTCGGGAGGCAGTGGGCATGATGTCACTTTAACCAAAAACCAGCAGGCCTTTGCTAAGGTCGCTTTTATTCCACGCGTTCTACGTGATGTTGAGCAAGGCTCTACAACAACTGAGTTGCTGGGACAGAGTTTTAAGCACCCCATATTATTAGCCCCTGTTGCTTATCAAACCTTAGTTCATCCTCAAGGAGAGCAAGCAGCAGCTTATGCAGCCCAAGCGACGGATAGCTGCATAGTGGCGAGCACACTATCTTCCATGACCTTGGAGCAGATAGCGGAACAGGCTGGGTCAGAACGCTGGTTTCAGCTCTATTTTCAGCCGGGTTTTAAAGATACCCAACACTTATTAAAGCGGGCTGTGGCGGCAGGTTATAGAGCTATAGTTGTGACTTTAGATGCCGCTATTCAGCAGCCCAGTATGCGAGCCCAGCGGGCTAGATTCACATTTCCTGCCGACCTTATTGCCGCCAATTTAGTTGATCAGAAAGCGGCTAGTAGATCATCCTCTGTGGGAAATCAAAGTCATATTTTTCACAGTTATATGCAAAACCTCCCTTCGCGAGAACAATTACAGTGGCTTCTTGAAAACAGCCCTGTACCTGTATTGATAAAAGGGGTTTTGCATAGTGAGGATGCCCTCGAATTAAAAGCCTTAGGCGCTGCCGGTATTATTGTATCTAACCATGGCGGTCGAACATTAGATGGTGTGCCTGCTAGCCTCTCCATGTTGCCTGCTATCCGTTCAGCGGTCGGTGATAGTTTTCCATTGTTGTTAGATAGCGGTATTCGCTCTGGTGGCGACATATTTAAAGCCATTGCTTTAGGCGCTGATGCAGTGCTTATCGGGCGGTTACAGGTTTATGCACTTAGTGTCGCCGGCGCTTTAGGTGTTGCGCATATGATCAAGTTATTAAGAGAGGAGCTTGAGCTCACTATGGCGATGACCGGTTGCGCCACGATCAATGACATTAGGCTGGCCGATCTTACGACGGAATCATCAAATTTAAGCCGGAGAAATGAATGTTAATTACCATTCCAGAGTTGCTGTCTAAGGCTGAAGTAGAGCAGATCAGAACACATCTAGATAGCGCTAATTGGCAAGCGGGCAGTCAAACTGCGGGCAGTATTGCGCGTAAGGTAAAAAAGAACCAGCAGCTAGATGATAGTAGAGAGCCGGCTATCAGCTTAGGGCATCATATTGTGCGTGCCTTATCGCAGCATCCGACCTTTATTTCGGCTGCGCTGCCGGACAAAATCTACCCACCTAAGTTTAACCGTTATAGCGAGAATGAGACTTACGGTGCACATGTAGATGCGGCGTTAATGCAGATACCTGAGACCAACCAAACTCTACGAACCGACCTTTCTGCAACGATTTTTCTTGCTGAACCTGATGAGTATGAGGGAGGCGAGCTCAGCATTGAAACGCAATATGGCGCACAAACCGTAAAGCTCGCAGCGGGTGATATGGTGCTTTATCCTTCCACCAGTTTACATCAGGTCACGCCGGTCACTAAAGGTGTGCGGGTCGCTTCATTCTTCTGGATTCAAAGCTTAGTGAGCGATATCCAGCAACGGGAAATGCTCTTCGACTTAGATCAATCGGTACAGCAGCTTTCAGTTGAGCTGGGCCAAACTCATCGGGAAGTGGTAAAGCTAAGTGGGATTTATCACAACTTGCTACGCCAATGGGCAAAACCTTCTTAACTTTTTGATTTTCTTATAGGCGATTTAATAATGCGATTTAAATATAGCTTACTTGCTACGGCCTTAGCGCTACCTCTACTTTCAACTGCTAGTCTGGCGGCAGATCTCATGGTGTATTCATCACGTAATGCCAGTTATATAAAACCTCTATTAAATGAATATGCATTAGAAACTGGCGTAGCCGTTAACTATCTTGTCAGCCCTGCAGTGGAGCTGATTTCACGTCTAGAAAATGAAGCGCAAAGTACGCAAGCAGAGATTAAAAAAGCTGATCTGATGATCGCTTCAGGAGCTGAGTATTTCTGGATGGCGTCAGAGAAAGGGTTGTTAGCGTCGGTTCAATCAAGCACTCTTTCAGAGAACGTACCTGCCCATCTTACATCACCAAAACAGGATTGGTTTGGTTTTGCCAGTAGAGCCCGTACAATTGTTTACAACCCAACCAAAGTTAAGGCCAGTGAGCTAAGCAGTTACAGTGATTTAGCATCTCCTAAATGGAAAGCTAAACTCTGCTTGCTCACTTCTCAGTCAGCTTATACTCAAGCCTTCGTCGCGATGTTAGCTAAGCATGAAGGGGAAGAAAGAACTGCTCAGATTATGCGCGGTTGGGTGGATAATTTAGCCGTGGCGCCTTTCGGCGAAGATATACAGGTGCTTGATGCGATTAACCAAGGTCGTTGTGATGTAGGTATTGTGAACTCTTATTACTTTATACGGTTTAAAAGACAGGAGCCGGATACTAAGCTAAAACTCTTTTGGACGGATCAAAAGGGGACGGGCACTCATGTAAATATTACGGGCGCGGCGGTAGTCGCCAATACGCCTAATCAAGCCCAAGCAATCGACTTTTTAGAGTGGCTAACCACTAAAGAGCCGCAAGCTACTTATGCCAAGCTAAGCATGGAATACCCAGCTAATCCAGATGTCTACCCAGCAAGGGAAGTGGCGAGGCTCGGAAAATTTAAGATGGATACAACCAATCTATCTAATATAGGTATGCATCTACACACAGCCCAAAAACTAGCAAAAGAAGCAGGCTATCCATAACAGGTTTTGGGCAGTCTTACTGTACATAATAAAAGCCCAGAATGGGCTTTTATTTGTTTTAGCGAGAGAGTGTTTAATTCCACCTTTCCTGCTTTATCTGCAAGCGATTGCTATAGCGCTGGGCTTAGCTTTTTTGTCTAAGGGTGACAGTATGTGAAATCTGTTTTATGCGCTGGACAGCGTAAGTAAACGACCTCTGCGGTACATCTCCCAGATTGTTTGTTATCAGATGTTATACGTAGGTTAATGAGAACCGCGGGGGTTTCTACTGCGCTAACAGGAACCTCATTCACATTAGCGATCATCATTTGATGTCCCTTGAGTGGTGCGGGATATGCTTTGGCGGCGGCAAGAGTGATCCGATCACAATGCTTAGAGGCTTGAGTATTGTTTGTGGATATAAGTTTCCAACCGAGTTGCGGCGTATAGTCAATGGTTGCCGTAATTCGGGCAATTGGCTTATCAAATGTTTTTAAAATCGACTGCCACGAAATTGTTCTACTTGCTCCGGACTCATGCCTGCATGGGAAAAGGGAGCGAGAGTTATGCAAGCAAGGATAAGTGCGCGTGTCATACAATATTCCTTTTGATAGGCATTTAAATTACATTGATCCTCAATGTAGCTTTTCCGATCATTTTAACTAAAAGTTACTTATCGTTTTAGCATGAAACAACTTTCTGTGTGCTCTAAAAAGTCTGAGTAATTTAGGATAGGCTGGTTTTAAAAAAAGATCTATTCAATAGATTTACTTTGAAGAGAAGATGATGAAGACGTTTTATTGCTCAACTTTGCTGTTGTTTATCGGTTTAGTGTATTCATATTGGTTTGGTTATACGCCAGTGTTGCTAGGTTTGATCTATTTGCTGGCAAGTTTGGTTGCTTATTATTTGTATGCAAAAGATAAAAAAGCGGCGATCAATGGAATGTGGCGAGTACCTGAAAATACCTTACATTTATCAGCTCTCTTTGGAGGGTGGCCTGGCGCTATGGTTGCACAGCAGCGGTTGCGTCATAAAACTAAGAAGATGAGTTTTAGGCTGATGTTTTATATTACGTTTTTGATCAATATAGGTTTTGTTTTTTGGCTGCATACGCCTGATGGGTCAACTCAGTTACATATCTATCTTTATAGGTTTGAGTATTTTTTGGTTGATCAGTTCGGCAGTAATGAGGTTGTCACTATGTTGTTAGTGTTAACTAAGTTTCATTCTGCACTTTAAGTCTGTTTGAACTTAATTTGATCAGGGTTTCAGATTGTCTGCTCTCAATATAGGAGTGCTAATTGGATCTGAAATTTTTGAAAATATCGAATTCGCTGGCAGGAACAGGTTTTTGGAATAGGTAACCTTGGCCATATTGGCATTTTAGGTTGTTTAAAAACTCGTAACACATCTCGGTTTCGATCCCTTCAGCGATAATTTCCATATTTAACTCATGCCCCATTGCAATAATTGTGGATGCAATTGTGTTATTTGCAGGCATAAAGCTTTTGTCGATTTTCAATACATCAAAGGGTAGGTCTTTCAAATAGCTCAAGCAGGAGTAACCGGTACCAAAATCATCGAGTAGTAGTTTAGTACCTAGTTCGGCTAGCTCGTGAAGTGTGGTAACACTGTTCTGATCTTCGGTAATAACGCTATTTTCTGTAATTTCAATATGAATGGATGAAGCCGGTAAGGATAAGCGGGTTAAGATATCCGACAGTCGTTTAGAAAATAATGGGTCTTTTAATTGCTGAGATGAGACATTAATAGCCATTGCGTGGTTGATGGCTCCAGCATCGTGCCAAACTTTACACTGCAGGCAGGCTTGTTCGAGTACCCAGTTACCTATATCAATAATCTGTCCTGAGTTCTCGGCAATGGGTATAAATTCATCGGGCCCAATAGTTTCACCATTAGCGGTTGTCCAGCGTAAAAGTGCTTCACTGCCTACAGTGCTGCCATCTGTAAGTTTAACGACTGGTTGATAGGCAAGGCTGAACTCATTATTTTTAATGGCATGGTGCAGTTGGTGAACGATGCTGAGTTTACGATTTTGTTTAGTTGCTGAGCGCTTGTCATAAGGTTGGTACTGATTTTTACCCGCATTTTTAGCTTGATACATCGCTGTATCTGCATGCTTTAGAAGTACGGTGCTGTTTCTACCATTTTGTGGATAGCAGGCAATACCTATACTGGCTGTAATATATGATTCAACGGTGTCTAGTTTAATGGGCTTGCTAATGGCATCGATAATTCTATGGGCAATAGAGTCGATAATCTCAATATCTACAAAGCAGTCGGTGACAGCAACAAACTCATCTCCACCAAAACGTATGACTGAGTCGTTTGCTCGTACAGTATTGGTAATACGTTTTGCCATCTCAATGAGTAACTTATCACCTACGGTATGACCTAATGTATCGTTGATGTCTTTAAATTGGTCTAGATCTATAAACATGACCGCAAACTGTGAGTTATTGCGAGATGATTTAGCAATCGCTGTATTAATTTTGTGGTCTAGTGAGTTTCTATTGGGCAAGCTTGTTAAGCTGTCGTTGTAAGCGAGTTGTTTATTACGCTCCTCGCTCTTTGCGAGGGCCTTCATTGCCTTTTCCTTATTAGTCAGTACGATCGCGACTGCACGGGATATCAATATGGTTAAAAGCAAAACGATGATTGAAGAGAGTATGATCAACCAGATGGTAACGTTGGCTATAAGGTTGATTGTTGTTTCTACAGGGTGTTCAAATTTGACGGAGTTGCTTTGAAACTCAGAAACGGCTTTTGTTAACTGGTTTTGTAGCACTTGTGTGCTGACTGTGCCATTTTTGTAGCCTGTCAAAGCATCGAGTGTTTCGTTAGCGATTATTAGGTCATTTTCACAAATAGCGATTATAGAATCGGTACCAATCAATTTCATTAGTACTCGGTCAGACCAGCGGGTTATTGATAAACACTCAATAGGTTGCCTGCGAATATCAATAATAGTTTGACGTATTTTCTCAAGATTTAGAGGTTCTTCGGTTGGAAAAAGTTTTATAGGCGCAGAAATAAGCCCCGTTAATTCAGCGGTATGTTTGAAGTGACGGATATTTAGCTGGTGAAAATAGTTGCTGTGGTTGAGAGTGAAAAAGCTCCATACCAATACTAAAGAAAATAAAAAGAAAATAAGTGTTAAAAAGGGCAGTGCCTTTCTGGTCCCGCTATTTGTCAATGTCATTTATGATTGTGCCCTAGAATTCGTGCGCACTTATAAGTGTGTTTTTTGAATGTTAACGGGCTTATAACGAGCTCTCTATTATTTATAGCATAGTATGAGTGAAAAGCGAGAATAGGTTGCTTTTAAAAAGCAATTCATTCTAAGAAGTAAATAGCACCTACTATAGATCTAGCACGGTCTAGAGGTGCTGAGTGTGTATCGTTGGCCTTTGCCTCAAATCACGGGAGGCTGAGCCTTTACTTTTCAGGGTAATGGCTCGGTTCTTTACTTTTATGGTTACCGAACTTCATTTAATTGCCAATTATATTGATCATCAAAAATGCTTTGTACCGTTGATAACTGATGCTTGAGAGGTTCTTTAGCGTACTGTTCTAAGTGTTTAATTACCTGAGTGTCATCGCCTCCAAAATCCTCTTTAAACCAGTTGTAAATACTTGATACGATCAACGTACCGTCTTTGATTTCTACGCCTCTTGGATGGTTGATAAAAGCAGTTGCTGCTTGTTCTAGCTGTTGTTCCATGTTTTCTGCTGTATAAGCTTGTGTGCTTAAATTTGGGCAGCCAAGGGATGCGCAGTTAACGGCATAATGGGTTCTAGGATCTTTCCAAATAGGGCGAAGAATTCGATGCTCTATATCGTTGAGACTTAACGGTTGCTGCTCAACACTAATCAGTTCTTTCTTCCATGGCCCTCGGGTGAATAAGCCTGAGAGTTTGATATCCATAATAGATTTGATGGGGTAGTGGTCGAGTACCACATCAACGGTCAGTGCATTGTATAAGTTTATCCAGTAAGCCCGCTGTTGATTACGATTATATTGGCTAATGGGTAGGGCTGTGAGTGTAGCAATATAGCTTTTTAGGGCCTGTTTATCCGCTGCTGTTACGCTCGCATATTTGAGGGTATTAATACCCTTTACGGCGGTATTGCTGTTGCTATTTGTTTCTACATAGGTTGAAAGAAACTGATTCCATGGATTATGACTAATAACCATCTTGCTCTGTGGATCGTGCTGCAACCAGTATTCCCAGAGCTCTGACTTTGGTGCGGCATAAGTGTTTATGGAAAGTGTGGTGGTTAGGGCTACTAGGCATAGTAGCGCTGTCTTTATGAATCTCATGGGGTGAACTCTTCTATTTAACTATTCATTTGTACTTAAGACTCTATTTTGATGACAAAATTCAAAATTTTTTAATGATTTTTTATAGTCTGTCACTAGGTAGTAGCTGTTATTAGTGAATTAATCCATGATCTTTAATGTGACTTGGTGGTATTGGTTTTATACTTAAACGAAGTTGTTTTGATAAAGAGGTGAGTAATGGCGTTGTATCAAAAGGGGATAGTGGCTGAGGCGAATCGTTCAGCACTTTTTTTAACGTTAAATCAAACGCGCAACGAAGGTGCTAAACAGCGTGTTAAGCAGGTCTTAGCGGATGTTACAGCGCTTGAGGAAAAGTATAACCAGTTAGAACCTGAGGCGGGGTTGTGCTTAGTGGCGGCGATAGGCAGTAGTTATTGGTCACAAATCATCGATACTGGGGCGCCGGCGGAGTTAGCTGCGTTTCCTAGTTTTGAAAATGGTGAGAATGTTGCACCTAATACGCCGGTGGATCTGCTTTTCCATATACGCTCAGAAAGGAAAGATCTCAATTTTCAGCTAGCACGGGAGCTCTGTGCTGAGTTAGGGGATGCGGTTCAGGTAGTTGAGGAGGTCGATGGGTTTAGATATTTTGATATGCGCGACTTCACCGGTTTTGTCGATGGAACTGAAAACCCACAAGGTGATGATCGAATAGGGGTTGCCGTTGTTGGAGAGGAAGATCAAAACTTTGCGGGTGGTTCCTATATTCATCTGCAGCGTTATGTTCACAATATGGCCTATTGGAATAAACAGCCGGTAAAAAAGCAGGAAGAGACATACGGTAGAACAAAAGAGGATAATGTGGAGTTCGCCTCTACAGATAAGGCACTTACGGCTCACACTAAAAGGACGTCCTTAAAAGACAGCGATGGAAATTCTATTGAGATTCTTCGCCATAGCATGCCCTATGGTGATACACAGGAGTGTGGGCTTCTTTTTGCGAGTTACTGCTGTACGCCGAAAAACTTTACGCTCATGTTAAAAAGTATGGTGGAAGGGGATGGTGAAGGTCATACCGATCACCTGTTAAAATATACCCGAGCGGTAACTGGGCAGGCATTCTTTGCGCCTTCACGTGTGTTTTTAGAAAATATTAACGGATAAGGTTATAGTTCTCTGTAATTTTACTACATGCGGCTTATTTGTTTGTCTGTTTTTTGTTCTATTTCTTGCAATTTGTAGGATTTGTACTAGGGTGTCAGTATAAAAATTACAATACGGGTCAGAGAATAAAATGCAGACGGATATACATGTACGCACTATCGCTATTTTAGCGGTAGATGGCGAGAATTATGAAGTAAATGGGTGCTATCAGGGACAGCAGCGTAGAGCGAAGTGGTACAACGTATTTAAAAGTAGTGACCATGAAGTGCATGCGGATCATTTAGAGGTGTTCCCTTCCCATGCGGATATTCGGAAATTGCTTAATTAGGTAGTTGTTAGTAATTAAGCGATCGTAGATATCTTTGAAATGATAGTAAAAAGCCGGATCTGTTATCTCATCCGGCTTTTTTGTGTCTGCAAGTGTGCTATGGCCGTTTTATTTATTGAACCGATTCGTTATCGCTGAACATGCCTTCAAATAGGGCAGAAGATAGGTAACGTTCACCGGAGTCCGGTAAAATAACGACTATGTTTTTATTGGCGTGTTCTGGTTGTTCTGCCACACGCATAGCTGCACAAACCGCTGCGCCGCAAGAGATGCCTGCCATAATACCTTCTTTTTCCATTAACAGTTTAGCGGTTGCAATTGCATCTTCATTGCTGACTTGTTCGACCTGATCAATCAATGCCAAATCTAGATTTTTAGGCACAAAGCCAGCGCCAATCCCTTGAATTTTGTGGGGAGAGGGTTTTACGGTTTCGCCATTAAGTGTCTGCGAAATAACGGGTGAATCAACCGGTTCTACCGCAACAGAGGTGATTGCTTTACCTTGCTGGTTTTTAATATAACGAGAGATACCGGTAATGGTTCCGCCGGTTCCTACACCTGCAACAACAACATCCACTGTACCATCGGTGTCGTTCCAGATTTCAGGACCTGTTGTTTTTTCGTGGATCTCTGGATTGGCTGGGTTCTCAAATTGTTGCAGCATGATATGAGTATCAGGGTTTTTATCTACAATCTCTTGTGCTTTATCAATAGCACCTTTCATGCCTTTTGCTGGTTCAGTTAAGACAATGTTGGCGCCGAGTGCCTTCATGATTTTACGGCGTTCAAGGCTCATGGAGGATGGCATCGTAAATATAATATCGTAACCACGGGAGGCTGCTACGAATGCCAGCGCGATACCGGTATTGCCGCTGGTGGGTTCAACCATAGTTATCCCTTGTTTAAGAACGCCGCTTTTTTCTGCAGACCAGATCATGTTAGCGCCAATACGACATTTTACAGAACCTGCAGGGTTGCGGGACTCAATTTTACCGAAAATATTTAGCCCAGGAGCGAGGCGCTTAAGATGTACTAGCGGCGTATTACCAATGGTAAGGGAGTTATCTTCGTAAATTTTCATTTTGCTACCCTAGAATCCTTTTGATGGCCTATATATCTAAAATGAATATAAGCGCTGATTTTTATGTTTGATTGATAATATAAGTTTTAGCGTAGAAGCATATATTGTATCAAGTGGTTTTTAGATGAAGTTTTTCTCCATAAGATTACCGGTAGTTGATATTATGGCTTTTTAATTGCTGTGATAGTTGTAGTAGGAGAAGGTTATGCGCTTTATTTCGAGGCTGTTAGCGCCGCTTGTTTTTGTGGTCGCTTATGCTTTATTTCGTTCGTCTATACAGCAAAAATCCCTTAAAAAACACAACTTCGTTATGAAACTGTTTCGCTTCTGCGCTGATAATGGTCATAAAAAAGCATTGAGCGTTTATGGGCATCTTTTGCACTTTAAAGGGGATGGTATACAAAACCGGATTCAGGGTGGCATATATTTGCAACAAGCTGCGGAAAAGGGTGATGAAAAAGCGCAGTATCAGATGGGGCGTATCTTTGAGAATGGATATGAACATTATTTTCAGCCGGATGCTGAAAAGTCGCTAAGTTTCTACACTAAAGCGGCGGAGCAGGGACACCAATTAGCTATAAAACGTTTAGTCGATACTTATGCTCAAGGAGAGCTAGAGCAGGTAGCTGATCCCCTTAAAGCCGATTATTGGCGAGCGAAGCAGTCGCTGTTATAAAAGGCGGTTTTACCCTTAATGACGCTTTGATTGTTTATAGTGCGTGATAAATGCATCGAAGGCTTGGGTCAGCTGTGTGGCAGGGCTAAGTTCATCGCACAGCTTTAGCAGTTCGATGATAGTTTCTGCTGTACATAAATGATCCGTATCGGGATTTCGCCTTAGGTCATATCTACTGGGTGTTTTTGGATCAAAGGCTAGAAGAGGTAATTGATCTAACCAAGGGCTTTTTCGGACAATTTTTCGGACCTCCTTCCATGTGCCATCGGGCACAATAATTAGGGTTTCACGCCCAGTATTCAATTTTATTTCCTGTTGCCGAACTTTAAGTTCTTCCCTGTCGGCGGGAAAGAGTAGCCAAGCATCAGTGTTTTTATCTTCGATCTGTTGGATTAGCTCGAGTGGTGGTTCATTTCGTTTCCACAGATAAGCTTGGGTGTTTTGAATGGTATTTAAGATGATCTTGCTAGTGGTAGTGGGTCTTGAGGATTCGTTCTCGTGGAGAAGGAGCACAAGCTTTACGCGACTGGTTGTAGGGTTGCTCTGGCTGCAACAGCACCAGTTTGAGATAAGGCCGCAGCCAGAGCAGTAATGAGTCAGCAAGGCTTATCGTTTCTCCATCTTAACGTGGAAGCGAAGAACCTTTTCTCCTTTTGCAGGGACTTTTATTTTCCATTGGGCACTGCCGCCAAGTACTTTTTCGAACTCGATGTTGCTGCTTTCCATCTCCCAAACGAGAGGGAAGTTTGCCGTCATAACTAAATCCGCAGGGGTGGAGCGGCTGTTAGTAATGCGAAGTTCTTGTCCCACTTTAAAACCATTAAACACTGTGCTGAAGTGGATCTGTTTACGGTGGATCGATAGGTCAAAGGCTTTGCCTTGAGTTACTTCGACTTCATCCCCTTCCCCTGTATGGTTGATACTGCTGCCGCCCATAAACTGAAGTTGGCCTTTGCTATCAGGGCTGAAGGTTCTGATTTTTCCTGCCGGTAGCGGCATACCTAAGTGAGATTTTTGATCATTCAAAAATTTGAGGGTTAAGTTCGGTTTAACGCGATGCTGGTTACGTTCCAGTGTTGGATAAACCAAAAATTCATAATCATAACTACGGCTGACGGGCACTTTTTCTGCGGTGAGGAAGGATACCTGTTTCACTTGGCCATTTAATAGATCTACTTTGCGCGGCAAACTAAACAGATGGAAATCGCCAATGCTTTCTCCACTTAGTGATTTAGGTGCGGCGGCTCCGCGAGCCATTACCATATTAGAGAAATCTTCTTGCAGTGCGGTTGCATGGCGAGCGCCTGGATTATTTAAGTCTCCTGCCACTAAAGAGATCTGAGCGTCTTTAAAATCAGCACCAGTGTTGTTTGTTAGGCTGGCTAAACCATCAAGGGTGACTTGTGTGCCCGCTTCGTTAAGCGTCATAACGTAATCCATGTCCCAACTTAATCCGCTCGTTAGGTAGCTTATACCTGTTAGTTGGGCTTTAGATGTGCCAGACGAACGGAAACTTACGCTTGGTTTAGCGAGCAGTTGGCTTGGCAGGTTTGGAAAAATAAAACGCCAGCCGTTATTTAGAGGGATGCTTTCAAAACTGTTATTACGTTTAATCAATGCGCGGCTTCCATCGATGCTCAGCAATTTCACTGAGCTGATAATCTCTTTTCCGGATACGGGGTTTAAGCGTGCAAGTTTTAGCTCTTTGCCAACAAAATGTTGCAGTAAATTCTGTTGGTTAAGCAGGTTGGTATTCAGGTTTTGCTCAAGTATTTTACCGGCATTGTCTATGCGTAAGCTTTCGACTTGTAGCTGTTTGCTTACATCTTCAAGGGTCACCGATTGTCCGGTTTTTAAAGGGGGTAATTCGCGAGTTTCACGGACTAAACCTAAATTTTGGTTGTATAAGGTTAGGTCGATAGATTCTCTCTGTTCAGAGCTTATCTGTAATGTAGTGGCTTGCGCGGATAAAACGGTGAATCCCGCGAGGCAAAGAGCAAGACTGATTTTGTTAATTGGCATATGGAATATTCCCTGAGAACGAGTCCCTAATCTATCAATGTTAGAATGAACCTAGGCTTTCTGGTTGTTGCTCTAAAGCGTTCCGTTCTTTATTCAAAGTCTAGTGCGACTCTAAAGCCCCAGCTGTTACGTTTTGAGTCTACTGGATGTCGGTAGCGGCTGGCGGGTCGAATTAAACGATCAATCTCAAACCAAGAACCCCCTCGCATAACTCGGCTTTCACAAACTTTTTCCGTATAAGCTGAGCCATTTCTAGGTGTTGTTTTGTAGCTGTTGGTGTAACAGTCTGCCACCCATTCATCAACATTTCCTGTCATGTCGTGTAGACCCCAATGGTTAGCGGGGAAGCTGCCGACTGGGATAGGCTTAACGCCATCAAATTCACTACCGCATCCGGAGCAGACTGCCATGTTAGGTTTGAGTTCATCACCCCACCAGTAAGTGCTCAGGGTTCCAGCTCGTGCCGCGTATTCCCACTCTGCTTCGGTTGGGAGGCGATAAGGGTGGCCTGTCTCGTGGCTAAGCCATTCGACATAGGCAGAGGCGTCCCGCCAAGTTACATTGATTACTGGCTGGTTGCCTCGGCCCCAGCCTTCATCGTCAGGTAGAGGGCGTTTAGTTGCTTTGGCGAAGGTATCGTATTCAGCAAAAGTCACTTCAAAACGTGATAAGGCAAAAGGTTTACGGATTTTAACAAGATGTACAGGTTTTTCGTTATCGTCTCCAATCCCTGCTTGATCACCCATACGAAATTCGCCGGAGGGCAGTAACACCATTTCAGGGCCGTAGGTTGTGTTGTCGATCTGATCTTTAAAAATCTGTTGGCCCGGTGTGTCAGGTTCTGCTGCTTTTAGCATTTTCTGGGCAGATAATAATTTTTGTTCAAGTAATGAGTTGTTTTGTAATGCGTCGTTTAGCTCTTGCTCGGCTCGGTTTTGTATCTCTTGTTGAGCTTGTAGAGAGTCGTACATTTGCTGTAAAGCTTCTTGTTGTTTGGCTATTTGTAAAGTTTGGAAGTCTTTTTCTTTAAAGTTGATTAACTCTGAAACAGCCCAGCCTGATAGATAACCAGCAATAAAAATACAGCAGCCGATCAGTGTATAAATTACAAGCTTGGGAGGTGCAGTTAATAGCTTTATCGATCGTTTAGCTGTGCTTTTTAGCTTGTCTTTTATAGATGAGGGTGGGCTATTTTCGTCGTTTGTTTCACTTTCCATTGCTGCGTTAGGTTGTTCCTTTGCTGACTTATCGTTGCTTTCTTCTTCAGTCTTGGGTGGGAAGATAGCCTTCATTAACTCTGTGCAGCTAGCGAAACGTTCCTCGGTATCAGTGGAAAATGCTTTTTGGAGTTCTTCCCATTGTTCATCGTCTAAATCTGTTGGTTGTTCTAACTGCTTCCGTACCCGATCTGCTTCCGACTCATTGACATCAAAGGGGGGCTTGCCGGTAAAGACTTCGTAAATGATAGCGGCAAAAGCATATACATCAGTTTTGCGTGTCAGTTTGCCCGGATGGAAGGCTTCAGGAGATTGGTATGCTTTGTAGCTGGGAGGTGCTGGTAGTAGATCTGCAATTGATTCTAGTGCTTCTCTTAAGGCAGATAAGGTCAGTTTAACCCCGCCTTTACGATTTATATAAATAGCATCAGGCGATAAACATGCGTGTGGGCTTCGTAGTTTTTGGAAGTTCATATCGACAGCGTAAGCGACCTGTCGGAGTAGACCTAGCCGTTGAGCTAGTTGAAGCTGCTGTCCCGCTTTAATGAATCCGCTAAGTGTTAGGCCATCCAGTTTTTCATAGGATAGGAGTAGTAGTCCGCCTTTGTGAGGGAAAAACCCATAGCATTCTGCGATATGTTTATTTTGCAGTTGTTTGCTTAGAGCTGCATGCTTTTTAATCCCTTCGGCAAAACTGGTTTGTTTTAGGAGGGTGGGGTTGATAATCAAGAGGGTAACAAGCGGATTACCGGCAACATCAATATCCTTGGCCTGCCATAGTTGGCCAACGAGGTGTGTTGAGCTATTACCTATCAGTTGAAAGCGGTGATGCTCAGGCCCCAGTATAGTGCCTTCCTGTAACGACTGATAAATTGAATCTGCAGTATCACTCATGGAAAATTAAAACCTATCCTTAGTTTTCATACGCTTATCATCGATAAGAGTGTAGCAATAAGTCAGTAGCTAATAGTCTGGTGCTGAGTTGGATAAGAGGTTTATTAGCTAACCAATGAATTATAAAAGAGTAAGCCCATAGTTCAATAATGGGCTTATTTCTTTGTCATATATAGGACTTATAGCAAGGTCAGGCGCTTTTATATAGAGGTATCTAAGTGGGGGAAGCTTTTTACTAGTTCATCCACCGCTTTCATTTGCGCTAAATAAGGTTCAAGTGTGCTGAGAGGAAGAGCGCAAGGGCCGTCGCATTTAGCTTGATTTGGATCTGGGTGAGCTTCTAAAAAGAGCCCTGCAATACCTTGCGATAAACCTGCACGAGAAAGTTGCGCAACCAGTGCTCGGCGGCCACCGGCGGAATCGGCGCGCCCACCAGGCATTTGCAATGCATGGGTGGCATCAAACATGACTGGATAGCTGAACTCTTTCATTATGGAGAAACCGAGCATATCCACTACTAAGTTGTTATAGCCAAAGCTTGAACCGCGCTCGCAGAGAATTAGTTGATCATTACCGGCTTCTTCGCATTTATGCAAAATGTGTTTCATCTCTTGAGGTGCGAGGAATTGTGCTTTTTTTATGTTGATTACTGCATTGGTTTTAGCCATTGCTTCAACAAGGTCAGTCTGACGAGAGAGGAAGGCTGGTAGCTGGATAATATCGCAAACTTCTGCAACAGGAGCGGCTTGATAGGGCTCATGCAGATCGGTAATTAAGGGAACGTTAAAGGTTTCCTTAATTTCTTGTAATATTTTTAGGCCTTCATCAAGGCCAGGGCCACGAAAAGATGTGAGAGATGAGCGGTTGGCTTTGTCGAAAGAGGCCTTAAATACGTAAGGGATGTTGAGTTTTGTCGTAACTTCCACGTAGTGCTCGGCAATTTTCATTGCTAAATCACGGGATTCTAAAACATTCATACCACCAAATAGCACCATAGGTTTGTCATTGGCTATTTCAATGTTTGCGACCGTTATGGTTTTTTGCTGCATAGCTATCAATCGTCCATCATCACTGGAAAAGAAGCATTATAACCCTATCTATAATGACAACAACTGATCTAGTTGTTATGAGTCGACTGGATCTTCTACGCAGGGGAAAAGATGCGCATATTTCCCTATCCACTCCAAAGCTGCATCTTGATTGGAGATTGTGCGCCCCTCAACCTTGAGTACATGGTTGCGATAGCGTTGTATGTAGCATAGTTGTTCAAGCATGCGAATTCTATTTAGAGCATCAGAACCATTAAATGTGATGCCTAGTTCGTAGCCATTAGGTGTGTTTTCACAGCTATCAATTGTTCCACTTACTTCCAGTTGTGATGCAATGCTGGGTATTTTTATGGCGATAGCTTCACCTGAGTGGAAAGGTTTTTCTGAGTGGCAAACTAATTGGAGTTGAGATGTATCAGATATAGCCTGATGTGACTCTTGTAAATCAAGTTCTATAGGAAACTCATCTGGATGGCGGATAAACATTTTTTGCTCGCCCATGACAAACACCTTGATCAACACTGTCTGCGTAGTTGTTGATAGCAACCCTACACGATTAATGAACCTGCGGTTTCTTTAAGGTTTAGACCGAAAACAATGTAATCGTTCAAAAACCTAGCAGGACTTCTTCATGTGTTCCACTTATAGTATCGACCATAATGGAGGAGTTTTAATAGTAAATTCTTTTTTTATAAGAGATTTATGGTTTTAAGTTGAATTGGAGAGCGGGCAATGAGCGATGTTGAGTCTGACAAGTTAATGTTGCTGGAGACTAATTGTAGAAATTTACAGCAAGCAAATAGTACCTTATTACTCTCAACTTTGGGGGAGGATTTTCCAGAGATTAGCTATGCGCCTTTTGTGCGTGATGAGGAGGGGAGTTTTTATATTTTCATAAGTGAGCTGGCAGCCCATACACAAAACCTATTACGTAACCCTTTAGCCTCTGTGATGTTTATTGCGGATGAGGAAGGAAGCCGGAACTTATTTGCTCGCGAACGTCTGACGTTTAAATGTGAAGCCCATGAAATGCTCTCGAGTGAGAGTCATTATCCATTGCTGCTCGATAAGTTAGAAAAAAAGTTTGGTAATGTCGTTGGTATGTTAAGAAGTTTGCCTGATTTTCACCTTTTTTGTCTCCGGCCTATTGAGGGGCGGTATGTGGTTGGCTTTGGTAGTGCTTACGTGGTTAAGCCGAAGACAGGTGAGCTGGAACATATATCAGAAGCTGTGTTGAATAAACCTTAGCTGCCAGTGTCGCAAGGGGTTCTTGGTTCTTTCTGCTATCACTCTATTGATAGCGACGCTTTAGAAAGAGCCACCCTCCATCAACTCTACAATAATTGTTTTAACTAAGAAGGCTGCTAAGCCTAAACCAAGCGCAAAAAATAAGATGATGGTGCCAAACTTACCTGCTTTCGATTTTTTTGCTAAGTCGTAGATAATAAAAAAGATAAAGCCTGCAAAGACAACTAGACCTATATTCAGTGCAATATTTTCAATTTCTGCCAAGCGCATATAACTACCTCATTGCTTAAGCTAAAAAGTGGGCCCAAATTATATAATAAAGATAGTGTGAAGGGTACTTGGGTTGACTTCGGTAGCTAAATAGGATCAGTGCTATAAACCTGAATTAGTTGTTTGATCAAGGTTTAAATATGGTGATTGCTCTGATAAATTACACTAAAAATAGTGCATAAAGATCCAGCAAAAAGTTTGGGGAAATACATTATTTTTTGCTTGCTTTTGGCACGTATTTTGATGCTGCTTTTTTGATTAATTTTTTTTTAAAAAATGTCATCTAGGTGGTTATGTAATGGATTCGCTGTAAGCCCCGTTATATGGATGTTTTAGCATTTATTTGATGGTTCCTACACCCTCCAAAGCCCAAAATCAAGTATTGCAATAAACACTGGGATCACTATATTTAGTGTCTTGAGCCATTGTCGCTACTACATGTTGTGTCTGGCTGGATAAATAGAGTAGAAAAGCTGAGAGCTGCACTATTATAGGCTCCGCTTTTTAAAGGGATGATTTTTTGCCCCATTATGAAGCGTAATACAGCGTACTAACTAACAATTATAAAGTCTTCAAATTGGAAGGTCGCATGCAGCAAGATCTGATGGTAACGAAAAGGGATGGACGCCAAGAACTGGTTGATCTGGAAAAGATTCATAAGGTTGTTATCTGGGCTGCGGAAGGACTAAATGCCGTATCACCTTCTGAAGTAGAATTAAAAGCACATTTACAGTTTTTCGAAGGTATGCGTACTTTCGATATCCACGAGACACTTATTAAGTCCGCTGCGGATTTAATCTCAGAAGACTCTCCCGATTATCAGTATTTAGCCGCACGTTTAGCTATTTTTCATCTGCGTAAACGTGCCTTTGGCCAGTATGAGCCTCCTCACCTGTATGCCCATGTTAAAAAACAAGTTGAAGACGGGCGTTATGATAAGCATCTGCTAGAAGATTATTCAGAAGCAGATTGGGATGTTCTTAATGGCTACTTAGAACATAAGCGTGATATGAACTTTTCCTATTCAGCTGTTAAACAGTTAGAAGGGAAGTATCTTGTACAAAACCGAGTTACTGGTGAAGTTTACGAAAGCCCACAGATTCTTTATATGCTGGTGGCGGCTTGTCTTTTTGCCGATTATCCAGCTGATACACGTTTGGATTATGTCAAACGTTTCTATGATGCGACGTCTTTATTTAAAATATCACTGCCTACTCCTATTATGGCTGGTGTGCGTACGCCAACACGTCAGTTTAGCTCTTGTGTCTTAATTGAATGTGGCGATAGCTTAGACTCAATTAATGCTACGTCTGCATCGATTGTGAAATATGTTTCTCAGCGTGCAGGTATTGGTATTAATGCGGGTCGTATTCGAGCTCTAGGTAGCCCGATTCGCAACGGTGAAGCCTATCACACGGGTTGTATACCTTTTTACAAGCATTTTCAGACTGCGGTTAAATCCTGTTCACAGGGTGGTGTTCGTGGTGGAGCTGCGACGCTGTTTTACCCTATTTGGCATTTAGAAGTGGAATCACTTCTGGTATTGAAAAATAACAGAGGCGTTGAAGAAAACCGTGTTCGCCATTTAGATTACGGTGTGCAGATTAATAAGTTGATGTACACCCGCTTGATCAAAGGCGGTGATATTACACTGTTTAGTCCCCATGAAGTGCCAGGTTTGTATGAAGCATTCTTTGCTGATCAAGATGAGTTTGAACGTTTGTATGTTAAGTATGAAAACGACCCATCCATTCGTAAAGAAACCATTAAAGCGGTTGAACTGTTTGGTATTTTAGCGGCAGAACGTGCACAAACGGGCCGCATCTACATTCAGAACGTGGATCACTGTAATACACATAGTCCGTTTGATCCGGCTGTCGCGCCTGTTAAACAATCCAACCTATGTCTTGAAATCGCATTGCCAACTAAGCCTTTGCAGCATGTAAATGATCCAGAAGGTGAAATTGCGCTTTGTACTTTGTCTGCTTTTAATTTAGGTGCTCTTAATGACCTTAGTGAGCTAGAGAATCTTGCTGATCTGGTTGTACGCGCCTTAGATAACTTATTGGATTATCAAGATTATCCGATTCCTGCGGCCCATACATCGACAATGAATCGCCGTCCTCTAGGTGTAGGTGTGACTAACTTTGCTTATTATTTAGCGAAGAACGGTGTTAAGTATTCAGATGGTTCAGCTAATGGTTTAGTGCACAAAACATTTGAAGCAGTACAGTACTTCCTGCTTAAGGCTTCCAATGTATTGGCTAAAGAACGTGGTGCGTGTCCAAAATTTAATGAGACAGTTTACTCGAAGGGTATTCTGCCTATTGATACCTATAAGCGTGAAGTGGATGAGTTCTGTGAAGAGCCGTTACATTACTTCTGGGAAACCTTACGCGAAGATATACGTGAGTTTGGCCTGCGTAACAGTACTCTAACGGCGTTAATGCCATGTGAAACTTCCTCTCAGATTACTAATTCGACAAATGGTATCGAGCCACCGCGTGGTTACGTTTCTGTGAAGGCAAGTAAAGATGGGATCATGAAACAGGTTGTTCCTGGATATACTGAGTTGCGTGAACAGTATGAACTACTTTGGGATCTTCCTAATAATACAGGCTATCTACAGTTGGTGGGGATTATGCAGAAGTTTGTCGATCAATCGATCTCTGCAAATACCAACTATGATCCTTCCCGTTTCCCAAATGATAAAGTGCCGATGAAGCAGTTGTTACAGGATTTATTGACGGCTTATAAATACGGGGTTAAGACTTTGTATTATCACAACACGCGCGACGGTGCTTCAGATCAAGCGGATGATACTGGGTGTGAAGGTGGAGCATGCAAGCTTTAATCCGCATGTATTCCCCGATCAGATAGGTAGAGCTCGCCTGTAATCCTTATATTGCAGGCGCCATAATTATAAAATTTCAGGAACGAATATATCGATGGCGTACACCACGTTCAGTCACAGTACTCATGATGCAACTAAAGAACCGATGTTTTTTGGCCGAAGCGTCAACGTTGCTCGATATGACAAGCAGAAATATCCAATTTTTGAAAAGTTAATTGAAAAGCAGCTTTCATTTTTCTGGCGTCCTGAGGAGGTAGATCTATCTACTGACCGTAAAGACTTTATAAATATGCCGGAACATGAAAAGCATATCTTTTTGAGTAACTTGAAATATCAAACCTTGCTAGATTCTGTACAAGGGCGCTCACCTAATATTGCATTTTTGCCTGTTGTGTCTTTGCCCGAGCTAGAGACATGGTTTGAAACATGGGCATTTAGTGAAACGATCCACAGTCGCTCTTATACTCATATTATTCGTAATATCATTACTGAGCCTTCAGAGGTTTTTGATGAGATCGTAACGAATCCCGAAATTATTCGCCGCGCTGATTCCGTTACACGTTTATATGATGAGTTTATTAACCTTTCCAGTGCCTACAGTATTCATGGCGAAGGTTTGCACACCATTAATGGTAAAGTGTTTGACACCTCGTTACGTAATTTGAAGAAAAAGCTTTACCTAACTTTGGTCTCTATCAATGTACTTGAAGCGATCCGTTTCTATGTAAGTTTTGCCTGCTCTTTTGCTTTTGCAGAGCGAGCTATTATGGAAGGTAACGCTAAAATTATTAAACTGATTGCTCGTGATGAAGCACTTCATCTAACGGGGACTCAGCATATGTTGAATATTATGGCATCTGGTGCAGATGATCCTGTGTTTAAAGAGATTGCGAAGGAATGCGAGCCTGAAGTTTATGGGATTTTTAAGGAAGCTGCCCAACAAGAGAAAGATTGGGCAACATACTTATTCCGTGAAGGTTCAATGATTGGTCTAAACGCTAAAATCTTATCGGACTATGTAGAGTACATTACAAATGTTCGTATGAAAGCGCTGAATTTAGAAGAGATCTTCCCTGCTTGTCAAAACCCACTCCCTTGGATGAATGCTTGGTTGGTGAGTGACAATGTTCAGGTTGCACCGCAGGAAGCAGAAATAAGCTCATACTTAGTTGGTCAAATTGACAACGAAATGGGCGATGATGATTTTGACGGCTTTGATCTATAAGGACGTATTACATGGCTGGCCCATCAAGGATCAAAGTTAATAACCACCATACTTTTTATTATCAGTATGAAACTACGTTGTTGGATGCGCTAGAGGTTCAAGAGATACCTGCACCTTACAACTGTCGTGGCGGTTATTGTGGTTGTTGCAAAGTGCGCTTAATCGAAGGTGAAGTTGAATATGTGCAAGAAAGCTTACTAGACCTTCAGGATGATGAAATTCTAACTTGCTGCTGTATTCCTAAAACGCATATAGAACTAGAACTGCCGGAAGACTGATTTTAGCCTTCACGATTATAATTTTTTAAGTTGTCATTTATTTAGCGGTGTTACTCTCGGGTTTCACCGTTTTTCTCGTTTCTTTTGCACAGGCTAAAAAATAAACTGTCAAGTGTGCTGGTCTTACTTTTAAAAAATAGATAAATTTTTATTGATTTGTTTAACTTGTTGAAATTAAAGGTTTAATTTTTGTTGGATTAAAAAGTAAACGATTGGCTAGAAACAAGGTAATTTGTGCGTTTGAGCAATCTACCCCAAAACTATGCACTAAGTTATCCACAGTATGTGTGGGTAAAAAAGTCATATAATAATTTATATATAACTTCCAAATTTATGGCTTTTTTGAAGATGAGTTGTGCGCAGTTCGGCTATTCATCTGAATTACAGCTAAGCCCCTAACTTCATATTTAATGAAGAAAACAGTTTAGAGGAAATAGCTATAAATGCTTTAGCCTATTATTTATAATAGTGCCCGCACTTAGATACGATACAGCGCTTTCATAAGATTAATATGGAAGCGGTATGTAAATCTGAGCTGAGAAGGCTCCGCGACCTTTAGTTAAGAGGCGCTTGGTGAGTATTTTTCATGCATAAATTTAGGTAATTAATTGAGTTTCTTAAGTAAAAGAGTACTCTGTACAATAAATGTTCAGTAAGCTCGTTGATTCGCTTTTAATCACCACATTTTTTAACCAATTATCACTGCCCGCATAGGAATTTAAGGATGAAGTTCCCCTGTATTCAATACCGCCTATTTTTTGTCTTCTTTATGGGTTTGTTGGTTTATCCAGCAACCTCTAATGCCGAGCTTATTGCTCAAGGGTTTACAAACCTGACCGGTACTGCAGAGCGAATGATCTCTTATCGTCATCAAGAACGTTTTTTTATTACTGATGATGGTGCTCAGCATTTATTGCTTAACTTAGGCGACCGAGAGAGTGAATCTAAAGGTGCCCTTGCTTTAATGGCTAAGCAGGCAGATCAAGCTGATTGGGAAGAGGCTGTTGATTTAAGTTGTAGTAATAATGAGTCTACTGCCGATATGGTGTTAGAGAATAATCGACTTCATATTGTTTACAGTTGTAATAAAGAGGTTTGGTATTCCCGTTTGAGCTACGATGCTTTAACGTCCACATGGTGGAATTTAAAGAAAAAAAGAATTTTTAAAAGTTTAACCCAGACGCCGAGCGCGCCAACTATTGCCATCAGCTCGGATCAGAAGCTGCATGTTGTTTTTACTCGGACTGCTTTAAATAAAGTTGTGCAGCTGGTTGGTTATTCAAGTAACAACCCTTTGTTTAGATGGACATCAAGCGGTACCTTTGGCTCTGAAAATAAACGGCCAGGTAAAGCTGGACGTATTTTGAATATTGGGGCGGATATCGCTTTAATTTATACCGATGTTTCTTTTGTTAGTGGTACTGCGCGTAGCACGTTGAACTTTATTCAATTAGCTGAAGATGGCTCTTGGAGCGATCCGGTAGTCTTGGAATCAACCGATGCTGGTTTTCATGACCCTTACGGAAGCCACTATAGTGCCGCAGTTGATGACCAAGGAAATATCCACTTAGTTTGGCCGGTTGAGAAACGCTTAGTGTATTACCGTTATGATCAAGGCAACTCAACTTGGAGTGCAGATTATATTTTAGAAAACCCACATAATGCGGTATATAGCCAAGTTGCCAAACATATTGATGGCCGTATATTTCTTGTTTTCAATGTAGGTGAGCAGTTACAAGTGGTCGAAAGTGATGATTATGGTCTTACTTTTAGTCATACCGCTTTTTTAATTCATCCTACAGGTGATCCTGTTTATGATTGGGCGCAGCCACGTGTTGAGACTCCTGCTGTATTTTCTGGCGTGCTAGATGTTTTACAGCAGTTATCTACAGTGCCGACTGAAACTACAGAGGCGGTTGAACGGTTGTATCTATTTTCACTAACGCCGTAATCTGTTGATTCACTCTCTATTCAGTTGATAAATCTGATACTGGTGGCGTTATTATGGTTTTTTGTAGTTGTAGACTCCATAAATAGAGAACTTTTAAGCCAAATTCATGTCTAATTAGTGTGGATTGGCTATGTTTTTGGGTTCTTTAACATCAATTGTTATTGATATGCACTTTATATTGGCCCGTGTAGGGATGAAGATTCATTTTGATACACAGGTTAAAAGATTAGGAGTTATTAGATGCTTTTCAAGAATATAGTAATCCAGCGATTGATCTTATTATTTAGCTTTCTCAGCTTGAGTGCTTGTGTGACTGGGCAAACATCTACAGATTATGGGACTAGTGATATAAAAACATTTAAAAATATATCCTACGGTCCTGATCGAGCTAATAAGTTTGATGTCTATACACGTGATGGTTTAAGTAATGCTCCTGTTGTTTTTATGGTGCATGGTGGTGCGTGGAAAATGGGCGATAAAGAATCAAAAAGCGTAATTCAGAATAAGTTAGAGCGTTGGCTCCCTGCTGGATTTATCTTTATCTCGGTGAACTATCGTTTATTACCTAGAGCTACAGATCCTGTGCAGCAGGCGGACGATGTACGTAACGCGTTAATCTATGCTCAAAATAAAGCTAAAAGTTGGGGTGGAGATCCAGAAAAGTTCATCTTAATGGGTCATTCTGCCGGTGCTCACCTTCTTGGTTTAGTATCATCTTCTATCAGTGCGCACAAAGCGATGGGTGGTCAGTCTTGGTTAGGCACCATTTTGTTGGATAGTGCTGTGTTAGATGTACCTACTATTATGGGTGCAAGACATTATGGCTTTTATGACGATGCCTTTGGTGCAAGTTCAGATTTTTGGGTTAAGGCATCGCCTTTACATCAGTTGAAATCAGATGCACCACCTTTCTTAATTACTTGTTCTTCAAGCCGTAAGGGGGCATGTACTCAAGCTAATGCCTTTGCTGCTAAAGCGAGTTCGATAGGCGTTAAAGCCTCTGTGGTTAGTAAGAAGTTATCCCATAAAGAGATGAATGAGACTTTGGGTGATAATAATGACTATACATCTAAGGTTGAAGCTTTTATGAGTGGCTTAGATGCTAATGCGAAGGCGATGATTATGAGTGAGCCAGCGATTACAGCTGAAGAACCTCGCAAAGGATTGTTGCAGCGCTGGAGAGAGAAGCGCCAAGCTGCGCAATAATCTGTTTCTTTTTCGCATCATAAAAAAACCAGACATAAAATGTCTGGTTTTTTGTTTTTAGGCTGCTGGTTCAATCTTAGTTTCTCTATCTAGTTTTAGGATTTCCTTGTTATCAATAGGCTTATCATAGGGCCCATCTGTACAGGCTTTTTGTAATGCGAGTGAATATCTAATAGATAAAGGGTTGAGGTTTAATGTGTCAGTATTTAAAACGCTGCGTTGTTGAGAAGAGATAAGGTAAAATAAGATTCAAATGATTTTCTGGATGGTTTCTACCTGAATGAGCGATGTAGCCTCTTTTTCTGATTTAGCTTTGTGTCCTGAACTGCAAGCAACCTTGCAGATGCTTGGTTATAAAAAGCCAACGCCGATTCAAGCAAAGGCGATCCCACTGGTTTTACGAGGTGAGGACCTTCTTGCGGAGGCACAAACGGGTACTGGGAAGACAGCGAGTTTTGCCTTACCGATTATTGAGATGCTTAGCAAGACGGCTCCGTCACCTGAGTACAGGCATGTTAGAGCTTTAGTGCTTGCGCCTACACGAGAGCTCGCTATTCAGGTTGGTGATAGCACGCTGGAATACGGGCGGGCTTTAGGCATGCGAGTGATCTCTATCTATGGTGGTGTGCGGGTTGATAATCAGATTCGAAAACTAAAACGTGGGGCGGATATACTGGTCGCAACTCCCGGTCGTTTATTGGATCTTATCCAGCAAA
Organism: Neptuniibacter sp. 1_MG-2023; assembly: GCF_030547185.1. Lineage (GTDB taxonomy): Bacteria > Pseudomonadota > Gammaproteobacteria > Pseudomonadales > Balneatricaceae > Neptuniibacter. The sequence continues at coordinate 326,780 of NZ_JAUOQR010000002.1, forward strand.
AGGTGATTAGCTTAGCTCATTTAGAATTTTTGGTTTTAGATGAAGCTGATCGTATGTTGGATCTAGGTTTTATCGAACCGATTAAGAAAATCATGGAGTATGCGGCAGAGCCCCGCCAAACCTTGTTGTTTTCTGCTACCGCTGACGAAAGCATCGAAGTGCTAGCTGATTTTTATCTCAATAACCCCAAAAAAGTTAAAGTAAACCCCCGTAACTCGACGGCGAGTCAGATCAAGCAGTTTGCATATGCGGTTGATAATAGTGATAAAGCCGATGTGTTGAGTTACTTAATTAAAGAGGGTAAATGGGGACAGGCTTTAGTATTTGTTCGCACTAAAAAGCGGGTCGATGAAGTAACTGATTACCTGAAAAAAGAGGGAATCGATGCAGCGGCTATACATGGGGATAAAACCCAGCGGGAAAGAATCCGCATGTTGGGTGAATTTATCTCAGGGGAACTGCAAATTTTAGTAGCTACAGATGTGGCTGCCCGTGGTCTTGATATTGAATCTCTGCCTCATGTAGTGAACTATGATCTACCTAATGTTCCTGAGGCTTATGTTCATCGTATTGGCCGTACAGGACGAGCGGGGGAGAGGGGTGAAGCTATCTCCTTAGTGTCCCCAGCTGAGCGCGAATTTTTGAAACGAATAGAAGGGTTGATTAAGCAGAAAATAAAACTACGCCCAGTTCCTTATATAGAGAATGGAGCTTTTATCGAGTCCTCTGAAAGTTTAAGGCCTCCTAAGAAAAAGCGTTCGAAGCCACAGCGCAATAAAGACAAATACCCGCCACAAGAGAGGTATGAAAGCACATTGTCTGTCAAAGCGGTAAGACCTTCTTTGTTTAAAAAATAGCCATCAATATCGGATTGAATTTGCTCTTATTTACTGGTCTAGTGGGGATGTGTTAGATTGTGAACATATTTCTATAGCCCTTGTTAATAGGGCTTTTAAGCGTCATCCCCCCAAGCAATGCACAGAGTTATCAACAGAAAAAATGGATAACTCTTTATTGTTTCTTAGGGTTATTCTTCCGCTTGGTTTATCTTTATGTCGGCGTATAATGCTCGGCTTCGCAATATAGTTTTATAGAGTGGTGTAAAGAATGGCAGAAAAACTAGAGTGGGAACCGGCAGCCAAGGAACGAGTTGATGCAGCACCTTTTTTTGTACGAAAACTTATTCGCCACAAGGTTGAAAAAGCAGCGCGGAATAATGGTTTAACTAAGGTAACGGTTGAGCTACTTGATCAAGTTAAACAAAAACAGATGGATTCACAGAGCAAATAATCGCCCCTAGTCCGATCTCTATTTTACTCTAAATAGAGTGACTAAGGGTTTCTATCGGGTGGCTATGCCAATCTATTGAATGGATAGCCCCTATTAAGCAGCGTAGTGTATCCTGATCACAGCGCTTTAGTGCTGCTTACTCCTCTGCCTTTACTGGTGTTAGATTTTGCGCCAGTACCTCTTCACCAAACCAGCTAAGGTTCTCATGAAGGGAAACAACCTCTCCTACAATAATTAATGCGGGAGCGGGTAATTGGGCTTTCTCTTGTAGCTCAGGTAATGTGTCTAACGTGCCTGTTAAAACCTTCTGATCTGCCAATGTCCCACGGGAAACAATCGCTGCTGGTGTATCTCCAGGCTTGCCATGTTCGATAAGTTTTTTGCTTAGAATCGGTAAGGTATGAAGACCCATATAGAAGACGACAGTTTGATTAGGATGAACCAGTTCATGGAAGTTTAGATCGGTAGTGCGGTTTTTGAGCTGACCCGTAACAAACTTGACCGATTGCGCATAATTTCTATGGGTTAACGGAATGCCTGCGAAGGTGGAACACGCGCTCGCTGCGGTTATACCGGGTACAACTTGGAAAGGGATGTTATTGGCTTTAAGGGTTTCTAGCTCTTCACCGCCACGGCCAAAGATAAAGGGGTCACCTCCCTTTAAGCGTACAACTCGTTTCCCTTGTTGTGCATGGTTTACCAATAGATCGTTGATACCTTCTTGAGGCAGGGCGTGGTTATCACGTTTTTTACCAACAAAGATAAGATCAGCATCGCGTCGGCAGAGATCTAATACGGCCTCAGAGACAAGAGCATCGTAAAGCACTACATCGGCTTGCTGCATTAAACGTAAAGCTTTAAAGGTGAGCAGCTCAGGATCACCTGGCCCCCCACCTACAAGATAAACTTCGCCGACTTGGTGATCAGGGTCATCATGTGCGATTTTATTTTCTATGAGCTCTATAGCTTCAGCATCTCGGCCAGCAAATACCTTTTCAGCGATTTGTCCTTGTAGAACGTTTTCCCAAAAGACGCGGCGATGATTCACCGTACTGAACTTTGCTTTTACACGATCCCGGAAATGATTGGCAATGCTTGCTAGTTTGCCGTAAGACTTAGGAATCCATGTTTCTAAGCGCGCTCTTAACAGTCTTGCAAGTACAGGGGCGCTACCCCCAGATGATATACCTATCACGACTGGAGAACGGTCAACGATCGCTGGGAAGACAAATGTACATAGTTTTGGGCTGTCTACGACATTGACGGGTAGGTTGCGATCAACCGCATCAAAATGCACGCGCTCATTTAGTTTTTGGTCATCGGTTGCGGCGATTACAAGAATCTTATCTTTAAGTAGATCTGCGTGGTATTCGCCTATAATGGATAGCCCTGAGGACTCATCCAATAGTTGTTGGAGTTCATCGCATACATGGTGGGCTATGACCGTTACACTCGCACCTGATCGACAAAGCAGGCGGGCTTTGCGTAAAGCTACATTGCCGCCGCCGACGAGTAGTACATTTTGATCAGTGAGTTTGAAAAAAAGAGGTAAATAATCCACAAATGTTACTCCAGCATTAAAGCAGATTCTCAGTCTCTATAGTTTAACAGTAGAAGCCAAATTAGGGGTTATCAAACTGAGAGACTCAATGGAGAATACGAAAATATATAGTATAGGGAAGATGCTGCATGGGGTCTTTATATAATCTAATAAGATATTGTTATTTTTACTGCTGTATTCATAGGAGCAGATGGGTTTATTAGATTTAAGCTGTTATTAGCGAACTGTAAGATATAAATCTGCAACCTATCTAATAATAGAGCAGCGTCTTTAAATTTAAAGGCGCTGCAATTTTGTGAGTTGTAAGATAGGTGCAGAATGGTCTCCTGTCCAAGTCAAACTCCGTTTGACCTAGAGCCGGTTTAATTCTTAAAATTCAAGGGGGTAGCTGGGTGTAAACCACATTCGCGATTTTCAGGGTTTTCCCACCACCAGCGACCCGAACGAACATCTTCACCCATAGATATGGCACGGGTACAAGGTGCGCAACCAATACTCGGATAATGTTTATCGTGTAGTTCGTTGTAAGGAACGTTGTTGGCTTTTATATAGGCCCAAACTTCTTTTTCTGACCAATCAGCTAGAGGGTTGAGTTTGTGCATATTATTGCCTTCATCCCACTCTTCAAATTGAATCTCGTCACGGGTTACAGATTGCTCGCGGCGTAAACCTGTAATCCATGCTTTTTTGTCTGCTAAAGCGCGTTTTAGCGGCTTGATTTTACGAACAAAGCAGCAGCCTTTACGCAGCGCTTGTGATTCATAAAAAGCATTGACTCCGTTTTCAGCAACAAAGCCTTCCACATCCGCAGATTCTGGGTAATACACATCAACCTTTAGGTTGGGGTAGTGGGCTTGAACATCCGTCAAAAGTTTAAGCGTTTCTTCAGGTAGGCGGCCTGTATCTAACACGAAGTTTCTGATGTTAGGGCAGTTCTTGCTGATTAAATCAGCGATAACAACATCTTCGGCGCCAAGACTGTTAGCAAAGACAATTGAACCATCATAGTCGCTTAAGCCTTTGTTGAGTAAGGCCGCTGCTGCGATGACTTTGCTTTGTAATTCGGAACTGATTTGTTCACTCATGATAGGGACCCTCACCGTCACTATTATTCGGCCAATGCTTATTGGTGATATACCGCACGAATATTATCGGTAGCGCTCTGGTAAAAATTACTGATCTCACCAAATGCATCTAGCATCTCAGGTTTAAATTGATCATCAGCAACTTGTATAGCGGTAAAACCGCAGCGTTCCATATAAGCAAGTCGATCTCTGCCAATATCACCGGTCGCACGAATTTCACCTTTATAGCCCGCGCGAACGAGTATGCGAGCAATACTAAAACCTCGGCCATCGCGGAAAATAGGAAAGTCGATCGCAATCATAGGAAATTGATCAAGGTTTTCCAGAAGCTCGGTTAGGTCGTCATCGCCATTTACTTGAAGTGCGATTTGTCCATCATGCTCGGCGAGTCGCGCTTTATGTTCTAAATACAAAGCATAAGGTACGATAATATCGCCTGAGCTTAGTGTTGCTTCTGGTGCGAAACTTTCTTCATTTAGTAAAGACCAGTTATCTGCAACTACTTCACGATTAATTAGCAGGGGCATATACGTACTCCTTAAATGGTGCCATTCCAATACGTTGGAATGTGTCGATAAAGCGTTCATTCTCAAAACGATTTTCAACGTAAACTTCAATTACTTTTTGGAGAGTATCTGCGACTTCGTCTGAGGCAACAGATTTACCCATTACTTTACCTAAGGCTGCATTGGAGCCATCATCACCACCTAAGGTGATTTGATACCAATCTTCACCTTTTTTATCTACACCTAGAATGCCGATGTGGCCAACGTGGTGATGAGAACAGGCATTGATACAACCGGACATATTAAGTTTCAGATCACCTAGATCGTAGACATAATCCATATCTTCAAATTTACGGTTGATCTGGTCTGCAATACCGAGTGTTTTAGCGTTAGCTAAGGCGCAGAAGTCACCCCCTGGGCAAACGGTCATATCGGTTAATGTGCCAATATTAGGTCGTGCAAGGTTAGCGTCTGTCAGTATCTGCCAAACGGCGTATAAATCACTGTTTTTAACATCAGCCAAAACTAAGTTTTGGTTGTGTGTCGCACGAATTTCACCAAAGCTATATTTATCTGCCAAATCAGCAATAAGGTCCAACTGTTGGTCAGTGACATCGCCGGCTGGTTTTAGATAAGGTTTTAGCGATATATAAGTAATGCGGTAGCCTGCTACTTTATGGTTAACCGTATTACGTTCATACCAAGTCCGAAACGCATCATCCTCAACAAGCTTTTGCTCAAGTGTCGTATCGTCCTTAGCTGTTTGATCATACTCAAACGGAGTAAAAAACGTTTTTACCCGATCAATCTCAGTGCTAGGTAGTTTTAAATCTGTATCACGTATCTGTTCCCATTCAGCGTCGACTAGCTCACGGAACTGATCAATACCCATGGTTTGAACTAATATTTTGATACGGGCTTTGTATTTGTTATCACGGCGACCGTTTAGGTTGTACACACGTACAATCGCTTCTAAGTATGACAACAAATCTTCTTTCGCAAGGAACGGACGAATCTGTTTACCGATAACTGGTGTACGGCCTAAACCACCACCAACAAGTACTTCAAATCCTACTTCGCCAGCTTCGTTCTTGACGATGTGTAAGCCGATGTCGTGTACTTGTGTCGCTGCTCGGTCAGTAGGGCTTGCTGATACCGCAATTTTGAATTTACGTGGTAGATAAGCAAACTCTGGATGTAGAGAAGACCACTGACGAATAATCTCACAGTAAGGGCGAGGGTCTTCAATCTCATCTGCAATTACGCCAGCAAATTGGTCTGTTGTTGTGTTACGGATACAGTTGCCGGATGTTTGGATAGCGTGCATCTGTACGCTAGCTAATTCGGCTAGAATATCAGGCACTTCCTCTAACTTAGGCCAATTGAACTGAATATTGGTCCGTGTTGTAAAATGTGCATAACCTTTGTCGTAAGTGCGGGCAATATGTGCCAGTTTACGTAGTTGGGTTGAGTTATACATGCCATATGGGCCTGCAACACGCAACATAGGTGCGTGGCGCTGTACGTATAGTCCATTCATTAGGCGAAGTGCTAAGAAATCATCTTCTGATAGCTCTCCGGCCAAATAACGGCGGGTCTGATCTCTATATTGCTCAACGCGTTCATTAACCAGTTGTTGGTCAACTTCGTTATACTGATACATAACTAACTATTTCCCTTGTTTAGCTGATTTATCAGCTAAACACCTCACTTTTAGGGTTTATTTAACCTGCAATTACGAAACGCAGGCCGATGGCTAACAGAACTGATCCCATAATAGGTTGTATGACCGTTGGAGATAGGCGAGTGCCAATATGGCTACCTAAAAATACTCCCGGTAACGAACCTAGTAATAGGTAAACCAGTAGGCTTAGATCTACACTGCCCATCTGGTAGTGACCTGCGCCCGCAATTGCTGTTAGTACAACTGCGTGAACGAGATCTGTGCCCACAATGTTTTGCATGCTCATTCGTGGGTATAAAACGATTAATAATGCGGTGCCTAATGCGCCAGCGCCTACAGACGATAGCGTTACTAAGCAGCCTAAAATAAGACCCATTGTTATTGTGAAAAAAGGGCGCCATTTTTTTGCATGTTTGGCCGCGGCGCTATGTTGCCACTTTATGGCTTGATTGCGAATCTTATTTCTTAAAAAAACTGCAATAGAGGTTAAGACAAGAGAGATACCTAATGTCAGGTTCATTAGATGTTCTATCTTTTCTAGTCCGCCTAGTCCTTCTAAGTAATTTAATGTGAATAGACTTCCTGGAATACTTCCCGCAAGTAGAAATAAGACAACTTTCCATGCAATTAGTTTCTTGCGGGCATAAGTTATTGCGCCACCAAATTTAGTTACTGCTGCGTAAAGTAAATCGGTGCTGACGGCTATAATTGGTGGAATGCCAAATACTACGATAAGTATAGGCGTCATTAGTGCGCCCCCACCAATACCGGTGAGTCCCACAATAAAGCCAACAACCAATCCAGCAAAGCTGTATGCAAGTTCCATGAGTATACCTGTCCACGAATAACTGGCGGCATGATATAGCTGTTTTGTTATAACTCAAAATACTAATTAGAAATCTTATTATATCAAAAAGGAATAAATAGCCTAGTGGTGAGGTTGGTAATATAAAGAGGCTTAATTGATGTTCTCTTTATTCTATTTGGTTATTAAAAAGTAATTATATATTCTTTTGTGTTTTATCTGGGGAGCTGCCATAATGCGCCGCAATATTGGATAGCTATACCTGTGCATTCAGGTTCTAGTCCATACCGTTTAATAGAAAGAGTATTTACTGATGAGTGCCTTACCTGAACATCGCTTAACGCACCTGAAACAATTGGAAGCTGAAAGCATCCATATCATCCGTGAAGTAGCCGCAGAATTCGATAACCCAGTCATGCTTTATTCGGTTGGTAAGGATTCTGCAGTGATGCTGCATCTGGCACGTAAAGCGTTTGCGCCAGGTAAACCTCCTTTTCCGCTTATGCATGTGGATACCACATGGAAATTCAAAGAGATGATTGAATTTCGCGACAAGATGGCTGCGGAAGCGGGTATGGATCTGATTGTTCATGTTAATCAGGAAGGGGTTGATATGGGTATTAACCCATTTGTTCATGGCTCCTCTAAACACACAGATATCATGAAGACTCAAGGCCTTAAGCAGGCTTTAGATAAGTATAAATTTGATGCTGCTTTTGGTGGCGCCCGTCGTGACGAAGAAAAGTCTAGGGCGAAAGAACGTGTATTCTCCTTCCGTGACCAAAACCACCGTTGGGATCCTAAAGTTCAGCGTCCAGAGCTTTGGAATGTATTTAATACCCGTGTTGATAAAGGTGAAAGTATTCGTGTATTCCCTCTATCGAACTGGACTGAACTAGATATTTGGCAGTACATCTATTTAGAAGATATCTCGATTGTTCCTCTTTATTACTCAGCAAAACGTCCTGTTGTTGAGCGTGATGGCATGATGATTATGGTGGATGATGATCGCTTACCTTTAAAAGAGGGTGAAGTGCCAGAGATGAAGAGCGTGCGTTTCCGTACATTGGGTTGTTACCCTCTAACCGGTGCTGTGGAGTCAGAAGCTGTTACTTTGCCGGATATTATTCAAGAGATGTTGCTAACGACTACCTCTGAGCGCCAAGGTCGTGCAATCGATCACGATAGTTCAGGTTCAATGGAGAAGAAAAAGATGGAAGGCTACTTCTAAACTTTCTTCATCTTGATAGCTTTGTGACGACTGGCGCTGTGTGTTTTTACCCGCGCTAGGGTGTTAATACTGAAATGATTATTTAGGTGTTATGTCTGTATAGACATAGGGCTTCTCCGAGGAGAAAAAAATGAGTTACCACAGTGATCTGATTGCCACTGATATTCAAGAGTATCTGCATCAGCATGAAAATAAAGAACTGCTACGCTTTTTGACCTGCGGTAGTGTAGATGACGGTAAATCTACATTGATTGGGCGTTTGCTACATGATTCAAAAATGATCTATGAAGATCAACTTGCAGCGATTCAAAAAGATAATGAACGTGTGGGTAATGCAGGCGAAGAATTGGATTTAGCGCTGTTGGTTGATGGCCTTCAAGCGGAGCGTGAGCAAGGGATCACTATTGATGTAGCTTATCGTTACTTTTCTACCTCAAAACGTAAATTTATCATAGCGGATACACCGGGGCATGAGCAGTACACTCGTAACATGGCGACCGGTGCCTCTACTTGTGATCTAGCGATCATTTTGATTGATGCTCGTTACGGTGTGCAGGTCCAGACACGACGTCACAGTTTTATTGTTTCTTTGTTAGGACTCAAGCATACCATTGTTGCTATTAACAAAATGGATCTAGTGGATTACAGCGAAGAGCGCTTTGAAGAGATTAAAGCCGAATATTTGGCATTTTCCGAGCAGCTTGATCTGCCTGATATTCAATTTGTGCCAATTTCTGCACTTAAAGGCGATAACGTTGTGACTGCATCAGAGCCAATGAGTTGGTTTGATGGCAATCCTCTAATGGAAACTCTAGAAAATGTTGAGATTGCAAACGATAAAAACTTCGATGAACTTCGTTTCCCTGTACAGTATGTAAACCGTCCTAACTTAGATTTCCGTGGTTATTGTGGTACGTTGACCTCTGGTATCGTGCGTCCAGGGGATGAAGTGACCGTTTTACCATCAGGCAAATCGAGTAAAGTGAAGTCGATTGTTACCTTCGAAGGCGAGATTGAAGAAGCTTTCCCTCCAATGGCAGTAACGCTGACATTGGAAGATGAAATTGATATATCACGTGGTGATATATTGGTTCATACCGATGCAGTACCAGCAAGTACGAATCGGTTTGATGCCATGGTTGTTTGGATGTCAGAAGAGGCGATGCAAGCCGGCCGTCAATATGAAGTTAAATTGAATACAACCCGTGTTGCGGGTGGTATTAGCAATGTTCGTAACCGCATCGATGTTAATACGCTTGAAGAAAGTGCTGTTAGTACCCTTGAGTTAAATGAAATTGGTCGGTGTGAAATTACGCTTGAGCGTCCAGTAGTTGCCGATGATTATCGCTCTCATCACGGCACAGGATCATTTATCATTGTTGATCGTTTAACCAATGCAACGGTTGCTGCGGGAATGATCATTAATGATGGTTCGCAGCAAGTGATAGATCTAGACAGTAACCTTGTTAGTGAGTCAAAAGTATCAGCTGCAGATCGCGTAATTCGTTTAGGCCAGCAGGCGGCTACTATTACTGTATCTGGTGGTACTGACGAACAGCGTCAAACGATACTATTTAGTTTGGAAGCAGTATTGTTTGAACAAGGGCGTGCTGTTGTGGCCTTTAATCAAGCTCAACTATCGAGCTTGAATGGTAATCTATCGGCATTAGATGGGTTATTAAATAAAGCAGGTTTGATTTCAATACTTGAAACTGATGCACGTCTTGAGGGGGCACTTAACCTTCAATTAGATCAGTTAGCGGGTGATACAGCATCTGCTCAGTTGGAAGCCGCGATAGAGAAGCTGAAGCAGCAAGCATTGATCTAAATAGTGTATAAAGGGAGGTTATTTGACCTTCCTGTTCTTTGCGCTAAGTCAGGATTGCCCTATACCTAAATTTTATCAGAAGCGGTAAACTTTAGAGTATTCTGGTTTTATTTTAAGTGGTCGCTTTCGAGCGTGAGCCTTCGATTGCATTTCGTAAATGCTATTTAGTTAGTTATAGGTTTATGACAGATTATCTTCTGATTGTTATCAGCACGGTACTGGTGAATAACTTCGTACTGGTTCAGTTTTTAGGGCTATGTCCTTTTATGGGGGTTTCCAATAAGTTGGAGACTGCTATGGGCATGTCTCTGGCAACGACCTTCGTACTGACTCTGTCATCGGTATGTAGCTATTTGGCATTCACTTATTTGCTTCAGCCTTTAGACTTAGCGTTTTTGCAAACAATTACCTTTATTTTAGTGATAGCGGTCGTTGTGCAGTTCACTGAAATGGTTGTACGTAAAACGAGCCCTTTACTCTATAAAGTTTTGGGTATCTTTCTGCCATTGATTACGACTAACTGTGCTGTTTTAGGGGTCGCTTTACTTAATATCAAGAAAGTGAACGGCTTTATTGATTCCATTGTCTATGGCTTTGGAGCAGCGGTTGGTTTTTCTTTAGCGTTAATCCTGTTTTCAGCGATGCGTGAACGTATCGCTGTAGCTGATGTGCCAGTACCTTTCCAAGGTGCAGCTATTGGTATGGTGACAGCGGGTCTAATGTCTTTAGCCTTTATGGGCTTCACTGGTCTGGTTCAGATTTAGGGAGCACATAATGGATTACATCTTAATTGCCGTTCTTGCTTTGTTGGGGCTGGCTTTAGCTTTCGGTTTATTGCTTGGTTTTGCTTCGGTGCGTTTTCGTGTTGAAGGAAATCCTATTGTCGATCAAATTGATGCTATCCTGCCGCAGACGCAATGTGGCCAGTGCGGCTATCCAGGCTGTCGACCTTACGCAGAGGCGATCGCTAACGGAGATGCCATCAATAAGTGCCCTCCCGGTGGGCAAAGCACAGTGGAAGCGCTGGCGGATCTACTTGATGTCGAAGCGATTCCTCTTGATGGTGGTGTGGAAGAAGAGCCGGTCAAAACGGTTGCTTATATTCGTGAAGATGAATGTATTGGTTGTACTAAGTGTATTCAGGCGTGCCCTGTAGACGCTATTTTAGGTGCGGCTAAACAGATGCATACAGTGATTGTCTCGGAATGTACGGGGTGTGATCTCTGTGTTGAGCCTTGTCCTGTTGATTGTATAGATATGTTGCCAGTTGAAACGACCCTGAATACTTGGAAGTGGGATATGCCTAAGCCGGGTGTACAGCTTATTGTAACTGACCTTCGTGGCGAAGTAGCGGAAGAGGGGACAGCTTAATGAGTACTCAGTTCTCTTTTCATGGTGGTGTGCATCCTCCTGAAAATAAGCAACGTAGCACCGGACTAGCGATTCAAACGGCCCCGATTCCTGCTGAGCTTATCGTTCCGCTGTCACAACATATAGGTGCGCCATCCGAGGTTGTTGTTGCTGTCGGTGATTCTGTCCTAAAAGGGCAAGTGATTGCTGAAGCGGTTGGGCGTATCAGTGTTAATGTCCATGCGCCAAGTTCAGGTAAAGTTATAGCCATTGAAAAACGGCCTGTTCCGCATATTTCAGGAATGCAGGCTCCCTGCATTGTGATTGAAACGGATGGGAAGGATCAGTGGGGCGATCATCAAGGTTTAGATGATTATACGGCTATATCTAAGCAGGCGCTGATTGACTTTATTCGGCATCATGGCATAAGCGGTATGGGCGGTGCAGGCTTTCCTACTGATGTGAAACTACACCTGGGTGATGATCATATAGTTAATACACTTGTGCTTAATGCCATGGAGTGTGAACCTTATATCACCGCTGATGATATGTTGCTGCGAGAGCATGCCGACAATGTAATTAAAGGTATTGAGATTATTGCTCATCTTCTAAACCCTCATCATGTGATGATTGGTATTGAAGATAATAAACCTCAAGCTATTCGCGCATTAGAGTTAGCGGCTAAAAATACCTCTTTGAATCTGGATATTATAGTTGTTCCTACTATCTATCCATCAGGTGGTGAAAAACAACTGATTAAACTGCTGACGGGTATTGAAGTACCTAGTGGCCGCATTCCTGCTGATGTAGGTATTGTTTGTCAAAATGTTGGTACTGCAGCAGCGATCTATGAGGCGGTGTATGAAGGTATGCCGTTGATCTCTCGTATTGTGACGCTAACAGGAGAAGCCTTAGCCCATCCACACAATATGAGAGCGTTAATTGGCACACCTTTGAAAACACTGCTGGACGCTGCGGGAGTGAATAAGCAAGCGCTGTATCGGATGGTTATTGGTGGGCCAATGATGGGGTTCACTGTAGATGATCAGTCTATACCCATGATTAAAACAACTAACTGTATTATCGCTGCCACTTATGCTGAGATGCCGCCAGCACCGCCAGCTAATCCATGTATCCGATGTGGTATGTGCGAACAGGTTTGCCCCGCTGAGTTATTGCCGCAGCAGCTCTATTGGTTTGCTAAAGGGAAAGAGTTTGAAAAAGCGAAGCATCACAATCTGTTTGATTGTATTGAATGCGGCGCTTGCTCTTATGTTTGCCCCAGTAATCTACCTTTGGTGCAATATTATCGTTTTGCAAAAGCTGAGATTCGTGAAGAGGAGTCTGAGCAGCGGAAAGCTGATCATGCAAGACAGCGCTTTGAGGCAAGGCAAGCCCGTCTAGAGCAAGAGAAGATAGAAAAAGAACTGCGCAGAAAGCAGCGAGCAGAAGATGCGGCTAAAGCCCAAGCAGTGAAAAAAGATAAAGCTGAGCTGCATTCAGAATCTGAACAGACGGTTTCAGCCGAGCCTGATCTTAAAACATTAAAAACGGCTGCAGCTGTTTCTCGAACTAAATTAAAGAAAGCGCAAAAAGCTTTACAAAATGCCGAAGAAAAAGGGCTTGAAGGTCAAGATAAGCTCAAAGTTACAGTGACTGAGCTAGAAGCAAAAGCGCAAGCCGCTCAGGAAGCTTATGATCAAGCGTTGAATGCCCCAGCCGTTTCCGAACCAGTAGTAGATATCAAACAGCTTAAGACCAATGCAGCGGTCGCACGGACAAAGTTAAAGCAAGCGGAAAAAGCGCTCGCGAAAGCTGAGGAAAGTGGTGAAGGTGATTTAGCTGATCTTAAAGCTAAACTAGTCGAGCAGAAAGCTAAAACTGAAACGGCTCAAGCGGCTTATGATGCAGCTGAATCAGGTGGCCAGTCGCCGGCTCAGGATAGTGCTAAGCTCGATGAGCTTAAAGCTGAAATGGAAGCTGCATTAGGTAAAGTTGAAAAAGCACGTAAAGCTCTTGATGTTGCCATTGCTGGAAGTAGCCCCGCTGTTGAAAAAATGAAGTTAGGGGTCGAAAAACTTCAGTCTAAATATGAAGCTTGTAAAGCGGAGTATGAGAAAGAGACGTCTCAAAATAGCTCAGTTACCATCAAGCCACTTTCTGCAGAACAGATTGCAGCGTTGAAAGTTGATGCGGAGGCATTACAGGCCAAAGTAGCTAAAGCTCAAACAGCCTTAGATCAAGCAGTAGCATCTTCTAGTCCAGCGGCAGACAAAATGAAAGCTGGAGTGGAAAAACTACAAGCTAAGTATGAAGAAGCTCAAGCCTGTTATGAACAAGCGCTAGCTCCTTCTACTGAGAGTAATACTTCCCAGTTAGACGAGCTAAAGGCAGAGATAGAAACACTCTCCACTAAAGTCGAGAAGGCTAAAAGTGCATTAGTTAATGCACAGGCGTCAAATAGTCCTGCAGCAGAAAAAATGCAGGCAGGTGTTGAAAAGCTTCAGTCAAAGTTGGATCAGTTAACGCAGGCGTTTGTACAGGCTGGTGGTGTGCCTGTTGAGCTGGAACCTATTGATCCTAAAGTGTTAAAACAGCAAGTCTCTATTATGAGAACTAAACTGAAGAAAGCACAAACTGCTTTAGATGAAGCGGAAGATGATAATCAGTCTGAACTTAAAGCTGAAGTAGAGCGTCTTACTCTTGCGCATGAAGAGGCGAAAGTTAAGTTGGATGAATATGAGAAGATCCAGCTCGATAAAGCCGCTGCAGAAGGGGTTGATCTCAAACAGTTGAAAGTCGATGCCGCTATGGCGCGAGCAGCGGTGACTAAAGCTGAAAGAGCCGCAGAGAAAGCGCGAGAAGAACAAACGGATGATCTGACAGATATAGAGCAGCAGTTAATCGTTGCACAACAGAAATCTGAACAATTGAACCAGACACTAAGTCGTTTTACTGATTGAGGAAGATTTAACCAATGGCGCTGATACGTACCAGCTCACCTCATCTTCATAAAGCTGTTAACGCTACAGATGTGATGCGTTTAGTTGTGCTTGCTACTTTGCCAGGCTTGGCCGCAATGACCTTCTTTTTTGGCTGGGGTACCTTAATTAACGTCATTTGGGCTTGTTTGTTAGCGGTCGTATTTGAAGCTATTGTGGTTAAAATGCGTAAGCGCCCATTGGGTTTCTATCTTAAAGATTACAGTGCTGTAGTCACTGCGTTATTGCTAGGACTTGCTTTACCTCCTTTCCTGCCGTGGTGGGTGACGATGGTCGGGGTGTTTGTTGCTATTGTGATTGCTAAGCATTTGTATGGAGGGTTAGGGCAAAACCCTTTTAACCCCGCTATGGTTGCTTATGCGCTATTACTTATTTCCTTTCCTGTCTCTATGACAAGCTGGACTATGCCATTTTTGATGGTTGAGGATGGTCAAAGCTGGCATGTTATGGGATTTGTTGACACGTTTAAGCTTATCTTCTCAGGTATCGAACCCGCCATGATCGATAGTTATTCAGGGGCAACGCCTTTGGATGCCATGCGTCATCGAGGTGGACAAACTACAGAAGAGGTATGGGCGAATGCGCCTGTGTTAGCGCAAGGTATGGGCGCTTGGCATGCGGTTAGTGCGGCTTACTTTATGGGTGGGGTATTTTTGATATACCGTAAAGTATTAACGATTCATACACCTTTAGCTATTCTTGCGACCTTAGGGCTTATAGCAGCAGTATTTTATGCTATCGATCCCTATCAATTTGCTGATCCATTTTTTCACCTTACCGCAGGCGCAACAATGCTGGGGGCTTTCTTTATTGCCACTGATCCTGTGACATCCGCTACAAGTAACAAAGGTAAGGTTGTCTATGGTATAGGCATAGGTCTTTTGATTTTTGTTATTCGTGATTGGGGAGGCTATCCAGATGCGGTTGCTTTTGCCGTATTGTTGATGAACCTTTCAGCGCCATTTATTGATCAATACACTCAGCCTCGTTCTTATGGGCATGCAAAAGCTAAACGTGGCATGAAAGGAGGTGCCTAATGCAGATGTTAAGTGCTCTCCGTACTAGCACTATTGCGATTAGTTTGTTTGCTGTCGTTTGTGCTGCTGTTATAGCAACGACACAAGTAACAACCGTTGACCGTATTGCTCAAAATGAGAGAGAGCAGAAGGCAAAAGCACTATATGAAATAGTGCCTCGCTCATCTATAGATAATGATCTACTTGAAGATACTGTTGAAATAGTCGCACCAACTTTGCAGGGCCACTCAGATCCTGTAACTGTTTATCGAGCGCGTAAAAATGGTGTAGTTACCTCGGTTATTTTACCTTTAGTTGCCCCTGATGGTTATAGTGGAATCATTACGTTGATCGCAGGCATTAATGCAGATGGCTCTGTGGCGGGGGTTCGTGTATTAACCCATAAAGAAACACCCGGGTTAGGTGATAAAGTTGATACTAAAAAATCTGATTGGGTGTATAGCTTTAACGGATTGTCTAAACAAGGTAGCAGTGACTCGCGTTGGGCCGTTAAGAAAGATGGTGGCGAATTTGATCAGTTTACAGGTGCAACGATTACACCGAGAGCGATTGTTGGCGCGGTATCGCGCGCACTTGATTATTTTGCCGAACACCGCACAGAGTTATTAGATCTAACTGAAGACAAAATTACAGAGGTCGCTCGCTAATGGCTACTGATTATAGAAAAATCACTCATGATGGATTGTGGGGCAATAACCCTGCACTGGTTCAGTTACTTGGCCTATGTCCGCTTTTAGCTGTAACCGGCTCTGTTGTTAATGCTATAGGTCTAGGGGTAGCAAGTACCTTGGTTTTGATGGGATCTAATCTGACGGTTTCTGCTTTCCGTAAATTTGTCCCGGATTCTGTTCGCTTGCCTATTTTTGTGATGATAATTGCTTCGTTTGTAACGGCGATTGAATTACTAATGAAGGCCTTTACTTATGAGCTCTATCTTATCTTAGGGATTTTTATTCCCCTGATTGTGACTAACTGCGCAATTATGGGGCGTGCGGATGCTTTTGCTTGTAAAAATCCAGTTAAGGCCTCACTGCTTGATGGCTTAATGATGGGGTTGGGGTTTACCGCAGTATTAGTACTACTGGGTGCAATGAGGGAAGCATTAGGCTTAGGAATGATTTTTAGTGACATGCATCTTCTTTTTGGCCCTATAGCTGAAAATTGGAAAATAATTTTAGTTGAAGACTATCCCGGTTTTCTTTTTGCTATTTTACCGCCCGGTGCTTTTGTTGGTATGGGGCTGATTATAGCGCTAAAAAATATTATCGATGCGCGTATACAAGCACGTAAAGCTGAACGGGAAACTGGTCCAAGCCCGCGCCGTGAGCGAGTGCGTGTGACTGGATAATGTAATAAGTTATATATGCTATAATGATTGAGCGTTCAGTAATTATACGTAGAGTTAATTGTGTTCTTTTAGGCTATCCTTTAGGCTTACCTACTAAAGCATTTTCTTAAGTTGTATCTAAGGTGTAATGTGAGCCAGCCTGTTCCGGTTGTAATTTGTGATGATTCGAGCTTAGCACGTAAGCAAATGGCTTCTGTCCTGAGTGAATGGAATGTTGAGGTGACGTTTGCTGAACATGGTTTGGCAGGGCTTGAAGCTGTTCGGGCAGGAAAAGGCGATATTCTATTTCTTGATTTAACTATGCCGCTTATGGATGGTTATCAGGTTTTAGAACGCATCCGTAAAGATGACTTACCCACCATGGTTATCGTTATTTCTGGTGATGTCCAATCAGAAGCCAGAGAGCGTGTACTGGCATTGGGTGCCCTTGAATTCATCAGTAAGCCAACAACCCCAGAGAAGATTGCTGAAGTTTTAAATCGTTTTGGGCTTCTGACTGAGTTAGAGCAGACCGCTGAGACCTCCTCTGAAGAACCGTCTGAGATCGGACTACCTGAATATTATAAAGAGATAGCCAATATAGCGATGGGGCAAGCCGGAGAGATGCTTGCTAGGCTACTGAATACATTCGTCCATCTTCCAATTCCCGTTGTAGCTATGGTTGACCCGCAAAGCTTACAGAGCAGGCTTGTCACTGCTCAAGATAATGAGTATGAGCTGATTAGCCAAGGTTTTATCGGTGGCGGCGTTGCAGGAGAGGCGTTTTTATTAATTGAAAAAAGTAATTTTGATAAAGTTGCTACACTTATGGATCTCCAAGATTCAGGGACGTTCCGAACGTCTGAGCTTCTTATGTCATTATCAAATGCCTTGATCGGTGCTTTCCTAACCAGTTTTGCAAAGCAGCTCGATATTGAATTTAGTAAAGCAACTCCTTATATCCTACGTGACTTTCTTGGGTTCGATGAGCAAGCAGAGAATTGGGATGAAAGCTTGATGATCACAATCGATTATCAGATGGATGAGCATGATACCCGCTGTGAGCTTATGTTAGTGTTTACACAGGACTCACTCGTTAAACTACAAACTATAGCGAGTTACTTCTCATGAATGGGACCGCCTTAAATGAGATTGACGATCTGCACTGGACTTTAGGTTTAATCCAGAATTTGGAGGTAGGTTTAGTTGTTATTGATCGTCAAGCCTGCATTAAATTGTGGAATGGCTTTATGGCAAACCATTCAGGTATCCCAGCTCAAAATGTTGCAGGTGAAAACCTTTTTAAAAGGTTTCCAGAATTGCCAGCGAATTGGTTAAATCAGAAACTCGAGTCAGTTTTTTTATTAAGAAATCCCGCTTATATTTCGTGGGAGCAGCGTCCTTATCTTTTTCATTTTAAGAATAACCGTCCTATTACAGGTTATTCTAAATTTATGTATCAAAATATTACCTTGATTCCGCTAACCTCTCCAACAGGCGATGTTGATCATATAGGTATTTTGATCTACGACGTAACAGATACCGCAACAGGGCAAATTGCATTAGAAGACGCTAACAAAAAGCTGAAAAAATTAAGCCGCGAAGACCGGCTAACCGGTTTATATAACCGTGGGTACTGGGAAGAGTGTTTAAACCAAGAGTATGCGCGTTATAGCCGAACAGAGTCTGTGAGCTCACTCGTTATGTTTGATATTGATCACTTTAAGAAAGTGAATGATACCTATGGCCATCAGGCGGGTGATGAGGTTATTCGCGTAATATCTCAGGCCTTACAGGCGCAGGCACGTAAGACTGATATTGCCGGACGTTATGGTGGTGAGGAATTTGGGGCTATCCTCACTGGTACTAACGGTATCAATGCGATGATCTTTGCTGAAAGGTTACGTGAAAATGTTGCGTCACTCTGCGTGCAATATGGTGAGCATCAGATTAACTGCTCTATTAGTTTAGGTGTGTCTGAAATTGATCTAGAAGTTCAGAGTGCTACTGCTTGGTTAGAGCAAGCAGATAAGGCCTTATATAAATCCAAACAAAATGGACGCAATAAGGTTACCCTTTTTGACTCATAAAATTTTTAATGCCTAATTACAAATAATGAACCAACAAAAGCGATACGAAATATTTTCTCGTTGGCGAGACGAGAATCCTCATCCCACCACTGAGCTAGAGTATAGCTCCCCTTTTGAGTTGCTGATTGCTGTTATTTTGTCTGCCCAATCCACCGATGTTGGGGTCAATAAAGCGACTCGAAAGTTGTATCCCGTTGCCAATACTCCCGAAGCAATCTATGCCTTAGGTGTTGATGGCTTAAAGGAATATATAAAAACCATTGGCTTATTTAATACCAAAGCTGAAAATGTAATCAAAACCTGCAAAATGCTGGTGGAGCTACATGATTCAGTTGTACCTGATACGCGTGAAGCCTTAGAAGCCTTGCCAGGTGTGGGGCGTAAAACCGCCAATGTCGTTTTAAATACTGCTTTTGGGCAGCCTGCGATGGCTGTTGATACGCATATCTTCCGAGTATCTAACCGCACTAAAATTGCACCGGGAAAAAATGTTAATGAAGTTGAGCAGAAGCTTATGCGTTTTATTCCTAAGGAGTTCCTGATTGATGCCCACCATTGGCTAATTCTTCATGGCCGTTATATTTGTGTGGCTAGAAAACCCAAATGCGGTGCCTGCCTTATTGAAGACCTCTGTGAGTATAAAGATAAAACCGATATCTAAGTCGGTATTTATTTTCAATAGATTTTCACCTTTAGCTCCGTACTCGTTTCTGTTTAGCTAACTCACTATTTAGTTGTTATAACCTCTTGATTTCATGGGAATGTAATAGTGCAGCTAAGTGGGTGTTAAAGTTACTCAGTTTATCTGTGCATAAGTTGTTGGATAAGTTTTGGGTAGATTGCTGGAAGCCTTGTTTTATAAGGCATTGAGCTTTTTGGTGTTTATCTGATCTTTTTAGAAAGTTTATTTTAATCAATAGGTTATAGTTTTTGTTGTTTAAATATAAAAGATGGCTTAGATTTTTATCCACACTATGTAGCTATTATATATAGGTGTGGACTTAATTTTTTATCTTGACTTTTTTAACCCTAGAAAACGCGGCCTTTTTAAGGAAAGTATGTCCTTACATTCCTTTTTAAAATATTTATATGCTTAGAAATTTAAATAAGGTTTTTATCTAGATATCTAAGCTATTTCGGTAGCTCATCAGGTCATTTCAGGGAGCGTTGTTATAAAGCAGGGATCAGTATTGTCTAGTGTGGGTTGTGCGGCTTTTGACTCAAAGCCTTTACACAAATTGTGTCGGTTTATTTTCTGTTATCCTAAGGTTAGTTACTGTTAGAGAGATGATCGATAGCATCAATTTTCATGTAAAATCCTACGAAACTTTAATGCGATGATTAGATAATAAATGGTTAAGGATACAGGCCTGAGTCGTTGGTATGTCTATATAGTGAAATGTGTTGATGGCACATTATATACAGGAGTAACAACTGATATAGAGCGCCGCTTACGTCAGCATAATGGTGATTTAGTGGGAGGGGCTAAATACACACGAGTGCGCCGACCGGTTCAGATGGTATGGCGTGAAGAGCAACCCGATCAATCATCAGCCTGTCAACGTGAAGCGGCGATCAAAAAGTTATCTAGGGCTGAAAAGCTGCGCCTTGTAGATTGATCGTTCGAGTTTTCCTCTTAGTTTATATGTGCTAAACCATAATTTTGCTCAGTCTCTCTAGTATGTTTGTTAACTCTTCGCCTAGTGGTAAGGCCTAATTATCTAGGCGCTAAAAATGTACTATTTTTCGAAGCGCTGAAGGAATCTGATGTCAGCATAAAGGTAATATCTGTTTTTGCTGGTAGCATGTGATTTGGCGCACAAACTTTGTAAAGTGTTGTTGTACTTTGATCGATCAAATTCAGATGATTAGGGCCGATGAGTTGTAAAGGAATGGAAGAGCTTGGGGCGGTAATAGCAACGGAAATCTGCTTTATGCGAGAAGTGAAAGCTTCGAGTTCAAGATGGTAGTGATTACAGATTAGCCCTTCAGTGACTTGATAAAGTGAAGCTCTATCCCGAGCAATTTCTATGATCAATTCAGTCTTATTTTGTAGTGTATAAGTGACTCCCCAAGCTGTGGCAATACAGATGCTTAAGTAACCTAGTAGTCGTGGTCTTAGTAAAGAGCGGGTTTTATCTTTCTGAGACTCAATAAGGTTTGATGTTGAGAGTGCCTGTTCTGAATAAAAGTCAATCAGGCCCGTTTTTTTACCTAATTTAACCATTACAGAATCACAGGCATCAATACAAGCTGCACAATCGATACAAGCGGCTTGAAGGCCATTTCGTATATCAATTCCTGTAGGGCATACTTGGACGCAAATCCCACAATCTACGCAGTCCCCAGCGTTTTCTTCTTGGCCTCTTAAGTGCTGTCTAGGCTCCCCGCGAGCAGGGTTGTAGGCCACAGTGTAAGTTTTTTCATCAAACATAACCCCTTGAAAACGTGAATAGGGGCACATATGCAAACAAACCTTCTCTCTTACTAAGCCAGCATTAGCGTAGGTTAAGAGGGACATAATAATGATCCATGATAGGCCGAAAAGGGATAGATCAAAATGAAGCAGATCTTGGATTAATTGATCTATAGGTGTGAAGTAGCCGCAGAAGGTAATAGCCGTAATAAAGGATAGTATTAACCAAAGACTATGTTTGATAACCCGCCTAAAAAGCCTTTGGCTATTGAGTGATTGCTGATCTGATCGAGAGCGTTTTGCAGCACGCCCCTCAATTAAATCTTCGATACGAATAAATAACCAAGTCCATATTGATTGTGGGCAAGCAAATCCGCACCAAACACGTCCCCAACCGACCGCCATAAAGAATAACAAACTGGCCCCGCAAATCATGATACCTGCAAGGGCAGGCAGATCATACCAAGATAGTTCAGTGCCAAACAGAAAAATACGGTGGGCATCAAAGTCGAACATGATGAGTGGCTGCCCGTTTATACGTACCCAGGTCAGGGTGAAAAATAGGGCCAGTAAGGGCCAGCTCGTTAAGCGTCGTAAGTTTTGATAGAAGCCTTCTACAAGCTTTACATGAAACTTTCCATTCCCAGGCAGTGGAGCGGATTCACAAAGGGAGGTTAGGGGAATTTGATTACTACTAGATGGTTTCATCAGGACGCACTTTTCTAATTACTGATAGCTGCATAATGTACAGAGATAAAAAGATAGGAACAGGCATAGAAAAATAATTTATAATAGGTACAGATGAGAGAGGCTAAATGAAATACCTATATCAAGAACTGGAACAAGAGCTCGCTGAATACATATATTTAGGTCGGCTCCCATCAGGCACTAAACTGCCTTCTATCCGGACTCAATGTGAGGAGAGGGGGCTGTCTAAAGCCACCGTGATTCATGCTTATCAGCGTTTAGAAGCGGCAGGTCTTGTGGAGGTAAGAACAAAGTCAGGCTATTTTGTTTCAGTTCAGCTGAATACTAAGGCAAAAATACCTGCACAAAGCCCCTCTGTAATGCAGATCAGGTCTGAGCCCCATCTGATTGATATGAGCGACGTGATGAGAGATATCATGACGCACAATGCTGCTTTTGATATAGCGC
Source organism: Neptuniibacter sp. 1_MG-2023 (assembly GCF_030547185.1). Lineage (GTDB taxonomy): Bacteria > Pseudomonadota > Gammaproteobacteria > Pseudomonadales > Balneatricaceae > Neptuniibacter. The sequence goes on from NZ_JAUOQR010000002.1 coordinate 349,147, forward strand.
CTCAAATTGATAAACGATCGCAACGCCCTGTAGGTATTACTGAGCTAAATCGTTGTTTATCAAGAGCCTTACGGCAACAGGGCGGTTCTGAACATCAATATTATGATGAGCCAGCAGGGTCACTCTATTTACGTCAGCAAATTGCTAGCCGATATCAGCGTCTAGGTTGTAGGTTTGATGAGCAAGATGTCTTGATTACAGCGGGTTGCCAGCATGCATTATCTTTAGCATTACAATCCTGTTGTCAGGCAGGGGATATAGTCGCAGTTGAATCCCCTGGATTTTATGGTGTGCTGCAGTTATTAGAAAGCCTTGGTTTACAAGTACTTGAAATCCCCGTTACGTCAACGGAGGGTATCTCTATAGATGCTTTAACTGAGACTTTATCTAAATGGAAAATAGCTGCTTGTGTAGTAACTCCTGCATTTGCAACGCCTTTAGGCTCAGTGATGCCTGATACTGAACGTAAGCGGTTGCTTCAATTAGCGGAACAATTTGGCTTTACTATTGTTGAAGATGATATTTATGGGGATCTATCATTTGGTGCGCGTCTTCCCCCATTAAAACAGCTGGATCGGAATGATAATGTCATTTTATGTGGCTCTTACTCTAAATCACTTTCAAGAGAGTTGAGGCTAGGTTGGGTTGTTTCGAGTAGAGAGCAATCCTCTTTAATGTTTTTAAAAATGGTCAATATGCTTGCCTTAAGCCGTTTTACGCAGCAGGGATTAGTTGATTTTTTGGATGATGGTTCTTACGAAAAGCATCTGCGTAAATATAAGTACTTACTTAAAGAGCAGCGAGATCAGTTGATTGATCTACTGTTTTTATATTGGCGTGAACTTGGCGAGATAAGAGTGAGCCAGCCTCAGGGAGGGCTTGCGTTATGGGTTGAGCTTGAAGAGCACTATAAAGTAGATAACTGTTATTTGGATGCCCGTAGGGAAGGTATAGTGATCACTCCAGGTAACTTATTTACAGCACAAGATCAGTATCGAAATTGTTTACGTATTAGCTTTGCTCACCACTGGAATGCGTCGCGAAAGAATGCAATTAAACGGTTGGGTGAGATTCTATTGGATAAATGCAGCGCTGATAAACCATAAGAAACTGGATTATCCCTCTTTACAGCTATTTTTTGGCAGCGATCGATTATTCTTTGATCCTCAAGATAGCCTGAGCTTGTTGTCATAAGCCGGCGTAAAACTGTATAGTAATGTTATATTATATCATTTTATTGGAGAGCATCATGTTCCAGCGAGTCCATTACATTTCTATAGGTAGTGCTTTAATTTCATGCATGTTAAGTCCTATTGCTACAGCACTTGAAGCGCATGTGCATGGGGAAGCGGTGTTAAATATCGCAACAGATCAAGGTGATGTAGAAGCTGTGCTTCGCTCGCCAATGGCGAATATCGTAGGGTTTGAATACGAAGCAAAATCGGCTGAAGATAAAGCGACTCAAGAGAAAGCTTTAAAACTATTACAAAATGCCAATAACATTTTGAAACTTTCTGCCTCTGCTAACTGTCTGACGGAGCATGTTGAGGTTGTTTGGGGTGAAGAGCATGGGGATCATGCGGATCACGAAGAGCATGAAGGCCATGATGATCATGATGATCATGAGGAACATGCGGATCACGAAGAGCATGAAGGTCATGATGATCATGAGGAACATGCGGATCACGAAGAGCATAAAGGCCATGATGATCATGAGGAACATGCAGATCACGAGGAACATGAAGGTCATGACCATCACGAAGAACATGCGGATCATGAAGAGCATGATCACGAAGGGCATGCTGATATTACGGCGACTTATCATTTTAAGTGTAGTAACCCTGAAGCGTTGACAGATATGACATTGAGTTTGTTTGATTCGTTTAAAGGAGTAGAGAAGCTCCATGTGAATCTAATTACAGATAAGGGAGCTCAGCAGCTTGAGTTAACTCCTTCCTCTAAAGGCTTTAAATTCTAATGGCATTACTCGAGTTTGGTTTTTAAAATGAAAAAATTAGCCGTAACTATCGATGATCTTTTATTTAAGTGGGGTGATGGCACACCCTGCTTAACCATTCCTAAGTTTCAACTTTATCACGGTGAAAAAGTTTTCATAAAAGGCCCCTCGGGTAGCGGAAAAAGCACATTGCTTAATATCTTGGGTGGTGTGCTTGCCCCTGAGCATGGTGATATCAAAGTTTTAGGCCATGACTATGCCCTCATGAAGATGTCCCAGTTAGATAAGTTTAGAGCTGACCATATAGGTTTTATTTTTCAGCAGTTTAACTTACTACCGTTTTTGAGTTTATTAGAAAATGTTTGTCTACCTTGCCGTTTTTCGTCTACGCGAAGAGCACGTGCTATCGATGAGTTTGGTTCTGTAGAGCAGGGGGCTGAGGCGCTACTTAAGCGTTTAGGTTTGATGGATAAACATCTCTATCAACAAAATGCAGCGGCCCTTTCTGTAGGGCAGCAACAAAGGGTGAGTGCGGCAAGAGCGATTTTAGGTTCGCCGGAGATTATTATTGCAGATGAACCTACATCGGCACTTGATGTAGATGCGCGAGACCAGTTTTTAGCGTTGTTATTATCTCAATGTGAATTATCCGGCTCCACGTTAATTTTTGTTAGTCACGATAGCGCTTTAGAACATCACTTTTCGCAGAAATTGAGGCTAACCCCTTCATCTAATGGAGGATATAGCTTATGACTTTGTTTCATTTAACCTGGAAAAGCTTTTTAAATAGGAAGGCCACTCTATTAATGATGTTGCTATCTATTAGTATGAGTGTTGTGTTGCTGCTAGGTGTAGACATTATAAGGCAGCAAGCTAAAGAGGGGTTTTCATCGACTGTATCTTCTACTGACCTGATCGTAGGTGCGCGAAGTGGGCAGATAAATTTATTACTGTACTCTGTTTTCCATATTGGGAATGCTACCAATAATATAACGTGGAAAAGCTATGAAAATATTAGCCAAGATGCCAATGTTAAATGGAGTATTCCTCTCTCATTAGGTGATTCTCATCGCGGGTTTAGGGTTTTAGGTACCTCCTCAGCGTATTTTGAGCATTACCGATATGGTGCCAAACAGCCACTCGCCTTTTCTCAAGGTAGAGGCTTTGAAGGGCTTTTCGATGTAGTAATTGGTGCTGAGGTTGCTAAAAAACTAGGCTATAACTTAGGCTCTCCCGTTGTGATCGCCCATGGTATGGGGAGTGCCAGTTTGATGAAGCATGATGATAAGCCGTTTAATGTTGTAGGCATTTTAAAACCTACAGGTACGCCTGTTGATAATACGCTTATTGTTTCTTTGGAGGCGATTGAGGCTATCCATGTTGATTGGCAGTCTGGGGTGCAATTACCCGGCTCTAAAGTAACGGCAGAGCAAGTGCTTAAAATGAAACTTAAGCCTAAACAAATTACGGCGTTTATGCTTGGGCTTAACTCTCGTCTTTCTACATTTCATCTACAGCGGAAGATAAATCAGTATAGGAATGAGCCGTTAATGGCTATTTTACCAGGACTTGCTTTGCAGGAGTTGTGGGGTATGTTTTCCTTCGTTGAAAAAACACTGTTCGCTATTTCTGGTTTAGTGGTTGTTTCAGGAGTACTTGGGTTGCTAGCCTTGCTGTTAAGTAGTTTAAATGAACGCCGCCGAGAGATGGCTATCTTGCGCTCTGTAGGTGCGCGTCCTATACATATATTGACATTACTTATATTAGAATCATTATTGGTTACGTTATTGAGTGTTTTACTGGGTATTGGTGTACTTTATTTGGTAATGCTTTATGCCAGCCCGTTAATTCAGGATCAGTTTGGGGTACGATTAGCGGTACAAGGTTTAAGTTTATGGCAATGGCAGCTAGTAGGTATGGTGGTCGCGGCTGGATCTTTAGCTGGATTAGTACCCGGTTATCGTGCTTACCGGAACTCTTTGGCTGACGGTATGTCGATTAAGTTATAACAAGAGAAATTGAATGTTTAAACATATTATTATCGCTGTGTGGTTGATCGCTAGCTCAAGTTTTATTTGTGCCGAAGAGGTGATTAACGGTGAGTCAGTGAAGCCAGTAGAGTGGGAACAGTTGATGCCTGCTGATTTCTCTATGGATGCGATATTTAATAGTTCTGAGCAGTTGGCGGCTATTGATGATTTTGATCCTAAAGCACAACAGCTGCTGGATGAGATGATGGTAGCTATGCAATCTGCTCCGACTGTGCCTGATTTTGATGGTCAGATGATTAAAATTCCTGGTTATGTCGTACCGGTCGAATCGGATGGTACTCGTGTTACTGAGTTCTTTTTAGTTCCTTATTTTGGTGCATGTATCCATGTACCTCCTCCACCCTCCAACCAGATTATCTATGTTCGATTTGAGCCTGGAACTCATGTGGAAAATTTATATGATGCGGTATGGATTAGTGGTCGTATAAATACAGAAACGGTTGTGAATGAGCTTGCGGCTTCCGGTTATACCATGGAAGCTTTTCAGATTGAGCCTTATGATTTGTGATACGAGCAGTCATCACTAATATTTGTATAGACTATAAATAGCTGGTTTCACTTCTAGCCTCTAGGTAAAATTGCCTCTTATTTCTAGCCAAGGCTATTTATCGTGGAACAGATCATTGCAGTTATCCTAGATTCCGGGCGAACCGGTTTGGATATGGGTTTATATATTCTTTTACCCATTATGGTTGTAATGTCTGCGTTCATGAAACTCCTTGATGCTAAAGGTGTGCTGAGCTGGTTTTCAAATTTACTGGCACCGATTGCACGTATTTTTGGTATTCCAGGCCTTGGCATTTTTGCCATGATTAAGCTGCTTTTTGTTAGTTTCGCAGGCCCTATTGCTACTTTAGCTTTGATGGATAGGAATGGCACCTCACGCCGTTATATCGCGGCTACTTTAGCGATGGTCTTAGCTATGTCACAAGCCAATGCGACGTTCCCGTTAAGTGCAATGGGGCTTAATATAGGTGTAATTCTGATTACATCTATAATTGGTGGCTTAGCGGCAGCTTCTTTCACTTACTACGTGCTAACTCGTAACCTTGTTGATCCTGATACTACTGAAACTGTCGTCAAATCGACCTCGCCAGAAGAGGAGAAAAAAACGGTTATTCAGATCTTAGGTGATGGTGGTCAAGAGGGGATGAAGATCGTGTTCGGTATGCTGCCTATGCTAATACTGGCGATCTTTTTAGTGAATGTATTTGAAGCGACAGGGGTTATTAGTTTATTAAGCTCATTACTCGCCCCGTTACTGGCTCTAATTGGTTTACCTGAAGCAACCGTGCTACCTATAGTGACTAAATTTATTGCAGGTGGAACCGCTTTTATGGGTATCACTATAGATCTGATGAACGAGGGGCTTATTAGTGTAAACGAGCTTAACCGTATGGCCGGTTTTGCCACTAATCCGCTGGATGTTGCTGGTATTGCGATCTTTGCCGCTGCGGGTAAGCGAATCAGCCAAGTGATTCGCTATGCTGTTTATGGTGGCTTGTTCGGTATGACAATAAGAGGCGTGTTACATCTATTTATTTTCTAACGATGTAAAACGAGTTGCGGCCCTTTTTTACCTGCTGGGATAGTGTGTTTGGCGAAAACGCCATAGATATGTCCACAGCCATTGCAATAAGCGATTTGGAACCAAGCTTGGCTATCACGTGCTCTTTCTTCGCTGTCTTTTGAAACGATGTGTTCAACCCCTGAGATTGAGCATTCTGGGCATTTAGGTTCAGCCATAGGTGACTCCGATTATTGTGTTTACTTTATTCTATCCTTAGTTGTTGGTAATCACTAAAGGTTCCCTAATATTTAGAGTAAAGCACTATTCCGGTTGGAAATAGTGCTTTGATTCTACGTTATAGTTCTACATTGACTGAGGTTGAGCCACGAATAGCTTTCTCTTTAGCGGCTTGTACAGTTTCATCTCGGGCTAATACAACACCCATACGTCGTTGCCCAGAAACTTCCGGTTTGCCGAATAATCTGATTTGAGTATTCGGCTCCGCGAGGACTTGTTGTAGATTACCAAATCGTACTTTATCTGATTCGCCTTCTACTAAGATGACGCTCGATGCAGAGGGACCGTGGAAATGAATATTTGGAATAGGTAGGCCTAAAATAGCTCTAGCATGCAGTGCGAATTCCGATAAATCTTGGGAGATCATCGTCACCATGCCAGTATCATGGGGGCGAGGTGATACTTCGCTAAAGTAAACTTTATCGCCTTTAATAAAGAGTTCAACGCCAAAGAGGCCTTGCCCACCTAGCGCTGATGTTACTTTGCTTGCGATCTCACGAGATTTTTCTAGTGCCACTGGGCTCATTGCTTGCGGTTGCCAGGATTGTCTGTAATCACCGCTTACTTGTATGTGCCCTATAGGTTCGCAAAAGCTAGTGTTGCTATCGTGACGAACGGTAAGCAGTGTTATTTCATAGTCAAAGTCTACAAACCCTTCTACGATGACTTTTCCTTTTCCTGCTCGACCGCCATCTTGAGCATATTGCCAAGCTTGTTCAATTTGGTCAGTGGATTGGATGGTGCTTTGACCTTTACCTGATGAGCTCATAATCGGCTTTACAACACAGGGGATACCCACGGTTTCCACTGCAGCCATATACTCTTCATGTGTTTCGGCAAAACGGTAGTTAGAGGTGGGAATATTAAGCTCTTCTGCGGCTAAACGCCTAATTCCTTCGCGGTTCATCGTGAGTTGAGTTGCACGAGCTGTTGGAATAACGTTGAAGCCTTCATTCTCAAGATCAACTAAGGTTTCGGTCGCTATAGCTTCTATTTCAGGAACAATCAGGTGTGGTTTTTCTAGCTCGATTATTTCACGAAGCGCATCACCATCCAGCATTGAGACGATATGGCTTCTGTGAGCAACCTGCATACCTGGGGCATTTTTGTAGCGATCGACAACAATGACCTCCGCGCCTAAGCGTTGTAATTCGATAACGACTTCTTTGCCCAGTTCTCCACCGCCGCACATCAATACACGTGTAGCTGACGGTGATAGAGGAGTCCCTATTTGTAGCATTGTCCAATCCTCAGCGTGAAAAAATTTCAAGCATTATACGGTGCGAATTATGACAATCGCCAGCAGAATGGAAATTGTCTTCTATAATAAAAGTGTAACTTCGTGTTGAAGTCACGGTTGTATTTTTTGAAATATTGAATTGTCTTTGGTTTTTTATGTGTTTTATCATGACTAGAGATAGTTCTTCCTTTGAGACATTTTTTGAAATGAAATAAGGAGGATAAATAAAAATACATCGACTGGGAGATTGATTGTTGCGGTTTTTGTTAATGCTTTAGGCTGCGGCAATTAGTAGCATTTTTAAGTTGGTATTTTCAGAGTGAACGTCAAAGACTACAGAGTGGTCATAACCACATTAGAAGCACTCTAGAACCTGTCCGCTTAAAAAAATTCTGGTCGTTTACATTGCTTGTTTTTTGCCTGCAAAGGCTGATTAGTCGGAGTATCCATCCGGCAGGAGGGGATAGTATCTCTTATAGAGGCTATCCCCTCGTTAATTTTAGTCGCTCATGTTGCCCTCTAAGCGATATCACTTAGTCTTAGTTCCCCTTATATTTCTTCCATTCTAATGAGAATGTGCTATCCCTTAGGGTAAACATGGGGACGTAACTATGTCTAAAGGTCATGATCGTTATCACGAGCGGAATTGTGGGCTGTCAATTTTTGGCAAGGATTTAGTGCGGCGTAGTGGGGCACATTGCGAACTATGCGGCGATCATGGTGTTAAGTTGCATATCTATGAGGTGGCAGCTGTTTCAAAACTACCTGATTTGAATCACTGTCTTATGGTCTGCGATGTGTGTTTTACGCAGATTGAAAAACCAAAATCACAATCACAAGATAACAACCATTGGCGCTGCTTAAATCATTCAATCTGGAGTGAAGTGCCTGTGGTCAAAGTCCTTGCTGTAGCTATATTGAAGCGTGTTGCAGAGCAAGATTTTTGGGCTGTTCAGCTTTTAGAGCAAGTTTATTTAGAACCTGAAGAGCGGGAATGGTTAGCTAAAGTGCAACTCCCTTAATTTGATGTTTTAGCGACTGATTTCCCCGGCCAAGTTTTTAACAAAGTTATTTTTGATCATTGCCGTAGATATCAGTGTTGCTAATAGAAAGTGAAGTTTGCAGAAGCAGGCTTCTAATGTCATTTCGGCCCCTGATATAACACCAATCTCATTTAAAATTGAGCTGCATGCGTATTGCCCCTGAAAGATCTCAGCTTGTAAGCACTGGCTGTTATTGACGAAAATTACGCCTCGTTGTGCAGCAGCCTTCAGTGCATCAATTAGTTCCTGATTTTGATCAGGCAAATTACCTACGCCGTAACTCCGCAAAATAATGGCTTTACAGTCTGGGTCTGAACTGAGTAATTCAACGTGCTTGCCATTAATTCCTGGATATATGGGCAGTATAACAACGGCATTTTTTTTAAACTCGGGGTTTAAAAAGCGAGGTTGTTTTTGGGGCAAAAAGAGGTTGGAGTGTAGCTCGACATTAAGCCCAACTTGGCCGAGCCAAGGGAAGTTCGGGCTGTTAAAAGCATCTAACCCTGTTGCTTTTACTTTACTCGATCTATTTCCTCTTAAAAGTCGTCCGCTAAAGTAAATGCAGACTTCATTTATTGAGTTATCAGTGGCCAGAAGTAGTGTTGTAATTAGATTATCGAGTGCATCGTTTCGCAGTTGTGATAAGGGAATCTGAGAGCCGGTGAAGATAACGGGTTTTGATAAACCTTGTAAGATGAAGGACAGCATTGAAGCACTGTAAGCCATAGTATCGGTACCATGAAGCACAATAAAGCCATCATAGTCCTCATATTTCTGGATAATAATGTCTGCCATTTCAGTCCAATGGCTAGGGATTAAATTGGCGCTATCTATTAACGGATTTAGCTCCAGCATATCGAACTCTGGGAGCAGAGCGTGGTGTGAATGGGCTAAACGGCTTCTTATTAATGATTCAAACCCTGGGACAGGAGTGTAGCCGTTAGCGGATGATTCCATACCTATAGTTCCACCAGTATAGATCATCAGTATTTTAGTAGTCATAGGGCGCTCCCGCTTCAATTGAACATATATATACGTTGAACTAAGGGAGAAGTGAAGAGTTTATACATTTTTGCCTATTAAGCATTATTTATCGGAGAGCCTAGCCCTCTTGGGCTTTTTAATAGTTCGCTGATCTGTGCTTCAGGTAAAGGTTTGCTGAAGAGGAACCCTTGTAGCTCTTCGCAGGTTTGCGTTAACAGGAAATTACGTTGCTGGGGAGTCTCTACACCCTCTGCAATCACTTGAAGATTAAGGCTGTGAGCCATTGTTATGATTGCTTGAGTGATTTCAGCACTTTCTACACTTTGCCCTAAATCACGCACAAAACTTTGGTCGATTTTTATACGATCTAAAGGGAATTGCTTTAGGTAACTTAAAGAGGAATAGCCGGTACCAAAATCGTCTACGGCAATATTAATCCCAATATCTTTTAGCTCGTGTAAAGTTTGAATGGTCGTCTCAAAGTTACTCATAAGAGCAGATTCTGTTAGCTCGAGCTCCAATAGGTGTGCAGGGAGCGCAGTGATATCCAATATTTGTTTTACACGCTCAACTATAAAATTATCATAAAATTGAATAGCTGAAATATTGATGGCTATACGTATCTCTTTTTTCAGGCCTTTGTTCCAAGTGACGGCTTGTTTACAGGCCGTTTCCAGTACCCAATCCCCTATAGACATAATTAGTCCAGTTTTCTCTGCAATAGGAATAAAAGATGCTGGGGATATGTTACCTCTTTCAGGATGTTTCCAGCGCAATAGTGCTTCTAGGCCGATTATTTCTCCGGTAGCGCTGATGACTTGAGGTTGATAATAGACTTCCAGTTGGTTTTGATTGAGGGCTAAGTGAAGGTCCCGCGTTAATGAGGATTCGTCGATAATTTCCTGTTTTAAATGCAACGAATAATAGTACAGCCCGCGCTTGTTGTTGGATTTTGCTTTATGCATGGCCGCATAGGCATTACTGATTAATATATCGGTACTGTCTCCATCTTGTGGATAGGTACTGACACCAATGGAGGGTTTAAAGAAAAAATGATCGCCCTGTAATTCGCAAGGCAATTGTAGAAGCTGGATGAGACGGTGGCCGATTCTTGCAGTATCTGAAGGGGAGGACTGGTTGGTAATGATTGCAGCAAATTCGATTCCACTTAGTCGAGCGACTGGATGAGAAAACCCGACAGCTTTTTGTATCTGTTGTGCGGCCATTGCTAGAATTTCATCACCTGCATTAAGGCCTAAACGGTTATTAACTTCTTTGATGCCACTAAGTTGGATGATCAGCAGTGAAACATTTTGCGTGCTAGGTGTTTCTGTCAGTGTGCTCGCCAGTTGGTCTTTGAACATTGTTTTATTAGGTAGGTGCGTTATTGGATCAAAGTTAAGTTGCTGGTACACCTCGTTGTTAAGCTGCGTTAGTTTGTATTGGGTTTCTAAGGAACGGCGCCAACTAAAGAGCGAGAAAACTAAAATCAGTACGAGCATAGTATTTGTTGGAGGAAGCCAAAGTTGAGCTTCACGTAAGAGAGTAAAGGATAAAACTAATGCTGCTAGCAATGTAAAAGGTAAGCTTATTGGAAAGTACCGTTTGGGGAGCACGATGGCAGCTAATACTAATAATGTAGTTAAAATGAGAGTGGATAAGTATTGTTGCCACGGTGTTATCTCAGTGATAAACCGGGATTCCAGTAATGCCGCCGCTATATTTGCATTGAGTTCTACGCCGGGCATCCGTTGATGGTGTCCAGAAACAGGGGTGCTTACGGCATCCCCCATTCCGGTCGCGGTAGCACCTATGATGACTATTTTATCTTTTAAATGTTCTCGGCCTATCTTGCCATTCAATACATCAATATATGAATAATGAGTGAAATGCCCTGGAGGGCCGTAAAAAGGGATTAGTAATGGGGTTTTACGTACCCAGCCGGTATCACTGCTTTGTGTTTTTTCTAGAGCCGGCGTTAAAGGGTAATCGCGGATAGCTTGTTGGAGGGCAAGGCCTAATATAGGCCAATGAGCGTCACCTAAGCCGGCGTAGAGGTAAACTCGACGGCAGATACCATCAATATCTAACTCAGTATCAACATGAGCAAATCCGGCACTATGCTCAGCAATAGTAGGGGTTGGTAGTAGCTCGGTAATTTGTGAATTTAATGATTTTTCAGGTGCTACCGCCAGAAAAACGTGACCATTTTTTTCTATAGCTTCAGCAAATAGGCGGTCATTCTCAAGGGATTCTTTTTCGGAAAATAAAATATCAAAGCCCACAGCGGTGGTTTGGGCTTGGGTCAGTTGATTAAGTAATTCTGCATGGGTCGTTCGAGGCCATGGCCAGCGCCCCAGACGCATGATGCTTTCTTCATCAATCGCAACAATAACGATCTCTTCAGGGGCCGGGTGGCCCGATAAATTTAACAACGTGTCGTAAATAATCAGATCTATGCGTTTAAGCACAGAACTGTTGAAGCTAACAACCAGCAATAACAGCATAAAGCCTATAACAAAAAGCTGGATACGACGTTTATTCATAGTCTGTATGTGTTCACAGCAACAATATAGTGGCTACAAAAGAACCAAACACATAGATCCAGTTTTCGTTCGGGGGCGGTGTTAATTCTTGAGTAACACCCCAAGCACCGGCAAAGCCATCTTCTGCTAGGGATCTAACGCGAACATATCTATATCCTTCAGGACGCTCCAGTGTAATCTCCGGCTTTGTTAACCTTGTATCTGTAATAATGGATTTAAATGATGGATCTTTAGATATTTGTATTTGGTAGGATTCATCCGGTAAGCCTAAAGTCCATGAGAGTTTTATTTCACGTTCATTTTGGACGAGTGCGGGCTCGGGAGTCGCAGGAATTGGTTTTACGGTTAAGCTACGTTGAGTACCATAAGGTCCTAATTCTCCATCGCCAGCAAGACTGGCTACACGCCAGTAATAGGTGTTGGTGGGCAGTAGTTCGGATGCCGTAAATTGGTTGCTCGTTAATGAAGGGCGATCAAGTAATATGTTAGAAAACTGTTGATCGGACGCTATCTGTAATCGGTAGCTGACCGCTTCGCTGGATTGGGTCCATTCCAATACAGGAGCTTCCCCACGTATTGTAGCCTTATTATTTGGTGCCATAGGGAAAGGCGGTTGAGGGTGTGCATTGAGTGTGAATGTTTGTACACGTTCTATACCCTCAATTCCATATTTGTCGACAGCACGCAGTTGTAGGAAGTATGTATCATCACTTAGGTCAGGAAGGCTGATGGCATTTCGTTCACTGTCACTATCCCATAACACTGTACTAAACTCATTTGACTCTGCAATGATGAAACGATAACGCTGCGCACCCTCTATAGCTTCCCAGCGGATTTGAGAACCAATGGTTTCGATCGGTTGTGGGTAAGCCAATAGCTGAGGAGCGGGTAGGAGCTTTTTAGGTTTTAATGGCGCTTTATTTTTAACAACATGAGTCCCGTAGCCAGCACGAACTAAACGTGTAGTTTTCGCACCTTTTACCGCGACGCCACCTTCTAATACCTCAATAGTTGAACTCGTGTCTGCCGCTGTATAAGAGGTTCGGAAGCGGGTTCCCCTAACGGCAGAGATCGCAGCGGGTGTATGGATTTCGAAACGTGAAGCACTGCCTTTTTGTGTTGCAGCATGACTCTCTATATCACCTGATATGAGGCGAACTCTTGAATCCACCATCCCAGTCTCACCATATTTCGTCATATGGTTAAAATCGATTTTAGAGTTTTGTAATACCAGTATCTCACTACCATCAGCAAAGCGAATTAATGCACTGCTTTGTGAATAGGTTTCTAAATGATCGCCAAGATTAAGTTGCTGACCTACACTCACTTGTTGTGAATCAGTGCCTTCTTTGCTTTGCGTGACTACATCCCCTTCAAATTTGATGACTTGTGCTGATGCTGGCTGAGATTTTATCCAATCAATAGGGATACGTAATTTTGTGTTTTCAGGGATGCGTTTAGGGTCGGCGATATTATTAATCTTCTGAAGTTGTTTCCAGTAAGATGTTTTGTAAAGGTGTTTTTCACTGAATTCAGACAGTGTGTCTCCTTGAACGACACTGTAAATCCACTCTTGCGCTATAGCTGAAGGCGTGTTGAAGAGTAGGGCCAACAATACCACTGAAGCAGATTTTTTATAAAAGTTGAGTATTGTTGTGTCCATGCGAGTACTCCAGAGATTACGTCCATTATTAATCCTAGTCGAGGAATCCTTTTAATGCCGCTCAAGTGATAGGATTAATCCCTCTATTTGCTATTTATATCAGCTTTTAGAGTTAGATGCTTTATCCTGTTAAGTATTTATTAAGGTGGGGGTTTAAATAGGCTTTTCGATTTTATTTTGCGCTCTATCTCCCTGAAAAAAGTGAATCGCTTTTACTCCTTAACAAGTTTGATTATTCTGAGTTAAATAATATCGTTAGGAATGACCTTAGATGTCTGATAAATCACATCCACTTTCAACCTCAGCCTTAGCTAAGGCACTCGATAAAACCACTAAGCAGATGTTTACTGAGCTGGAATCACTCGGTTGGATCAAGCGTGTAAGTGATAACTGGTTATTAACATCTAAAGGTGAGTTTGAAGGGGGGACCTATCGTGAAAGCACTAAGTTTGGTCGTTATATTATTTGGCCAAGTGAGACCGTCAAGCACCGAGCTTTAGTGAGTGTTGATTCCCATCTCTTATCTTTTGATTCTTTGGCTACTCAGCTGTCGTTATCTGATCGTATTATTGGATTACTTTTGCAAGAATTAGGTTGGATCAAGGCGGGCCGAAAAGGCTGGCTGTTAACCACTTTAGGTGAAGCTGCGGGAGGTTTTCAGCGGGAAAATCGGTCTACAGGCATTCCTTATATCATGTGGCGAGAGTCTATTTTAGACAATGGGATATTAACTGCACGAGTGAGCGGATTCCAACAGGGCTATGAGGGAAAAAACGATTATCTTTGTTGTGATGGCCATAATGTTACTTGTGAAGCGGAGAGGAAGATTGATAATTGGCTCTATCTGTCCGGCTTGTTGCATGCCTATCGGACAGGTTTGCCGTGCGAAGGAGATTTAGATGCCGATTTTTATCTACCTCAACATCAGCTTTATATTGAGTATTGGGGTAAAGAAAACCCTAAAAGTATGTTGTCAGCAAAGATCGAGAAAAAGGAAAAGTTCATTAAAATGGGCGTTGACCTGATTGAATTAAATGATGACGACGTTGCAAACCTTGATGAGGCGCTTCCTCGAATGTTATTGAAATACAATATAGAAGCATAATATTCATTCAGGCTTAAGAGATAACTTTATATTATAGTGCTGAGGATGAGGAAAAAAGCTGATTATTAGCTAGAATGTAAGTACTCACAATAGGACATTAAGTGACAGGTAAGTAGTTAATAGAAACTTACTTTTATTACTTAAAGAGCTAAATGATTTATGAGATTATCAATTATTAATATCTGATTTAGGCAAGCGCCTAACATAATAGGAAGTGTTATCTATTTGAAGCACCAGAGCCCTAAAGTAAGAAATAGGTTGGCGGTAAAGCTTGCCCAGTATACTGTGTTGATGGCGTTTACTATTGGCTTCTTCTTGAGTTCGTTACATGTATTAGAAGACTATAAAACGCAAGGGAGTCGGTTAGATCAAACCGTCATTGATATACTGGATGCGAGTAAACCCCCGGCTACGCGCGCGGTCCATACTTTAGATCAGGCGCTTGCCCAAGAAGTTGTTAATGGGCTTATGCAATATCCCTTCATCTCCAAAGTACAAATTAGAGATGAGTTAGGTGAGGTTTTAGCAGAGCAAGAATCCACGCTGCAAAAGACTAAAACGCAATGGTTGACGGAAGCCATCTCAACTAAATATAAAGATTATGCTTTAGCACTTAGGGCGCCTGGGTTTGCCAACCTTGAGCCTGGTAGTCTTCAGGTGGTTGTGGATCAAGACCTTGCGTTACAGCCCTTTTTTGAACGCGCTTTAACTACGTTTGTCTCGGGCGTCGTTCGTAATATTCTCCTTGCGGTATTTTTAATAGCGCTTTTCCACGCATTTTTAACTAAGCCCTTGGCCTTGTTAGCTAAACAATTTGCTGAGCTCAGGCTGGAAGATAGCGAAGGTAAATATCTTGAAGTACCTGAGCAACATAAAAATACCGAGTTAGGTCAACTCAGTGATGTTGGTAATGAATTTATTCATACAGCGCAAAAACTACTTCATGAAAAAAAGAGTAACCATTTAGCCCTAGTGCAAAGTGAGCACTTGTTAAAGCAGGTTATCAATCAAGCTCCCCAGTTGATTGTGGCGCTTAATAGTAAAGACCAAGTGTTATTTTGTAATCAGCAGGTTGCGGAGTTTTATGACGTATCGGTAGAGTCTTTGGTGGGTGTCACCATATCAGATTTCCATTCGTTTCAAGATGAAGTTGAGCGGATGCATGTTATCCGCCGTAGCGTCGAAGCCAATAATGCGCCGGTTGATATAACTGAGTTTTCTTGGTCTCGCGAAAATGGCGAACAATTACATTTCTCAATTCAGGCTTCGCCATTCGAGTATTTTTCTGAACCTGCAACACTGATTGTGGCGACTGATATTACGAGTCAAAAAGTTGTCCAAGATCATATTAGCCATATAGCTAACCACGATAATTTAACCGGTTTGCCCAATCGAGTATTACTGAATGACCGATTATCTAGATCAATTTTAAGCTGTGAGCGAAATGGCGTTTATAACGCACTGTTGTTTATTGATTTAGACCATTTTAAAACGATTAACGATTCACTTG
Organism: Neptuniibacter sp. 1_MG-2023; assembly: GCF_030547185.1. Classification (GTDB taxonomy): domain Bacteria; phylum Pseudomonadota; class Gammaproteobacteria; order Pseudomonadales; family Balneatricaceae; genus Neptuniibacter. The sequence goes on from NZ_JAUOQR010000002.1 coordinate 365,053, forward strand.
GGCATGGTATTGGTGATTTGCTCCTTAAAGAGGTGGCGGAGATACTTATAGGCCAAGTACGTGCAAATGATACAGTGGCTCGTTTGGGGGGAGATGAGTTTGTTGTTTTGTTGGAGTTTCTTCATGACAACCAAGAAAGAATCAAAGCTGATGTACAAATAATCTGCGATAAATTGTTAGAAATACTCTCTCAGCCTATAGATATTAAGCAGCACAAGTTAAGAATAGGGGCGAGTATAGGTGTAGTTATCTTTCCAATTGAAGGGAAAGATATTGATGACTTAATGAGATTTGCTGATACAGCTATGTATCATGCGAAAGAGAACGGTCGTAACGGTTATGCCTTTTATCATCGTTCCATGTCGTTAGCCGTTGAAAAACAACAGCATATGGAAAATGAGCTTCATCGAGCATTGGAGCAAGAGGAGTTCCGTATTCATTACCAGCCTCTAGTTAATGTTACAGGGGCCATTGTAGGGTTTGAGGCTTTAATTCGTTGGCAGCATCCAGAAAAAGGCTTAATGCCTCCAATCGAGTTTATTCCTAGTCTTGAAATAAGCGGCATGATTGTTCCCGTTAGTAATTGGTTATTAGCAAAATGCAGTCGTCAGATAGAAAAGTGGAAGGCTGAAGGGTTTTGGCAGGATGGTTGGTACACCTCAATTAATATTAGCCCCTTACAGTTTTATCAAGCGGATATGGTGATTACTTTACAGCAGGCAATTGTGGGTGGAGGGGCTAACCTCTCTGACATCTGTTTAGAAATTACAGAAACGGTTGCGGTTGAAAATATTGAATTTGCTAAGTCGCGGTTACAGAAAATTAGGAAACTTGGTATTACTATCGCGCTGGATGATTTTGGTACAGGCTATTCCTCATTAAGTTACCTTAAAGATTTACCGATCGATATAGTGAAGATAGATCGCTCTTTTATTCAGGAGCTGGGAGCCCATAATAATAGCCGATCTATAGTTGAAGCCGTTGCATCAATTGCGAAAGCCTATAATTTGGTGGTACTCGCTGAAGGTATAGAAACTAAAGAGCAATTAGAGATAGCACATAATATTGGATGCCATGTGTTTCAGGGGTTCTATATTGAGCGGCCACAGGCTGCGGAGCAGCTGCAGAATGAATATTTATCTAAAGGGTTGTAGGGAATTTTGTCTTGTTTGCTTGATCTATAGATTGAACATCTTGATTCAGGTAAAGTTTATACACCTTCCTAGGATATAGCTTAATGGGTTATTCAAACATACTGACAAAGCGTGGACGTGTTATAGCAGCTTTTAGCCTGCTATTTTTTATCGTCTATTGTTCGGCAGGTGTATGTACCAATCTACTAAGTGTTCCTGTTTCAGATGGCGTTGTTGTATCAGGTGTTGATCACAGCCAGCATATGTCCACAGACAGTAAGTTTAATGAGCATTGTGGCAATGGTGGTATTAGCTGCGAATGGAGTGTTAATCCTGTTGCTGATCCTATAGATGATGCTACACCTTTATCTAGTTTTTTCTTTCTTTTCGCTTTAGGGGTAACGACCCTTCTATTTAATTTGCGGCCGGATTTTAGGCAGCGCATTGTCTTCCAGTTTGCGTTTGCTCGACAGCAATTCTTTCAACGAAGTTTCCCACGTCTACATATACAACAGGCTGTTTTCCTTAATTAAATCGCGTCTCGTTTTGATAAACAGTGCTCTTTATTTAGAGCGTTATTTTCATATCGTTTGAGACCGGTTTATGTATATATCTCCTTTTTTATTAATGGCGTTTTTAGCCGTTTTTTCGATCTCCGCTCATGCTGATTTAAGCCTAGAAAAGGCGCTCACTGAAGCTTTAGCCCATGATCATTGGCTTGTGAGTAACCAGTATCAGGAGCAAGCAATTCGTTCTGGTGCTATTGCTAGTGGACAATTACCTGATCCTAAGCTTCGTATAGCATTGGCTAACTTACCGACGGATAGCTTTGATTTTAATCAAGAAAATATGACCCAATTACAATTTGGTGTTTCTCAGCAATTTCCGCGAGGAGATAGCTTAGAGATTAAGCAACGTCAGTTAAATTTAATGGCAGATCAAAAACAGTTGGAGCGTGATGAGCGAAAGGCTCTGATCAAGAAAAAGGTCGGCCAGTTATGGGTACAACTTCATCAGTATCAAGAACAGATAAAGTTGTTGGTGGATAACCAACATATATTCAATGAGTTGTTGACTATTAGCCAAGCTAATTATCGTAGCGGGAAAATACAAGGTTACGAGTTGCTAGATGCTGAATTGAAACTTACTCAGTTGCAGGATCGTATTGCTAAATTAGAGCAACTTAAAAACCAAACGCACGGTCGCTTATCTGAATGGCTAACGGTTCACGGAAGGGTGGGGCCGCTTTCTTCTGAGTTACCTGAAATAAAAATGATACTGACTGACGAACAGTTAAACAGTGAAGATAAAGTCTATCAGGCATTATTGCGACATCCTGTATTACAACGCCTTGAGCAAGGTGTAGATATACAGCAGAAAGCGGTTGATTTAGCGGATGAAGCTTATGAACCAAGTTTTAAAATCGATGCTAATTATGGGTATAGAGATGATATGTCGACGGGCATAGAGAGATCTGACTTTTTTAGTATGGCGGTTACATTTGATCTACCTATCTTTCCTGAAAAACGGCAAGACGCACATAGAAATGCAGCTATTAACCTGCGTGAAGCAGCAAAAGAGCAACGTTTACTTAATGCGCGTCAAATGAAGTCTACATTTGATTTTGAGCGGGCTAATTTAGCTGGGTTAGAGCAACGTATCATAATTTATAACCGTGGTTTTTTACGCCAATTAAAAGAAAAACGCATAGCTGCATTAAAGGCCTATGGGGCTTCGACTGCTCGGTTTGCTGATATTTCTGCCGCCGCGATCAGCGAACTGGAAGTTAAACTTCAGAAAGTCGCCTTACTTCATGAGCGAGCATCAACCCTATTTCGCCTCAATTACTTATTGGCGGGGGTCGATCCTGAATTGCGATTATTGTCGCCACGTTACTTGGAGTCAAAGTAATGAAAAAACTTATTTTTATTCTAGCTTCTTTATGTGTGGGATTAGTGATCGGTTATTTAGTAGCGGGTGCTGCATCTGATAAGGGGATGGCCTCGCTTACTGAAAGTAAAGAGGATGAACCGCTGTATTGGGTTGCTCCAATGGATGCGAATTTTAAACGAGATAAGCCCGGCTTATCTCCTATGGGTATGGAGCTAGTGCCCGTTTATGCGGATAACCTTGCGGAAAAAGAGATGCCTGGAACCGTGAGAATTCGGTCGGAGGTGGTTCATAATTTAGGCGTTAAAACGCAAGCCGTTTTATTTAGCCCGTTACAAGAACAGATTAAAGCGGTGGGTTATATAGGGTTCAATCAAGATAAAATGATGGATGTTCATTCACGTATATCCGGTTGGGTTAAGTTTGTAGCTGTAGGCGCTCCGGGTGAGTATGTAGAAGAGGGAACTCTGTTATATAGAGTGTATTCTCCAGAGTTAGTGAATGCCCAAGAGGAATTTATAGCGGCCCTTAAAAGTAATAATCGTTTTTTACTACAGGCGAGTCAAAGTAAGCTTCAGTCACTTGGTGTAGCGCAACGCTTTATTAATGAGTTAAAACGGGCAAAAAAAATCTATCAAGATGTGCCTGTGTATACGCCGCAGTCAGGGTATGTTGGCGAGTTAAATCTGCGTAAAGGGATGTTTATTAATCCCTCTATTAAGCTGATGAATATTGGCTCTTTAGATCAGGTTTGGGTGATAGCCGAAGTATTTGAGAGGCAGGCTCATTTGATAAATCAAGGTGACTTCGTTGAGATGAGTTTAGACTACCTTCCTGCTAAAGCATGGTCAGGGCTGGTTGATTATATTTACCCGGTGCTCGATAAAAATACGCGTACGCTCCAGGTGCGTATACGGTTTGATAACCCTGACTTGCTTTTAAAACCCGATATGTTTGCGAGTGTGACGATTCTATCTCGTCCTACCGAGCCGGTATTAAGCGTTCCATCTTCATCGGTGATTGTAACGGGCACGCAAGAGCGAGTCGTCGTTTCTTTAGGTGAAGGGCGCTATAAATCAGTGGAAGTTAAGGCGGGAGGGCGATTTGTTGATCGAACGGCTATTTTTGAAGGGCTTTACCCTGATGATCGAGTTGTGACTTCAGCGCAGTTCCTTTTGGATTCTGAATCTAGTCTTAGTTCAGATTTTTCACGTATGACTCCGTCATCTATGGGGTCGATTGAATCTGTATGGGTGATGGCAGAGATTCAAAATATAGACCCACAGAAGCGTACGCTTACACTTGCACATAAGGCGATACGTGAATGGGAGCAGCCGGCTATGACTATGGAAGTCCCTTTAGCAGAAGAGCTTGATATGAGCCCTTTTAGGGAAGGAGATTCTATTCAGGTACTTCTTAAAGGGGGCAATATGGGCAACCTTAAGCTTATTGATTTTGTTGTGCCTCGCCCGAAAGCACCTAATAGCTCTGTTGGGGGTGCTTTATGATTAAGACGTTGATCTATTGGTCGATTAAAAATAGGTTTTTTGTTTTATTGGCAACATTTATTTTAATTGGTTGGGGAGCCTTTGCGGTTAAAAATACCCCTATAGATGCAATTCCGGATCTATCTGATGTGCAAGTCATTATTAAAACCAATTATCCAGGACAGGCACCTCAAGTTGTTGAGGATCAAGTCACCTACCCTCTGACAACGGCCATGTTGTCGGTTCCTGGTGCTAAAACTGTACGGGGTTTCTCATTTTTTGGTGATTCCTATGTGTATGTGATTTTTGATGAAGATACTGATCTTTATTGGGCGCGTAGTCGAGTTTTGGAATATCTAAGCCAAGTTGCCTCTAAACTGCCTGATAGTGCTAAACCCCAATTGGGGCCTGATGCGACCGGTGTCGGCTGGGTATATCTGTATGCGTTGGTAGACCGTACAGGCCAACATGATTTAGCGGAGCTAAGAAGTCTCCAAGATTGGTTTTTGAAATATGAATTGCAAACAGTCCCCGGAGTGTCTGAAGTCGCACCAATTGGAGGAATGGTTAAACAATATCAAGTTAAAGTAGACCCCAATAAACTACGCGCTTTTGATATTCCTCTCTCTCATATTAGTCAAGCGATTAAGCGTGCGAACCAAGAAACTGGCGCATCAGTTATCGAAATGGCTGAAGCTGAATATATGGTACGTGCAACTGGTTACTTAGATGGTATAGATGCGATTAAAACTATACCACTGGGAGCAACCGTTAATGGCACACCAATCTTGCTTAAAGATTTAGCTGATGTAGAGATAGGTCCGCAGATGAGGCGAGGCATAGCTGAGTTAGATGGTGAAGGTGAAGCTGTTGGCGGTGTGGTTGTTATGCGTTTTGGCGAAAATGCACAAACAACCATAACAAGCGTAAAAGAGAAACTTGAAGAGCTTAAACGTAGTCTCCCTGCAGGCGTAGAGGTTGTGACAGTTTATGACCGATCAGGTTTGATCGAGAGAGCTGTAGACAACCTTTTCGAGAAGCTAATTGAAGAGTTTATTGTTGTGATTGTGGTTTGTGCAATCTTCCTTTTCCATTTTCGTTCCTCTTTAGTAGTGATTATTAGTCTACCTGTAGGCATTTTAGTAGCGTTTATTGTGATGTTTTACCAAGGAATCAACGCCAATATTATGTCGTTGGGCGGGATAGCTATAGCGATTGGAGCCATGGTTGATGGTGCGATTGTGATGATAGAAAATGTCCATAAACATATCGAACGCACCCCCTTGACGGAAGAGAACCGTTGGCGAGTGATTGGTGATGCCTCAGCAGAAGTGGGGCCTGCCCTTTTCTTTAGTCTGTTAATTATCACCATGAGCTTTTTACCCGTGTTTACCTTAGAGGCTCAAGAGGGACGTATGTTCTCGCCTCTTGCATACACTAAAACTTATGCGATGGCCGCTGCCGCTGGTTTAGCTGTTACATTAATACCTGTGTTAATGGGCTACTGTATTCGCGGCAATGTGTTACCTGAGCATAAGAATCCCATAAACCGCTTATTGTTAGCTACATATCTTCCAGTCATTCGCGCTGTACTTACATGGCCGAAAGTGACCGTTGCTTGTTCTATATTGGTAACGGCTTTAGGGTTTTGGCCGTTAGATAAAATTGGTAGTGAGTTTATTCCTCCTTTGGATGAGGGAGACTTAATGTATATGCCAACAACCTATCCCGGAATCTCTATTGGTAAGGCTCGGGAGTTGCTCCAGCAGACTGATAAATTAATTTCAACTGTGCCAGAAGTTGAGAGAGTATTTGGGAAAATGGGCAGGGCAGAAACCGCAACAGATCCTGCACCTTTAACGATGATAGAAACCTTTATTACGCTTAAGCCAAAGGAGCAGTGGCGAGAGGGAATGACAACTAAAAAACTTACTAAAGAGTTGGATGATTTAGTTAAGTTGCCGGGCCTGACTAATGCGTGGGTCATGCCCATTAAAACTCGTATAGACATGTTAGCCACAGGTATTAAAACCCCGGTGGGTTTGAAGGTTTCAGGGCCAGATCTGAAAGTTATCCAATCGATAGGGGTGCAGTTAGAAAAGGTACTTGCCGAGCTTGAAGGTACAGCATCTGTTTATTCTGAACGAGTCGCTGGTGGTCGTTATATAAAAGTAGATATTCAACGAGATAAAGCTGCTCGCTATGGGCTTAATATTGCAGATGTACAAACTGTAATTACGAGTGCTATAGGAGGAACTAATGTCTCCCAATCTGTTGAAGGTTTAGAACGATATCCTATTAATGTACGTTATTCGCAGGATTACCGTAACTCAATTGAAGGACTAAAGTTGCTACCACTCATTACCAGTAAAGGGGCGCGTATTGCTTTAGCTGATGTGGCAAATATCTTTATTGAAGATGGGCCGCCTGGGATTAAAAGTGAGAACGCGCGTCCCAATGGATGGACTTATGTCGATATAGAGGGCAGAGACTTAGGTAGTTACGTTGATGAGGCTCAAAGAGTGGTTGCCGATAAAGTAACGCTTCCTCCGGGGTACGCTATTAATTGGTCTGGTCAGTACGAGTACTTAATTCGAGCTAAAGAGCGGCTGAGCTATGTGGTACCACTGACATTAGCAATTATTGTCATTCTGCTTTACCTGAGCTTCCGTCGGTTTTCTGAAGTGGTCATGATTATGGGTACGCTGCCATTGGCGTTAATTGGTGGTATTTGGATGTTATATCTGAATCAATTTAATTTCTCTGTTGCCGTGGGAGTTGGGTTTATTGCATTGGCAGGCGTGTCGGTTGAAATCGGTGTCATTATGTTGGTTTATCTAAACCAAGCCTATGAAGAGAGCCTTAAAAGTGGTCGTGATAGGTTTACCTTGGAAAAGCTTCGTAGCGCTGTTGTAAATGGTGCGGGCATGCGTGTACGTCCTGTAATGATGACTGTTGCGGCTGTTATAGCAGGTCTATTACCTATTATGTATGGGGAAGGTGCGGGTTCTGAAATTATGCAACGCATCGCGGCCCCAATGATAGGTGGGATGGTGAGTGCAGTGATACTGACCTTAGTGCTGTTACCTGCGGTTTATTACTTATGGCGAAAACGGCAGCATAAGCTCTAACTTTTATAGTTAACCATATGATTTAAAAAAGCCTGAATAAAGCGGTAAAAGTTAGGTCAATGTGTTTTAAGCTTTTACCGCTTTTTAGCTATAGAGCCTCTTATCAGTCTTTCTAGATAAAGGTCTTTAGTTAAAAATCTGAGTCCATTATTTTAGCCATACGCGTGCTCAAAAGGTTGCCAAATAATTTGGCGGCAGGTCCTGCATAATCGCCTGCGGAGTAGATTAGGTTCAATTGCACATCTCTTTTATTTCCTATTTCTAAATTTAGCGGTTTTAGTCGCCCTTCTTTGATTTCTTGTTGTATTTTTAGCGTTGGGAACCAAGCATAGCCTAAGCCTTTGCAGGCAGCGTCGATCGATGTGCGTATATGGCCTACTGTTAATCGGTGTTGTGCACCTAACCATCCTGCATCTAAATCTCTACTGCCCGAATCTTTTATCACCAGCTGCCTATGTAGACGAAGATCTTGATAGTTTAAGGGTCTGTTGAGTTGATGCAAAGGGTGAGATGGGCTGGCTACTGCATGGAAGCTAACCAGTAAAAGGGGATCTCCTAGAAAACCCGGAGGAATGCGGCCACCGATCACCAGATCGGCCTCTTTTTTTAAAAGCGCTTCATCTGTACCACTGAGAACGGTTTCCATTATCTCAATACGGGTTAAGGGGTGCTCTTTAGTGAATTGTTCAATAACGTCTAGCATGATCCATTCAGGAAATAAGACGTCCATAGCAATACGTAATTCGGGCTCCCAACCTTCGGCAAACTGCTGGGCTTGAGCTTCCATCTGATTGGCTTCTTCAAGTAGAACGGTGGCCCGTTGATATAAGGTTTTTCCTGCGGGAGTAAGGATCGCTTTGCGTCCTGCTATTGCAAATGCTCTGACATTTAGGCTGTTTTCTAATTTTTGAATCGCATAGCTTACCGTTGATTGGCTTTTATTCATTGCTTCTGCCGCTGCAGCATAGCCGCCCTTATCTACAACCGAGATCAGTGTTTGCCATTGTTCTAAGGTTACGGTTGGCATAGTTGCTCCTTTATCGAATGAATCTACATTCAGCCATAATACATCTAAAAATTAGATCATATTAAGCTATTTTTCGCTATTTATAATCGTCTTTATAAATATAAGAATGTGCATATCAACTTAACTACGCATTAAATGCGATGAATAGAGGGAGCCGGTTATGGCCACATTACTTCATATTAAAACCAGTATTTTTGGCGACGAAGGAAAATCAAGCCAGCTTGCCGCTAAGTTTATTGAGCAGTGGAAGCAAACGAATAAGGATGGCGCTGTAGTTGTTAGGGATCTGATCGTAGAAGATTTACCTCATTTAGATAGTTTTGTTGTTGGTGCGTTAATGACGCTAGAAGAAGAGCGTTCAGCTGCTCAGCAAGTCTTAGTTGAGCGTTCAGATGAGTTTATTCGTGAAATTAGAGCGGCAGATAGAATAATTATCGGCGTACCTATGTATAACTTTTCTATACCGACACAGATGAAAGCTTATTTTGACCTCCTAGCTAGAGCTGGCGTTACTTTTAAGTATACGGAGAATGGCCCTGTAGGTTTGATTGAAGATAAGCCTGTTTATCTGTTTGCTACACGTGGTGGCCTTTACAAAGATAACGGCATTGATTTTCAAATACCTTTTGTTAAGCAGTTTTTAGGTTTTATTGGCCTAGAGAGTGTAGAGGTTATCTTTGCTGAGGGACTAAATATGGGAGAGGTTGCTGCTAAGTCTTTAGCTCAGGCTGAAAAACAGATTACAGAGATTAGCTAACATAGGTTGAGTGCGGAGGAGATCTAATGGGATTATTGGTTGAAGGTCAATGGCGTGATCAATGGTATGACACGACGCGTAGTAAAGGTGAATTTATCCGTTCAGCTTCTCAATTCAGACATGTGATTACAGCTAATGAGGATGCTGATTTTAAGGCTGAGGCGGGTCGTTACCACCTTTATGTTTCTTTGGCTTGTCCTTGGGCACACCGCACGTTGATTATGCGTCAATTGAAAGGGTTACAGCATCTTATTAGTGTGGATGTTGTGGATCCGCTTATGCATGAAAGTGGTTGGACTTTTGATAAGCATTTTCCCAATAGTACAGGAGATAGCCAGTTTGCTTATGAGTATCTCTATCAGCTTTATACCCATACAGATCCAAATTATAGCGGTAGGGTGACAGTGCCCATTTTGTGGGACAAAAAGAAGAAGGTGATCGTTAATAATGAGTCAGCAGATATTATTCGTATTTTTAACTCCGCCTTTGATCATTTAGGTGCAATTACAGGAGATTACTTTCCTGTAGTTCTACAGGAATCTATTGATACTATTAATGATTTTATCTATGAATTCGTTAATAACGGTGTTTATCGGGCGGGGTTTGCAACTTCACAATCTGCCTATGACAGTGCGGTGAAGCAATTATTTAATGCGTTAGATCAGCTCGAAGAGCAGCTGAGTAGTCGGCGTTATTTGGTGGGTAACCAATTAACTGAAGCGGATATACGGCTATTTACCACTTTGATTAGATTTGATCCCGTTTATGTAACGCATTTTAAGTGTGATTTAAAACGGATTGCCGATTACCCCGCGCTTTCAGGTTATCTACGGGACATCTATCAGCTTGAAGGGATCGCAGAGACAGTTAATCTGGAGCATATTCGTCATCACTACTATCGTAGTCATAAGACGATTAATCCGACTGGGGTTATTTCTATAGGGCCAGAATTCGATCTTGATTTACCCCACGGGAGGGCATCCTTATGATCAGTCGTGATCCTAAGCGGGAAATAAATCGAGTTATTCCTGCGGTGGATAGTCGAGATGGAGCAGGAGTCCTGTTAAAACGTAGTATCGGGCGTAATCCGTCGGCCCGTTTAGATCCGTTTTTGATGCTGGATGCGTTTTCAACAGACAATCCTGATGACTATATGGCCGGTTTTCCTCCCCACCCTCATCGAGGTTTTGAAACAGTGAACTATATGCTCAATGGGCATATGATTCATAAAGATCATTTAGGTAATGAAGGGGAGCTTCGATCCGGTGGTGTCCAATGGATGACGGCAGGCAAAGGGGTTGTTCATGAGGAGCGTCCTGTAGCGATTGAGGGGCTGATGCGAGGCTTTCAGTTATGGATAAACCTACCAGCTAAGGACAAAATGAAACCGGCTGCCTACCAACATATTGAACCTGAGGATATTCCTCACATAGAGCTAATGGGTGGTGCTGCACTCAAGTTAATCGCGGGTAGTTTGACCTTGGATGACATCACCTATCAAGGCCCCATTTGCGTAGAGGAGACTCAGCCCTTATATGTGGATCTGCAATTGCAGCCGGGCACGACCGTTGAACTGCCCATACCGCCTAGCCATAATGCGTTTATTTATCTGTTTGAAGGTAAAGCAACAGTGGAAGGGCAGCCTTTGTTAATTGATGCCGCGAATCGGCTATCGACTGGGTCCAGGGTATCAATTACCACAGCCGAGAGTGATGCTAATAAGCCCATTACGCGGTTGCTGCTACTAGCAGGTAAGCCCATAGGTGAGCCCGTTGCACAGTATGGTCCGTTTGTAATGAATACTATGGCAGAGGTTGAGCAGGCGATAGCTGATTATCGTGCAGATCGTTTGGTTGATTAAAGGGCGCCATAATGAAGGGGTTATCGGTAAAGATACCATCAACCCCTAATGCGAATAGTCGATCAGCTTGTTCAGGATCATTACAGGTATAGCAGTATAAATCATAGCCTGAGACCTTCACGTCTTGAATGTCTGCTTGGGTCATAGCGTTGCAATCGCAGTGTATGCTACAAGCTTGAATTGCAGCTGCTTGTAGATGCCATCGTTCAGGAAGGTAATCGTATAGTAATCCAATATTCGCCTGAGCGTCTAAGGTGCGATAAGCACTAAGTGCTTGATGGTCAAAGCTGCTGATAATTAACTTATCTGGATCGTGCCAATAGACAGATATCATTTGAAAGGCTGCGGCGGCGGTTAGTTCAGATTCACCATCACGGGGTTTTAGTTCTAAATTTAGCCCTAAGTTTAACGTTTGGCAGAGTAAGAGGGCATCGGATAGCAGTGGTAGTTTTTCGTTGTGCCATTCCTGACTAAACCAACTTCCGGCATCTATTTGAAGTAGATCAGTGAGCGTCGAGCGCGATAATGAACCGCTGTAGTTTGTACAGCGATCAAATTCATGGTCATGGGAAAGTACGGGGGTGCTGTCACCGAGAAGGGATAGATCAAGTTCTACCCATCTAAGACCACAAGCTGAGGCTTTTCGAATACCCGCTAAAGTGTTTTCTGGTGCGAGAGCCGCGGCACCTCGATGGCCGATAATGCGGTCTGCTATCACGGAACTTGCATTCCGCGTTTCACAAATTCGATATCGTTCATGCGTTCCATCCATGCATTAACAAAGGGGAATTGTTCAGGATCGACAGCTTGCCATTCATAGCGCATAGCCCAAGGGTAGATAGCAAAGTCGGCTATAGATAAGTCATCGCCGATAATGAACGATTTATTTTCGAGCTGCGTATTTAAAACGCGCCATAATCGTTGAGCTTCTGCGTTGAAGCGCTGTTTTGCGTAGGGCACATCTTCTTTAGCAAATTTATTGAAATGGTGTGCTTGCCCGAGGAATGGACCAAAGCCGCCCATCTGCCACATCAACCACTGCAGACATTCCAGCCGAGCTATAGGATCCGTAGGTATAAACTCATCGTTTTTTTCTGCTAAGTAGATAAGTATGGCGCCACTTTCGAAAAGTTCGACTGTTTCGCCATTAGGCCCTTCAGGATCGATAATAGCGGGTATTTTATTATTGGGGCTTATTTTTAAAAAAGAGGCTTCAAACTGGTCGTTTTCTAAAATATTAACCGGATGAACTCTATAAGGTAGTCGCAATGCTTCAAGCATAATTGAAATTTTGCGGCCGTTAGGGGTTCCCCACGTATACAGGTCAATCATTCGAACTCCTTAAAGCGATATAAAATGATTATAGATCGCAATCAGTTCTTCTTCAGTGAATGTAACTATAACTAACTGTTGTCCTGGTGTGATGAGGTTGGGGTTATCCCCTAGAATTCCTTTTTCGTAATTATAGATATAAGTTTGGTCTACTTTATTTTTAAGTATTTGGCCCAAAAAAGAACTACGCTTATTGTCTAATTTCTCATCGGCGTCTTTTGGAATATCAACGGTGACTGTTTTGTCGAGTCCCGGCAACACAAGTCCACGTGTAAATGTGCTCATCAATCCATGTTGAATAATTCCCCAAAGCCCTTCGATATCGGCTTCATTCACCGCATGAATAAAGTAGATATTGTTCGCTGCTTGATCAGGATTGTCGAGTAACTCTTGTAATTTTATCTGGTTCTCTAAAGAGAGCGCCGCGAGTGGGTCATCGCTGTTGGGTTGAGCGGTTGAACCGGCAGTTTTAATGATATTTATATGGCTAGAAACGGCAAAGGTTGCGGTCCCATCTTCAGCAATGGCATCGGGGTTTGCTGGCGTATTTTCTTCTGGAATTGTATCGAGTCGATCGACGCTCTTTTTTGGTAGCCTGAGAAGCTGGTCGGATGTAACAAAGTTATCCGCTGCGCCAATATCTATGGGCTGTTCAGCACCTTGAGTTAAGGTATTAATATGCTTTTTGGCATTTGGATTAGATTCTTCATGTTGCTCGGCAGATAGTGGTGAGGAAGTTTTTGATTCTTTTTCTTCTAAGAATAGATAAGCTGCCGCGCACAATGCAGCAATAACAATGACTATAAAAAAGCGTTGCATTCTATCTTCCTCTAACAAATTTATTAATACGATGTTCCATAATGTAGCCCTATGTTGGCAATATTAAAATAGTTAAAAATATAGTTAGTGCTATGTTTTGTTTCTCCTAGCAGTCATTTTTTGTAATAAATTCAATACTTTTTCTATTATAAGACTACTCAAAATACCATTTTTTAAATACAATTGATAATTATTATCATTATTATTTAAGGTTGTGTCTTGTGAGTTTGTATAGTCCTTCGGTCGATAGGTTAGAGTTACTTGAGTTAGTAGATAGACAGCGATTTGGTGTTGAGTATCAACCGATTATAGATACCTGTAGTGGTGCGGTTATAGGTTACGAGGCTTTAGCACGTTTCTTTAATCACCAAGGAGATCTGGTTGCTCCTCTTCATATATTTCAGTTATTACATGATAGTCCGCTGATGCTGGCCCAAGTTGAGTTACAGCTAAAACGGTTGCAGATTAGATTTCGGCCTAAAAATAGCACGCTTTTTCTTAATCTTGATCCCCATGCTTTTTCTGTATTCGGGCCGGTTGAGAACGAGAATGTTATGGCTAAAATGTTGACGGATAATCAAGATTTAGTAATAGAGCTAATTGAAAATACAGATTTAAATGATGCGCATATTAGTAATGAAGTAGCCACGTTTATGCATCACAAGGGCGTTGCTATCGCACTGGATGATGTGGGTGCCCCAGGCACAATGGTCTCTTTGAATATTTTGAGTAATGTAGATTTTATTAAATTTGACCGACATTGGATCAGTGGTGATAGTTGTCAAAGCAAGAGTATGAAGCAGTTGTTTAAAAGTCTAATTGGATATGCCCAGTTAAGTGGTAAAAAAACTATATTGGAAGGTGTTGAATCTGCAGAAGATCTAGCCTACGCGGCTAAAATTGGTGTTGATTATGTGCAAGGTTTTTTTTACAAAGAGTTGTTTGTAAATGAGCATTGTGGAAATAAAGGTACGTTATAGTTTAAACAGGGCATGAGACCTAGCCGAACGCCTAAGTACGCAAACTACCTAAATTCCACTATCTTTAATGTTTAATAATCTCGCGTGTTGATGGATATGATTGAGAAAATTGAAGATATTTTAAGATTCTGGTTTGGCACAGTGGAAAACGGTTTTCCAGTGATTGATCGCAGTAAATTATGGTGGTCAGGCGATGCAGAAAATGACCGTCTAGTCGCTGAACTTTTTGGTCATCGTGTTCATCAAGCATTACGTGGTGAATTGGATGAGTGGGCAAGTTCGCCGCGAGGGCGACTTGCCTTAATTATTTTATTGGATCAGTTTACGCGTACTATATTCAGGGGTTCTGAAGATGCATTTTCTGGTGATGCTCAGGCGTTAGCCCTATGTATAGAGGGACGCAAGCTGGGGCATGATCAAGCATTAGAGGTTGTTGAAAGAGCGTTTTTCTATATGCCATTTGAGCATGCCGAGCAGTTGGATCTACAGCAGCTAAGTATTGAATGCTTTGAGCAGATGCTATTTGAAGTCTCAGGGGTCAATAAGATCTATATGGAAAATTGGTTGGATTTTGCCCATCAGCATTATGACCAAATTAATCGTTTTGGTCGTTTCCCGCATCGTAATGAAGTATTGGGTCGCAGCTCTACACCTGAAGAGTTGGCCTTTTTGCTACAGACTAAGAATCGCTGGGGGCAATGATTGTTGCGCTTAGAATAAGTTGTCTTGTTTTTTTGCTGGGAGCCAAGGATTAAACAAGCAACTTCCTGGACGTTGTTTTTCTAATTGATTAACAAAGTATGCTGCGAGTTCAGGGGCCTCGGCATTATCTGGTGTGTGAAAAAAGAAAAAGGGAGTTTTGCCCTCATCCATCCAGTGGATGGCTTTATTGATCCAAGGCGTTAAATAGTCCGTACCTAGCTCCCAGTCTAAGGGGGTAATAAAGCGAACCATGGGATACTTTGAAGTCGCTATGGCGTGAACGGGGAGTTTCGGTTTATGCATTTTTGCTTTTAAACTGATGGGATCTTCTGATGGGTCATGGAATAGTCCGCGGGTATCGAAGCTAATACGATTAATATCGTAGGTGGCAAGTAATTGATTAAAATACTTTTCAGTCTCGCCCTTATCAAAGAAACAAGTATTTCTGACTTCTACAGCATAGTTAAACTCTTTAGGTATTTTGATTAAAAAGTCTGATAAGGCTTGCAGGTTATGTTCATCAAAAGAGGCGGGTAACTGTATGCACAAAAGCCCAAGCTGCTCATGCAGTGGGGCGAGCCTATTTAAAAATGCTAAGGTTTCTTGTTCGGATGATTTGAGGTGGTTTAAATGGGTAATCTGCTGAGGGAATTTAAAGCAAAAGCGAAATTCCTTATCGGCTTCATCTACCCAGCGCTTTACTGTATCTATTTTAGGTAAACCATAAAATGTGCTATTTCCCTCCACACTACTGAAGTGGCGAGAATAGGTTTTTAATATATGTTCACTTGGCGAGCGTTTCGGCATGTTCTGTTGCCAAGCAGCATGCTGCCATTGAGTTAGACCAATATAAGAGTGTTGTTTCTTCACGTGATTAGGCACAAATGTATAGAGATGAAGTTATATAGTATGTACTTATAATTGCTGTACGTTAACATGCTAACATGTGGATTATATTTAATTTTAAGTGGATTTTAGAGAGATATTAAATGGATTTCGCCTCACTAGTCGGAATTGTTTCCGGTTTAGCTTTAATTATTTCAGCCATCATTATGGGCGGCAGTTCTGATGTTTTTGTCAATGTCCCAGGGATGATGATTGTCGCTGGTGGCACCATCGCTGCGACACTATTAACTGTACAGTTCAAAGACGTAACTAACGCATTTAAGGGTGCATTTATTGTTTTCACCCAAGATAAAACCAATCAGCAAGAGATGATAGATACGATGCTGGAGTTGAGCCGTATCAGTCATCGTCACGGATTGATGAAAGTAGGCGATGTAGAAAGTTCATCTCCTGTTTTAAAGCGTGCTTGTATGCTCTTGGCTGAAGCCGCATCGGAGCAAATCATTCGCAATACTATTCAAAATGAGATCGATTCTCTTATTGCTCGGCACTATGCAACACAAGATGTGTTTCGAAAAATGGCGGCTTATGCGCCAGCGTTTGGCATGTTAGGAACATTAATTGGGCTTATTCAGATGCTAAGTGAGTTAGATAACCCTGACACTATTGGCCCGGCGATGGCGGTTGCGCTGTTAACCACCTTTTATGGGTCGTTATTAGCAACAATGGTTTTTTTACCTATCGCCGGTAAGTTGAAATCAAGAACCTTACTTGAGGTGACAAACCTTGAAATTATTCGTGAGGGTTGTATCAGCATTTTAACAAATGACCACTATATGCATGTTTATGAACAACTGTCGTCATATATTCCAGCCGCCAAGCGGAAAAAGTTAAGGCAAGGTAAAAGTAAGACTGCAGAAAAATAAGGGAGTATAAATTATGGATTCTAAAACGACCCTTATAGAGGAAAATGAAACAGCTGATTGGCTTTATACTTTTGCTGATTTAATGACCTTGCTGTTGGTTTTCTTTGTGCTGCTTTTTTCTCTTTCAAACATTGAGGTTGAACGTTTTCAAATTGCTTCTCGTTCATTAAATGAAGCATTTCAGGGTGAGTCTGGTGCAAATAGTATTATCGAGTTTCCCCATGAAGCTCCAGTAAAACCAGAAATTCCTGATGAGATTGAAGAGCGCTTACCTACGTCCCGTTTGTCTGAGGAGAAAGAGGACAAACCTATGGAAAATGAAGCAGAAAACCTTAATTCTGCACTACAGAGTTTAAATGATGATCTTGCCGAGCAGTTAAAGATAGATGTTTTAAACGAAGCGGTTGAAATCGGCTCTCCTAAAGATGGCAAGGTGATTATTAAGGTTAGTGGGGACCTGTTGTTTCCCTCAGGTTCTGCAGAGTTTAATCCAGAAATGATGCCCGTGCTTGATTCCATGGTGTTGACGCTTAAGAAAAATGCAGAGATTAAATTAAGTGTTCATGGGCATACAGACAATGTACCTATAGAGACTGCTAGGTTTCCTTCGAATTGGGATCTTTCAGCTATTAGGGCAACTAACGTATTGAGGTATCTGGTTAGAGGTGGGCTTGAAGTCGAGCGTGTCTCGGCTACAGGTTATGGCGATTCTAGACCACTTGTACCAAACGATAGTGTTGAAAATAGAGCGCAAAATAGACGTTTGGAATTTGTATTAGAGAGACAGGCAGAATGAAGATCCCTATAGAACTGGAATTAAGTGATGACGAAAATAGGCGTAATGCCTATAGAGCGCCCGTTGATGATAAAGTATCAATGACGATTGATGACAAGCCTGTCACGCTGTTAGATATTTCAGAAACCGGTGTGGCTTTTGAAACAACTGATCATCTATCAGGGAAGATTGAAAATGCAGTTATTCTATTTACTTTAGATAAAAGCTATCGTCTTAAACCGGCTTTAAATGTTTCTTTCTGTGGCGCGGGGCGCTGTGGTGCTGAGTTTGATGGTCTCTCTGAAAAGGCAAGTTTGGTTTTATCTGAGTTAATAATAGACATTCAAAAAACACGTATCCGGCAGGCAGCAGAAGATAAATTTCAAGTAATTGATAAAGAGTAATTTAGTTAATCGTTGAAAATATTAAAAAAAGCTTGAGGTTTGCGGAGTGGGTCTGTAGTATTCGCACCACGTTGATGCGGGGTGGAGCAGCTTGGTAGCTCGTCGGGCTCATAACCCGAAGGTCGTTGGTTCAAATCCAGCCCCCGCT
>NZ_JAUOQR010000020.1 GCF_030547185.1 Neptuniibacter sp. 1_MG-2023
AGTGAAACGCCCTGTGCGGATCCGCATGCAGGGTGTTGTGGGGGCTGAGGGTTAGAGACCCTCGGCTACCCGATTAGAGCATAGTCAGACATCATGTACGGGGTTAAGCTTTGATTGCCGGCACATAAGTCCGGCGGTGATTATTGCTAATGCTGATATGGCTGCAAGCGACGTGAATCCGATATTATGTGCCGTCATGCTAGTGCTACCACCGGTATGCTGAACAATGACGACCAGGCCAACAGCGCCAATAGCTCCTCCCATACGCTGGACGATGTTCACAAGTGTTGTCGCGTCTCCCATTTCCTCTCCGGAAACAGCAGTATATGCAGCGGTCATAGCAGGCATTTGGGCCAATGCCATACCGACACCCCGCGCTACGAAGCTTACCGTTAAGACTGTGGATGATGGAACTTGGGGGAAAACAAACGGGATGGCACTGAACAACAAAAGAACTGTGCCGGCTAGAGACACAACGCCCGGGCCAAAGCGGTCTGTCAAAGACCCGGCTATCGGCAAAACAAGAGCACTTCCCAGCCCCATGACAAGAAGCCATAAACCGGCACTCAAAGGCTCCATGCCGGCCACAAGCTGAAGGTATATAGGTATCACTAGCAAGCCACCGTACATGTTTGCGCCAGTGAGCCCCGTGGTTATTGTGGCAGTAGAAAAAGTTGTTCTTTGTAGCAACCGAAGGTTGATTAACGGATTTTTGCTCTGCAGAGCAGTAAAGACAAACAAGATCACCAAGGCCGTACCAAAAATAAGGGCGACGATTACAGTTTGACTGTTCCCAGATAAGCCTATTTCGAAAGCCCCGAAAAGCAGTAAAGGAAGGCCAATGCTAAGAAGCGCAAACCCTTTGAAGTCCATAACCCGGTTCGAATCACCTACACCACGAGGCACCAATCCTCGGGCAGCAATTAACGCAATCAGCCCAATTGGAACATTGATCCAGAACAGCCAGCGCCAGGATGTGGCATCGAGAAGAAAACCGCCCACTGCTGGCCCTATTGCAGGCCCCAGCGCAATTACTAAGCCAAGGGTCCCAAAAATGCGACCGAGTTGCCTCTTTTCGATCGTTGAACCGATCACGGCTTGGCCAGCGGGCACCATCAGGCCGCCGGCCAGTCCTTGAATGAGCCGGGCAACAATAAGGGTGCTAGGGTCAGGCGCGATAGCACAAAAAATCGAAGCCAGCACAAATACAGCGAGGCTACTCGCCCATAGCCGCCCATAGCCATATCGAACGCCAAGCCAAGCGCTTGCAGGCAGAGAAACGGCGAGCGCACAAAGGTATCCCGTGGCGACCCACTGGACGATAGAGAGCGACGACGAGAAGTCTTCACGAATCGATTCAATAGCAAGGTTCGCAACTGTAGAGTCAAGCATTGCCATGAATGCTCCGGCACCAGTTACAGCAGCGATTCCCCAAGATCTTTTTGGGATCGATTGAAGTGTTGAGGTGTTATCGTTCATAAGCTCCAACGCCACCAGCGCGCACGGCTTTGTAGTGAAGACGCAGCCGCAACGAAAAAACTGTCGCCGTGCTTGGGGCCTGGTTAGGCTTCAGATGCATAGCGTTCACCCCAATTCAGCGAGCCTCGCCTTCACTAAGCTACTCAATAGCTCCTCGTCTATCTTCCACTCGCTAGGAATCTGAAATAGATTCTTTTTCACCACGTACCCCTCGCCTTCAAGCCTTTTCTGAAACGCCTCAATCACTTCAGTGCTCCAGGGTGCAAGCGCAAGATGGTTTTTCAGTGCTGACACACCAAATACGTAATCACTACCCCTACAAATCTGAGGGACATTCCAAGCAAGCTTGCAATCTAAATCCGGAAATGATTTGAGAATGAAGTCAATAACGCCTTTCAGGGTATCCCCTTTGGGTGAACCCAACGAGATAAGATACTCATCTACTGAGCTAAACTTGCTCGAACTCATGCCCTACACTCCCTAAATATCAAAGTGGTCTAACAGCTAAATATATGACAGATTGTCGCGTTTAAACACGACAATTTGTCATATATCTACATGAAAAAACTTGAGAAAAACAACCTAGCTCTTTGATTATCATAAGCTTTCCTTAGCTAATCTTTCCTATTACCGGAGAAAATATACAAAATTGTCCTACTATCCTTACATAAAATAAAGCAGGATAAAATATTTGCTATACAACCTTCGCTCACGGGGTGAGCGCCTAGATTAGGATGTTCCTTGTAGAAGGCCTATCGTAGGTCGAAATTTGATAATAAAAAAAGCGATAAAGAGCCTAGTCTCGTCTATTTACTGATTAATTTTACATAAGCAAGAGCGGTTCAGAGGCTCGCCAACAGTAAGTCTATCCATTACCCCGCCCGAGCAAACTGTTCATCAAGTCGGCTTGTACCTAGGCCACTCATTTTATTCACTTTAATCTGTACAGGGATTCGTTCTTTCATGGCTTCGATATGGCTGATGACTCCAATCATTTTGCCTGAGGCATTGAGGCTATCGAGTGCATCGAGGGCGGTGTCTAAGGTTTCACTGTCTAAGGTGCCAAAGCCCTCATCTAGGAAGAGTGAGTCGATACTGGTTTTTTGACTCACTAGATCAGATAGAGCCAAGGCGAGCGCCAAACTAACCAAAAAGCTTTCGCCACCGGAGAGGGTTTTGGTATCCCTTGAGGTGTCAGCCTGCCAAGTATCCAGCACTTCTAACTCTAAGGCAGCGCCCTGTTTGCGCTGTAAGCAGTAACGGCCATGCAGTCGCTCTAACTGAACGTTGGCAAGGTGGACTAGATGATCAAGTGTCAGGCCTTGGGCAAAGCGTCTAAACTTATCTCCCTTTTGCGAACCAATTAAGCTCTGTAGGTAGGCTAAATCATCGTACTGCTGTTTAGAGGCTTCAATTTGCTTAAAGAGCTGAGTTTGTCCCTCACGGCGGGCTTTATCATCATCTAGCAGAGCACTGACTTGGCCTTGTTCATGGGTTATCTCTCTTAACGCCTCTTTGTCTTCACTCATGCGTTGCTCAAGACTCGGCAGTGCTTCAGGGTCGCTTTCTCCCCCGCTATACTCAGCAAGTAATGTTTCTAACCGTTGCTCTGCTTGCTCTTTTAACGCGATAGATCGCTGCAATGCGGTGCTTAGTTGATCTTTCTGTTCTTGCAGTTGTGCACGCTGCTCATCATTAAGTAGCGCCGCTAGGTACTCGGCCTCACTCCCAAAAGGACTCTGAGCCAGTTGCGCATCCCACTCATTACGGAGCTGTTCACCCTCTGTATGTAAACTCGCCCTCTGCTCCTGCAACGCATTTTCTGTTGCGTTAAGGTCCTGTAGCTGCTGATTTATAAGCTGATGCTGCTCATGGGTCGTTTGATAGCTCTGCTCTGAGTCCCGTAGCGCAGTTTGGGCCTGTTGCCGCGCCTCATCCACCTGTTTATCGGCAAATAATGCGTAGCGCTGCTGACGGTTGCTCTCAGCTCGCTCCTTAATGGCCTGTAATTCTGTCGTAACTTGCCCCAGCCTCTGTGTGATTTTTTCTGCCTGTCGCTGGGTTTGCTCTCGCTCTGAAGTGAGTGCAGCGATCTCTATCTCTATCTGCTGTTTTTCTTCTTCAGCTTTTAGGTAGCTTTCTACCGTTGCACTAAGTTGTTCTAGCCACTGCGTCGCATTTGCAAGCTCTGGCATCGGCAACTGTTGTGCACCGATGCTTTCGGCTAGGCTTTGTTTGAGGGTTTCGCTCTCTTCTACTGCTTTTTTAAGCGTTTGGCTCAAAGAGCTAATGGTTTGCTCGCTATAATTTAACGCTTTTTGCGTTAACGCTTGCTGCCCTTCCTCCTGCTGTAACTGGGTTTGGGCGGTTTGAACTTGAGCGTTGTAACGTTTTGCTTCTTCAATCTGTGTTTGCAAAAAGGTCATTCGTTGCTCAAGCGCCTGAGCTAACGCGGCATAAGCGGCCTGATCGTTTATATCAATGGATGACTGAGATGGATTAGCATAAGGCAGACCCGATACAAGCCCCTGCCAACGATCCATCTCCTGCTGTATATCGGTGTCGATCTGCTCTAGACGCTCAGTAGCGCTTTGAAGCAACTGCTCCTGCTTACCCAGTTCCGCTTTAAGCTCAACTCCCTGATTTTGGATATTTTCCAGCGTGCTTTTAAGCTTAGTATAACGTAACTCCGTTTCACTCTGATCTATCTCTTGATAGCTATCCACCAGCGGGTGCTCTTTTGAGCCACACAAAGGACAAGGCTGATCCGGTTGAAGTTGCTGTCTCGCCGCCGTCAGATCTGAGATCTGTTTTTCTAATGTTAAGCGCTGTTCTATATCGCTAAGCTGCTCGCGTTTATCTTTATACGCTTCCCGAAACTGCTTGAGCTGCTGATCAATGTGCTGCTTATCTTGATTCGCTTGCGCTATTTTATCCTGTAGCGCTGTTTTCTCTGCCGACAGTTTTGTAAAACTTGAGGCGATAGCGGGTAGCTGTCCAACAACACCACGCTCCCCCATCACCCTATGTAAAGATTGCTCAAGAAAGGTCTGTAAGGTTTGGCTATCCTGTTGATGTGATGCGGCTTGGTTATCGAGCTGCTGCTGGGCATGGGCCAGGCTTAACTTTGACTCTTCTAGCTGTTTATCCGCCTGGCTCAGTTGCTGTTGCTGTTCAACCCGTGTTTGCTGTAGCTCTGTTAACTCAGTTTGTTTAGCTTGCTCAACCGCTTGCAGCTCTATCATTCGCCCAAACTGTGCGCGCCAAAGGGGGAGTTTATCCACTAACGCTTTATTGATAGATGGGTTGGTTAATAGACTGCTGATCTCGCCACGGCGCTGGTTTAGTTCATCACTGCGTTGTTGATTTTTGTTAAGTGTCTGTTCGCACTCCACTTGCTCTAATTGTAGCTGTTGAAGCTGGGACTCTTTTTCCTTTAACTGATCAACCTGCTGCTGATAAGCGGCATCGAGTGGCACCACTTTTTCATTTAACAGTGTTTCTAACGCGGCATTGTTTTGTTTTAAGGTTTGCAGGGCATCCTGCTCTACGCTCTGGCGGGTCTGTAGCGTCTCGACCTCTGTACTCTTTTGCGCTTTCGACTCGGCTAACGCGCTTAATTCAGCATCGATTTTTACTAACTTAGGTTCGTTCGCTTTTAACGGGTTATAAACGCGGCTTAGCTTTTCGGCCAATGTGCTTTGCGCTAAACGCTCAAAATTCTGTTTTTCACGCGCAAGCTGTTCCTCTGCTGTAACCAGTCCCCTCTCTGTCTGAGCCAGTGTATTAAGCGCTTTTTTCTTTTCAGCCAAAAAGGTGGCTTGTTTTTGTAACTGCTCAAGCTGGCTATTTTTCTCCGTAAACTGCTGACCTAGGGCGTCACGTTTTGCCATAAGTTCAGTTAAACGCTCTTGCGTAAGCAGTTCCACACCTTCAGCTTTAGCTTGTAGCTTCTCTAAGGCTTGTTTGCTTTCACTATAACGGAGAAAGACTTTTTCAGAGATAAGGCCATAGATCTCAGTGCCGGTTAACTCTTCGAGTAGTTCTGCTCGCTCATTGGCATCGGCATTTAAAAA
Organism: Neptuniibacter sp. 1_MG-2023; assembly: GCF_030547185.1. Lineage (GTDB taxonomy): Bacteria > Pseudomonadota > Gammaproteobacteria > Pseudomonadales > Balneatricaceae > Neptuniibacter. The sequence goes on from NZ_JAUOQR010000020.1 coordinate 5,556, forward strand.
CGCAGCGAACTGTCCCTGGGAGAGCATCATCGATTTAGTGAAACGATCGAAATCCAAACCGCTTATCTGCTCAATTAACTGGCTCTTCACTTTAATCTGACTGGCCAGAATAGTGCCCGTCGGTGAGTCGGTGATATCTGCCAGCTCAACTTTAGCGTCTTGCAGGTTTCCATCTACCTGGTTACGAGAACGGCGTTGACTCCAAAATGCCCTATAACGTTTACCTTTTACTTCAAATTCAACTTCCGCTAACGCATCCGCTGTACCACGCGTCATCAGCTCGTTGGTCGACTTAGAAATATTAACCAATCGAGGTGTGCGGTGATAAAGGGCGAGACAGATGGCATCAAGAATGGTGGTTTTGCCTGCACCGGTCGGCCCGATAATGGCAAACAAGCCATTGTCGACAAAAGGCGATTTTGTGAAATCAATTTTCCATTCGTTTTTCAGGGAGTTAATGTTTTTAAAACGTAGGGATAGAATTTTCATACATCATCTCCCGTTGCAAAAAGATCATCCACAATCGGTGCGTCACTCTCTTTTTTAGATTTTTTTGCGGGTACAGTGGAGGTAACCTGTACCGCTGAGGTCGCTGAAAGCGGTGGCTCCTCATCAAACAAGGGCAAGGCTTCAGCTTCAACTTGAGTTGACGCGACAGATTCTACATCTGTCACTATGGGCATAGCCTCATTAAGCGCTAGCCTTGTCGTTTCAGGAACAACCTTAGCGGCATCAATGGCTGTAGAAACCGGCTTACTCGGGACGAAACCGTTCTCCTCTTCCACTTGATTAACAATCTGGGCAAAACGTTCTTTAATTCGTTGCAGACGAAGTTTGTCTTCATCACCTTCGAATACTTCACTTGCTAAGCGCCGTTCAAAGACCTCAAAGGGATTCAGCTCATCCAGTGTCTCTTTCTCTTGACGGATCATCTCGCTAGACCGCTGCTTACGCGCTCGACGTAGGAGTAATACCTCAACCGGCATATCTTGGGTTAGTTTCTCTATACGTTGTGTCAGGTCATTCAGGTAATCTTGAGTTTCAACTTCAATAGAAAGCCATACAGGTAACTCATGCTCAGTGCGATCAATCTCAAGCAGTGCCTCTTCAATAGTTTTAAGATCCCCCTTAATCACTTGCATAGGTTGAAATTGAGGGACATAGAGCGGCTCTACACTCACTAAAGCGGTATCATCAAACTCAACCATTAGCACCTGTTTTTGACTGCCCAGTTCATCAAAACTCAATGCGATAGGCGATCCGCAATAACGTATATGTTCTGATTTAGCGACGATCTGCGGACGGTGTATATGACCTAGCGCGATATAATCTGCAGGCGGAAAGGCACTCGCCGGAAAGGCCTCTAAAGAACCTACATAGATATCTCTTACCGAATCTGAGCTTTTAACCCCCATAGCGGTTAAGTGGCCAGTGGCAATAATCGGCAGTTCTAATCCTAGTGCTTTGCGTTTTTGATCGGCTGCTTCATATACCTTCTGATAATGCTCGGCAATCCCATTACCTAGTGCTTGCGCTTTATCGCTAGCCGATTCATTCGCATGACTTTGCAGTACATCTCGGGGTCTTATATAGGGTATCGCACACAAAATGGCTGAAGGTTCGCCCTGACGATTGTTAAGTGTAATCACCTGATCATTTAGGTTGTCTTGTACATTGGCAATAACATCAGCGCTTAGGTATTTAAGCAGTCCTTTAGATTCATTTAAGGTTGAAACTGAATCATGATTTCCACCTAAAACGATCAGCTGACAGCCTAGCTTATTGATGGCAACTACCAGCTGATTATATAGCTCACGGGCGTAGCTGGGTGGTGATCCCGTATCGTAGATATCACCTGCAATAACCACTGCATCTATTTGTTTTTCTTTAACTTTATCAAGCAGCCACTGAGTAAATTTTTGATGTTCAGCTAATCTGCTTTTACCTATAAAGTGTTGACCAAGATGCCAATCAGAGGTGTGTAAAATACGCATCATAGAGCTTTGAACTTCCTTATCATTTGTACCGTTCTACTCCGCTAGCTTAGGGCGGACAAGGCAGTAATAAGTGCGGTTTTTGCATCAGCGCAATGGTAAACCTCAGGTAGTTTATCCATACGCTCATACATAATTTCAAGCACACTAACGGGATCAGCCAAGAGCATAATATCAAGCTCTTCCTCTGCGGAATCGCTACCATCATCATGAGTTTCAAACTGGTAGAAACCAGGCTCAGGAATCAGAACATCCTCCTCAAACCCATCCAGATATTCATCCATGCCCATTTTATGAACTTCCAAAACAGATGAGCAGCTAAAGCAAAGTATCTGGTAGGTCAGCGGAACCGAAAGAAAGTCGCGTTTAGAGGCGTAGGCAAGAAACAGTTTATCTTCTGAATCTGCATGCATAACCAAATAGGCGTAATCACATCCTGACTCAACCTCAAGTGGGGTAAGCTCTTCCACAGGCACAAATTGTGTCACGGTTTATAGCTCCATTACGTAATCAGGGAGATCCGCTTCAGCTGGTACAGGCGTTGGATTACCCTGCTCATCAATAGCAACGAATTTAAAGGTCGCTTCGGTTACTTTTTCTCGTTGCCCTATACGGCCGCGACGAACCCAAGCCTCCACATGTATATCCATCGAACTGCGCCCCACGCGGGTAACATCAGTGTAGACACCCAGAATATCCCCTACTTTTACCGGACGAATAAAACTCATGCTATCAAGGGATGCTGTTACAACACGCGCCTGTGCCCGCTGACCTGCACAGATACCTGCCGCTATATCCATTTGCGATAAAACCCAACCCCCAAAGATATCACCTGATGGGTTAGTGTCTGCGGGCATTGCAATGGTTCTCGTTGTTAAGCGGCCACGCGTTTCTCTTATATCGTTCTGATCAATCATAAAGCATACCCATTACATTCAATGAAAATATGGCCGTAGCATAGAGGATTACAGCGCCTTTGGAAAAGGCGATTGATGTGACTTTAAAGAATAGATCTATTTTTATCTCCATATCAGTTGTGATGCACGTTATTATATTTGTAAACACAATGCTTAGAGAGAACGTTATGATCATTGTCTGCCCTACTTGCATGACCTCCAACCGTATACCTGATGACAAGTCCCATCTGCAGGGCAAGTGCGGAAAGTGTAAAGGCGCACTGCATACTTATAGCCCCGCTGAATTAACTGATGCTAATTTTGAGAAATATATCAGTCAAAACGAACTACCCGTTATTGTCGATTTTTGGGCAAGCTGGTGTGGCCCCTGTCAAATGATGAAACCTATTTTTGAGAAAACAGCGGCAGAATCTGAAACACTGCTGTTTGCTAAAGTAGATACAGAACAAGCCCCGCAGGTAAGCACTAATATGCATATACGCAGTATTCCGACCATCATTATGTTCCAAAAGGGTAAAGAGATTGATCGCATATCAGGTGCATTACAGGAAGCACAGCTAAAACAGTGGATCTTGCAAACTCTAAATAAGGCTTGATCTACAGATGATAGCGAAAAAAATTGCCGATGAGCTGGGCGTTAAGCTCCCTCAGATTGACGCCGCAATAAAACTTTTAGATGGTGGAGATACCGTCCCTTTTATTGCACGCTACCGTAAGGAGCTGACCGGCGCACTGGACGATCAACAGTTACGCATTTTATCCCAACGACTTATCTATTTAAGAGAATTAGATGCCCGCCGGAACGTTATTCTTAAAAATATAGAAGAACAATCCAGCCTTACACCTCAGTTAAGACAGGCGATTCTATCAACGGATAACAAAACACAACTAGAAGACCTTTATCTTCCTTATAAAAGTAAGCGCCGTACTAAAGCACAGATAGCCCGTGAGGCACTGCTTGATCAACTCTTAGATAAGATTATCGCGAAGCCTCACACCGCCCCTTCTCAATTAAGTAGCGGCTTTGTAAATCCAGCCAAAGGCTTTGTTGATATTGATGGGGTACTAGAAGGTGCCAGCGCTATACTGAGTGATCGCATCTGTGAACATGCTGAGCTGTTAAACCGTTTACGCTCTACCTTAACTGAACAGGCGCAACTGCACGCCTCAGTCGTTAAAGGACAGGAAGACGCCGGCGCTAAATTTAGAGATTATTTTGATTACACTGAGAAACTAAAGATAATCCCCTCCCATCGGATGCTAGCTCAGTTACGTGGCACTAATGAAGGCATATTAAAACTAAAGCTTATCATTCCCGATGAAGAGCACTGCCAACAACTGATCACTCGATACTTACAACTACCTCGTAATGGTGAAGGCGCAGAATGGTTGCAGGATCAACTCAAAAGCTGCTGGAAAACCCGCTTACGCACTAAGCTTCAGAAAGAGTTGATACAGCATTACAAAGAGCAAGCAGAGAACGAGGCAATTCTGGTCTTTAACCGTAATCTTAGAGATCTGCTACTCAGCGCTCCAGCGGGCCCTAAAGTTACCTTAGGATTGGACCCTGGCCTTAGAACCGGTGTTAAAGCCGTTGTGGTTGACGAAACAGGAAAACTGATCAACTACACGACTATCTATCCTCACCCGCCTAAAAACGATTGGCAGCCCTCTAAGGACAAACTCTACGAACTTTGTCACCGCTATCAAGTCGAGTTAATCAGCATTGGTAATGGCACAGGCTCAAGAGAAACTGAAAAGCTGGTTTCTGAACTATTACAGGAACACACTGATATCCATGCGCAAAAACTGATTACCAGTGAAGCGGGTGCATCAGTTTATTCAGCCTCGGAACTCGCGGCAAAAGAGTTTCCCGATCTGGATGTTACGATTCGTGGTGCTGTTTCCATTGCGAGACGTTTGCAAGATCCTCTTGCTGAACTGGTAAAGATTGAGCCTAAAGCGATTGGCGTCGGACAATATCAACATGACGTGAACCAAAACCACCTTTCTGAGCAGTTAGAAACCGTTATAGAGGATTGTGTAAATGCGGTAGGTGTTGATATTAATAGTGCCTCCGAAGCGCTGTTAACAAGAGTCTCTGGATTAAACCAAACACTCGCAAACAACATTGTTCAGTACCGTAACGAAATAGGTCGTTTTAAATCGCGTCAGCAATTATTAAAGGTACCTAGGCTGGGCCCTAAAGCTTACGAGCAATCCGCAGCGTTTTTAAGAATACGAAATGGCACTCAGCCTCTTGATAACTCGGCGGTACATCCCGAATCTTATGATTTGGTTACGCAAATAGCCAAACGCAGTAACTGCCCTATTGCACAGCTAATCGGTGATAGGCATTTATTAGGTAAACTCAGCCCCTCTGACTTTATCAGTGATAAATATGGACAATATACGATTACTGATGTCATGGCTGAATTAGAAAAGCCGGGCCGCGACCCCCGCCCTGAGTTCAAAACTGCTAGATTACTAGAGGGTGTTGAAAGCATCGCTGATCTACATGAGGGCATGAAACTAGAAGGTACGGTGACCAACGTCACTAACTTTGGCGCTTTTGTTGATATAGGCGTACATCAAGATGGGCTTGTGCATATATCTCAGTTGGCAAATAAGTTTGTTAAAGACCCCCATACTGTCGTTAAACCCGGTCAAATCGTTAGCGTACGCGTAACTGAAGTTGATATTAAAAGAAAACGTATCGCCCTTAGTATGAAAGCGGATCAATAATAAACGTAGTAATGACAGATAGGTTGTTGTCATTTAATCGGTTATATTAATTTTTTAAAAAATAAGTAGGTACTGTATCAATGTATGTAGCAATGAATAGATTCAGAATCGCACTAGGAAAAGAAGACGACTTTATTAATATCTGGAAAAATCGTGAAACCTTTCTAGATGAGGTTCCAGGCTTTAAAAGCTTTAATCTTCTACAAGGAAAAACCGATGAGGAGTGCACACTGTTTGCATCTCATAGTGTTTGGGAATCGGAAGAGGCATTTATGGGATGGACTAAATCAGAAGCTTTTCGTAAAGCCCACGCTAATGCGAAACCCGCCACCGATATCTATTTAGGACCGCCCTCATTTGAAGGCTTTAGCTCAGTACTATAAGAATAAAGAAATAGGCAGAGCAATCACTTTATGTGAGCTGCTCTGCAAAGCCGAATAGCGAGCAAACTATTCGTCGATCAAGGTATCTATCAAGTCGATCATAAACTCGGTTTCCTCTTCAGTCATCGCCTCCCAGCCAAGAAGGTTCATACTTTCAAGAACACTACGCCCTTTTTCATCATCGATCATTTTAATGAGTCGCTGTTGAATGGTAGACGCATATTTTTGCAGTTTAGGACTTAATAATAAGGTGTGATGCACAACACTAATTTCACTACTCACCAAAATTTTCATCTGGTTTTTAATAAGATCAGATAGCTCATCATAGGCATCTTTTAGAAAAAAGCCGACATCCGCATTTTGATTCAATACATTTTTAGCAACGATCACATAACTGTCAACGGCTAAGGTTTCTGTATTACTTGCATCCAGATCTGCTGGTTCCAGCATAATCATACCAATGCGGTTAACGTCAGGGTCATCTGTTGTAACTAAGGTCGCTCCGGGTTTTAAATCCTCTACCGATTGGATGGCAGCATCTTTATGGGTTGCGATAATAGTTTCATCAGGCTTTGATATGGGCCGTACGAGAGCTTTGAAACCAAGTTCGCGCACTAGCATAGACGCATCAAAGGGGTTCGCATAAACCAAATCAAACTTGCCGGCTTTAATATCTTTACGTTGGGCATCAAAACAATCATAAAGCTCTAGGTGGACCCCAGTCCCTAACTGTCTCTGTAACCAAGTATTGAAAATAAACCAACCGGAGATATGGTCTGGCGCAAAATCAGGACTAACCGTTAAATTCAATGTCATTTTAGACGCAACCTAGCTAAGTGTTTTATATAGCGCTTCACTTTCAGAAATTTTACTGCGTGAAGGTTTACGTCTTACCGAGGTATATCCAACAACCACACCATTACGTATGTTTGGAATAACCGTCGCTTTGACCCAGTAATAAGCACCATCTTTACGTAAGTTTTTTACGTAACCATGCCATTTATTACCTGCTTCTATTGTTTCCCAAAGCCCAGCGAAAGCCACTGAGGGCATATCGGGATGCCGAAGAATATAGTGATTAGTACCAATTAATTCATCTTCGGTATAGCCAGACATTTCCACAAATGCTTGATTAGCATGAGTGATAACGCCTTGAGTATCAGTGCGGGAAACGATCAGTTTTCCCTCAGGATAAGGAACCTCTCGATCAAGAACGATTGCTTTACGAGAAGTTCCATCATGATAGTTGATGACTATATCACGAACATCTTTTACATCATGTTCAGGCATCAAAAAACCTATTCTGTTGTTTGGGGAAAACGGCTTAGAGTATCTTCCCTATTGCCTCTGCTGCACGTTTTACATCCAAAAAGATTAAGCCAAGACGAGCATTCGGTTTAGCAACAACAGTCAATACAGATTCATCATTTGCATGAGTCATCAGTATGTAACCTTTATCACCTTTTACGAGTACTTGTTCTAGTTCTCCACGTGCAAGCTCAGTGGCAGTACGTTCACCTAGTGAAAGCATTGCCGCACTCATTGCACCGACTCTATCTTCATCCAGACCTGCTGGAAGAAGAGCTGCGATCATTAGACCATCTGTTGAAATGACAGCGGACGCTTCGATTTCTGCCGAAGTTCCGTTCAAGTCACTCAGTATAGAGGTCAACATTTCTGAGCGCATATACATACTCCTTTAATGTAAGGCGTTAAAATACAGGAATTTAAAAATCGGTTATTGATCAACATCAATAATCGAGATAGCGCCGTGCTAAGGCACTTAATAAATCAACATAATTATTGTGATTCAATCGTGGCATCTGATCGATAACCAGCACAAAGCGCTGGTGGCCTAAATGAATCACCCAGAAACCAACTTGGCTTAATCCCACTGGATCAAGCATTCCCCATGACTCCCCCATAAAGGAAAGGTCACGGTTCAGAAGAAGACTATGCCTCTCATGCAGTGAACTAATATCAGCGGCTAAAGCACATAATGCCTCAGCATGATCTGGGTTATAACCGGTGGAACCAAGGCAAAAACCATGATCGTCCGCTAACGCAACTTTAGAAGTACTGGAAAGGTTCGCCAATAAACCAGGAAGAATTTTTTCAATAGAATCATCAACAACACGCACAGGCGTGTCACTCAACTGTACAAAATTCTTCTCTAACAGCTTATCAAAAAGCTCTTTCGCTTCAGTTTCTTCTAAGTCAGTTAACTCCATGATCAGCTCGTGACTAAAAGGCAGCGATACATCTGTACTAAGTAGCTGCAATAGTAGAGCTCTGGCATCATCAGGCTCTGATCCTACAGTTGCATAAAAGGCACCTGCCGGACAGATTTGAATAAACTGATTCTGAATAGTAGCACTCGTCACAAATTAACTCCGAAACCTATCGTCTAACTCTGTTTCATTCCTGAAACCATCCAAGTGAATATGCCCCTGACATGAATGAAAATACAACACGTTGAGGAACATCTAATATCCTTACAACATCTAACGCAGACAAACTATGTCCAGCCCATACTTCACTGATCTCTTCACCACTTGGCAATGGCAGAAAGCGAACAAAATCAGGCCGTGTAGATAATTGCATATTCTTTTCGGGATCCATCCCATTAAATAACCGTCCTCGCGCTGTCCAGATAGCCACTTTCCAGATCAACGTTTGTGCATCTTCTACGAGATGCTTACTTTTACCTTCTAACTCAAACTCACTTTGCGCTTCTATATCAAGTTCCTGATAACCAAAACGGGTTAAAGCAAGTTGGTTTAAAAAGTCGTCAGTAAATGTAGAGTAAAACACCTGTTCCTCAGGAAAGTAGTACATCTCTCCCGGCAATCCGGTGATTTCGATAGGTTGCTCCATTTTCTTTGCTAGAGCGACCGCTTCTATAATTTTTGCGAGCAGAGAGTCTTCAGCACTAAAAAATATACGCCTTCTCTCTTCTTTCTTACTAAGATCAACATCACCGGAGTTGCCACAACGCTGAACAACCTCTTCTGCTGTGAGCTCATGCTTGGCAAATCGCTGTCTATCCGCATCTAGCGCTTCTATATCCAAATCATCGACATCCAAATCATCGACTTGAAGCTCGGTCTTATCAGCCGCTTCGTTGGATTGAGCTTCCTTTAAATTCTCTTTCTCTTTCTCTTTGCGGGCTTTTTCTATGCGCAACTTTTCCAAGCGAGCCTTATTAATGCGCTCCTGCGTCAAACGTGCTTTTTCTATACGCTCCTCTTCTAAGCGTTTTTTCTCAATACGCTCTTCTTTCAAGCGATCTTGTTCTGCACGTTCTTCTTTTAACCGTTCCTGCTCTAAACGCTCCTGTTCTAAGCGTTCCCGTTCTAAGCGTTCCTGTTCTAAGCGTTCCTGTTCTAAACGCTCTTGCTCTAAACGTTCCTGTTCTAAACGCTCTTGCTCTAAACGTTCCTGTTTTAACTTTTGAAGCTTCAGTTCTTTAAGCTTTAGCGCCTTCTTTTTCGCCAAAAGCGCTTTCGTCTGTTCAAGCTTCTCAGCCTCTAATTTGGCTCTCAGCTCAGCTTCTTGTGCTTTAATCTCTTCTTCAAGTTGCTGAACTAAACGGTCAGAAGCGCTTACTACTAAATTACCACGCATCAACTTCTGTTTAAGTGCTTCACTTTTCCGTTTTTTGGAATACTGTCCACCACGATAAAAATCAACATCTCCGGGACGTACTTGCTGCTCGGATGGTTTGCTGTCGCCAGTAATAGAGTCAGCGCTCTCCGATTCAATATCAAATCCCCTAACGAGATTAAGTAAATCATCAGAATTGTGTGGCTTTTTAAGAAGAACAAATCCATCCCAGCTTAGATCTCTAATGCTGATGACGATTTTATAAGTATCGGCAAATTTTTCATTGATCTGCTGCTGCACATCAGCATCTTTACTCGCTTGATCACCATTGACAATAATGATAGCCGCACTACTTGCGTTCACTAGTTCACAATCGACAACAGAAGAAAAACAATATTCAAGCATTGCCTGATTGGGTCCAATAAAACCAACCAAAGCAACCTTACGTACATTTTCTAACTGATTGTTTCTTCTTATACTCATTTAAATTCAGCTACCCTTAATTTCATCCATGTAGACTAGCAGGCTGAAAGCGTCCATTGATCAATACTGAATGCTTTGTAGAAAGCTTAGATAAGCCTTCCAGATTATCTTCTTCTATAGCGCGCTGTATGATCTTTTGAACTTCTGGTGTCATAACTGACTTAGCTTGCTCAAAAAGCCTTTTCCGTAATGTAGCGCCCTTTTTACCCAGCACTAATAAGAAATCAGCAAACGCGCCTTCGAGTGCTTCGCTATCGTAGCAAGCAATAGATAAGTAAATCCGCTTAGTATGAAGACGTAGTTTATCCGGCTCCGCTGCAACCATACGGGTGAAATGGTACAAGATTCGTTTTCCTTGATGACCCTTATAAATAAGGTATCTAGGATGCTGTGCATCAAATGCAGCTTGGATACGACCGGTGTTTGGGCTATCAAAATCCGAATTTAGTTCCCAATCAGCTAACGCATCCCAAATTGGAGAATTCAAGGCTCCCTCCTATCCTATAATTATCGTTCTAACGATGAGAAAGATGTAAACAACTGTTTGTTTATATCCTGACAAACGACAGATTACAAATCTATCGGCCATAAATCGCATATATTAAGCAAATTAAATTCTAATTTAGACTAAATTAACATGTATTACCTTATTTCAGATAAACATCATACAATTCAAACCACTTACGTTCATCTAACAAACAATATTCTTTTGACTTCATCCTAAAGTATTAGTCTGTAAATTATCGACAGTCTTAATAGTTACGTTGCCAGCGGACAGAATTCCATCCGCCAATCAACACTATATTTCCGAGTATTCCTCAACGAGACAGCATTAACATAGATGACTATTACGACTCATAGACCATAGAGGCAAGGACTCTTCCTGCTCTTAGATTACCCTGAACATGCAGAATAACGCCCCCAAAAGCACAGAACGCCCCTGCTTCGGTTAAATCGCGTGCAGAGAGCTCAGCGTTAAAACTGTAGCTAAGCGCTATCAGCACAGGTTAACAATGGAACGGGATTTTCGCGAGGTTAAGCGCTCAATACAGAGTGATGCCAATAAAACAGCTGAACTTATCCGCTAGGAATGCACGGCATACAACTGACATCCGAATTGGAGCCAATTAAGCGGCATTGGTATTTGATAAGAAGCCATTGATATTAACGTTAAAGCAGCCTGCCAGTAGATTGCTATAAAAGTAATCGATGGAGCACCATTTGATCAGGCTCGGGTGACGATTGAGGCAATGCTCATACGGCAATAGGTTTGGCGAAAAACGCGAATAGCACAGCGTTAGTCATCTGGGATCAGAATAAAAAACTAACCCGCAAGCATAAAAAAGCCCTGAAGGATCAGGGCTTTTCTGTTGGCACGTTATCAGTAATTAGATACGTGCAGCTGGGATAGCATGCGCGACACTCAAGTCTTCAGTCGGTGGCGTGAAAGACGTCAGATTGATACCTTCAACCGCTTCTTTGTACTCTTCTAGAGTTGGGAAACGACCTAGGACACAAGAAAGTACAACCATTGGGGTAGACCCCAATAGAGACTCACCTTTCTTCTCTGCAGTATCTTCTACAACACGGCCCTGGAACAGGCGAGTAGAAGTAGCTATCACGGTGTCACCCGGTTCTGCTTTTTCTTGGTTACCCATGCACAAGTTACATCCAGGACGCTCCAAGTACATAATATTTTCGTACTTGGTACGTGCCGCTTCTTTTGGATGCGCGTCAGAGAATTCGAAACCGGCGAATTTCTCCAGCAGCTCCCAATCACCTTCAGCTTTCAGTTCGTCAACGATGTTGTAAGTCGGTGGCGCAATAACCAATGGTGCTTTAAAGGTGACAGGACCTTTCTTCTCAAGGTTACGCAGCATCGCAGCGATGATCTGCATATCGCCTTTGTGGACCATACAAGAGCCTACGAAGCCCAGATCAACTTTACGGCCATTATAGTAAGAAGCTGGACGGATCACATCGTGAGTATAACGCTTAGAAACGTCTTCGTTGTTTACGTCTGGGTCAGCAATCATTGGCTCGTCGATTGCGTCCAAGTCAACAACCAGCTCAGCATAGTACTTAGCGTTGTCATCTGGAGCCAAAGCAGGTGCTTCGCCAGATTTAACTTCAGCGATACGCTTGTCAGCTAGGTCAATCAGACCTTGTAACATGCAAGCTTCGTTATCCATACCTTTGTCGATCATGATCTGGATACGAGACTTAGCCAGCTCCAAAGACTGGATTAGGGTATCGTCAGTAGAGATACAGATAGAAGCTTTCGCTTTCATTTCTGCAGTCCAGTCAGTAAATGTGAAGGCCTGATCAGCCAGCAAAGTACCAATTTGTACTTCAATCACACGACCCTGGAATACGTTTTCGCCACCGAACTTCTGCAGCATCTGTGCTTGAGTCGCGTGTACGATGTCACGGAAGTCCATATGAGGCTTCATGTGACCTTTAAAGGTAACCTTCACAGACTCTGGGATTGGCATAGCCGATTCACCCGTTGCCAGTGCGATTGCAACCGTACCGGAGTCAGCACCGAACGCAACGCCTTTAGACATACGAGTGTGAGAGTCACCACCGATGATGATTGCGCGATCGTCAACAGTGATGTCATTCAATACTTTGTGAATAACGTCAGTCATTGCATGGTAAACATTTTTCGGATCACGTGCTGTGATTACACCGAACGCATTCATGAACGCCATCAGCTTAGGCGTATTGGCTTTAGCTTTGCTATCCCATACAGATGCAGTGTGACAACCAGACTGGAAGGCACCATCAACACTTGGAGAGATAGTAGAAGCAGCCATAGCTTCCAGTTCCTGACAAGTCATAGGACCTGTAGTGTCCTGAGACCCTACAATGTTCACTTTAACGCGAACGTCAGAACCTGTATGCAGAGGAGTTTTAGACGTAACACCCACCGCATTGCGGTTAAAGATCTTCTCAACAGCAGTCAGACCCTGCCCTTCGATTGAGATCTCTTTAGATGGTGCGTAAACAGCTGGAGCTTCAACACCTAGAGTTTCAGCAGCAAATGTTTGCAGTTTCTTACCAAAGGTTACCGCGTAAGAACCGCCAGCTTTCATAAATTCCACTTTTTGTGGCGTGAAAGCGTCTGCTACGTCAACCAGTTCTTGGTCGCCGTTGTACAGTTTCTTAGCTTTAGTATCAATGGTCAGAACAGTGCCCGTTGCAACTGAGTATACTTCTTCCAGTACAGGGTCGCCGCTTGCGTTACGAACAACTTCGCCGTTAGCGTCGGTTTTCTTAACCCAGTTTTTTAGATCTAGACCGATACCGCCAGTTACACCAACAGTCGTAAGGAAGATAGGTGCGATACCGTTAGTACCTGCAACGACCGGACGGTTGTTGATGAATGGGATGTATGGAGAAGTTGGCTCACCTGCCCATAGTGCCACGTTGTTTACACCAGACATACGGGAAGAACCTACGCCCATAGTGCCTTTTTCAGCGATCAACATGACTTTTGCGTTAGGGTGCTTCTTACCAAGTTCAACGATTTCTTGTTGCGCTTCTGGAGAGATCATGCACTTACCGTGCAGCTCACGGTCTGCACGAGAGTGAGACTGGTTACCAGGAGAAAGAAGGTCAGTAGATATATCACCTTCAGCAGCGATATAAGTAACAACGTCGATCTTCTCTGGGATATCATCCAGCTTGGTAAAGAACTCAGCTTTTGAATAGCTTTCCAAGATATCTTTAGCGATGGCGTTGCCCGCTTTGAAAGCGTCAGCCAAACGAGTGGTATCTGCCTCATACAGGAATACCTGAGACTTCAGAACTTCACCCGCAGCTGCAGCCTGAGCATCATCAGACAGCGCGATATCCAGCAGTACCTCAACAGAAGGTCCGCCTTTCATATGAGATAGCTGCTCAAGCGCAAACTCAGGAGAGATCTCTGCAACTTTTTCTTTACCCAAAGCGATATCTTTCAAGAAAGCCGCTTTAACGACAGCCGCTGGCGTCGTACCCGGTAGAGTGTTGTAGATGAAGAAGTTCAAAGATGCTTCGCGATGCTCATTACCAACGTCTTTAATCTGGGCAATGATTTCAGAAAGTAGCTCAGCGCTATCAATCGGTTTGGGATTCAGGCCAAGGTCCTTTTTACGAACCTCTATTTCTTCTAGGTAGTCAGAATAGTAACTCATAGCGTAAAGCGTCTCATCTCAATTAATTCTAATTATGAATCAGTCATATATTATAAGGAAAAAGCGACAAACAGCTCAATGAAAACAATTTAAATAACGCTTATAGTCGATATAAATAAAATAAATACAATACAAATCAATAAGTTACATATGGTATACATTGGTTGTAGGCATGCCTGTTTTTTTACGAACATTGCTAACCCACCCTCTTGTTGAGAACAACAATCATTTAGAGCGTGTTTGATTTTTAGGATCGATCAAGGCAAGTCAATCATAGCCTATTCCACAGCGGGTAAACTGACTCTCCTATCTATAGTGATTTAATCGATACTCAAACAGCGCATAGCATGTTCGGCTTGTAGTCAGTTTCGGAGGAGATAAACCCACTGGGCACTACCTATAAGGAGCATAGTTATACCAAATTCACTAGCAAATAGTCGTAGATTGTATGTAATTACACCAAAAATACGCCTTCAACACTTGTTTTAAGATACCTATCGTCTAACATTGTCGACAATCCAAATAAAGCAATAATATATGTTGCAGGTAATAAGGGTTCGCTGGACGGCTAAATAAACGACTAACAAGGAAATCGAGCAGCTTCGATAATGACCGGAGGCTCGTGCAAAAAAAAGTTGTAGAGCCAGAAACGCCCCATCTGCGTGAGGTATAAAATATGACAAGCCCTATCAATTTTGATCCATCCAGTTCCATTAAAACACTTCCCGGAACTACATACAGCTACCATAGCCTTCCAGATACCGCTGAATTATTTGGTATAAATCTTGATGAACTCCCGTTTTCTCTTCGTCCCATCTTGGAAGGTATCGCTCGGAATGTTGGCCAAAACGGTGTAACCGCTGAGCAGGTTAAAGCTCTTGGAAGCTGGACAGAAGCTCAAGGCACAAAACCGATCGAAATTCCTTTCACTGCAGGTCGCGTCCTTATGCACGATCTGAGTGGCACACCCGCCATTGTGGATTTTGCGGCGATGCGTTCAGCCGTTCAACGCATGGGCATGGACCCCGCCATCATTGAGCCTTTAGTACGCGCGGATCTTGTTATCGATCACACCGTTACAATGGACAATACCGGTAGCCCTGCTTCTCTTAGAATCAATGGAGAGCTGGAGGCGGCCAGAAATGTAGAACGTTATGCCTTTTTGAAATGGGGCGCGCAGGCCTTTGAAACCATCAGAATTATTCCCCCACAAACCGGCATTGTTCACCAAGTGAACCTAGAGTATCTGGCACAGGGCCACCTCAATATTAATGGACTGATGGTCCCCGATACACTTATCGGCATGGATAGCCATACACCCATGGCGAACGCCTTAGGCATTGTGGGCTGGGGCGTAGGTGGCATTGAAGCTGGAGCCTCCATGCTGGGCCAACCTATGCAAATGCTAGCTCCCGAAGTAGTTGGGGTTGAACTCACCGGCGCATTAAGAGAGGGCGTCACTGCAACAGACTTGGTACTGACGATCACTGAAATGTTGCGCAAGTATCCTGGAGGTGTTGTTGGTAAGTTTGTTGAATACATCGGTGAAGGATGCGCCAACCTTTCCCTGCCTGACCGCGCAACCATCGCCAATATGTCACCTGAATATGGCGCAACAATGGGCTTTTTCCCATTTGATGAAATTGCTGCCGAGTACCTAAGAGCAACAGGCAGAGATGGCGATCTGCCACTCGCTTTTTATAAAGCACAAAATATGACCTGGACACCTGGTCAGTCTCTGCCACGCTATACGGACCTCCTTCAGCTTGACCTATCCACCGTTGAGCCTTCGGTTGCTGGCCCTAAAAGACCTCAAGATAGGTTACCGCTAGGTGAGCTTGGCAACGTTTTCAAAAAAGCGGCGGCTGAAGGCGATCGCACGCCTGAAGTGGTTAACGTTACGCCGATGAAAGCAGACGATGCCGGTATTTTCGTATCCTTACCTGAGAGGGAGTTAAAAGACGGCGATATCCTCATTGCGGCGATTACCTCCTGTACCAATACATCTAACCCAAGCTTGTTGATTGCAGCCGGCTTGCTTGCCAAGAAAGCCAATGAGCTTGGGATGCAAGTACCTAACGGCGTTAAAACATCCTTGGCACCGGGATCTCCGGTTGCAACCGACTTTTTAACTAAGGCGGGACTACAACAGCATTTGGATGCACTGGGCTTTAATACTGCCGGTTATGGCTGCACAACCTGCGTGGGTAATTCTGGCCCTCTAGCACCAAGCATTGAAGCCGCATTGCAAAACCACGACATTATCGCCGCGTCTGTTTTATCCGGTAACCGGAACTTTGAAGGCCGTGTACATCCGGATGTTGATACTAACTTCCTGATGTCCCCTCCTCTGGTCGTTGCCATGGCCATTGCGGGCAATGTGAATATTGATGTGAATACTCAGCCCATTGGTCAGGATGCGGAAGGAAACGATGTTTTCCTTAAAGATATCTGGCCGAGCAATGCCGAAATCACTCAGACCATGCATGAATGCATGGATCCGAAAGCCTTCAGAGAAACCTATGAGAACTCACTCGACGGTCCTGATACGTGGCAGAAACTGGCATCGCCTACCGGCCCTGTTTATGACTGGGATCCAGATTCAACCTACATCCAAGAAATCTCTTTCTTCGATGGTTTCTCACTTGAAACACCTGCGGACGCATTAAATAATATATCAGGGGCGCGCATGTTAGTGATGTGTGATGACAACACAACCACAGACCACATCTCACCGGTTAGCCGTATACGTCCAGACTCCCCTCCTGGCGAGTATTTGATCTCACAAGGCGTTGCCGAGAGCGATCTGACATCACTTGGGGCACGTCGCGGCAATCACCACGTGATGCTACGCAGTATTTTTGGCAACGGTAAAGCCAGAAATCTGATGCTACCTGGCACCACGGGTGCGGTAACGAGTTACCACCCATCTGAAGGCGAACCTGCTCAAATGTCGATTTACGATGCCGCTGCCCGTTACCGTGAAGAAGGCACACCTACCCTTGTGTTTGGTGGCAAACTTTATGGCACAGGATCGTCACGGGATTGGGCCGCTAAAGGGCCAGCCTTACTCGGTGTAAAAGCGATTATTGCTGAAAGTTTTGAGCGTATTCACAAATCCAATCTAGTGGGGTTGGGTGTTTTACCGCTGCAACTGCCGCAAGGGGTGACACGCGCTTCGCTCAATTTGGATGGCTCAGAAACCTTTGATTTGAAAGGTATTGATACACTTGAGCCAAGGGGATCTGTGGAGCTGACTATTCACCGGACGGATGGCTCATCTCAGAAAATAGAACTGCTTTCGCGTGTTGATACCTCATCAGAGCTGGATCAAATACGTCATAAAGGCATCTTACCGATGGTGTTACGCGATATTATCGCCGCGAATACATAAAGGAACAGGGCAACGATTATCATAGCTCAGATATCGTCGCCCTTTTCAAAAAGCCTGAGACGGGCCACACCCCAACAGTAGAAATAATTAAAAACACACCCTGTGGACCACAATACTGCCCACTAACGTGAGTAGTATTGTGTCTATTGGCGCTTTCTCTGATTTTAAGTCACTAAGCGCCCTCGCGGATTACTGTAAAGACTCCCCCTACCGAGATTTAACGCGCTCTACGACACCCTAGGCAAATCAAGCCGATAAGGCTTTGCTAAACAGATCAAGAGTTATCAAGGATAGCGCCTCTACTGTTATTCCCATAGTAGAGACTTAATTACGGTAAAACTCAGACACAAAAAAGGCCTGTTTAAACAAACAAGCCTTCGGTAGATATTAACGCGACCTTATAGATCGGGCAGTACCTGATGCGCAAATAACTCATCAATCTCATTACGATTACTGCACTCTAAGACCTTATGAATAACATCAGGTGTTAAATGCGGTGCGAAGCGCTGAATAAAGTCATACATATAACCTCGTAAGAAGGTTCCTTTCCTAAAGCCAATTTTAGTAATACTTGGCTCAAACAAATGACTGGCATCTAAGCGAACAAGGTCACTATCTTGCTTTTCATCAAACGCCATCGTTGCAACAATACCTACACCTAACCCTAAACGCACATAGGTTTTAATTACGTCTGAATCTACTGCGGTAAAAACAACCTTAGGCTCAAGTCCTTCATCAATAAAAGCCTCATCCAGCTTAGAGCGCCCAGTAAAACCGAAAACGTAAGTCACTATAGGATGTTCAGCTAAATCAGCTAAGGTTAGTTTAGAAACCTGCGTAAGCGGATGGTCTTTAGGCACAACAACAGAGCGGTTCCAGCGATAACAAGGCATCATAATAAGATCACTAAAATGCGACATAGCTTCTGTTGCTATAGCAAAATCAACCGTACCGTCCGCTGCCATTTCAGAAATCTGCATCGGTGTACCTTGATGCATATGCAAAGACACATCAGGATACTCTTTCATGAAACCGGTAATAGTGGGAGGTAAAGCATAACGAGCTTGGGTATGAGTAGTCGCTACATCCAAACTGCCCTTACGCTCATCACTAAACTCTTGCGCAACCTGCTTAATACTTTCAACTTTCTGCAGAATCTCGCCAGCAACAGATAAAATAGCCTGTCCCGCTGGGGTAACCCGAGTCAAATGCTTACCGCTGCGCGCGAATACCTCAACGCCCAGCTCATCCTCAAGAAGACGAATCTGCTTACTTATACCAGGCTGAGAGGTATATAAACTCTGAGCTGTCGCCGACACATTCAAGTCATGGCGAGCGACTTCCCAGATGTACCGCAGCTGCTGCAACTTCATTAAGCACTCCAAAAACAACAACACAGCTTATGCCTGTGTTATAAGAAATTTAACGTTATTATAACAGTTTAGAATAAATTCAATAGACCAGAAAGCAAGAGCGACGAGAGCTATCCTCGCGCATTCAAACGCCTAATCTCTTCATCCTGAGCAATGATTTTCTTTTCAAGACTATTAATTTTAGCTAACGAGCGTACCAGCTCATCTTCTTTATCTTTGAACTGTGAACGTATACTTGCTTCGCGTCTAGAGTGCTCAGAAGCTAAGCTAACCTGCTTCTGCCTTGCCCGCCTAACTTCTTCATCCATGACTTTAACTTTATCCTCCAACCTTTTGTTTTTGTTGGATTCGGCAAGCAAAGATGAGTTGATTTTTGATAGCTCTCTTGTCTGTCCAGAGGTATCTTGCTTGATCTGTTTAAGCTCAGCTTCTAGACTTTTTATTTGGGTTTTCTGTGTATCGTTTTTAACATCTTTTCTAGCCAATTCAGCTTGCAAGTCATGGATGTTTTTAGTCAGCGCTGATTCTTTTTTACCCACTTCATCTCTAAGCTTCTCAAGGGCGCCTCGATAATATCGTACATCCGCGTCTGCTTTACTCACAGCCTCAAGAGTGTGCCGCTGCTCCTCTTTTATACGCAGATCAAATGTACGTTTACTGTCATCATAGGTTTTTCGTAAATGATTAAGCTCCTGCTCAACATTTAAACGACTCTGCTCTTCCTGCTTCCTCTGTGACGTCTCTGCCATCAGATTGGCTTTCAGTACTTCAATTTCAGCTTCAAGCGCTTTAATTTGAGTTTCAGCATCTTCCTTTTTATTTATTTCTGCTCTCAGCCTTTCCTCTATATCACTTAAACGGCCGCGAGATTCTTTAAGAGACTCATCCGCTTCGCGACGAACCACCTCAAGCCCAGCATCATGACTATGCTTATCAACACTAAGTAAACCATTCGCTTCCTGTACAGCTTGCTGCCAAAGTTTAGAGAATGACTGTGTCAGCGACTCAGGAATTTCAGGAACGCTAACATCAGTTACATTTAAAACGATACGTTCAGGTACTAAAGCCCACCACTCATGCAAATCAGTTTCGACTATTGCTTCATCGCAACCTAAAGATTCAGATATAAGCAGGGCTGTCGGCTGAAACCCAGCCAACAACAAACGATCTGCAGTTGAATATATTTTCTCTTTTAAAGCCAAATCACTCATATAACAATAAAATCCATTAACTATTCTTGCTCTTAAAACTGTTCACCGCTTTTTGAAGCTTTATTTCAAGCGGAGCCTTTATTACTTTGCGGCCACCCGAAGGTAGAGGGAATCGCAACTCTGCAGCATGGAGAAACAAACGATCAAAGCCATGAGTACGCATTACCTCATTCATTTCATCCGTATTATATTTCTGATCGCCCACAATAGGATGCCCTGAAAACTGACAATGAACACGAATCTGGTGTGTTCTACCTGTGATTGGTCGCGCCTCAATCAAGGTAGCCTGACGACCAAACCGTTCAAGCACCTTAAATTCAGTCAAAGACTCCTTACCATCAGCAGAGACTTTAACCACGCGCTCCCCCGACTTAAGCTCATTTTTCCTGAGCGGCGCATCCACTCTTCTTTTTCTTTCACTCCATGAACCCATGACCATTGCATGATAGATCTTGGTAATACGACTTTTCTGCAAAGACTCATGCATTAACTTTAATGCGCTTCGCTTCTTAGCGAGAAGAATACAGCCTGATGTATCACGATCAAGTCGATGCACTAATTCCAAAAACTTAGCCTGAGGTCGCATCTGCCGAAAACTCTCAATCAACCCTAAACTAATACCACTACCACCGTGTACTGCAATCCCTGATGGCTTATTTACGACGATTAGATCATCGTCTTCATATAAAACGGCCGCTTCAAGCTGATCTATCAGCTTATTACCAATTTTTGCGGGTGCTTGCCGATCAGCTAAGCGAACGGGCGGGATACGCACCAAATCATTAAGCTGTAATTTATATTCTGGTTTAACTCGTTTTTTATTAACCCTCACCTCGCCTTTACGCACAATCCGATAAATTAGACTTTTCGGCGCACCTTTTAAGGTAGTGATCAAGAAATTATCGACCCTTTGGCCTGCATTTCCTTCTGTAATTTCAACGAAACGTACTTGATTGGTTGGCGAACTATTTTCTTGAGACATATTTATAATGAAAACCGATTAGCGAATTGATGCTGTAGTGGATAACTGCTATATTCTAGCCCTGCCGTGGTCTGTTGGCTTTATCTTTTTTCAATTGCTGTAATACAGACCCGAAAATCGCGGAAAAAAATCAATTCTGCTGAAAAAAGCGGCAACTATCATGAATATAAATTAAGAATAGCTTTTCACCCAGTCGGAAAAACCGGTTGGAGGTAGAGATGCGCATTAGCCAGGAACCTGCTTTTACAGCAGCAACAATTAGAAAGAAGAACATGAGGCTGATGTTTCCTCTACCGAGGACAGTTACTTTGCCGTTTGCGAAGTAACGTAAAACACATTAAATGTAAGATGCGACTCCAGCTCCAATTATATTGTTTGAGCAGCTGAAACTCTTATTGAATCAGAAGTGGTTTAAATACCCTTAGGGTTTTTGATGTAAATAATCGTCCAAAAGACGGGCTTCTGGAGATTCCAGAACCTCCCTGCTGCGTGAGAAGCGTTCTATAAGAGAACGCTATGAAAAGAATGCTTATTAACGCAACTCAACCTGAAGAGTTGCGCGTAGCGCTGGTTGATGGACAGCGCCTGTATGATCTAGATATTGAATCTGGATCACGTGAACAGAAAAAAGCCAACATATACAAAGGGAAAATCACTCGTATTGAGCCTAGCCTTGAAGCAGCATTTGTTGACTACGGCTCGGAACGTCACGGTTTCCTACCACTCAAAGAGATCTCTAAAGAATACTTCACGCAACCGCCAAGCCGCGGCTCTCGCCCAAGCATTAAAGAAGTATTAAAAGAAGGCACTGAAGTTATTGTTCAGGTTGATAAAGAGGAGCGTGGCAACAAAGGCGCTGCACTTACCACCTTTATCAGTCTTGCAGGCCGTTATTTAGTTTTAATGCCAAACAACCCTCGAGCTGGCGGTATCTCTCGTCGCATCGAAGGCGATGAGCGCACCCAACTTAAAGAAGCCCTTGCTGGTGTTAATGTACCTAAACAGATGGGTATCATTGTTCGCACAGCAGGTGTTGGCCGTAGTAGTGAAGAACTTCAATGGGACTTTGAATACTTAAAAACCCTTTGGACGGCTATCACCCAAGCATCAGATGAGAAATCTGCCCCCTTCTTGATCTATCAAGAAAGTAACGTCGTTATACGTGCAGTACGTGATTACCTGCGCTCAGATATTGGTGAAGTACTGATTGATGATCCTCAAGTTTTTGAAGATGCGCGTAACTTCGTAAAACAGGTGATGCCGACTTATGAGAGCAAGATTCGTCTTTATGTCGATCAGACCCCTCTATTCAACCGTTTCCAGATTGAAGCGCAAATTGAAACTGCATTTCAGCGCGAAGTAACCTTACCTTCAGGCGGCTCGATCGTTATCGATCCAACCGAAGCACTGGTCTCAATCGATATCAACTCTGCACGAGCAACTCGTGGCGGTGATATTGAAGAAACAGCAGTGCAAACCAACCTTGAAGCAGCAGACGAAATTGCACGTCAACTTCGCCTTCGAGATATTGGTGGATTAGTGGTAATCGACTTTATCGATATGACACCGATCAAAAACCAACGAGAAGTGGAAAACCGTTTACGTGATGCCCTGAAATTAGATAGAGCACGCGTACAGATGGGTCGCATCTCTCGTTTCGGTCTACTCGAAATGTCCCGTCAGCGTTTACGTCCATCTCTAGCTGAAACTCGCGGTGTGGTTTGCCCTCGCTGTAGCGGACAAGGCACGATTCGCGATACTGAGTCCCTTGCCTTATCTATTCTGCGTTTGATCGAAGAAGAGTCTGGAAAAGATAGAACTGCACAAATTAGAGCTATCTTACCTGTCACTGTAGCAACCTACTTGCTGAACGAGAAACGCCACGCGGTTCATGACATCGAAATACGTCAAAGTGTTCGCGTAGTCATTGTGCCAAATCCAAATATGGAAACACCGCACTATGAAGTTGTTCGCTTACGTGATGACAACACTGTCGCCACGACGAATGATGCAAGCTACACAATGCAGCCAGAACCTACAAACGAAGCCCCTATTGAAGCCTCAGCAACTGCTCAAACGGTTGTTGCTCGCGAACAAGCTGCCGTTCGTAGCGTCGCACCCTCGACTCCAGCGCCAGAAGCAAATCCAGTAAGCTCAAATTCAAGTTCAAGTTCAAGTTCAAGTTCAAATAAACCAGCAGCAAAACCTGCGAACAAGGCTGCGAAAGCACCGGTTCAAGCAGGTATTGTGGAACGCTTAATCGGGTTTATTAAAGAGATCTTCGGCTCAAGCGAACAGCCTAAGCAAGAAGCACCTGTTAAAAAACAGGAAAGCAGCAAGCCAAAAAGCAAACGCAACAACAACGATCGCAACGACCGTAGTGAAAATAGCCGTAACAAACGTCGTCGCCGTGATAATGATCGCAAGCCTCGTGGCGCGAAAAAGCAGAACGATGAGATCATCACAGTAAAACCAGAACCTGATGAGCCTTTACCAACTGCATCTACATCAGATGAAAAACCTAAACGTAGACGCCGTAAACGCAAATCAGAGCAAGACCGTACGGAAAATCGTAGCACTGAAGAGCTTAATACAAATAACTCATCATCTACTGATAATGAAGAGCTTCCACGCAACCCACGTCGTAGAGGCCGTCGTCGTCGTCCTACTGAACGTACAGCGAACCGCTCTAATCCGGTTCAACAAGAAACAGCTGCTTCTACAGCGGAAGACGCAACAGTAGAAACAGCAGCAACGGTTGCAGTAACTGAAGCAGCAGTAGCGACTGAAACAGCCAATACTGCACTTAACGCAACAGTAGAAACGCCGAGCAACGTTAACGAAACAACTGAAGCTTCTAATAAAGTAGCTGAAGCATCAAGCGACGTTAGCGAAACAACTGAAGCGCCTAGCGAAGTCACTGAAGCATCAAGCGACGTTAGCGAAACAACTGAAGCGCCTAGCGAAGCCACTGAAGCATCAAGCGACGTTAGCGAAACTGCTGAAGAAGCACCAAGCGAAGTCACTGAAACATCAAGTGACGTTAGCGAAACAGTTGAAGCCCCTAGCGAAGCCACTGAAGCATCAAGCGACGTTAGCGAAACAGTTGAAGCACCTAGCGAAGCCACTGAAGCATCAAG
>NZ_JAUOQR010000021.1 GCF_030547185.1 Neptuniibacter sp. 1_MG-2023
TAAATCGCTATGGATGGTGACCTTCCTACAGAGGACTTTCACCTCATTAGTTCATGCCCATGCTGGGCGTACACAAGCACATCAAAAATCGCTCCACTACGTTGCGCTGGACGTCGCTGACGCTCCGCCTTTTATGTGGGGGTTAGTATTTCTGAGGTCTTACAGGGAACATATCTTTTGTATAAGTGCAGGCTAATTAATCGTAAAAAAAACAGAAAGCAAGAGGTCAGGTCTTACGGCGTGCATGTTGATTGCTGGAATTAAAGGAGTTAGCTAATATTCCTACAAACCGCACTGGAGGCATCGATAATGAAATTAAAAACAGTATCATGTGTACTTTGGTCTGCTAGCTCTCAGCAGCGGGTCAGCGGTCGCAGAAGATTATGCCGATCTATGCGGAAGCAATATTGAAGGCGTAAACCTAGCGATGCCGAAGGATGAGGTTCAGTTAGCTTTCGACCGGACGTAATACAATCTATGCTACCTATGTTGCGCCAACCGATCCGGCTCGATTGGAAGCCTTTGAAGCGTTCTGGCGTTCTAAGATAACCGATTATTGCATGCATGAGATCGACACATTACGTGCGACATCCTCAGCCCAGAGTGTTTCGAAAGTGTCGAGAATGAACCCGAATCCCATGTCACCTATGCATGAGTTTTGCGAGAACGCCTTGCAGGGAGCGTTTCGTACTAACGGTATAGGCCATGCTCAGACACCTCCAGATGCATTGCATATCACCGATGCACAGGGCTGCAGAGTTTTTTACAGAAACGTTAACCTTCGGGGTTTTACTTCTGCTTTCATAATAGGTCTTGAGCACACTCAATAATGGCTTGTGAAGGCAACCTTAAGCGCGAAGATAAGACCAACCAGCGGCTTGTTGATGAGCAAGGTACTGCACAGCGGCGTCCACCAGCTTAACGTCTACCTGTGCGGTCAGGGATTGTGCTTGTAAACTATTACGACACATCACCAATCGACTTAAAATATCCTCATCTGTCAAGGTGACCGCCATTGCCATTGCGGGGCCATTGACGACGATTTCCACTTGGGCATCCGCTTCTAATTTAAGCAAATTGCGTGCGTTATTCTGCGCTCGCTTTAATGCATCTACTGTTGGTGCGTGAATCAATAATTGTGTAACAGCCATGAGGGTATCCTTTTAAAAATTAAAGTGCATTAGCGATCTCTTGAGCCATTTTTTGCAAGCTATCTGTGCCACGATCTCTTGGACGGGGCAGGTCAATGGGTTTATCTAACACCACGTTCGCAGGTGAGCCCGACAAGACAATCACTCGGTCCGCTAAATATATTGCTTCTTCAATATCGTGGGTGATAAACATCACGGCTTTACGCGTCTGTTCCCAGATCGCCAGTAACTGATCTTGTAAATGCTGACGGGTGATGGCATCCACCGCACTAAAAGGCTCATCCATTAATAACAAGTGTGGCTTGACCGCTAATGCTCTGGCAATGCCGCCACGTTGTACTTGGCCACCCGACAACTGGTGTGGCCAACGCTCGGCTAGCTCGTCAAGGCGAGCCAGTTTTAATACTTCGTCTACTCGGTTGCGTTTCTCTTCGGCGGTCAGTTTTAGGCCCGTCAGACCGTAAGCTATATTGCTGCGCAATCGACGCCAAGGCATGAGGCGACCATCTTGAAACACCACGCTGCGAGAGCGTCGGGTTTCGTCTTCTTCCACGTTGAGCGAAATAGTGCCATGACTCGCTGAGGTAAGGCCAGCGACACAACGTAACAGGGTTGATTTACCAACGCCTGAACCACCAACGACCGCTATAAACTCGCCGTCTTCTATTTGAAGATTTAAATTGGCAAACACGGGGTCAGGATTGTTACCGTAGTGATAACTTAGGTCTTCGATCTTTAGGATGGGCGCCATGTTAACACTCGCTTTTCAATGAAACCAAACAGGGTATCGCTCAAGGTGTAAACCAGAGAAATAATCAGCATGTAAACCACAACCACTTCGTAAGCGCCTACGCCTGCGGCTGAATTCATCTCTTGTCCCATGCCGGGGACGCCCAACAATTCAGCGGCGATCAAAGTCATCCAAGCTTGTCCGATACCAGTGCGAATACCCGAAAAAATACCCGTGGCAGCACCCGGTAAGGTTACTTGAAAGGTTTGACGTAAATGGCCATTTTGACCAAAAGCACGGGCCAGTTCATAAAAACGAGAATCCACATTGCGTACCGCAGAATAGGTTGCAAAGTAGTTTACCCAGAATACACCTATGGCAATCACGAAGGCGGCTCCCGCATGGCTTACTTTAAACCAAGCGATGGCAAAGACTACCCAGGCTAATGGCGGAATAGGACGTAGAATCCGCGCGAGCAAAGCATGTAATGCGTCTAGCAGCGATGAAGACGCCGCTAATGTACCCACTAAGAAACCAAGAAACGTACCAATCGCCAAGCCCCATGCGTAATGAACTAAACTTGAGAGGACTGCTGGCATTAAACGTTCGGATGTCCACTCATCAGCCAGAGCTTGTGGCAGTTTAAAGGGGTCTGGAATGGTGCCAGCGGCTGCCCAGCCTGCTGCTTGCGCGTATTTCCACAACAGCACAAATGCGGCTAGCCCTAAGATTCCCAGTAAAACACGCCCCCATCGAGAGCGTGTTAAAGGGTGAGTGTGTGATTCCATGATGTGGAATTACTCCCTAATGAGTTCGTTATAAAAACGAACATCAAATAGTGCGTTTAGGTCCACGCTTGCTTTAAGTGTGCCTTGGCTAGCTTGAAAATCATGCATGGTACGGGTGCCATCGATGATAGCGTTCGGATCTGCTTGGAACTGATCGTGTGAGTTCTTTAATGCATTTAGGATAATTTGTTTCGGTAAACGACCACCACCCACGTATTTACCAACCGCTTTGGCTGCTTGCTCTGGGGCGTTACGCAGTTCATCGGTGGCGGCGATGTGTGCTTTCACTAATGCTTTCACCAATTCAGGGTGCTCATTGATCAATGATTCACGCACGGCTAATACAGCGCCTGGCTGATGAGGGAACATGCCCGAGCCAGAAGCGACGACTTTTGCAGCGGATTTTTTATCACGAATAATGCTGACGACTGGCTCTAAAATAGCTGCGCCATCAACCGCTTCGGTCATCAGTGCTTGTTGTACCTGTGCTGCGCCTTGGTAAATGATATCGATGTTTTGCTTGATATCATCGTTGCTCATACCGAGCTGGTTTTGCAACCAATACTGCAATACCGTTTCTGGCACTGAACCTCGAGGGAAGGTGGAGATAACGGCTTTACGGCCTTTATCCGCTTTAAAGCGAGCAAAGGCTGTTTTTGGATCACCATTATCAAAGTAAGGAGACAGTTCGCCTAATGCGATCATGCTGATTTGTTCAACAATGTTAGAGGCAACCACTTTAATGTCTGCCCCTTTGGCACGAGCAACCATGGCAGGCCCAATACCAAGATAGGCAACATCTAATTGACCGGCTAAGAGCGCTTGCACAATAGCGGGGCCATTTTGAAATTGGAACAACTTAGGATCGCTAACGCCGGCGTTTTCCAAAGTGTCGCCTTCCAAAACAATAAACGCTTGGGAAATCGGAATAATGGGCATATAGCCAATTTCAAGGTTTTTGTCGGCCGCAGTCACTAAACTACTCCAGCCACATAAGAACAAGGTCATCAGGGCTACGAATCGGGACATTAGAGCACTCCAGAGAATTAAAATTTGAGTATGGATTATATATAATTCAAAAGAATATTAAAGTTTATTTAAATATCTTTTTGGAATAAAGAAATAAGCTATTTATGGGAGGGAATAGGTAGGGAGAGGATTAGACGGACATTTTACATAAATGCATAAACGGGGTCAGGTTTTAATTTTTCAACAAGCTAACGTGGTCGCTCTTTGCCGTTTTTTATAGTGCCAAGGGGCTTTGCTCGACGGGTTCCAGCTAAAGGTTGGCCTCCTGCAGGGGATGGCTTGGGGTAGGAGCCATCCCTGTGAGCGAAATAGAATAACCTAGGACAGATCCTGTTGGGTGTGGTACTGAGATTTGGCTTTTTTGTTTTTTCATTCAACTTAATCCGAAATATCACTGCTGGCATCAACAACAGCGAACTACAATTCATTCGGGAAGATAGCACAGGAACAGAGGCTTTAAAATTTTTCACCGTCTGTTTTATAGTCTGCTAGACACTTAATCGATCGAGTTATAAGGGGCACATCATAGAGACAGGTATTTTAAACCCACAGTATGCCATAGCGTTTGATATAAGCGCATGATGATCAATAAAACGCATAAGCGGTTATTCATACTACTATCTATAATGCTTTTTGTAGCAGATACGTTGTTCGTCACTATTAACTACATTAGTGATAAGCGCATCATGCAGCAGAGCTTGAAGCAGGATGGTCAACAGCTTAAAAGATCATTTGACGTCGCATTAACCATGACGCTCAATAACATGTCTCAACTTTCGACGTTTATTGCTAGCTCAACGGAGGTGCAGCACTTATTTGCCCAAGGCGTACAAGCGGTTAAGGAAGAGGGAGGAGGTGCGGGAGGTCCTGAATCTGCACGTTTACGAGATCTGTTATACGACAGCGTGTCGCCAGGGTGGACCAAAATGATGGAAAAGTATCAGGTGCGTCAGCTGCATTTTCATCTAGGTCCCGGTTCGACCAGCTTTCTCCGTATTCATAAGCCTCAGAAGTTTGGTGACAATATGGATAACCTTCGCCATATGGTGGTCGATGTTAATCGTGACGGTCATCCTCGACAGGGCTTTGAACTGGGGCGTGTATATTCAGGGCTTCGAGGTATAGTGCCGGTTTTTTCCGATAGTGATTCCACACGTCAAATTGGCGCTTTAGAGGTGGGGACATCGTTTAAAACCTTGATTGATTTGTTGGGTTCTTCCATTGGTGGCGATGTTGCGGTGTTGCTTAACGAGGCCAATGTTGAAAATGCTACTTGGTCTCGTCCAAACGAACCTGAGAGCAGAACGCCTTGCGGCTGCTTTATTGAAGCGACATCATCACCAGCGCTGAGTGCTTTGTTAGCTGAGCGAGCGAGTACTAAGTGGTCTAAGCCGCCTAAAAGCGTGCGTACGATTTTAGTTAATACGGCAAGTGGCCCTGTTGCTTTGACGGAATTTGCACTGTCAGACTATGTTGGGGAGCGAGACGGCAGTGAGACGCCTGTGGGCCGTATTATGATCTGGAAATCGGCCTCTGATGTTATACAGGAGTTAAATCATAATACTTGGATTAACATTATCTATGGGGTTGTCGGCTTTCTAATAATTGAACTGGCTCTTTTTTTGGGTATTCGATTGGCGTTAGGTCAACTTAAGCAGACCGTGGATGAGCGGACGCAGGAAATACAGGTCTTGAATAGGCAATTAGAGGAAATTGCACATCAAGACATGCTTACAGGTGTTTCTAGTCGTCGCTACTTTATGATGCGGTTCCAGCAAGAGCTTAATCGTAACCAGCGCTCGAAACAGCCTATGACATTATTGATGGTGGATGTAGATCACTTTAAAAGGGTGAATGATACTTGGGGCCATCAGGTTGGTGATCAAGTGTTGTCCGATCTAGGTCACTTGATGATAGAAAACAGTCGCAACTATGATGTGGTTGGTCGCTATGGGGGAGAGGAGTTTTGTCTTTTGTTACCGGGTGTTGATGCAGTAACCGGGTTACAAATGGCTGAAAAACTACGCGAGCGGGTTGAACGTCAAATCATAATACCGAGTAGTGATGGTATACATGTGACTATTAGCATCGGTGTTGCACTTTATGCCGAGGGTCAAAGTGCTGAAGAGTGGATTAACGCGGCTGACCAAGCATTATATAAAGCTAAAGATAGTGGCAGGAATCGATGCCTGCTGGCTGAAACGGCTGACTAGAACCGCGATCAACAATTTAAAAGTAATAATGGGGCTAGGTTATTTCTTAATATATGCTAGGTGATTAATAATATGATTTAATCGTTAAGCGAGCCTAAACTCTACTTGGTTTCGACCCTGTTTTTTAACGTTGTAAAGGGCATCATCAGCACGTTTTATTAAGCTATTTATGCAATCACCCTCTTGATAACGGGCTACACCGAAACTTGCTGTAATCGTATGGACTGTAGTGAAATCATACTCTGCTATTTTTATACGCAGGTTTTCAGCCATTGATGATCGGTTTTTATGGTCTTTTATTGGAGCAATAATTAAGAACTCTTCGCCGCCCCAGCGGCCTAACGTATCTGAAAGTCTGATCGATTGTTTCATGAGTAATGCTAATTCGTTAAGTACAACATCACCCACATTGTGACCATAAGTGTCATTAATCTGTTTAAAATTATCTATATCCAAGATAATGACTTCAAATGTTCCTTGCATGCGTTTAGCGCGATGATATTCTTTTTCTAATGTTTTATTGAGCATATGACGGTTATACAGCCCTGTTAACTGGTCTGTATTAGATATTTCTTCTAGCTCTGATTTCTGTTCAAGGATGTCTTGGTAGTGGCGTAGGATAAACCAGCCCATGAGCCATAATAGGGCAGTGAGAAAAATAGAAATAGCGACTTGTTTATACCAACTTGCTAACCAGTCTGTATTAGCTAATCCGACGATCACGGTGAAGGGTAGATTATCTACTTTGCGTACATTATATAATCTGTCTGTACCATCTAGCGGCGAAGTATGGGAGAAGGATTGATTTTTCAGCTGTGAGATCATGAACTGTTCTAAAATAGGGGCGCCAGCTTTTTTACCTAATGCTTGTGGAGACTCTGGTTGTCGTGCAAGTAAAGTGAAATTTCTATCTAAGATTGCAACAACACCGCCCCGTCCAATATGCACTTTTTTTACCCATTGGGAAAAAAAGCTGAGATTAAGACCTAAACCTGCAAGTCCTTTGTTATCAGGAAATTTACGGGTTTGAATAACCATCATTTCACCAATGTTACTCATAAACATATTTGAAACATAAGTGTCTAATTTAGGGTTTTTAATCGGCACATTGCACCATTCACGTTGGCTAGCATCAAATCCTACTGTTGACGGGGTGTGAGTCATAATGCATTTATTATCGTTTAGACCGACACCATTTGAGTAAGGCAAGGTTTGACGTTTTTTATCTATAAACTGTGAGATACGAGCATGTTCAATGGGATCGTTTGTGGGGTAAGTTAATGCGGTTGTTGGAACCTTATCGATAATATCTCGTAAGATATAATCTGACGCATTAAAAGCGCCTTTTATCCACTCACTTATTAGAAGGCTTGTTAGGGTAATATTTTCTTTAGCAAGGTTTTTTTCTTGAGAATAGGAATGGTATAGAAAAATACAAAAAAAAGAGGCTGTACTAATAGTAAAAATAAAGTAATAAATAAATAATTTCTTTTTCATTATTTGCCTGTATTTAATTACTACCTAGTCTCAGTGATTTAGCAAGGATAAGTCCTTGTTTTAAATAGGGGGTAAGAGTGAAATATTCTCTATGCTCGTGTGCTATTTAACGGGCTATTAGGTATTAATTTTAGGCGGCTTATAGTTATAAGTCCATAAAAACCCGCATAGGGTCAATAACCCGCGTGGATAGGTTTTTCTTTTTCTATAAGTGACCTGAGGTTAAATCAGCGGGGGCGATACGCTTCAAACTCAGCAGTCCGCACAGCAAAAAGCTCCTGTAGGAGCTCAGCCCGTGAGCGAAGGTAAGCTAGCGTAAATGCTTTGCGATATATAGGATAAAAAAAGTTTCACTTTTAGTGAGGAGTTAAATACCTAATTGGGGAATGAAAAATAGCTATGACTGAAATTAAAAGACCGATCAATTCGCACAAAGCTTATCATGCTCATATTTATTTCGATGATGCGTCAAAGGTAATTGCTCAGACGTTATGCGAAGAGTTAGGTGTCAAATTTAATTTAAAAGTGGGCCGTTTCCACGAGAGTCCTATAGGCCCTCATCCATGTGGGAGCTGCCAAATTACGTTTGGCGCAAGGACGTTTGAAACCTTTATAACTTGGCTCGATGAAAATAGGAAAGGCTTAACCGTGCTTGTCCATGGAGTCACCGGCGATGATTTTAAAGATCATACAGAGTTTGCATATTGGTTAGGTCAGCCAGTCGAATTGAGTTTAGGTTTTTTCGAAAACACCTAAAGGCTTTAGTGAGCTAAAATCAAAACAGGTCGAGCTACCTAATTGACCGGACAGAACATAGGTTTGCGTAAAAATTGACAGAACGCAATAGAATTGCAGTAGTGCCCCTCACATCTCATCCAGCCAGTTATAATGAATCCTGATCTATTTCCTAGATTGACTTTCTATATATACGGAGATGAGCCATGAAGAACTTTCCTGAACACTTTAAAGAACTTAGTAGCTGGATGGAAAAGCTTGGTCTGGAGATTCCTGGCGCAATGCAGGGGTTTTCAGCATTACATGAGTCCAGTCTAAAACCCGGTGCATTAGAGACAAAAACAAAAGAGCTGATTGCTTTAGGTATTGCTGTCACTGTTAGATGTGATGGGTGCATATCCTTCCACGTACATGATGCTTTGAAGGCGGGTGCCAGTAAAGAAGAGGTCGCCGAAACAGTATCCGTTGCTATCCTTATGGGCGGTGGGCCATCAGTTGTTTATGGGATTGAGGCGATGCAAGCGCTAAGTCAATTCCAAGAGCAAGGCCTATAAATTTAGCCTTTCGCAATAAGTAATCAAAAGGGACGTTGGAAGGTACAGCGCCCCCTTTGAATGCGAAGTCCCGTCAAGCATAGATTTTATGCTTAGTAGGAACTCACCCCGTGAGCGAAAAAAGGTAGATGTCAGTTTCTTGCTTGGGACAATAAACGAAACCGTTCTATTTTGAGATCTGTCCTAAGCTCCTCTTAAAACTCCCTCCTTAATATCTCCGAAGTTGAAGCATATCACTTAGAAATTGGGTATTTATTCTATGATGCTGTACCGTTGTTATATGAGAAAAACATCAACGGAGGATAGATAGATGAAGAACACCTTAAACTGCCTGACTGACAATTTAGTATTTCATAACCCTCCTGAGAGCACAAAATATAAAGCAGTAACTTATAAAGGAGGGAATTCATGATTGAAATCAGCTTCCTGTGTTCATTATTTTTATTTTTAATCATTGGGTTGTCCTCCATGCTTAAGAGTAAAAAAACAACTGAAGATTATCTGGTCGCAGGTAAGTCTATACCCGCTTGGCTTGCTGGGCTTTCTGCAGTGGCGACAAACAACAGTGGTTTTATGTTTATCGGCATGATTGGGTTGACCTATGCGACAGGGCTATCTTCTATTTGGTTAATGCTGGGCTGGATCGCCGGTGACTTGATGGCCTCTCTGTTTACGTTGAAGCCTCTGCATGCTGCTTCACGCAAAAATAAAATACACTCTTATGGGGAGTTGTTAGCGCATTGGCATGGGGGTGAAAATCATGGATTACGTCGCTTAGTGGGTTTGCTGACGCTATTTTTTCTTACGCTTTATGCGGCCGCTCAGTTTAAAGCGGGAAGTAAAGCAACATCTGTGCTGCTGGAATGGGATCCGACCTGGGGTATCTTAATTAGTGCGGGTATCGTCCTTTTATACAGTGCCGCTGGTGGATTGCGGGCTTCTATTTGGACTGATGCCGCTCAGTCATTTGTAATGTTGATCGGCATGGCAATGTTGATTACTGGAGGCATTGAGTTGGCGGGAGGATGGACATTAGCATTAGATAAGATGGACAGTGTTGATGTGAATTTTCTCGGTTGGTTTCCTGATAAAGACTGGATTGGCATCATGCTCTTTATTGCCGGTTGGGTATTTGGTGGATTCGCGGTGATTGGTCAGCCCCATGTTGTCGTGCGTTTTATAAGTTTAAAGGACGAGTCGCAAATTAACCGTATGCGTTGTTACTATTATGGCTGGTTTACGCTTTTTTATGGGGCAACCATAATGGTGGGTTTGTTGAGCCGTATAGCTTTCCCAGAGAGTGCTAGCTTTGATTCAGAGCTGGCGCTGCCTACTATGGCGCAATTGGTATTGCCTGATATATTAGCCGGTATGGTGCTTGCGGCATTGTTTGCGGCAACGCTGTCTACCGCGGATTCACTGGTTCTATCGTGCTCTGCCGCGGTTACCCGTGATTTTGTTCGGCTACCGGGGAAGATGCATTCACTCTGGGCCGCAAAACTCACCACGGCAAGTGTTATCACTGTTGCCGTCATTATTGCGTTAACGGGCGCTGAGTCGGTATTTTCTTTAGTGCTTGATGCTTGGGGCTTGCTCGGTTCAGCTTTTGCGCCTTTGATCGTTTTACAGGCCTTAGGGAAACGTATTCCGCAGCCGGTATCCATTAGCATGGTTATTGCTGGTGTTGGGGTCTTTCTTTTATGGCAGCAAGTGGGTTGGGGTGGGGCTATTTATAGTGTCGCGCCGGGCATCCTAACAGGCTTTTTTGTTTATATCTTATTTAAGCTGGTTGGGTCGGAAAGAAATGCTGAATCAGTCGCTAATGAAAGCTAAAATAGAAAAGTAAGGATAGTTTTTAAAAGCGGTTAGTTTTAGGCACCACGGTGGAGTTTCCACTGTGGTGTGCCTTTTTTGTAAAGGCTGAAGGGCTTTAGATCACGTTATAGGGCTGGGTTAGTGCCTAATTCTTCTTTATTGCTGAATACTACACAATCACGCCCTTGTGCTTTAGCTTGATAGAGGGCTTCGTCAGCGCGTTGGAGCCATGTATCTATAGTTGTCTTTGGCTGCCAAGCGGCAACGCCAAATGACACGGTTATAGCGCTCCCATCTGGTGTTTTGAGTTCTTTTTTTATGGCCTTTTTCAGGTTTTCAATAAAGGACTTATGTTGATCATCATTAATTCCTGAGATTAACAAGACAAACTCTTCTCCGCCAAACCGATAGAGACGATCATATTTGCGTATATGAGATGTGGTGATTTTAACAAAATCCTTTAGTACTTGATCACCCGCTGCATGGCCATATTTATCGTTTACCATTTTAAAATGATCTAAATCCAAAATGGCTAAAAGCTGTTGAGTGTCGTTGCGCTCAGCGTTGGCTAGAGCCGCTTGCATATCTGTGTTTAGAGCGCGGCGATTAAAGGCATCAGTCAACGGATCAACGGTATTGAGCGTTTCTAGTAAGCGAAATTGCATTGCGCTGTGGCTGGCATAAACAAAGGTGCTTAGTGAAAGCATGATGATTGTGACTGCGTAGGAAACAAGTGATATAACGTCAAACGCGTTAGAGAAGACTGTTAGGGATATGCCTGCCACAACATTAATCAATAAAGCCTCAAGGGGTTTTACTAAAATAAAGGTGCTGGCAAAAACGGGATATACCCAGAGAAAGCTATCTATTCCATTTTCGATAATAACAACAACGACCCCAATATTAATGAAGGCGGCGATTATTGCACTGACAATACGGATTTTTTTGGAGTAGGAGGCATAAACGACGAGCGCGATAAGGCCAAGTATGATCATTATATCCATAATAGCAGCAGTGACATTTCCAGCCATATAACGGATGACTACAAATGGAAAAACGCCCAACACTGCTACGAAGCTAAGTAGCATTAATAAGGAGAGTTGATATTTTTCCTGTAGCTGATTGATCATAATCGTGCTCGAGTAAAATGGATTTCATGCCTAAATGTTTGTACGTACACAAGGTAATGCTTTTTACTTATAGTCAAAATTTACAGTTAACTTGTGTTTCATCTTAAACGGGGTTGTTATTAGTTGGAAGTCGTTGCGGATAACTGACCTATTCAATGGTAAATAACTATACCCGTCTCTTTCATGTTGCTTTCGCCGTAGAGCGTACTCTATAGGTTATTATGGAATATAATGCGCAGTTGCTGTAAAGATGATTATACCTTAAGTATGCTGGTCTTATAGGGCCGATTAAATAGAGGCCTGCTTCTTTATGTGTAGCGCTTATTGGCTTTGCAGCATATTAACCTAAATGGATGTGTGTATTGTTACGAGGGCTAAATATAAAAGAATATATAAATCAAATAGCTGGGTGTCTGATATGATGCCAGTACTAGAGGCATTAAAAATCGTAAGTTGTTCTGATACGTGGGATGAGAAGGGATTCATTATTCTTTCATTGTTGTGCTGGAAGTCTTGGATGGTGCCTAGTTAGTGGAAATTAGTATAAATTGAAATTTAAGAGGGAAGCGGAATGAGTAATGACCTTATGCCAGATTTTAAGGAAATCACACAAGATTCGAAAAATATGGCGTTACTGTCATGGATTGGAACGTTCTTTTTAGGCTTTATTCCAGGGTTGATTCTGTATGTGATCAAAACGGACGATGCTTATGTCCAGGACCAATCGAAAGAATCATTAAATTGGTCGATAACGGTAATGATTGCCTATGTAGCAGCTTTTTTGTTGAGCTTTATCGCTATTGGTGTCGTTCTTTTCCCTATTATCGGTATTTGCCATTTGATTTTTTGTATTATGGGAGCGGTTTCAACGTCAAAAGGTAATCAGTTTCGTGTGCCTTTCGCGATTCGGTTAATAAAATAACTTAATCACTTTGCTAAAAGCGTGATGATGAAAACGTCGTATTTAGGCTGATATATACGTTTACATTGCTAGAGATAAGGCCAAGTCTGATGGTTCTTTCCGTTACGGCTTAGCCTTTGTTTTTATGCCATATAGCTTGTTTTATCTAATCAAATTGTTTGTAAATGACTTAGCGTTTGAGGTGTAAGCCTTGATGAAATTTTATGTTTTTCTCCCCCTGCTTTTTTTATCCATCTCTTGTTCGGAAATAGGGAAGGCTCCTAAACGGGTGTTTACGTTTAGTGGTTCAACTATTGATCTGTCTACTGAAATAGAAGGTGACTGGGACAAGGTCTGCTTATTAACACCTTATTCTAGTAATCAAGAAGCGGAAAGGCTTATCGGCTTTGAGTTTGATATAGAGTCAAAGAGTAATATTTATGAATTGGATAGCATCACCTTATTTCTAGTTGTCAAAAGGCGACAGGTGATTGATTACTTTGAAGTGCCGCGTAACAGTATAGATTTTTCAGCTAGAGAGGCTGATTGTTATCCGCGAGAAAAGGCGTGGTTTAACATTGTGACCGATAGTGCTGGTGGTTATAAGATATAAACCTATATAACGATCTAACTAGGTTAAGAAGGCTATGAGAAAAGTTTTAATATTCGGCAATTCTGGATCAGGAAAATCGACCCTTGCGAAAGCAATCAGTCGGTCTGAAGGCCTTTCTCATTTAGATCTTGATACATTGGCCTGGAAAGAGGAGATGCCGCCAGAAAGGCGATCCCTAAGCGAATCATCATTAGAAATAAGCGGCTTTATGAATACCTATAATGGCTGGGTAATAGAAGGTTGCTATGCTGATTTACTTGAAGTTGCGTTGCCATTTTCGAACGAAATTATCTTTATGGATCTACCTATAGCTCTCTGCATAGAGAACGCGCGTAATCGTCCTTGGGAACCTCATAAGTATAGCTCTAAGGCGGCACAAGATAAGAATTTAAATATGTTAATTGATTGGATCTCACAATACTCAGATAGGAACGATACTTTTTCTAAGTTGGCCCATGAGCATCTATTTAACAGTTTTTCTGGGGTCAAAAAAAGGGTGGTAGAAAATCAGTCGATTAACGAACTTTATAATTCAAGAAATATAAAGAAATAAGGTTGAGAGGGAGCCATGCTTGTACAAATAGTCGACCCAATCTTCAAGTGTGCAGTAGATGAGGAGGTGTTTATTTCACGCTTACATGGCATGAGCACTTATCAATCTGTTATCAGGCGGAATGATACTTACCATCTTCGTTTAGCGGGACCTTTAGATAAGACTGAAAATGACGAGCTGCAAGAGATCTGTGATATTTGGGGTGCTGATTTTAATTTGGTCGAGGAGGGGGTGTGAAGCGTTATAAACATAGAAATAACCTGCTTATATCTATTTTGAAAGGAAGCATATGTCATACCCTATAGATAAAAAACTGGTTGTTGCCGTATCTTCCAGTGCGTTATTTGATCTATCTGAATCGAACTCTGTCTTTGTTGAGGAGGGGCCGCAGGCCTATAAAGACTTCCAGAAGAAGAACTTAAATAAAGTACTCGATAAAGGCGTCGCTTTTCCTTTTATTAAACGCTTTTTACAGATTAATAAGCGCTTTCCAGATAAAGAGCCGGTGGAAGTTGTTTTGCTTTCAAGAAACTCAGCTGCGACGGGGAAGCGTGTTTTCCGTTCGATACAGCACTACGGGCTTGATATATCTCGTGCTGCTTTTATGGAAGGGAAATCTCCATACGAATATATTCCTGCTTTTAATGCATCCCTATTTTTATCCGCAAATGAAGAAGATATTCAGAACGCTATAGATTCGGGATATCCCGGCGGGGTTGTGTTGCCGAGTAAAAGTATAAATGACGACGATAGTGAGATACTTAGAATAGCCTTCGATTTTGATGGCGTTATTGCTGATGATGAATCTGAAGCCGTATTTAAAGGCGGAGATCTTCCCGGTTTTTATGATTATGAGGTTGAGAAATCAGAGATACCTCATAAGCCGGGCCCTTTAGCCGATCTATTTAAAAAACTATCTTTTTTACAAGAGCTTGAAGATAAAGAGGTTGAACGTGATCGGGATTATCAACGCATCTTGACGACCGCGATTGTGACGGCTCGCAGCGCTCCGGCTCATGAAAGGGTCATCACAACGCTGGAAGATTGGGGGGTTAGTGCAAACGAGATCTTTTTTCTTGGTGGGATGTCAAAAGATCGAATTCTTTCAAGACTGAAACCGCATATGTTCTTCGATGATCAGCGTAGCCATCTGGAATCGGAAGCGGGGGATATCCCAATGGTTCATATTCCGTTTGGTATAGCTAATAAAAACCAATAAATAGCGGCTCCCTGTCAGCTAATATCCTCTGTTTGTAAACATCGAGTAAGCATGAAAAAGGCCGCATAATGCGGCCTTTTATATTTATTAAGTAAGATTATTTAATAAATAGCATTTCAGCATACTTAGGCAAAGGCCAAGCGTTATCTGCAACGATAGTTTCAAGCAGGTCCGCATGGGCTCTAATGCTGTCCATTAGAGTACGAATTTCATTCGCGCAGAATTTCATATGATCTTCTACGGTAGGGAAGTCATGCTTGGTAATGGCAATAGATAGGGCATCTACATCAGCCATCATAGCGTCCGCAGCACTTGCTACTTTTTGCGCAATGCTATTATCAAGTGTCACACCCACATTTGATGCTGTGGCAATGGTTGACGTTAGTTCTGATAGGTAAGTGGCAGCAGCAGGATAGATAGAAGTTGTTGCCATATCGATCACTAACTTAGCTTCTACTTCAATCGATAAAATGTACTGCTCAGAATACACTTCATAGCGGCTTGCTAGCTCAACAGGTGATAGTACCCCTGTGTTTTTAAACAAGGAGATAATTTCTTCTTCTTGGAAAACAGGTAGGGCATCTGCTGTTGTTGGGATGTTTTTCAGGCCACGTTCTTCTACAGCGATTTTGTGCCACTCTTCTGAATAGCCGTCGCCGCCGAATATAACATTACCATGCTCATCCATAAGATCTTTTAGTACAGAAAGTACTGCAGAAGCTTGATCTAAACCTGATTCTAACGCTGTTTCAAGTTTGCCTGCAATCCAATCGAGGGAATCGGCAAGCATTGTATTCATTGCTACCAACGGCCCAGATACAGACTGTGATGAACCAACGGCTCTGAACTCAAAGCGGTTACCTGTGAAGGCAAACGGAGAGGTACGGTTTCGGTCGCCAGGATCACGAGTAAAGGTAAGAATCTGGGATAAGCCTAGATCCATCTCGCCACCGCAAACTGTTGGTTGTAAGTCGCCTGCTTGAATCTCTTTAAATACTTTTTCTAATTGGTCGCCCAAATAAACCGATAAGATTGCCGGTGGTGCTTCATTGGCACCTAAGCGGTGGTCATTGGATGCCGTCGCAATGACTGCGCGTAATAGTGGGCCATATAAATGTACGCCACGGATAACCGCACCACAGAAGATAAGGAAGTTTAAGTTTTCTTCAGGTGTGTGGCCTGGATCAAGCAAGTTACCTTGGGTTGAGTTACCTACAGACCAGTTTACGTGTTTACCAGAACCGTTAATGCCGGCAAAAGGCTTCTCGTGTAGTAAAGCAAGGAAACCGTGTTTTTTAGCGGTATTTTTGATGATAGTCATCAACAACTGCTGATGATCAGCAGCTACGTTAGCTGCTTCAAAATATGGTGCGATCTCAAATTGGCCCGGCGCTACTTCGTTATGATGTGTTTTTGCAGGGATACCTAGTTTAAACAGCTGGTCTTCAAAGTCCTGCATAAAGACTTGTACGCGCTCAGGAATTGCGCCGAAGTAATGGTCGTCAAACTGCTGACCTTTTGCAGGTGATGCTCCAAATAGCGTACGACCGGCAAGTAGTAAATCTGGACGGCTATTAGCAAAATTTTCGTCAACTAAAAAGTACTCTTGTTCAGCGCCACAGCTAGAGTTCAGCGTAGCAACATCTTTTTCACCCATAAGTGAAAGTACTTTTTTAGCTGCTTTATCCATCGCCGCATTTGAGCGTAACAGTGGAATCTTCTTATCTAATGCTTCGCCGGTCCATGACATAAAGACACTAGGTATCATTAATGTCGCGCCGTTTGGCGTATTCATAATGTAAGCAGGGCTGGTTGGATCCCAAGCAGTATAACCACGTGCGGCATTGGTTATACGTAAGCTACCGTTAGGGAAAGAGGAACCATCAGGTTCGCCTTTGATAAGTAAGCTACCTGTAAATTCGGTGATAGCAGCGCCGTCAGCATTGGTAATAATAAAACCGTCATGCTTCTCAGCTGTAGCATTGGTCATGGGGTAAAAAATATGGGAGAAGAATTTGGCACCTTTGGACATAGCCCAATCTTTCATGGCAGCAGCAACAACATCAGCCGTAGCAGGGTCTAAAGGCGATCCTGTTTGCACGGTTTTCTTCATTGCTTTAAAAGCGTTTTTCGATAGCGCTTCTTCCATTTTGGCTAGATTAAATACATCGCTAGCCCAAATTTTACTTAATGGTTTTGGCATCTCCACATCTATAGGTTTGCCGCTAGTGATTGCACTGATTGATGTTAATCTTGATGTGTTACCACTCATTATGTTACCCCGAAAAAGTTATTCAATTCGTTAAACGCAGCAATCAACATATCCATAAACAGCGACTATATTGATTTGATGCTCAATATGCTTTTTATAAAGCAAGTACTAGACCAAGTAAGGGATTGTCTGTTAATTCCTTAATAACATGTTGTTTTTTAAGTAAAAAGTTTAATTTTTCGATAGAAGGGGAAGTGTTTAAAAACACTGTGCGCACTAATCAAGTGCATTAAGTGTTCTTTATCGGTGCATTGTGACCGATATTGTGCATTATGGGTGTTTGTGAAGGAAATTACGCCCCTTTGTAGTGCAACAAGGGCTGTGGGGCATACTCTATTATGTTTTTTAGTTTCTATCCTGTTGATTATGTTAAAAAATTAAAGCTGGCCGCGATAGTGGCTGCTGTAAAGTGATGACGATAAAAGTCCTATTTGAATAACGACTCTTGTGGACCTAATAGATCCTTAAGCCGCTATTAAATAGGACTCCTGTCCTTTGTGTTTGTTACTGCGAAGGTATGCACCTTTGCCTTTTTTCGCCTTAACAACCTGAGTTTTGAAAACCCGTGAGGTGACTAAGGCTGCTAAATGATTGCTACGAATAGTACCCCTGCCGGTTTCTAGGGAGCTTGTATGCTTGACTCCCTCTTGGGTATTTTGGGTGTTATGTTTTTTCATGTTGAGTCCTAATGATTGTTTAATTAATAAGTTGCGTGGAACAGTCGGATATTACGCCTCTGTTTACGGAATAAATAGAGTGTAGCTCGCTTTTTTAGCTAAGTGATTATGTAATCTTCTTAAGCATTTTAGCGGGCACACCGGCGACCAGTGTTTGTTTAGCTACATTTTTTGTTACAACTGATCCTGCTGCGATGACAGCGCCTTCATCTATAGTCACGCCGGGTAATATTGTTGCTCCCATGCCTATCCAAACATCTTGAGCAATTGTGATTGCTGCTGCTTCAGTTGTACCTTTCTTTCTCTCTGAGGCCTGCAATGGATGAGTTGTAGTGCTAATAACCACATTGGGGCCTATCATCACATTGTTGCCAATAGTAACGGGAGCTGCATCAAGGATAGTACCGTTATGGTTGATATAAACATTCTCTCCAAGCTGGATGTTATAGCCATAATCGCATTGGAAGTTAGGTTCAATCGTAGGTTTGAATCCTTGGCCTAATAGTTTGCTTAATTTCTGTTGGCGCATGCCTTTTTGATCTGGGTGTAACTGGTTATATTCGAAGCATAGAGCTTTGGCGCGTTTGCGTTCTTTTACAAGTTCAGGATCAAGTGCGTTGAAAGGTAATCCCGAGAGCATTTTTTGTTTTTCACTTATCATCGTATGTGCTCAGCGTTTTAGGTTAAGACTTAGGCTGAAGAGCTTTCTTGCTTGTTCTAGATGCTACATAATGCGCGCTTATTCATTAGGTTACAGCGAGCATTTCTTTGCAGTTACTCAAGATCGATTGTTTAGGCCGTGAGCTTCGTTTAGAAGGATCTATGGCCGGTTGGCAAGCATTGTACTGGGATAATCAGTTGGTGTCTCAGCATGATGCTAATGCGGACCCTTCCTCATCCTCTGTACATAGTTTCCAGTTAAAAGCGGGGGAGCAAGAGCTCAATTGCGTGCTTCAGCTTGAATTAACATGGCAGCCATTTGCATTAAGTTATTCATTGCAGTTGAGTGATGGTTTAAGGGATGAGCTTATCAGCCAAGGTGAGCGGAGTGAAAAGGATATAGAAGCTCAGGTGATAGAGGCTCGTCCAAAGCAGCCTAATAAAGTGAGTTGGTTAGGTATAGGTTCCTTAGGGTTAAAGCTCTTTAAAAGTGCAAAGGTTCTGAAAGTCCTTTTTGCCGCAGGTAGTTTGGCAGCATATACTTGGCTGTTTTCTATTCAGTTTGCGATCGCTTTAATTCTTTGTTTAGTGTTCCATGAATATGGTCATATACGTGCGATGAAGCGCTTTGGTCTAAAAACTAAGGGGATCTATCTTATTCCTTTTGTTGGCGGGTTGGCTTTATCGGATGATCGTATTAATACCCGTTGGCAGGACGTTTATATATCGATTATGGGGCCGTTCTTTGGGCTATTACTCTCCTGTGCATGTTTGCTTGTTTATTGGTTGACCGGCATGGAGCTATTTGCCGGATTAGCTGCTTTTAATGCGTTATTAAACCTTTTTAACTTGTTGCCTGTTTTACCTTTGGATGGTGGGCATATTTTGAAGAGTATCGCTTTTTCAGTGAACTCCGTTATAGGCTTAGTTTGCTGTGCTTTAGGTGCTATTGCTGGGGTGGCACTCAGTTACTATTTTAATATGACATTGTTAGGTTTTTTATTAGCGATCGGCAGTATTGAGATTGTGTTTGAATGGAAGCGTCGACATATAAGCGATCTGCTACCTTTAGATCGTTATGGTCAGATTGTATCGGCTCTTTGGTATTTTAGTACGGTTGGGGGCTTATGCGCGGTTATTTGGGTGTTGGCGCAGAGTGGTAATGAGGCGTTGGCACTACCGATGAAGATCCTTGGTAGTTGAGCAACGGGATAGCGGGACGGTAAATAATTGAACTTTACAGAATTGAGTCTGAACCCTCTTATCGTAAATGCAATCGAGAGTGCGGGTTATAGTGAGGCGACGCCTATTCAAGCGGCGGCGATTCCTGTGATTATGTCGGGTCGTGATCTTTTAGCTGGGGCACGAACGGGCACAGGTAAAACCGCCGCTTTTGCTTTGCCTTTGCTCAATAGAATTCTCAGCGAGCATGAGACTCTAAACCATACTGATAACCTTAAAAAAGTATTAAAAATCCTTGTCTTAGCGCCCACACGTGAACTGGCTCAACAGGTTAATGATAGTTTTAAAAAGTATGCTAAGGGTAGCGGCTTTAGGTCAGCGGTTGCTTATGGTGGGGTCGGTATAGCCACTCAAGTTAATCAAATCAATAAGGGGATTGATCTTCTTGTTGCGACCCCCGGGCGATTACTTGATCTCAATAAAAAGCGGGTGGTTAATTTATCGACTATCGAAGTGTTAGTGATAGATGAAGCCGACAGAATGCTGGATATGGGTTTTAAGGATGAGATTAAAGCGGTAATGAGTAAATTGCCTAAATCTAGACCTGAGGCAACAACCCGACAGACATTGTTATTCAGCGCAACCTTGAGCGATAGCATCTATAAATTTAGTAAAAACTTATTACATAAGCCTGAACTGGTTGAGGTTGATCAGCGCAATAGTCGATCTCTTGATGTGCAGCAGGTTGTTTATAATTGTGATCCTGAGCGTAAGTTGGCTTTAGTTTCTCATCTTATTGCTAAAGAGGGATGGCTGCAGGTCTTGATTTTTAGCCGGACAAAGCAGGGTGCAG
The DNA here is from genome assembly GCF_030547185.1 of Neptuniibacter sp. 1_MG-2023. Taxonomy (GTDB): domain Bacteria; phylum Pseudomonadota; class Gammaproteobacteria; order Pseudomonadales; family Balneatricaceae; genus Neptuniibacter. The sequence goes on from NZ_JAUOQR010000021.1 coordinate 20,573, forward strand.
ACAAGATTGCTGCGGCATTAAGCTTAACGGGTCTTTGTGCTGAGGCTATACATGCGGATCGTTCACAAACATCTCGTGAACAGGCCTTGTCTGATTTTAAAAAGGGCTTAGTTAATGTGCTGGTTGCTACGGATGTGGCGGCACGGGGGCTGGATATTCAGCAGTTGGAGGCGGTGATTAATTTTGAGATGCCGTATAAACCAGAAGATTATATACATCGTATAGGCCGCACAGGACGAGCAGGGCATCAGGGGAAAGCGATTACTTTACTGATTGAGGAGGAAAACTATCTTTTAGAAGAGGTTGAGGTTCTTCTTGATGAGCGCTTACCACAACAGTGGTTAGAGGGGTTTGAGCCAGATTTTACTCGGGTGATTGAGGTAAATCGAAAGAACTCAAAAAGTGCACAAAAGCGTAGGGCAAAAAATCGAGCTTTAGGTAAGCGTTGATCGCTTAAAATAAAAGCCCCTGCAAAATGACAGCTAATCTTTTGTAGGGGCTTTGGTTCCAGCTAAGGGGTTTTAACGCTTATTAGATTGAAACGTTCAGCGCTTTTACTGTTTCGATATTAATGTATTTATCCGTAGGCAACTGATTGTCGCGCTGGAAATCATTAACCGCACTCATAGTCTCGCGTCCTACAACACCATCAATATTACCTGGGTTATAGCCTTTGCTAGCTAAAGCGCGTTGAATATCCATAATCGTTGTACGCGTCATATTGGTTTCACAAAGAATCGAGCGCCATTCCATATAGCCATCTTGATCTATTTTGCTTAATGAAACGGTTTCGTACTCTGCTGGAATTTCTGTACGGTTCTCGCTAGCTGCTGACGCTAGTTTGGTCACTGTTACAGTTTCGTATTTAGCAGGGATTTCAACTTTCTGCGTTGTCGCAGGCGTTGCTACTACAGTACGTTTGATTGTTTTGTACTGGGCTGGTTGCTCAGTTAAACAGATCTTATTCCCTGTGCGTGTTGCTTTAGGGTGTTCATGGTTGTGTACTTCGTGCCATACAAAGGAAACATCACTTACTTTCTTAGTGACAGGAATATCTTTGTATTTAGCCGGTACTGTTGTACGCATCTCTTTTGCTTCAGAAACTAGCTCTTGTACGCGAACAGTTTCATAAACAGCAGGGATCTCAATCGTGCGAGTGGTCGCAGGTGAAGATAGAACGCGTTTAGTTACCGTTTTGAAGGTGTCAGGTACTTCAACTAGACACATGATCTCGCCGGTTGCTGCATCGATTTTTTGGATTGGGCCTGTGCCTTTTTTCCAAATCGTGTGGGCAGGTACATCAACTACTTGTTCTGTCACAGTTGAGTACTGAGCTGGGATCTCTTCAATACGTGTACTTGCTTCTTTCACTAGTACTGTTTTCTCAACCCAACGGAATTCAGCTGGCTGAGTTGTTACCACTTCATATTCTTCTTGAATAAGAACAGGTTCATTTACTTGCTCAAATTTAGCAGGCATGAAGTGCTCGTGGAAACACATACCCGGCTGTGCTGCCGCTAGATCGATTCCATGTTCGCTTGCTGCATCAAGTAGTTTTTGGCTAGCTGGGGCGCTGCCTTTTTGTAGATCGGTCAGCCACTGTGTGCTGGCTTCTTTCACTAGTTTTTGTTCAGTCACTGTTTCGTATTGAGCAGGAACGGCAATCATCTTATAGCTAGCAGGCTGAATAAGTACTTGTTCAGTTACTTTTTCATAGGATGCTGGGATGATGTCGACTTTCTCACTCGCATCTTTAACAAGTAAGGTTTCTGTATAGTTTTGATAGGTTGGCTCTACCCAAACACGGGCATAGCATTCGCCGGGCTTAGCATTAGGTGGAAGAAGTTCTGAACCGTCTGGTGCTTGCTGAGTTTCAGCTTCACGTTTCGCTACGGCTTTTTCTCGTTCAACGAGTTCTTTGTTTCTTTGTTCTAATTCTGTTGCTGAGTAAGGAGATGATTGAACTTGTGGATTGTTTCCACTACATGCTGCTAACAAAATAGCGCTTGAGATGAAGCTGAGTTTGATTATACCTTTACTTGTGATAACCATGGTTCCTCCTGGATAGGGTTTACAAGTGTCGACCTGGGTATTCTAGAGCGTGAAACTTAAGGGAAGCTGTACAGCTCTATCAGCAACTCATGCTATTGAGTATAAAGAGACTATTGTCTTATGCATACAAGCACTTCGTATGCCTCTCTTATTTTAATGAACTGTTCTGGGTCGCCTCCTTTATCGGGATGGTGTTGTGAGGCTAGTTGTTGGTATCTTCGTCGAATGCTGTTTGTATCTGTGCCTTCCTTTAATCCTAAAGTGGCAAGTGCATGTTCTGCTTCATCAATCTTGTAATAACGTTGCCAGAAACTATCCAGAAGAGTATCGACACTTTCTTGATCGCTTTTTAGAAATTCATTCCAGTCAAGATAGTAAGAGCGTATACCTTCGTCAGCGTCTGGAGAGGTTAGCGTTTTATCTACTTTGTTTTGTCTGGGGGTGAGTTCTATTTTTAATGCGGAGATAGATAGGGATAATCCCTCTTCCCAAAAAACAGGCTGCAGTTGATAAAGGGCATTCATTACTAAAAAGTGGCGACGGAATAAGGTTAAATCAGAGGAAGGGTCTGTGGGTAGCTTTAAGTCGTTATCATCAAAGGCTAACTGCTGAAAGAGATCATATTCGCTGATCGCTTGCGGAGAATTCCTAAGGATTTTTGCGATAGGTAATAATAAAGGGTTATGTTGCATAGTGTCTGGATAGATTTGAATGTGTCATTCAGCATAAAGTTAATAGGTACTCCTTTCTAGTCTAAGTGTAGGTTATTTATCTCTTTTAAGGTTTATTATGCACTTGGCATCTATTTACCTGTTTTAGGGCTTAATCTTATTTAGTCTCAAGAGTAGAATCGCGGGTATAAATTTAATACGGAAGATTATATGAATTTGGCTGACAAAGTTCAGGCGTTGTATGCGAAATACGGTGCTCTGAAAGGTGTAACAATTGAGATCTATAAGCAGCTTATTGCGGTTAGTGTGAAGAATAAATCTGCGTCGGCCACTATTTTTCTTCAAGGAGCGCAGCTTGCTGAATACAAACAAGCGGGTGAGCGTCCTTTGCTTTGGTTAAGCGATCAATGCGACTATCAAGTGGGTAAGCCGCTTCGTGGGGGAATTCCTATTTGTTGGCCTTGGTTTGGCGATTTAGCTAAGAATCCGGATCAAGTAAAAGATCAAATATCACTGGATGTTGTTCCCGCTCATGGCTTAGTTCGTGAGCAGGAGTGGCAATTAGTTGATGTGAACTTAATTGATAGTGAAACCACCCAGATTAAACTGGAATTAGATGTACAGCCATCTGATCTTTGGCCGTTTCCAGCCTTATTAAAGTTAGAGGTGACTGTAGGTCGCTCTCTTTCTATGAACTTTGAAGTAATAAATACAGGAGATAAGGCATTTTCCTTTACCTCGGCACTGCATAGTTATTTTAATGTTGCCGGTATTGAGGGGGTTGAGGTTTTAGGGCTAGAGGATGTGGAATATATAGATACATTGAAGGATTGGCGGCTTAGTTGCTCTAGTGACCCTTTACGGGTTTCATCTGAAATAGATCGTATCTATAAGAACTTGAGCGGTGTTGTGCTGATTAATGATCCCGGTTTTGCACGCCAAATTGAAGTTACGAGCCGTAATGCGCCAGACCTTGTTGTTTGGAATCCGTGGACTGAGAAAGCTAAAAGGTTAAGCCATTTTGCCGATCAAGCGTTCCATAAGATGCTTTGTTTGGAAAGTGCGCATCTTTTAGATAATTTACAAACCTTAGCGCCCGATCAATCTTTTTCAATGGGGTTGAATTGTCGGGTCTCGATCACTTAAATAGCATTTTTAAGTCGAACGTCAGTACTTGGAGTAACCAGTTAGTCTGCGGTTTTTTAACCGATGTTGACTGGGGTTGTTTCTGGGTACTGGCGTTTTTTTCCGCCTTTAATTGTTCTCTTCGTTCAAAGGCAGCATTCGCTACTTTGGCGTAAGATGCATACTGTGCACTGCTAAGGTGTAAGCTTGAATTACCTGACCGACTAACGGTTCTATGATTTGTTTTAGGTGAACTACACATCGCTTAATCTCCACAATCTGATAGTGACTATGATCAGATAAAGGAAAAAAAGTTCAATAATTGTTCATTTGCGTTGTGTATTTGAGTTGTGTGTTAAGAACCATCCGTGGCCTTAGCGCGTTAAGATGATTGTGCATCGAGCTTTTCAAGTTGTTTAAACTGGGTTATACCGCTAATTTGATCTTCTGCATGGTGGTTGACATAAAGTACGGTGGTGTCGCCACTGGTGCATATTTTTTCAATCAACGCTAAAACAAGCTGGCGGTTGATATCATCTAAGCCTAAGCAGGGCTCATCTAAAATCAACAGCGTAGGGTGTTTAACCATTGCACGTGCGATCAGCAGTAAGCGCTGATCACCGAACGAAAGCTGATTATAGGGCTCGTTAGCTCGATCTTTCATGCCGAGCAGCGCTAGCCACTGGTCTGCAACCGCTTTTTGCTTGTCTGTGCTTTTTGTATAGACCCCAATGCTGTCATGGAAACCGGATAGAATGACGTTACGCAGGCTTATGCTGACACGGTATTCCCATTGTAGGGCGGTGGATACGTAGCCAATATATTGTTTGATCTGCCAAATCGTTTCACCGTGTCCACGCTGCATACCAAATACAAAAATATCATTGGTATAACACTGAGGGTGATCGCCTGTGATTAAGTTGAGCAAACAGGTTTTGCCACTACCGTTAGGTCCGCTTAATTGCCAATGCTGACCCGCTTCAATGGTCCAATCGAGACCGTTGATAATACTGGCATCGCCGTAAGCGACTTTAATGTTTTTTAGGCGCACAAGTGGATCTTCGGGATTAAGTGCGGGCGGGCGATCAGAGATATCTGTAGCGGGAACGGAGAGCTCTGTTGTTTTTAGATGGAGCAGTTGGTAAAGGTCGTCGTAGGCTTGTTTGTTATTGATATCAACGCTGTGTTGAAGTTTGCCGTGATCGGTGTAGGCAATATGGGTAATAAAGTCGGGAATTTCGTCAAAACGGTTGAGCACGAGCACCATTGCCATGGAGTCGATCTTGCTTTTTAACAGGTCTTGTAGCAATTGCATGGACGCCGCATCGAGACCATCAAAAGGTTCATCGAGAATAATGAGGTCAGGGTTGTTTGCTAATGCTCGAATCAGCATGATCTTGCGCGTCTCGCCCGTTGATAGCTTTCTAAAGCTACGATCCAACATCGGTTCTAATTTGAACATGGCAACTAGCTGATCAAGTAAGGCGCTATCAAATTCAGGGTAAAGTGCTTTGCCTTCTTCAAGGATCTCTCTGACGGGGGTGCCTTCGGATATTACATCCATGATGTCAGCATCGTCTTTTTTCAACTCACGCTCAATTAGCTCGGCTTGGGCTTCAAAAGATACAATTTCAATATGCTGAGGCAGACCTGAAATGGAACCGCTGATGCGATCGCCCGCGCCGGCCAAAATAGCGGATAGGGCAGATTTCCCTGAACCGTTAGCGCCTGTGATAACCCAGTGCTGGTTTGGCTCAAGTGTCCAGTTAATATTGTTTAAGGTGAAGGACTCACCAAAGACTGCCGTATAGTTTTCTATTTTGATGCTATTCATTTCAGTATATGACGGAAGTATTTGGATCAATACTCTACCGCTCCTTCGTCAAAAAAATGCGGAACAACTTATGTTTATGCGAAAAAAAAGCCAAGACCAAAGGCCCTGACTTTTATTTTTCTATAAAGAAAAGTGCATAATTATCAAATAATTATACGATCTTCTTCATGTCAGCCATATGGCCACGTAGAACTGCACCAATGGCTTCTACTGGATGGCTACGTAGGGCAGCATTAACTTCAATCAAGCGTGCGTTATCAACACCTGTGTCTGTTGTATCTAGACCTTTACCGATAACGTCAGTTTTAATGCCTTTCATGAAATCAGCTAATAGTGGTAGACAAGCATGGTTGTATAGGTAGCAGCCGTACTCAGCTGTATCAGAGATTGTAGCGTTCATCTCATAAAGCTTCTTACGCGCAATTGTATTAGCGATAAGTGGTGTTTCATGTAGTGATTCGTAGTAAGCAGATTCAGCAATGATGCCTGCAGCAGTCATTGTTTCGAATGCAAGCTCAACGCCGGCTTTAACCATCGCAACCATAAGGATACCGTTGTCGAAGAATTCCTGTTCAGAAATTTCAACATCGCCTGCAGGAGTCTTCTCGAAAGCAGTCTCAGCAGTTTCTGCGCGCCAGCCTAGAAGGTTTTTATCATCATTCGCCCAGTCTTCCATCATAACGCGTGAGAAAGTACCGTCGATGATGTCATCTTGATGCTTGTTGTAAAGTGGGCGCATGATCTCTTTCAACTCTTCAGCAAGATCGAATGCTTTGATCTTAGCTGGGTTAGAAAGACGATCTAGCATGTTAGTCACGCCACCGTATTTAAGTGCTTCAGTGATCGTTTCCCAACCATACTGAATAAGCTTAGATGCGTAACCAGGATCAATACCTTCTTCAACCATTTTGTCGAAGCAAAGTAGGGAACCTGTCTGAAGCATACCGCAAAGAATAGTCTGTTCACCCATAAGGTCAGACTTAACTTCAGCGATGAAAGAAGACATTAGAACGCCTGCTTTGTGACCACCCGTACCTACAGCGTATGCTTTTGCTAGTGCAAGACCTTCGCCTTTAGGATCGTTGTCTTCGTGAACAGCGATAAGCGTTGGAACACCAAAGCCACGAACGTATTCAGCGCGAACTTCAGAACCAGGGCACTTAGGTGCAACCATAATTACTGTTAGGTCTTCACGGATTTTCATGCCTTCTTCCACGATGTTGAAACCGTGAGAGTAAGATAGGCAAGCGCCTTTTTTCATAAGCGGCATGATTTCGTTAACAACAGGTGTGTGCTGCTTATCAGGTGTTAGGTTCAATACAACGTCAGCTGTTGGGATAAGTTCTTGGTAAGTACCAACAACGAAACCGTTTTCTGTCGCGTTTTTCCAAGACTGACGTTTTTCAGCAATAGCGGCTTCACGAAGCGTGTAAGAAACATCTAGACCACTGTCACGTAAGTTAAGACCTTGGTTAAGACCCTGCGCACCACAGCCGATCACTACTATTTTTTTGCCTTTAAGCGCTTCAACACCATCGCTGAACTCGTCCATAGACATAAAACGACATTTAGCTAGCTGTGCAAGCTGCTCACGTAAAGGTAGTGTATTGAAATAGTTGTTAGACATTTCCAAATTCCGTATTAATTATGTCAGGCTTAACCTGACAGGTGGTTTATTATGGCGCTACTCTAATAGAATTAAAGTGTCGCGTAAAATGATATATATGGGTTGCTCTGTTGCATTTATTGCAATACAAAACTGCATCAAAACAGGTTGGGCTAAATAATAGCGATATTTTGAGCAGGTGCCAGTAGAACCCGCAGATATTGGGTCGATTGTGTGAAAAATGTTCGTTTTATTAAGTTATGATCAGATAGTAATCAACCTTTTACCTCTATTTCATTTATTTTGCATTTGCGTGAAATAGGGCTTGCTAAAGTCTAATCTGGTCTATATTATTCGCCCCACATTGATGCGGGGTGGAGCAGCTTGGTAGCTCGTCGGGCTCATAACCCGAAGGTCGTTGGTTCAAATCCAGCCCCCGCTACCAAATACAGAGAAAGCCGATTTAGTTAGTTCTAGGTCGGCTTTTTTGCGTCTGGAGTTTATGGTTTTT
>NZ_JAUOQR010000022.1 GCF_030547185.1 Neptuniibacter sp. 1_MG-2023
CGAGTCAGAGCAGCAGTAAGTGTAGTTTTACCGTGGTCAACGTGGCCGATTGTACCAACGTTAACATGCGGTTTTGAACGTTCAAATTGTTCTTTAGCCACGTCTATTTCCTCTATCAGCTATCATTAGCAAATAAATAATTAAGTAAAATTAATTATAGCATCAGCGACCTTTTTGGGCGCTTCACCATATTCGTAAAACTCCATCGAATAAGTTGCACGCCCCTGCGTAGCTGAACGAAGATCGGTTGCATAACCAAACATCTCCCCCAACGGCACAAGCGCATTAACAACCTTACCCGAAGAACTATCTTCCATACCCTGAACTAGGCCGCGACGACGATTAAGATCGCCCATCACATCACCCATATAATCTTCAGGGGTTACTACTTCTACTTTCATGACAGGCTCAAGCAAACAAGGGTCTGCGTCCTGCGCAAATTTCTTTAATGCCTGAGAAGCCGCAATTTTAAACGCCATCTCATTAGAGTCAACATCATGAAACGAACCATCATATAGACGAGCTTTTAGCCCGATCAAAGGATATCCAGCAATAACGCCATTATGCATCTGCTCTTCAATACCCTTTTCTATTGCTGGTATAAATTCTCTTGGGATCGCGCCACCTACGATCTCATTGATAAACTCCAACCCTTCTTCATCAGAAGGACTAAACTCAACCACTACATGACCGTACTGACCGCGACCACCCGATTGGCGAATAAACTTATGGTTCGCATTAACCGGCTTACGAATTTTTTCTCTATAAGCAACTTGAGGCTTACCAATATTTGCCTCAACTTTAAATTCTCGCTTCATTCGATCAACGAGAATATCAAGATGTAGCTCACCCATACCTGAAATAATGGTCTGGCCTGTTTCTTTATCTGTCTCAACTTTAAAGGAAGGATCTTCTTGCGCCAGTTTACCTAAGGCAACACCCATCTTCTCTTGGTCAGCTTGAGACCTAGGCTCGACTGCAACCGAGATAACCGGCGCAGGAAACTCCATACGTTCGAGGATAATACGATTATCGCCGTCACATAAAGTATCGCCTGTTGTAACATCTTTCATACCGATGAGTGCGGCAATATCACCCGCGCGCACCTCTTTAATCTCTTCACGATTATTGGCATGCATCTGCACCATACGACCCACGCGCTCTTTCTTGCCTTTGACTGAGTTATAAACCCCGTCACCCGACTTAAGAACACCCGAATACACACGCACAAATGTCAGCGTACCTACAAACGGATCAGTGGCAATTTTAAAGGCCAACGCCGCAAAAGGCGCATCATCATCAGCATGACGTGCAGCAGGCGTTTCGTCCTTATCATCCAATATACCCTCAATCGCTTTAACTTCGATTGGAGATGGCATGAACTCAATAACCGCATCAAGCATCGCCTGAACACCTTTATTCTTAAAAGCTGAACCAGCCAACATAAGAACAATATCGTTATCAAGCGTACGCGAGCGTAAACCCTGCTTTAATTCATCTATAGATAAGTCACCCTCTTCAAGGTACTTATCCATCAATTCTTCATTTGCCTCTGCAGCTGCTTCAACTAATTGCTCACGCAACTTTTCAGCAGTCTCCTGCAGATCAGCTGGAATATCTTCCAACTCATAAGTCATACCTTGATCTGCTTCATTCCACATGATGGCTTTCATGCGAATCAGATCAACCACACCTACAAAGTCTTCTTCCGTGCCAATCGGAATATTGATAGGTATAGCATTTGCCCCAAGACGCTCTTTTAGCTGATCAACAACCATAAAGAAGTCAGCACCTATGCGATCCATCTTATTGACGAATACCATGCGCGGCACTTCATATTTATTAGCCTGACGCCAAACAGTCTCTGTCTGAGGCTGAACACCGGAAGAGGCACAAAGCACAACAACAGCACCATCCAACACACGTAAAGAACGCTCAACTTCAATCGTGAAGTCAACGTGCCCCGGTGTATCAATGATGTTAATTCGATGATCTTCGAATTGTTGGCTCATGCCCTTCCAGAAGCAAGTAGTTGCAGCAGACGTGATAGTAATACCACGCTCCTGCTCCTGCTCCATCCAGTCCATAGTTGCAGCACCGTCATGTACTTCACCAATCTTATGAGAAAGACCGGTGTAAAACAGAACACGCTCCGTAGTCGTCGTTTTACCGGCATCCACATGTGCGCAGATACCGATGTTGCGATAACGTGATATAGGAGTCTTACGAGCCACAACTTAGTCCTCAGTTTTTTAGAAGCGGTAGTGAGCGAATGCTTTGTTCGCTTCAGCCATACGATGCACGTCTTCACGTTTCTTAACAGCCGCACCGCGACCTTCAGAAGCATCAACAAGCTCACCTGCCAAACGTAGAGCCATGGATTTCTCACCACGACCACGTGCAGAGTCAACCGCCCAACGCATAGCAAGAGCCATACGACGAGCAGGACGCACTTCTACAGGCACCTGGTAAGTTGCACCACCAACACGGCGAGATTTAACCTCAACCGCTGGCTGGATCGCTTCCAGAGCTTTTTCAAAAATTTCCAATGGATCTTTGTCTGAGCGCTCCTGGATTTTATCCAAAGCACCGTAAACAATTTTCTCAGCAACTGATTTCTTACCGTGAACCATTACATGGTTAATAAACTTGGCAAGAACAATGTTACCGAACTTAGGATCCGGTAGTATTTCGCGCTTTGCAGCGACGCGTCTTCTAGGCATGATAAGCCCTCAATTCATTAAAAGGTCTTCAGGTTTTCCAAGTATGTAAACTTGGCCTTACTCTTACCGTGTATCCGGTTTAGCTTCTTAGTCTTACAAGAAAGCTGCGCCGCAGGGACTACGATTAAGATTTAGGACGCTTAGCACCGTACTTAGAACGGCCTTGCTTACGCTCACTAACACCTGAGCAGTCCAGTGCACCACGTACCGTATGGTAGCGAACACCTGGAAGGTCCTTAACACGACCACCACGAATTAGAACAACACTATGCTCCTGCAGGTTGTGACCTTCACCACCAATGTAGGAAGCAACCTCGAAGCCGTTGGTCAAACGAACACGACATACTTTACGTAATGCTGAGTTCGGTTTTTTCGGAGTAGTGGTGTAAACACGGGTACATACGCCACGACGCTGAGGACAAGCTTGCAATGCACGAACATCGCTAGGCTGAACTTTGCGTTTACGCGGTTTACGTACCAACTGGTTAATCGTTGCCATTTAAGCAAACTCCACGTTTTGATTTAACACCATAAAAATTGGATATTTTTCAATCCAACCACAAAGGGGCCGGAATTTTAATAAATTCCGGCCCCAACATCAAACACTGAGTACTATTTATTCAATAAAAATGAAAAAATAGTTATTCAGCGTCTGGCATAGACGCATTTAGTGCTTCAGTTAGTGCTTGTTGCACCTCTTCTGCACTCACAGTCGCACTTTCACCTTCAGCAGGTTGAGCACGCTTGCGTTTGCGTTCTTCGTGGTAAGCCAGACCTGAACCCGCTGGGATCAGACGACCAACCACGACATTTTCTTTCAAGCCGCGCAAGAAGTCCTGTTTGCCGGTTACTGCACCTTCAGTCAATACACGCGTTGTCTCCTGGAAGGACGCTGCAGAGATGAATGATTCAGTCGCAAGTGATGCTTTAGTGATACCCAGCAACACACGGTCAAACTTAGCAGGAATCTTACCTGCTGCTTCAAGCTCTTCGTTCTCAGCCAATACCGCTTGGTATTCAACCTGATCACCAGTAATAAAGCTTGAATCACCAGACGAAACGATCTCAACCTTACGCAACATCTGACGAACAATAACTTCGATGTGCTTATCGTTGATACCTACACCCTGTAGACGGTATACGTCTTGGATCTCGCTGGTGATGTATTTAGCTAATTCTTCAACACCCAAAATACGTAGAATGTCATGTGGATTAGATGGGCCATCAGAGATAACCTCACCTTTATTCACTTGCTCACCCTCGAAGACGTTCAAATTACGCCATTTCTGGATCATTGTTTCATGCGGCTCAACATCGCTTGGAGAGATAACTAAACGTTTTTTACCTTTAGTTTCTTTACCGAAGCTGATGATACCTGATACTTCCGCCAAGATAGAGGATTCTTTTGGCTTACGCGCTTCGAATAAGTCAGCAACACGCGGTAGACCACCGGTGATATCCTTATTCACAGAACCTTCCTGCGGGATACGAGCCAGCACATCACCTACCTGAACATCAGAACCATTACTTAAGTTCATAATCGCTTTAGCAGGTAATAGGTACTGTGCAGCAGAATCCGTACCCGGATGCATCACATCATTACCTTTAGCATCAAGTAACTTGATCATTGGGCGGATATCTTTACCTGCCGCTGGACGATCTTTGTTATCAAGAACCTCAGTGGTAGACAGACCCGTCAATTCATCAGTTTGACTCTTAACTGTAATACCATCATCCATACCGGACAGCTCAACGCGACCCGCCACTTCAGAGATAATTGGATGCGTATGCGGATCCCAGTTAGCAACAATGTCGCCCGCTTCAACTTTACTGCCATCTTTAACTTTGATAACAGAACCGTACGGAAGCTTATAACGTTCACGCTCACGACCATGCTCATCAGTCACACCCAGTTCACCAGAACGTGAAGTTGCAACTAAAGCGCCATCTGGACGTTCAACAAACTTAAGGTCATGCAGACGAATTTCACCGCCATTCTTAACTTGGATACTATCCACTGCTGCAGCTCGAGATGCCGCACCACCGATATGGAACGTACGCATGGTAAGCTGTGTACCCGGCTCACCAATTGATTGCGCCGCGATAACACCTACAGCCTCACCTGGATTAACCAAGTGACCACGACCTAGATCACGACCATAACAGCTTGCACAGATACCGTGACGAGTACGACATGTAATTGCACTACGTACGATAATCTCATCAATAGATGAATAGATCTCTTCGTTTTCTAAACGATGCTTCCAAGCTTCATCAATCAGCGTACCAGCTTCAATCAGAACATCTTTACCTGATGGATCAAGAACATCCTTAGCTACAACGCGACCTAATACTCGATCAGCCAGCGCAACTACAACGTCACCGCCTTCGATCAGAGGAATCATTGATAAACCTTCCTCTGTACCACAATCAGCTTCTGTGATTACAACATCCTGAGCAACGTCAACCAAACGACGCGTCAAGTAACCAGAGTTTGCTGTTTTCAATGCTGTATCAGCCAAACCTTTACGAGCACCATGGGTAGAGATGAAGTACTGAAGTACGTTCAAACCTTCACGGAAGTTCGCAGTGATAGGCGTTTCGATGATTGAGCCATCTGGCTTAGCCATCAAACCACGCATACCGGCTAGCTGACGAATCTGAGCTGCACTACCACGGGCACCGGAGTCGGCCATCATATAAACAGAGTTAAATGACTCTTGCTCTGACTCTTTACCGTCTTTAGTAATAACCGGCTCAGTTTTCAAGTTATCCATCATTTTCTTAGCTAACAGTTCGTTAGCACGAGACCAGATATCGATAACTTTGTTGTATTTCTCACCTTGAGTTACCAAACCATCAGCAAACTGACGTTCGATATCTACAACTTCGGTTTCCGCTTCATCGATAATCAGCGCTTTCTCAGCTGGAATCTCGAAATCGTTCACACCGATTGATACACCAGACATTGTTGCCTGACGGAAGCCTGTATACATCAGCTGGTCAGCAAAGATAACCGTATCTTTCAGACCACAGCGACGATAAGCCTCATTCAATAGACGGGAGATTGCTTTCTTCTTCATTGGCTGGTTAACCAGCTCATAAGGAAGGCCATCAGGAACGATAGCAAACAATAAAGCACGACCCGCAGTTGTCTCTTTTAGCTCAGTGATAACTTCAACGTTACCTTCGATATCACGAATCGTTTCAGTGATACGAACCTTGATACCAGCCTGAAGATCTAACTCACCTGCGCCTTGAGCACGTGCAATCTCGTCAATATCAGAGAACACCATGCCTTCGCCTTTCGCATTAACACGCTCACGAGTCATGTAGTACAGACCCAATACAACGTCTTGCGAAGGAACGATAATCGGCTCACCGTTAGCAGGAGATAACACGTTATTGGTAGACATCATCAATGCGCGTGCTTCTAGCTGCGCTTCAATAGTCAACGGTACGTGTACCGCCATCTGGTCACCATCGAAGTCGGCGTTGTATGCCGCACATACTAATGGGTGCAGTTGAATTGCCTTACCTTCGATTAGCACAGGCTCAAACGCCTGGATACCTAAACGGTGAAGTGTTGGTGCACGGTTAAGCAGTACCGGATGCTCACGGATAACTTCATCCAAGATATCCCATACTAATGCTTCTTCGCGCTCAACCATCTTCTTAGCGGCTTTAATCGTAGTAGCGTGACCACGAAGCTCTAGTTTAGAGAAGATAAAAGGCTTAAATAGCTCAAGTGCCATCTTCTTAGGAAGACCACACTGATGTAAACGTAGGTATGGACCTACCACGATTACAGAACGACCAGAGTAATCTACACGTTTACCCAATAGGTTCTGACGGAAACGACCCTGCTTACCTTTGATCATATCAGCCAAAGATTTCAGAGGACGCTTGTTAGAACCGGTAATAGCACGACCGCGACGACCGTTGTCTAACAACGCATCAACAGATTCTTGCAACATACGTTTTTCGTTACGTACGATGATATCTGGAGCATTAAGATCCAACAAACGCTTAAGACGATTGTTACGGTTGATAACTCGACGGTACAGATCGTTAAGATCAGACGTTGCGAAACGACCACCATCAAGAGGCACCAATGGACGAAGATCTGGCGGAAGAACCGGCAGTACCTCAAGAATCATCCACTCAGGTTTGTTACCTGATTTGTAGAACGCTTCTAGTAACTTAAGACGCTTAGACAGCTTCTTAATTTTTGTTTCAGAACTTGTCTGTGGTAATTCTTCGCGTAGGCGATCAACCTCTTCCTTCAATTCAATTGAAGAAAGCAGCTCACGTACCGCTTCAGCACCCATACGGGCATCAAAGTCATCACCAAACTCTTCAAGCGCTTCAAAATATTGCTCATCGTTCAACATCTGACCGCGCTCAAGCGTAGTCATACCTGGATCGATAACAACGAAAGACTCGAAGTAAAGAACACGTTCAATATCACGTAGCGTCATATCTAGCATCAAGCCGATACGGGACGGTAGTGATTTAAGGAACCAGATGTGGGCAACTGGAGATGCCAATTCGATGTGAGCCATACGCTCACGACGAACTTTAGCCAGCGTAACTTCTACGCCACACTTCTCACAGATAACACCACGATGCTTCATACGCTTGTATTTGCCGCATAAGCATTCGTAATCTTTTACTGGGCCAAAAATTTTGGCACAGAATAAACCTTCACGCTCAGGCTTGAAGGTACGGTAGTTAATGGTTTCCGGCTTTTTAACTTCACCATAAGACCATGAACGGATCATCTCAGGGGAAGCCAGAGTGATCTTGATCGAGTCAAACTCTTCAGATTGACCCTGTGTTTTAAGCAGATTCAGCAGATCTTTCATTCTTTCAAGCTCCTAACGGAGTTCTTGCTTAAGGCCGCTCTAATGAGCGACCCCCGCCTGGTATACAGTTTTGTGCTTATTCGGATTCGAGCTCGATGTCGATACCCAGAGAACGGATCTCTTTAATAAGTACGTTGAAGGATTCCGGCATACCCGGCTCCATACGATGATCGCCATCCACAATGTTTTTATACATTTTGGTACGACCATTCACATCATCGGACTTAACTGTGAGCATCTCTTGCAGAGTATATGCAGCACCATAAGCTTCAAGTGCCCACACCTCCATCTCACCGAATCGCTGACCACCGAATTGAGCTTTACCACCCAGCGGCTGCTGAGTAACAAGGCTGTAGGAGCCAGTTGAACGCGCATGCATCTTATCATCAACCAAATGGTTCAATTTCAGCATATACATGTAACCAACAGTTACAGGGCGATCAAACTGATTACCTGTACGGCCATCAAACAATGTAGTTTGACCTGTATCACTTAGACCCGCTAAACGTAGCAAGGATTTAAGCTCAACCTCTTTAGCACCATCAAATGCTGGAGTTGCCAGTGGAACACCACCGCAAAGGTTTTTAGCCAGTTCCAGAATCTCTTCATCAGTAAAGCTATCTAGATCTTCAGTGCGGCTGTTTACGCCAGCACCTAAATCAGCGTTATAGATCTGATGTAAGAATTCACGAATCTCTTTAACCGTTTCAGCACGCTCACGCTCTTGATCCAGCATCTCATTGATGCGACGACCAAGACCTTTAGCAGCCATACCCATATGAGTCTCTAGGACCTGACCAACGTTCATACGTGATGGTACACCTAGTGGGTTCAGCACTATATCGACTGGCTCACCATTTGCATCATACGGCATATCTTCAACAGGCATGATTACAGAGATAACACCTTTGTTACCATGACGGCCTGCCATTTTGTCACCCGGCTGTACGCGACGCTTAGTAGCCACATAAACCTTAACAATTTTTAGGACGCCCGGCGCAAGATCATCACCTGTTTGCAGCTTGTTCTTCTTATCTTCAAAACGCTTATCAAGAGACTCTTTACGCTCTTCTAGCTGCTTCTCTGCAAGTTCAAGCTGTTCAGCCGCAGCTTCATCAGAAACGCGGATATTGAACCAATCAGATTTCGATAACCCAGCTAGGAATTCAGCAGTAATCTCTTCACCTTTTCCAAGACCTGCACCACCGTCAGCCTTCAAACCAATAAGCACTTTACCTAAACGCTCAAAAGTCGCCTGCTCAACAATGCGAAGCTCTTCGTAGAGATCCTTGCGAATAGAATCTAGTTCAGATTTCTCAATCGCTAACGCACGCTCATCTTTCTGAACGCCGTCACGTGTAAACACCTGCACATCGATAACTTTACCAACTGTACCTGTCTTAACACGTAGGGATGTATCTTTAACATCCGATGCTTTCTCACCAAAGATAGCTCTTAGTAGCTTCTCTTCTGGTGTTAGCTGGCTTTCGCCTTTAGGTGTCACTTTACCAACAAGAATATCGCCAGGACCTACTTCAGCCCCTATATGCACGATACCAGCCTCATCTAGCTTAGCTAGAGCAGACTCACCTACATTTGGTATATCCGATGTAATCTCTTCAGAACCCAACTTAGTATCACGTGCGACACAAGTAAGCTCTTGAATGTGGATCGTTGTGAAACGATCTTCCTGAACGACACGCTCAGAGATAAGGATCGAATCCTCAAAGTTATAACCATTCCAAGGCATAAACGCGATACGCATGTTCTGACCTAGCGCCAGCTCACCCATATCAACAGATGGCCCATCAGCCATAACATCGCCAACATTAACCTGATCACCTGGGCTCACGATAGAGCGCTGGTTGATACATGTATTTTGGTTAGAACGCGTATATTTAGTCAGGTTATAGATATCTACACCTGCATCGCCTGCCGTTACTTCATCATCTTTAACACGAACCACAATACGGCTCGCATCAACAGACTCAATAACACCGCCGCGACGGGCAACAACACATACACCGGAGTCCTGTGCAACGTTACGCTCAATACCAGTACCTACAAGCGGCTTATCCGCACGTAAAGTTGGCACCGCTTGACGTTGCATGTTGGAACCCATCAATGCACGGTTGGCATCATCGTGTTCTAGGAACGGAATCAATGAAGCCGCTACAGATACAACCTGACGTGGTGAAACGTCCATGTACTGTACTTTTTCAGGCTGCATAACCGTTGTTTCATTCAAGTGACGAACAGTAACCAACTCATCAAGTAGGCGACCTTCTTCGTCCATTGTTGCTGATGCCTGTGCGATTACGAAGGTGTTTTCTTCGATTGCAGACAGGTAATCCAGCTCGTCAGTTACTTTGCTATCAACAACGCGGCGATATGGTGTTTCAAGGAAACCATAATCATTTGTGCGAGCAAAGGTAGCCAAAGAGTTAATCAAACCGATGTTTGGACCCTCTGGCGTTTCGATTGGACATACACGACCGTAATGTGTCGGATGTACGTCACGTACTTCAAAACCAGCTCGTTCACGCGTTAGACCACCTGGGCCTAATGCAGAAACACGACGCTTATGGGTAACTTCAGACAACGGGTTGTTCTGATCCATAAACTGAGAAAGCTGGGAAGAACCGAAGAACTCTTTAATCGCTGCGGCTACAGGCTTAGCATTAATAAGATCCTGCGGCATTAGATTATCAGATTCAGCCATGCTTAGACGTTCACGTACAGCACGTTCAACACGAACAAGACCAACGCGGAACTGATTTTCTGCCATTTCACCAACAGAACGGATACGACGGTTACCTAGATGATCTATATCATCTACCGTGCCTTTACCGTTACGGATATCGATTAAGGTTTTCATCACCTCAAGGATATCTTCTTTATCTAGAACGCCAGAACCTTCAACCTCATCACGACCTAGACGACGGTTGAACTTCATACGACCTACAGCTGAAAGGTCATAACGGTCTTCACTGAAGAATAAGTTTTCAAATAGTGCTTCAGCAGACTCTTTAGTTGGCGGCTCACCAGGACGCATCATACGGTAGATTTCTACCAGAGCTTCTAACTGGTTACGCGTTGGATCGTTGCGCAGCGTATCAGAAACAAACGGACCACAATCCAATTCGTTTGTGTATAGCGTTTCAAACGTTGTGATATTAGCAACACGTAACTGCTCAACTAATTCTTCTGTAATTTCAGCATTACTACCACAGATCAGCTCACCGGTTGCAGGATCAATAACATCACGCGCAATCGCTTTACCTACAAGATACTCCATAGGTACTTCTAGCTGTTCCATGCCTACTTTCGCCATTTGACGAATGTGACGTGGCGTAATACGGCGTCCGGCTTCAACTACAACGTTGCCATCGCCATCTTTAACTTCAAAAGATAGAGTTTCGCCACGTAGACGGTCAGCGATCAAATGCATTTTGATCGATTCGCTGCCTAAGCTCCAAGTCGTATTTTCGAAGAAGATATCAAGAATCTCTTCAGTCTGGTAACCCAAAGCACGCAACAAAATAGTTGCAGGCAATTTACGGCGACGGTCAATACGGACAAATAAACTATCTTTAGGATCAAATTCAAAATCTAACCATGAACCACGGTAAGGAATAATACGCGCAGAATAAAGCAGCTTCCCAGATGAATGGGTTTTACCTTTATCATGGTCAAAGAATACACCTGGTGAACGATGAAGCTGTGAAACAATCACTCGCTCAGTACCGTTAACAACAAATGTACCGTTATCAGTCATCAAAGGCATCTCGCCCATGTAGACTTCTTGCTCTTTAATATCTTTAACAGCCTTATTGCTGGATTCGCGGTCATAAATAACCAAACGAACTTTCACGCGCAGTGGAGCTGCATACGTAATACCGCGTATCTGACACTCTTTAACGTCAAATACAGGCTCACCCAGACGGTAGCCCACATATTCCAGAGATGCATTTCCAGAATAGGACACGATTGGGAAGACAGAGTTAAATGCTGCATGCAGACCAGCATCCAAACGATCTGCTGCTTCAACTCCTGTCTGCAAAAACTTTTTATAGGAGTCGAGCTGTATTGCTAGCAAGTAAGGCACATCCATTACTTGCGGCAATTTACCGAAGTCCTTACGGATGCGTTTCTTTTCAGTGTATGAATAAGCCATCAGTGTTCCCCAGCAAGTGCACCAAATTATAAGCAGACCGAAACCCGTTTCGGACTGTGTTACCGCAATTTATTTGCTGTCTATAAATAACGGAAAAAGGCCGGTGGCATTTTGCCACCAGCCATCAGCACCTCGAACAGAAAACTGCTCGAATTAGCATTGAAGTAATTACTTAACTTCAACAGAAGCGCCAGCTTCTTCCAGTGCTTTCTGTAGTTCTTCAGCTTCTTCTTTGCTAACGCCTTCTTTAACAGCAGCAGGAGCGCCGTCAACAATGCCTTTAGCTTCTTTCAAGCCAAGACCTGTAGCAGCACGAACTGCTTTGATTACGTTAACTTTCTTATCGCCAACAGCAGTTAGGATAACGTCAAATTCAGTTTTCTCTTCAGCAGCACCAGCGTCACCGCCAGCAGCGCCACCAGCAACAACAGCAGCAGCTGCAGTTACACCGAATTTTTCTTCCATTGCTTCAATAAGAACAACAACGTCTTTAACAGACATTTCAGCAATTGCGTTTAGGATATCTTCGTTAGTCAGAGACATTTTCTAATTCCTGATATTTGTAAGCCCACAGGCTCATTAAAACTTGTATGAAAAAGGATGCGTATAAAATTACGCAGCCTGTTCTTCTTTCTGATCGCGAACAGCTGCAATTGTGCGGACAAGTTTGCCAGCAGCAGCTTCTTTCATGCACATCATCAACTTAGCAATAGCTTCGTCGTATGTTGGCAAGCTTGCCAACATTGCGATATCTACTACTTCACCTTCAAATGCAGCCGCTTTCAGTTCAAAGTTGTCATTACCTTTTGCAAAATCCTGCAGAATACGAGCGCCAGCGCCCGGATGTTCTGTAGAAAAAGCAATGATACTTGGACCTTTGAACGTGTCCTGTAAGCATGCGTAATCAGTGCCTTCAACTGCGCGTCGAGCTAGCGTGTTACGTACAACTTTAAGCCATACGCCGTTTTCACGTGCTTCTTTACGCAATGCAGTCATGTCGCCAACTTCAACGCCGCGGGAATCCGCGACAACAGCAGACAAAGCATTGTTAGCAGCTTCTTGGACTTCAGCGACGATCGCTTTTTTATCTTCGAGTCCTAATGCCACGATTTACTCCTGGAGTAGTCTTTCGACTTGTTACCAACCCCCCAATCAATGGGGATTCCGAGTACGGTGGTTTGATTCAAATTCAGAATCTCACCGTCTGCGCAGGCTGGTTAGCCCATTAAGATAAAGTTACCTTTATCACCTGCGGTCTTTGACGGCCTTCGTCTCTGCATTACAGTCACAGAAGACCCTCAAAAAACCTTTCATTGATTAAACTTCCAAAGAAGCCTGATCAACAAGTAGACCTGGACCCATTGTAGTGGACAGAACTACCTTCTTAAGATAAATACCTTTTGCAGCAGAAGGTTTCAGCTTCTTCAGATCTGCAATCAATGCTTCAACGTTTTGCTTGATAGAAGCAGCTTCAAAATCTGCTTTACCAACGCCAGCATGAATAATACCGTTCTTATCTGTACGGAAACGAACCTGACCTGCTTTAGCATTTTTAACTGCTGTAGCAACATCTGGTGTTACTGTACCAACTTTAGGGTTAGGCATTAGACCACGAGGACCAAGCACCTGACCTAGCTGACCAACAACACGCATAGCGTCTGGCGTCGCAATAACAACACCAAAATCAAGATCACCGCCTTTAATCTGCTCAGCAAGATCTTCAAAACCAACAACATCTGCACCGGCTTCTTTTGCTTTCTCAGCATTTTCACCTTGAGCAAATACAGCTACACGAACATCGTTACCTGTACCATTTGGCAATACAGTTGAGCCACGAACAACCTGATCAGATTTACGTGGATCAACGCCTAGGTTTACAGCAATATCAACTGTCTCTTTGAACTTTACAGTAGATAGTTCAGACAATAGAGAAACAGCATCTTCGATAGAGTACGCTTTACCAGCTTCTACTTTTTCAGCAATCAGCTTTTGACGTTTAGTTAACTTAGCCATTACTCATCCACCTCTGTAAGTAGACCCATGCTACGCGCTGTACCAGCAATGGTACGGCAAGCCGCATCCATATCAGCAGCTGTAAGGTCTGGCATTTTAACAGTAGCGATCTCTTCTAACTGAGCGCGAGTAACAGAACCCACTTTCTCAGTATTCGGACGACCAGAACCACTCTTAAGGCCTGCAGCCTTCAACAACAATACTGCTGCAGGAGGTGTTTTAGTGATGAACGTAAAGCTACGATCAGCATAAACAGTAATAACAACAGGAACAGGTAAACCGCTTTCCATGCCCTGTGTCTGAGCATTAAACGCTTTACAGAATTCCATGATGTTAACACCATGCTGACCTAACGCAGGACCTACTGGAGGTGACGGGTTCGCGCCACCGGCAGGAACTTGCAGCTTAATATAAGCTTCAATTTTCTTAGCCATTTTTCAATGTACTCCTAGTGGGTTCAAACGCCTCTCAGCTCCCCATTTTCTCAAGACAGAAAAACCCCAGCTCTCGCTGAGGTTATTCCTTCATACTTTTTATCAGGCTTTTTCTACCTGACCAAAATCTAGCTCAACCGGTGTAGAACGACCGAAAATCAACACTGCAACATGCAGTTTATTCTTCTCGTAATTAATCTCTTCTACAACACCGTTAAAGTCAGCAAATGGGCCATCAGTAACACGCACCATTTCGCCTGGCTCAAACACAGTCTTAGGACGCGGCTTATCAACACCACTTTCCACACGACTTAGAATTTCATTCGCTTCAGCTTCAGTGATCGGCGCAGGCTTACCTGCCGTACCACCAATAAAGCCTAAAACATGAGGTGTATTTTTCACCAAATGCCAGCTTTCGTCGTTCATATCCATATTCACTAAAACATAACCAGGATAGAACTTACGTTCAGATTTTCGCTTCTTACCATCGCGAATCTCTACAACCTCTTCGGTAGGAACTAAAATCTCACCAAAAAGATCCTGCATACTATGCAGTTCAACTCGTTCTTTTAGCGTATTCATCACACGCTTCTCGTACCCGGAGTACGCATGCACTACATACCAACGCATCGACATGCTTATCGCCTCTTAACCTATCGCCCCAGATACAAGCCAACTCAATAACGAGTCAAGCCCCCACAGCATTAAACCAACAACCAAAACCACAACAACGACAATAGCTGTCGTCTGCAATGTCTCTTGACGTGTCGGCCACACTACCTTACGAATCTCCTGCTTTGCTTCTTTAAACAAAGTGAAGAAAGCCTTACCTTTAGCCGTTTGCAGAGATATAAAACCTGCAACCATAGCCAACACCAGCAATGCTACTACACGGTAGAACAAAGACTGATCAGCAAAGATGGAGTTACCCACAACACCGGCAGCGACAACCGCCACTACAACCACCCACTTCAGGGCATCAAACTTTGAACCTTCGGGATTCACTTTCGCATTCACGCTTAGGGCCTCAGGATTACTAAAAACGATTCGCTTGCAAGATACCAACTCCGAATGAGTTGGCAGGCCAGGAGGGACTCGAACCCACAACCTGCGGTTTTGGAGACCGCTGCTCTGCCAATTGAGCCACTGGCCTATCGCATAATAGGGAGGCGTATTGTATAGGCCTCCCCATCGATTGGCAATACCTAATTATCTAATATTACTCGATAATTTTAGATACAACGCCAGCACCTACTGTACGACCGCCTTCACGGATCGCAAAACGTAGGCCTTCTTCCATCGCAATCGGGTTGATTAGCGTAACATCCATCTGAACGTTATCGCCTGGCATTACCATTTCAACACC
>NZ_JAUOQR010000023.1 GCF_030547185.1 Neptuniibacter sp. 1_MG-2023
AGCCAGAGCCAGAGCCAGAGCCAGAGCCAGAGCCAGAGCCAGAGCCAGAGCCAGAGCCAGAGCCAGAGCCAGAGCCACAAGCCGCAGCACGAGCACCGGAACATGCAGGTCTATCGGGTGCGACTAGCAGAGAGATCAACTGTGTCTTGGTGAAAATGCATGGGCTTAATTTGGCAATACCTTTTGATCATATAGAAGGTGCGGTGCATTTAAGTTCAGTAGCGCTGACTTTAGATGGTACTCATGATTGGTGTTTAGGACGTTTTGGTGGTGGGTTATCTGCTGAAACTAATGTTATAGATACTGCATTATGGCTAATTCCGGAGCGCTATAAGCCAGAAATGGCAAAATACAGCGAACTGATTATTTTACGAGGACGCCATTGGGCGTTAGCATGTGATGAGCTGGTGAAGTCGGTTCGTATACCTGCAGATAAAGTATCTTGGGCAAGTAGTGATAATCCACGGGCATGGTTGTGGGGAACATATATGGAAGAGCGTTGCGCTATTCTTGATATTCCAGAGCTTATGAAACAGTTTGATCAATCCTTCTGAATTGATAGCTAAAACAATGTTAGGGAAGCAATTAAAGTGTCTTGGTTGAGTGTGGCGTCATTGATTATTGCTGTGGGAGCTTGTGCTGCCTGTTTTGTTTTATTTCGCCGTTTGCAACAGCACGAGCGTCGGCATCAAGCGCTTATTAATGTGCTCAGAAATGAGATACAAGCGATGACAAATAGCTCAATTGGTATGGGGCGTCGTTTAATTGGTGTCGAGCAGAAGCTTAATCTTACAGTGGATAAACAGCTAGAATTAGAGAATCGGGATCCAACCGCTTTAGCCTACAATCAAGCTACCCGTTTGATGGAGATGGGGGCCGATGTCGATGATCTAGTGCAGAATTGTGGTATTGGACGGCCAGAGGCTGAGTTAATGGCTCTTTTACATAAAGAGCTACACACTCCCCATCAATCTCTAGGGCGTGATAATTAGATCCTACGCTTATTTAATATTCTGTTGAATTGCTTTGTTTATCATCTCTTGGTTGCCATGTTTTAGGCTGTAGGCAAACGCAATCACTTCTGCGATAGCTCGATAAAGGGATTCAGGTATCTCATCGCCTAGTTCTAATCGGATCAGAACTTCAACTAGCTCTGGGCTTTCGTGAATATGAATGTCGTTTTCTTCGGCTAATTTTATAATTTGTTCGGCAATATCCCCCATCCCTTTGGCAACGATGAGAGGGGCCTTTCCCGCACTTTGGTCATACTTTAGAGCGATGGCCTTCTTACGGTTTTTTTCGGAGTATTGATCTGATTTAGAAAATTTCATGTGTGTAGGTCCACAAGTTGTTTGTGGATCGTTTGTTTTTGTTCTGGCGCTGTTCCTTCGTGCCAGGTCACCTCGGTATTATCAAAACCACATTGGCGTAGGCGTGTAGAGAATTCTTCTGAGCGTTCGCGTAATTTGTCAGCGGTTTCTTTTAACTCACACCAAAATAGGGTGCTGATTTCATGGCCATCAGTTAGCCGTATCTCCGCATCCACTCCACCTTGCTCCTCTAAATCGAAATGTAAGCGTACGCGCCATACGGAGATCATCTCTCCAGCTGCATTGGTGCCTCCTTCTCTACTTAAACGCAACTCTAAATTATCCCACTGCTCCCCATTTTTTATCGGTAGGTCGAGTTGCAGCACACGTTCAAATCCACCATCAGGCATCTCTCGCCACTGCTGTAGGGAGTGGAGCTGTTGGCTGGTTACACGTGAATGTACACCCTGGAGTAACTGTTCTAAACGTTCTTTTTGCTCGGCAGGTAAAGAGTCCGCTAGCTTTTGAAGCTGTTGCAGTTGGCTTTTCATATCTTGAGGTTGCGGTGCTAAGCCTTTACTTAAATTGTGCTCTGTGGATAACCCACCTAACTCAATGTTTTGTCTGATTTGAGATGGCGCTTCTTGGCTTCCAGGTCGAACACCAAATAGCTGTAGCATCGATTGAACCACGCTGCTGATCTGTGTGGCTTGGCTGCCCTGTGCTTGGGCAGCGACTTGAGATAACTGGCTAAAAGCATCCGCCGTGGCTATTTGAGCAGGTAGAGCATTGCGTAAAGTCTCTTGTATTGCTGGTTTTTCTAAAGCGGAAGCGGGTGTGTTTTGTGGTTCTCTCATCTGCAATACTTGAGCTTCATTATTTGAAGTCTTAAGTAGTTGAAGTTGCGTGCCTTGTGGTAATGGGCGAGGGGAGGCCAGCTCCATCTTCGTACCGTCAGGCAGGGCGAGGGTTAGCATGTGGTGTGATACGGATCCCGCTGAGCGGGTGATGTTGTTAGTGCTATTGGTAGGTTTAGTATCAGAAGGAGTAACCCCTGTTTGTATCTCTTTAGGCGGAGTTGGGTTTGTGCCTTTGTTTTCTGTAGGGTGTGGTGTTACTTGTGGTTCATTTTTTCCAGATGTAACGCCTACCAATGGAGCTGTTTGAGTGGCAGTATTCCCTTGAATAGCTCGTTCTGGTAGCGTTGCTGATGGTGTTGTTTGGGGTGTAGTGACGAGATTTGATGCTGTAGTGTTCTGTGCTGCATTCGCGATTAAGCTTGTTCGCCCACCTGTCTCTACTGTCTGAGTAGTTGCAGATAAAGTTGGCGTTGATAGGGCCCCGCTGGTTGTTGGTTTCTGTGCGGTATTGGCAGCCGTTGTTTGAGTGTTTTGTCCGTTATCAGTGTAAATAGGACGGCTACTAATCACCGCGGCGAGAGTCTTTATATCTACAGGAAGTTTTGCGCTGTTTTCTGGTGTTTGTATATTGAGCTTAAGGAGTTGCTCGTTCAGCTCTTTTTGCTGGGTGTTTGAGGTGATGTTTGCTTGTGTAGCTGCCGGCTCTTGCTTACTTGTGGTGTTTGGTTGATTGGGCAGTGTTATCTGAATTTGTCCATCGCTTTGGCGGTTTACATTAATTTTTTGGCCAATAGGCAGGGCTTGAAATACCCCCATCTGAATTAATCGGTTGTTGACCTCTAATTTTAAACGAAAAATTTCAGGTTGAGTTTGGTCTTTGCTTATCGCAACAACAGTAGCGCTGACATTCCGCCCGACCGGCAAAAGCGTATTCAGATTACGGGATGAATCTGAACTCGCTTCGGTTGTTTGTAGCGGAATACCTGATAATTGAGGAAGCAAATTATAACCTATCTAAGTAATGGACTGTCAGATGGTGAGTATTAGGTATCAGAGTACATCTAAATGAGGAGGTGTTTCCAACTTTTAGAAAGCAATACAACAGTGCAGAGCTGTCTGATAATCGTATATAATCACTCGCTTATTAATCGGCCGATTTCAGTAAAAGTATAGTTTAAGGTGAAAACTTGCTCTGAAACTTAGCCCTAGGTTGTTTATTGTTTTGGAGAACGGTTTGAGTACAGCGCTGTTACATGTGGACAAACTTTATTGCGAGCGCGATGACCGTATTCTGTTTGAGGATCTTAGCTTTGCAATTAATGCGGGCGAAGTAATCCAAGTCGAAGGACAAAATGGTAGTGGGAAAACGACTCTTTTAAGAATTCTAAGTGGTCTTTCTAATCATTATGAAGGTGATATTTTTTGGAAAGGCTCTTTACTCTCAACAGTTCAAGACGATTTTAGACGCGAGCTCCTATATTTTGGACATCACCCAGGTGTTAAGGCCGTTCTAACGCCAGAAGAAAATCTTCATTGGTATGCGGCAATGCATCCATCTATTGATGGTAAAAAGATTGCTATGGCATTGGAGCAAGTAGGCTTAAGAGGGTTTGAAGACTCGCCTTGTCATACATTGTCTGCAGGGCAAAATAGACGGGTCAGTTTAGCACGTTTGTATCTGACCTCTGCAAAATTGTGGATTTTAGATGAGCCTTTTACTGCAATTGATAAAAAAGGTGTCGCACAGAAAGAACAATTGATCTTGGACCATGCAGCTAATGGTGGATCTGTTATTTTAACAACCCACCATGAATTAGCGATTAGCGAAAAGGTTCGTCGTTTTAATCTTGATGAATTAGCGGGAACTTAATGGGAAGAATTGTGACAAATGAAAGCGCTAATTCAGAGGCAAGTTCTGTCTTGAGTCTTTTTGGGGCTGTTTTAAAGCGGGATTTAATGTTGGCCTATCGCAAGAAAAGCGATTTGTTTAACCCATTGATATTTTTTCTAATGGTGGCGACTTTATTCCCTCTCGGTGTAAGTCCTGAGCCAGACTTTCTTGCTCAGATTGCTCCTGGCGTTGTATGGGTCGCCGCATTATTAGCGACGCTACTCTCTATGGAGAGCGTGTTTAAGTCGGATTTTGAGGATGGGACATTAGAGCAAACGCTTTTAAGCCCTCAGCCTTTATTTGTTATTGTATTAGCTAAAGTGTTAGCCCATTGGATGATGAGTGGCTTACCATTAACATTATTAGCACCGTTATTGGCAGTAATGTTGTTTTTGCCTGCAGAGGGGATGTCGGGCTTGATGTTAAGTCTCTTGATAGGTACGCCCACGTTGAGCTTAGTTGGTGCTATTGGTGCTGCGTTAACGGTAGGGTTACGTAAAGGTGGGGTGTTGATCTCGTTGTTGGTTTTGCCGCTTTATATTCCCGTACTGATTTTTGGTACGAGCGCGGTTCAAGCAGCGGTTACCGGATTGCCATTGGCAGGTTTCTTTGCTTTGTTGGGGGCTATATTAGCACTAGGTTTGGTTTTGGCACCTTTAGCTATTAGCGCAGCATTACGAATTTCCGTGAGTGGATAAGTTAAGGTTCTTATGAGTGAGAAAAAGAATTGGATGCCTCGTTGGTTCTATCAACTAGCATCACCACGTTGGTCTTATGAAATTATGGGTAAGCTATTACCTGGATTTGCGGTAGCCGCATTCCTGTTTCTTATTGCAGGTACCGTTTGGGCGTTGCTGTTTGCACCACCTGAGGCTTATCAAGGCAATAGTTATCGCATAATTTATATTCATGTACCTTCCGCTCTTTTGGCCCAATCGTGCTATATGATGATGGCGATTGCGGGTGCCATTGGTTTGATTTGGAAAATGAAAGTGGCTGATATGGTGGCCAAATCTTGTGCTCCTATAGGTGCCACTATGGCTGTGTTAGCACTAGCAACAGGTGCTATTTGGGGTAAGCCTACATGGGGGTCTTGGTGGGTTTGGGATGCACGTTTAACCTCTATGCTGATTCTTCTTTTTCTTTATTTAGGTGTTATTGCTCTTTATTCCGCTATCGAGAATGAGGCCATGGCGGCAAAATCTGCGGCGGTGTTAGCGCTAGTTGGATTGGTGAATATTCCTATTATTAAATATTCAGTAGATTGGTGGAATACACTCCATCAACCTGCCACGTTTAAATTAACAGAACGCCCAGCAATGGTTCCAGAGATGTGGCTACCTTTATTGGTAATGGTAATCGGTTTTTACTGTTTCTTTGCTGTTTCGTTGATGATGAGAACGCGGAATGAAATTCTTGTACGTGAACGTCGTGCAAGTTGGGTAAAAGAATTAGTTGAAAAGCAGTGAGGCAGATTAAGTGAATTTTGATAGCTTTTCGGATTTTATTGCGATGGGAGGGCACGGTTTTTATGTTTGGCTGAGTTATGCCATCGCATTAGTCGTAGTTGTAATTAATATTGTTAATCCGGCACTACAGAAGAAGAAAATTGTTTCTGATCTTGTACGTCGCCTGCGCAGGGAGAACAAATCTTCATGAACCCTAAACGCAAACAACGTTTGATCATTGTTTTGTTTATTGTATTTGGTGTTGGTATTGCTGTGGGGTTAACTATGTTTGCTCTCAGCCAAAATATTAACCTGTTTTATTCACCTACCCAGATTGCGGCAGGGGAAGCGCCTCATAATACTCGTATTCGCGCCGGTGGTATGGTGGTCGATGGTAGCGTCAATCGAGATCAGCAGAGTCTGAATGTCACTTTTGATATTACTGATTATGATCAAACAGTTACTGTTCATTATAACGGTATTTTACCTGACCTTTTTCGTGAAGGTCAGGGTATTGTTGCACAAGGTGAACTTGATTCTAATAACGTCTTGCAGGCATCAGAAGTGTTAGCTAAGCATGATGAAAACTATATGCCTCCTGAAGTGGCGGATGCATTAGAAAAGAGTGGCAATATGCCTAAGCCTGAAGCTGAGGTTTATAACAAATGATTCCTGAGTTAGGTCAATATGCACTTATTCTAGCTTTATGTATGTCTGCGTTACTGGCGGTTGTCCCTATTGCAGGAACCTATAGTAATAATGCGTTATGGATGGGCTACGCTCGACCGCTTGCTACAGGGATGTTTGCATTCTTATTAGTGAGCTTGATTTGCTTAGGTTATGCTTTTGTAACAGATGACTTTTCGGTTGTTTATGTTGCTACCAATTCAAATACGGCATTGCCGATTTACTATAAAGTGAGTGCGATCTGGGGAGGGCACGAAGGTTCTCTTCTACTTTGGGTCTTTATTCTTGGTGGTTGGACTTGGGCTGTTGCGCTGAAAAGCGATAATTTGCCTCAGGATATCGTAGCTCGAGTATTAGGTGTGATGGGTATTATTGGGGTTGGTTTTATCCTCTTTACCCTGATGACCTCTAGCCCATTTGAGCGTCATCTTCCAAACTTCCCCGTGGAAGGTGGTGATCTTAACCCTCTATTGCAAGATATAGGTCTTATTATTCATCCGCCTATGCTTTATATGGGCTATGTTGGTTTCTCAGTTGCTTTTGCTTTTGCTATAGCTGCGCTATTAAGTGGCCGTTTAGATGCTGCTTGGGCGCGTTGGTCTCGACCTTGGACGGTTGTCGCTTGGGCTTTTTTAACATTAGGTATCGCGTTAGGTAGCTGGTGGGCATATTACGAGCTTGGTTGGGGCGGCTGGTGGTTCTGGGATCCAGTTGAAAACGCATCATTTATGCCTTGGTTAGTGGGTACTGCGCTTATTCATAGCTTGGCAGTAACAGAAAAACGTGGGGTGTTTAAAAGCTGGACGGTGCTATTAGCTATTTTTGCTTTTTCTCTCAGCTTATTAGGCACTTTCTTAGTTCGTTCGGGGGTTTTGACGTCGGTTCATGCTTTTGCGACGGATCCTGAGCGCGGTTACTTTATCTTAGCGTTATTGGCGATCACTATTGGTGGGTCTCTTTTACTTTATGCAATTAAAGCTGCCCATGTAAAAAGTGAATCACGTTTTGAGCTGATTTCCCGAGAAACATTGTTGTTAGGTAATAATATTCTATTGGTTATTGTTGCTTTGATGGTGTTGCTGGGCACTCTTTATCCTTTGTTGATTGATGCATTAGGCAAGGGGAAAATATCCGTAGGACCTCCTTACTTTAATGCTTTATTTGTTCCGTTAATGTCTGCTTTAGTGGTGTTAATGGGCGCGGGTATAGTGTCTCGCTGGAGACAAACTAAAGGCAGCTATATTGCCAAGCAATTACTTATCCCTATGCTGGTTAGTGTTGTCTTAGGTGCTAGTTTTTCTGTTGTCTATGGCGATCAGTTTGATTGGAGTGTAACGCTTGGAATGGTGCTGTCCTTCTGGGTTGTTTGTGTTTCTGTCAAAGATATTTGGAATAAAGTGTCTCATAAGGCTAACCCTTTCAAGGGGTTAAGGAACCTTTCAAGAAGTTATTATGCGATGGTTTTGGCACACATTGGTGTGGCTGTAGCTATTGTCGGGATGACCTTGGTGACGGTTTATAACGAGGAACGTGATTTAAGAATGGCACCTGGTGATACCTTAACCTTTAAACAGTATGAGTTTATCTTCGATGGTGCTCAGGTTGTTCAAGGGCCTAACTATCAGGCCGATCAAGCGCAGATTCGTGTACTTAAAAATGGCGAACCTTATGGTGCGTTACACCCTGAGAAACGTTTTTATAAAGCGCGCGGTAATGTCATGACTGAAGCGGATATAGATCCAGGTTTAACTAGAGATCTCTATGTCGCATTGGGTGAGCCTTTAGATGGTGGAGCTTGGGCGGTTCGAATTCAGCATAAACCTTTTGTCCGTTGGTTATGGTTAGGAGGGTTGTTGATGACAGCCGGTGGTTTGTTGGCGGCTACAGATCCTCGATATCGTAAACAAGCTAAACGTAAAGTTAAAACTGTTTAATCGTTGGCTAGGGTTGTTATACCTGCGCTGTTTGGAGATTCATTGTGCGTCGATTTATTTTATTTATTCCGCTTGCCATTTTTGTCGGTATGGGGCTTTTTTTATGGAAGGGACTTCAGCTAGACCCTACTGAATTGCCGTCGGCGTTGCTTGATAAGCCACTGCCTGTCTTTGAATTGCCTTCGCTTTTAGATCCTGAGCGCAAAGTTACAGAAGCTGATCTGAAAGGCGAAGTGGCTTTGGTGAATGTGTGGGCTACTTGGTGCCCTTCATGTAAGGCGGAGCATGCGCAATTAAACCGTATTAAGGCGGAAGGTTATAAAGTTATTGGTATCAATTACAAAGATGAGCGTGAAAAAGCGGATACTTGGTTAAAGAAATACCTTAATCCATATGCCCTAAATATTTTTGATGATAAAGGTAGCTTAGGCTTAGATTTGGGGGTTTATGGCGCACCTGAAACTTATGTTATAGATGCTAATGGCATTATTCGATATAAGCATGTAGGTGTTGTAGATCAGCAGGTCTGGGGGAGTTTAAAAGGGATTATGGATCAGCTTAAAAGCGATAAGCAGGTATTGTCACAATGAGATATTTAGTAGCGCTGATAGTTATTTTTATTCCTCTCAGTGTGTTTGCGGCTATAGATACATTTGAGTTTAAAGATGATGCAACACGCGAGCGTTTTAATGAGTTAACCTTTGAACTGCGTTGTCCTAAGTGTCAGAACCAAAACCTTCAAGATTCTAACTCGCCGATTGCTGCAGACCTTAGAAATGAAGTTTATAAAATGGTTCAGGATGGTAAAGATAATAATGAAATCAAAGATTTCTTAGTTGCCCGTTATGGGGAGTTTGTTCTTTATAACCCGCCTGTAAATGAGACGACTTACATTTTGTGGTATGGCCCATTTGGCTTAGTAGTCATCGGTATTATTGTTTTAATCGCCGTTTCGAGAAAGCGTAAGCGTAGTGATCAAGAGGATGACTCAGAAACTCACCTTAATAATGACGAGGCAGAAAGGTTGAACGATATTCTAGGTAAAGGTGAGCAAAAATGATCGAGTTATGGGGTGGAATTGCGGTTTTAACGGTAATTGCAGTCGCGTTCGTTTTTCTTCCTTTTATTCGTGCTAAGCGCGTTGTAGAGGTTGAATCGGCTGAAAATCGCGGTCAACAGAATATAGAAATATTTCGTGAACGTTTATCCGAGCTGGAAAATGAAAAGTCTGCGGGCAATCTAGATGAAACTGATTTCGTTACTTTAAAAACGGAATTAGAGAGAAATTTGTTGTCTGATGTGGAAGACACAGGTTCAAAAGCCGGTAAGTTACAGCTAACAACCCAAACATTAGTGACGGTTACACTGCTCGCTATGTTGATTCCGGTAGCTGGCCTCGGTTTGTACTCTGTGTTTGGCCGTTCGGCGGACCTAGATATAGCCTTGCATCAACCTAATGATCCTTTTAATGGGGAAAAACCTACTCTTGAGCAAGCCGTTGCTCAATTAGAGAAAGAGTTGCAGCTAAACCCTGATAATCCTGAAGGGTGGTTTTTACTATCGACAACCTACATGAATCAAGGACGGTATGCAGAAGGGGCGGAAGGTTTTAAAAAGATATTAGAGCTTCTACCGTCTGATGCGCCTCAATATGCCAGCGTTAATGGCCAGTATGCACAAGCACTGTTTTTTGCCGCTAATAGTAAAATAACAGATGAAGTTAGAGCACAAATCGATAAAACATTAGCTATTGAGCCATTGGAAATAACGGCTTTGGGACTTTTGGGTATTGAGGCCTACGAAAAACAAGATTTCGAAGCGGCCATGGAGTATTGGTTGACGGCCCTACGAAATGCGGAAGGAGCTACAGCGGAATCTCTTCGCTCTGGTGTTCGTAAGGCGCGAGATGAATTGATTGCACAAGGTAAAAACGTCCCCAATATTCCGGAGCTGCAAATTGCATCTGTGACCTTACAAGTTGATTTAAGCCCAGGGTTCAAAGAGCAAGTAACACCAGAACAAACGATTTTTGTGTTTGCGAAAGAGGTTGGTGGGCGAATACCATTAGCTGCGGTTAAGCTAAAGGTATCTGATCTACCTACTCAGGTTGTATTAGATGATACAATGGCAATGAATCCTCAAGTAACTTTATCATCGGTTGCTGAAGTTGAAGTGTCGGCCAGAATTTCTTTATCAGGTCAGCCGCAAGCTCAAAAGGGCGATTTGTACGGTATTATCTCGCCTGTAGGGGTGAGAGGGGGGAAACTACCATTGATGTTGGTTATCGATAAGGTTGTCGAATAAAACCAGCTCTTTTATAGTTGTATGATTATCGATAATTACAAGAGAAAGGGGCGCGACTAGGCACATGGAAATCGGTCTGCGTGAATGGCTGATTGTTGGCGGAGTAATATTAATCCTGCTGATAATTATAGACGGATGGCGACGCATGCAAAGCGGGCGTAATCGTCTAAAAATGAACATCGATAAAAACTTTGTTGATGCTCCTCCTGTTGAACAACAGTCGTTTAATCCAGAGCTGCCTGGTGGTGGGGCTCGTCGGGTTTCATTAGACAGCGATCCTCTTTTTTCTGATCACCGCCCTGAACTTGCACCTGATAAGGATGGTGCATTTTCTGCACATACCGAAAATAATTCACCGCTCGATAAAAATGATCCCTGGGATGATAGCTTATCCTTAGATGAAGGGATTGTTAGCCCTGCAAGGAAAGTAGAGTCAGAGCCGGTTGATGATGATATCAGTCTGCCAAATGATTTTATGGAGGAGGGCGTCTCTACTATTAAAAATGAGCCGTCAGCCTTTGGTGCTTCTGATGATGGAATTTTAGGTCCTGCACGAGTGGTACCTGCACCCTCTATTGAACCAGAACCAGAACCAGAACCAGAACCACCGCTATTAGTGGTAGATAGAGAACCTTCTGATTATGCAGAGGTCGTATCTGAAGATGAAGATACAGACGCAAATGTTGTTGATGCTTCTGATGTTGAAAGCGTCGATAGTGATGTTGAAGAGATAGAAAGAAAGCCTGAACTTTTTGATGTTATTGACCAATTGGTGGAAGGCATTAAAACTGTTAAGCCAGAGCCAGAGCCAGAGCCAGAGCCAGAGCCAGAGCCAGAGCCAGAGCCAGAGCCAGAGCCAGAGCCAGAGCCA
>NZ_JAUOQR010000024.1 GCF_030547185.1 Neptuniibacter sp. 1_MG-2023
AGTGAAACGCCCTGTGCGGATCCGCATGCAGGGTGTTGTGGGGGCTGAGGGTTAGAGACCCTCGGCTACCCGATTATGCCCGTCGTTCAGAGAGTACTTCTTTGAATGCAAACATACCATTTAGTGCTGCTGGGAAACCTGCATAGACTGACATTTGTATAATCACTTCTTTCAACTCTGTCTCTGAACAACCGACATTAAGAGCTGCATGTAAATGAACTTTTAGTTGCTGCATGCAATTACCCATTGCAGTTAATGCTGAAACGGTAGCTAATTCTCTTGATTTCAAATCTAACTCAGGACGAGAATAAATATCTCCAAACGGATATTCAATTGTGTATTTGCCCAAGTCAGGACAAATATCTTGTAGGCTATCAATAACTTTTTGCCCAGCTTCACCATCAATTTCTGATAATAGCTCTAACCCTTTGTCAAAACGTGAATTTTCCATTTTGTGTGCTCCTTTTTTATGAATACCAGCACACTCTACTAGTTAGAGTTAACTCTAAGTCAACTCACTTCTCCACTTTTGTATAAATTAATTTTCGCGTCCAATGCTTTTAGGTGCTCATTTTGCTGCCTGATATGCTTTACTAGATTTTCTTGATGTTTTTCTAGAAGCTCTTGCCGCTCTTTTACTGTTTGAGCACCCAACTCTCTTAAAGAGGCATATTTTTGAATCTCTTTAAGAGGCATGCCTGTGTCTTTAAGACGTTTAATGAAATCTACCCAATCGATATCTCTATTTGAATAAATCCGATGACCACTGGTATTTCTTTGGACATGTTTGAGTAAACCAACTTTTTCGTAGTAACGAAGGGTATAAGCCGATAATTCGACTTTGTCCGAAAATTCTCTCATGTTCATGATATCTACCTAGGGCATAACGCTTTTATAACGGGCAGACAAAGCGCAGTTTTGGCTGTCCAGCCTCGAAGTGACGTTCGTTGATAAACTTTTTACATGACATAGTTTGATACTTCGATAAGATTTTGATCTGGATCTCTAAAGTAGACTGAAACGATTTTACCAGTTGCACCAGTACGATTAACTGGCCCATCAATTATTGATACTTTACAAGCATTCAGGTGAGCAATAATTTGATTTATTGGCTGTTTAATAATAAAACACAAATCAGAACTACCAGTTTTTACATTACCGGCTTTAGGCTCATATTCCTTACCTAATTGGTGCAGATTTATTTTTTGATTTCCAAAGGATAATGCAACACGACCTTCCCCAAAAACTACTTTTTCCATACCCATAACGGACATATAGAAATTTACAGTTTTATCAATATCCTTTACCGTTAAAACGAGATGATCAATGCTTTCTACTTGCACAACACTTCCTATTTAATTGGCATATAACGCCTTACACAGCGGGAAACGACGAGCACGAGCGAGTTTGTTTTCCGATGCTGTAACTTGTTATACATTTATTTATTTGGATCATAATTCAGAAAATCATCTTGTAAACCGAAGATGCGCCTTTTTGGAATGGACTCATTATCTTTATATTCTGTTTCAAATAAACCAAAATCACCACCAAATGCACCATCTAAAGTTTCCATAATATTAGCAATTACATTTTTTTGGTTTAGTTTAATTATATTGTATAAATCTGATTCTCGTGCACCAGATTTAAGTAAACTATCAAGTGATTTTGAATAAGATTCAGCTTCTGATTCATCCCATATCTCTAATATTTCACCCTTTTCTCTATCTGTTTTGTTTTGATAAGCATTTATTGTTCTTTTCATCCAGCCACTTTCCATAGGTTGAATAAAAGCTTGTTTGTTGTAACAAAGCATTAGAAAAAAAGCTTTTTTATATTCTGTATATTCAGGGTCATTGTCGTTTAATATTTCAGATATTTTCTCTTGGCTAAATTCTATTCTATTTAAAAACTCAATAAGTTCTTTGGTATTTATATCTTCAAGATTAACCATATCGTTTCCTTTGCATAACGCTTTTATAAACGGCGCGAGTGTCTTTGCGCGTCCAGTGGAGCCCACGTTACTTTGTGGGCGGAACGAGGTTTGATAAACTTGTATGGTTGTTCTTGAGGATATTCCACCTTTTTAAATCCTTTTAAAAACGGGTAAATTGAGACCCACCTTCGGCGGCCACCGAAGGCCTTTTTGTCACAGTTCGATGTGCGACAGGTTCGTAAAGACCGGTAACAAGTATGAACGTGGCAAAAACTCACTAGGCATAACTCGAATAGTCATGTGGGCCTCGAGCCCGAATAGCAAGGCAGAGGTAGCTTATCTTATGAATAACACAGAGATCAATGTCGGTATCGACACAAGTAGTACGCAACTCGATATTTATGTGAGGCCTACTGGCCAATTTTTTAGTGTCAAAAACGATACGGCGGGTATAAAAGAGGCCGTTAAACAAATACAGCCTTTAAAGCCCAACCGAGTGCTGATTGAATCCACTGGCCGGCTCGAATTGGAGTTTGTCTGTGCCGCTCACAAAGCAGGTTTGCCGATCGTTGTCTGTAACCCAGGTAATGTTCGCAATTTTGCTAAGTCGTCAGGAAGAATGGCTAAAACAGATAAGCTCGACGCCATGGATATCGCCCATTTTGGTGAAGCAATGAAGCCGAGGTTATCGTCAATTAAACCAGAAAAGCTGAGAGCGATCAGTGACTTGCTGGTTGTGCGAAGCCAATGCCTTGAAATGAGTACGATGCAAAAGAACCGTTTAAAGCGTATGCCCAAGACAGTGCATAAACCGATTCAAGCGATACTAAACACCATTAAAAAAGAGCTTCTATCCATCGACAAGCAACTCGACAAACTGGTTGACAGTGTTGCTGAGTGGCGGCAAAAGCGCGACCTATTATTAAGTGCAAAAGGTGTCGGCAATGTGCTGGCTTATACGCTCATGAGTGAGTTGCCAGAGCTGGGTTCCCTCAACCGAAAAGAGATTGCTGCGTTGGTCGGTGTAGCCCCCATGAATCGCGACAGCGGAAGCTATCAAGGCAAGCGATATATACGTGGGGGTCGACACCGCGTTCGAACTGTACTGTTTGTATCCATGATGTCAGCCATCCAGTGTCACCCCAAACTCAAGCCTATGTATGAGCGAATGGTGGCAGTGGGAGAGCCAAAGAAAGTAGCCATAGT
Organism: Neptuniibacter sp. 1_MG-2023; assembly: GCF_030547185.1. GTDB lineage: Bacteria > Pseudomonadota > Gammaproteobacteria > Pseudomonadales > Balneatricaceae > Neptuniibacter. The sequence goes on from NZ_JAUOQR010000024.1 coordinate 3,140, forward strand.
TGCTTGTATGCGCAAGCAACTAACTATCTTAAATACGATGGTGAAAAACGGAACATACTGGGATGAAAAAATGGTCTAAATACTTGACTGGGAACCATAGTCACTTGTTAGGGAGGTCACCTTGCTTTTCCAAATATGAAATCGACATCAACGATTTCAAGAAAGTGAGGGGACAGGCCCCCTTAAATTGACAATACCCTTACTCAATCCTAAGATCAAAGCCAAGCATTATTCATTACATCGATAAAAGGATTTACCGATGACTCGCCCAAGAAAGGAACTCGTATCCGTTCAAGATACCCCCTATTACCATATTGTTTCACGTTGTGTTCGCCGCTCGTTTTTATGTGGCTTGGATCACTCAACAGGTAAAGACTACGAACACCGTCGTCAATGGATCGAAGACCGAATACGCATTCTATCTTCACTCTTTTCCATTGATATCTGCGCCTATGCCGTGATGTCAAACCATCTTCATATTGTGATTAAACTCTGCCCGACTCAAGCACAAAGCTGGTCAAATACTGAAGTTGTAACGCGCTGGTTAAGTTTATTCAAAGGCCCCTTAATGATTCAGCAATGGCAAGCAGGTGAGTCTCTCAGCAAAGCTCAACTTGATACCGTCAGTGAGATGATAGATATCTACCGGGAACGCTTAGCTAACCTTAGTTGGTTTATGAAATGTCTAAATGAACCCATTGCTCGCCAAGCTAACCAAGAAGACAAGTGCACTGGCCACTTCTGGGAGTCTCGTTATAAATCGCAAGCCCTACTAACCGAAGAAGCATTACTGTCTTGCATGGCCTATGTAGATCTAAACCCTATACGCGCTGATATGGCTAAAACACCGGAAGGCTCAAAGCATACAAGTATCAAAGAGCGCATAAATCCGGAATTCAATTCAACATCCGCGATAGAATCTCAAAAAGCACTGTTTGCTTTGCAACATTTCCAATCCCCTGTAAAACCTCTGGCACAATTTGAAGGAAATATCCGAAACAAAGAACAGCAGGGTATTCTATTCAGCCTAGAGGATTATCTAACCTTAGTCGACATGACAGGCCGAATATTACGCGATGACAAACGCGGAGCTATATCCGCACACCTACCACCCATACTAGAAAGAATAGAAATAAACCAAGAAGAATGGCTGAATAACGCCACTCAGTTTGAAAGGCTTTATCACAAAAAATTCGCACGAAAACGAAGGCATAACCAAGCGGCCTAACTTCAACCTTTCTTATCTACAACCGATAAAGTATCAGCTCATTCGCTGAGATATACGGCTAACTCAAAAACACCGAATATCTCCCAATAAACACTTAAAACCATCAATCAGCCACTTGAAGTAAAAACAAAGCCTAACTGCAAAACCTATAACGAAGGAATGAAGGTTTTTTTTTAAAAGTGCATGTCCCTGTTTATTGACGTACAGGCGGCTGTTGCGTGTGGCATTACCAGTAAAGGCCCATGGCGAAGCTCTAAAACACCGGGGATTAATCAG
>NZ_JAUOQR010000025.1 GCF_030547185.1 Neptuniibacter sp. 1_MG-2023
ACATGGGGCTATAGCTCAGCTGGGAGAGCGCCTGCTTTGCACGCAGGAGGTCTGCGGTTCGATCCCGCATAGCTCCACCATAACTCTTCGGTCTAAGGATTAAGAGTTTTAAAACATAGCTCAATTAGTGAAAATTGTTTACTAAATGACTTATCTTTTAAAGCTTTTTTGCTTTAAACGCTCTTTAACAATTTGGATTTAGATTCATTGATTTAGATTGACTTGTATTTTTCATACAAGCGCCAATTCGGCGAAATCTATCGTTACTGTACTAATCAGTTACTATGATTCCAGACGCCTTCGGGTTATATGGTCAAGTGACTAAGCGTGCACGGTGGATGCCTTGGCAGTCAGAGGCGATGAAGGACGTTGTAACCTGCGATAAGGTTCGGGGAGCTGGTAAACAAGCTTTGATCCGGACATTTCCGAATGGGGAAACCCACCTATTTATAGGTATCTTTTACGTGAATACATAGCGTATTAGAGGCGAACCCGGGGAACTGAAACATCTAAGTACCCGGAGGAAAAGAAATCAACCGAGATTCCCTAAGTAGCGGCGAGCGAACGGGGATTAGCCCTTAAGCAATAATGTAGTTAGAAGAACGCTCTGGAAAGTGCGGCCATAGTGGGTGATAGCCCCGTATTCAAAAACTTATTTATTGTGAAATCGAGTAGGACGGGACACGTGATATCCTGTCTGAACATGGGGGGACCATCCTCCAAGGCTAAATACTCCTGACTGACCGATAGTGAACCAGTACCGTGAGGGAAAGGCGAAAAGAACCCCTGTGAGGGGAGTGAAATAGATCCTGAAACCGTGTACGTACAAGCAGTGGGAGCCGTTTTAGGACGGTGACTGCGTACCTTTTGTATAATGGGTCAGCGACTTACTTTTAGTGGCAAGGTTAAGCAATTGCGGAGCCGTAGGGAAACCGAGTCTTAATAGGGCGTCCAGTCGCTAGGAGTAGACCCGAAACCGAGTGATCTATCCATGGGCAGGTTGAAGATGCAGTAACATGCATTGGAGGACCGAACCGACTGTCGTTGAAAAGCCAGCGGATGACTTGTGGATAGGAGTGAAAGGCTAATCAAACTCGGAGATAGCTGGTTCTCCTCGAAAACTATTTAGGTAGTGCCTCGTGTCTAACCATGGGGGGTAGAGCACTGTTTCGGCTAGGGGGTCATCCCGACTTACCAACCCGATGCAAACTCCGAATACCCATGAGTTCAATCACGGGAGACACACGGCGGGTGCTAACGTCCGTCGTGGAAAGGGAAACAACCCAGACCGTCAGCTAAGGTCCCAAAGTTTATGCTAAGTGGGAAACGATGTGGGAAGGCTTAGACAGCTAGGAGGTTGGCTTAGAAGCAGCCACCCTTTAAAGAAAGCGTAATAGCTCACTAGTCGAGTCGGCCCGCGCGGAAGATATAACGGGGCTAAGCATAACACCGAAGCTACGGATGCACTTTGTGCATGGTAGAGGAGCGTTCTGTAAGTGGTTGAAGCGAAAGCCGTAAGGCATCGTGGACATATCAGAAGTGCGAATGCTGACATGAGTAACGATAAGGGAGGTGAAAACCCTCCCCGCCGGAAGACCAAGGGTTCCTGTCCAACGCTATTCGAGGCAGGGTGAGTCGGCCCCTAAGGAGAGGCTGAAGAGCGTATCCGATGGGAAACTGGTTAATATTCCAGTACTGCTCATAACTGCGATGGGGTGACGGAGAAGGCTAGACTAGCGCGGCGTTGGTTGTCCGCGTTTAAGGTAGTAGGCTAAGAACTTAGGTAAATCCGGGTTCTTATTAGGCTGAGAACCGATGACGAGTTCCTATATGGAATGAAGTAGTTGATGCCATGCTTCCAGGAAAAACCTCTAAGCTTCAGGTTATGACTAACCGTACCCCAAACCGACACAGGTGGTCAGGTAGAGAATACTAAGGCGTATGAGAAAACTCGGGTGAAGGAACTAGGCAAAATGGCACCGTAACTTCGGGAGAAGGTGCGCCGGTTTTGGTGATGGGACTTGCTCCCTAAGCTGAGGCCGGTCGAAGATACCAGGTGGCTGCGACTGTTTATTAAAAACATAGCACTCTGCAAACTCGAAAGAGGACGTATAGGGTGTGACGCCTGCCCGGTGCCGGAAGGTTAATTGATGGGGTTAGCACTTGTGCGAAGCTCTTGATCGAAGCCCCGGTAAACGGCGGCCGTAACTATAACGGTCCTAAGGTAGCGAAATTCCTTGTCGGGTAAGTTCCGACCTGCACGAATGGCGTAACGATGGCCACACTGTCTCCACCCGAGACTCAGTGAAATTGAATTAGCGGTTAAGATGCCGTTTACCCGCGGCTAGACGGAAAGACCCCGTGAACCTTTACTACAGCTTCACAGTGGACTTTGATATTACTTGTGTAGGATAGCTGGGAGGCTTTGAAACTTTGTCGCTAGATAGAGTGGAGCCAATCTTGAAATACCAGCCTGGTAATATTGAGGTTCTAACCTAGGTCCCTAAGCGGGATCAGGGACATTGTGTGGTGGGTAGTTTGACTGGGGCGGTCTCCTCCCAAAGAGTAACGGAGGAGCACGAAGGTACCCTCAGCATGGTCGGAAATCATGCAATGAGCGCAAGAGTAGAAGGGTGCTTGACTGCGAGATAGACACATCGAGCAGGTACGAAAGTAGGTTCTAGTGATCCGGTGGTTCTGTATGGAAGGGCCATCGCTCAACGGATAAAAGGTACTCCGGGGATAACAGGCTGATACCGCCCAAGAGTTCACATCGACGGCGGTGTTTGGCACCTCGATGTCGGCTCATCACATCCTGGGGCTGAAGCCGGTCCCAAGGGTATGGCTGTTCGCCATTTAAAGTGGTACGCGAGCTGGGTTTAGAACGTCGTGAGACAGTTCGGTCCCTATCTGCCGTGGGCGTTTGAGATTTGAGAAGAGTTGCTCCTAGTACGAGAGGACCGGAGTGAACGAACCTCTGGTGTACCGGTTGTGATGCCAATTGCATTGCCGGGTAGCTACGTTCGGACGGGATAACCGCTGAAAGCATCTAAGCGGGAAGCCTCCTTCAAGATGAGATCTCACTGGGAACTTGATTCCCCTAAAGGGCCGTTGAAGACTACGACGTTGATAGGTTGGGTGTGGAAGCGCTGTGAGGCGTTGAGCTAACCAATACTAATTGCCCGTGAGGCTTGACCATATAACGCCCAAGGCGTTTGGCAAGTGATTGATTAGATATAGAATAAACACGATAGAGAGTAACGAATTAGCGTGTGTAGAAAAAACAAGGTTGAGACTGGCAACAGACTCCCTTCTAAATCAAAATGAATTTGAATCTTAATTGTGACAGTTTTGCTTGGCGACCATAGAGTTGTGGAACCACCTGAATCCATCCCGAACTCAGACGTGAAACGCAATATCGCCGATGGTAGTGTGGGGTTTCCCCATGTGAGAGTAGGTCATCGCCAAGCATTTATTTAGAGAAACCCCGGTTACTA
>NZ_JAUOQR010000026.1 GCF_030547185.1 Neptuniibacter sp. 1_MG-2023
CAGGTCATGAGCGTTGCGTATTTGACTGTATTGAAGCGATCAATGCGGGTGCCGATCTACTATGGATCGAAACTGCAATCCCAACCGTACATGAAATCAAAGGCATGATGGATGACATTCGTAAAGTTCACCCAGATGCTAAATTGGTTTACAACAACTCTCCATCATTCAACTGGACACTAAACTTCCGCCAGCAGACTTACGATACTTGGGTTGCTGAAGGTAAAGATGTGTCTGCATACGACCGCGCTAACCTAATGAGCGCTGAGTATGACGATTCTGAATTGTCTGCTGTAGCTGACGAACGTACACGTACATTCCAAGCTGATACATCACGTGAAGCAAACGTATTCCATCACTTGATCACTCTACCGACTTACCACACAACTGCGTTGTCTGTAGACAACCTAGCGAAAGAGTACTTCGGTGAGCAAGGTATGTTGGGCTACGTTAAGAATGTTCAGCGTGAAGAGATCCGTCGCGGTATTGCATGCGTTAAACATCAGAACATGTCTGGTTCAGACATCGGCGATGACCACAAAGAATACTTTGCGGGTGAAAATGCGCTTAAAGCTGGCGGTGCGAAAAACACCTCTAACCAGTTTAACTAAGCATAATTAGCGTTAACTGCCTTAATTAATTTTCCAGCGTTAATTAGGGCAGACTCCTATACTGGAGCATAAGGCGGCACCTTGTAGTAAGGGCCGCCTTTTTTATAGATAAGATTACTTCTAAGATCTGTCGAAAGACTCGAATGGCTTTTTACGTTAAAATTCTACCCCGTTTTCTACTGCAAACTGATTAAGTGATTTCGAATATGACTGATACACCTGATTTTCTTAAAGATGCTAAAGATTTGTTAACTGAGCAAGGATTTACTACAGGTAATACTTGGTATCATGGAACATCCTCAGCACTGATCGACTCCATAAAAAAACAAGGGCTACAACGCTCAGGGGATAGAGCGCTAAAAGATGCTGCTAAGAAAACCATGGCGACAATCGGCAATGCCTATACAGAATCAGTTGAACCTGTTTTTTTGACGCAAAGTAAAGAATTAGCATTTTACTGGGCACAACAAACAATCAGAAACCGCAGTGTAAGAATCGAAGGTGATGAGCAACCCGTTGTTCTTGCTGTAAATCTTCCAGAAGCGTTAAATACACAAGTAAAACCAGATGTAGGTGCGGCTAGCTTATTATTAGTAAAAGAAGGCGAGCACTTTATGGCCTACCTTGCAGGTATTTATCAAGAAAATGGCTTTGATGCGCCGGAAATAGATTTAATGAAAGCTGACCGAATGGAATACCTAAACAAATTAGGCATGGCGTATATTAATACCGATATTGATGCTGTATACCTAGACACCATCACGGGCTAATACCCACCAGTTTGTTCTACATAATTTACAAAAAGGATGCTACGGCGTCCTTTTTAATTATTGTTTCTGTATAGATAGATTCGTTTGAAGCCCAACTATTTAGTATTTACATAACCGCGCTCTATTCAACTAGATCTACCCCATTGCAATCACCTACTCATCCTTAATCTTTGCAATACCCTCTTCTCCCTCATACTTAGACTTCAACTGATTAATATAAGCTTTCTGCGAGCTAAGATTTAATTCATGTACTAAAACTTTACCTTCTAAATTAACCACATCTCGACTTAAGCCTTTTACTTGCTGAAGTTGAACAAAGTTAAACCCTATAGAACAAATAAAGAGCAAACCGATAACAATCAAGGCATCTAAATGCACTGTAAATTTACGTTTTAAATCCACAATAATGTCTCTCTTTTCATAACCAATAACTGGTTACAGAGATTATCCTTTTAAACAAAAAACACAATCTAAAAATCTATTTCTTACAAAACAGGTGGAAATTAAAGCGCTATAAAAACGCTCATAAAACCTATCTAAAAAAAGAACTTATATCCTAACCAAAAAAATCATGCTGCGAACGCGTAAAAACAAAGAGATCAAATAAAAATAACGTAGAGGCATTTGGAAGAAATCCACGTAATATTGACAAACTTTCCTCCATTATATGATGACTTTAAGCCGATTTACTGACTAACTTCATCTCATAATATGAATCAATCCAATGACAAAATAGCTTTGTAATTTATTTTGACGTTAAACAATCTATAAAATATCCAGCAAATAGCTGGAAAGCCTTTAAATTCAAGCGATCATATGATTTATGTAGTCAAAAACACTTAGAATTAATTGGAATATAAAAGATAATTTAAATAACTAAAAATCTTGTAATTGAGTAAAATAAAGCGCTATACCAAAGTCGCTACTACTTAGTGATGAGCTTTAAAAGCTCCTATCTATAGGGATTAATGCTATTTCCCGCTCTTCCTTCTTGTAGTTAATTTACCTTTTTATAGATAGGCATTATGTAGCAATACTACAGTTTTGCACGTGCACAAAAAGTAGCTTTACGAAGCTCTAAAATACCCCCATTATTTACTCACATAACCACTCAATGTATTCAACAACATTGCTTGGTCAGATTATCGTTTACACGGTAATCAAAAATATAAGTTGAGCTAAGGGAAATACCGGCTTGGGCTTGTGACTCGCCAAAATTTAATTTATTGAACAGATTACTCTGTAGAGGATTGACCATGTCCGCATTGAACCAAGACATTGAAACTATCTCTGCTGCAAAAGCAGCTGCTGGTAGCCCTTGGGACGCTATTAACCCAGAATCTGCAGCTCGTATGCGCGCTCAGAATAAATTCAAAACTGGCCTAGATATCGCTCAGTACACTGCAGACATTATGCGTGCTGACATGGCAGCATTTGATAAAGACAAATCCTTATACACTCAGTC
>NZ_JAUOQR010000027.1 GCF_030547185.1 Neptuniibacter sp. 1_MG-2023
AAATCGCTATGGATGGTGACCTTCCTACAGAGGACTTTCACCTCATTAGTTCATGCCCATGCTGGGCGTACACAAGTGGCTGCTAGGGACTGCATTACGCTGCGCTCCATGCAGCCCCAGAGCCAGACGTTAAGCGCCTACTCAATACTCTCATATTATATCGATACCTCCCCGTCGAGGGATCAGGTAAAATGTGTGAAATTTTACAGATAAGGTTCCATATTAGTGAAGTCAATTGATTTGTTCGCAGGTGCAGGAGGACTCTCATGCGGATTAGGCATGGCAGGGTTTGCTCCAATGCTTGCAAATGAGCTGATAGAAGCTCACGCAAACACCTATCAAGTTAATAACGAGAATACCAATGTTGTAGTTGGTGATGTTAGAAAGGTCTGTGAAAGTAATCTAAAAAAAATACTTGGATTAAAGAAGGGTGAGCTAGATTTATTGGCTGGAGGACCACCATGCCAAGGTTTTTCAGTTAATGCACCTATTCGAGACTTAGGCGATGAGCGAAATCATCTTTTTAAGGACTTTCTAAGAGTTGCAAGCGAACTACTGCCAAAAGCTATACTAATTGAAAATGTTCCTGGAATAGTTTCTTTAGGTAAAGGTACTGTAGTCCAGCAGATATATAAAGAATTACAAGGATTAGGGTACAGCGTCAACCATCGAATTCTTTTTGCTGGGCATTATGGTGTACCTCAAACTAGATTTCGAACAATTATAATTGCCATTAAAGGTAATGCTGATATTTCATTTCCTGAACCTGAATACAATTCAAATGCAGTTGCCAACTTTGCTGGAGCAAAAGAGCTTTGCATCAAAGTTCCTCCTCTTTTTGCTCAAGAATTACTTCCTCAAACTACGGTATATGACGCCATTTCAGATTTGCCACAGATAGATGGTGGTTCTAAAAATCCACCGATGAAGTACTTGAAGAAGGCTGAAGGAAATTATCAGAAAGTTTTACGAAAAGGGTCTAAGTTAGTTCATAACCATTCTTGTAATGGATTGGGGAAGGTTAACCTTGAACGCTTACCGTATATTCCACAAGGTGGAAATTGGACAAATATTCCACACGAAATGCTTCCGAAAGGAATGCAAAGAGCGAGAAGAAGTGATCATACTAAAAGGTATGGAAGGTTACACCCAGAAGGCATGTGTTCAACAATTTTAACTAAATGTGATCCGCATTGGGGCGCATTTATACATCCTGACCAAGACCGAGTGTTGTCCATTAGAGAGGCTGCAAGAATTCAGTCCTTTCCTGACACATACCGTTTTACTGGCTCTATTCCTCAGCAGTACGAACAAGTTGGAAATGCGGTTCCACCATTTTTAGCCAAAAAAATTGGTGAAGAAATAGCAAAATTAATTGGATAAAAAATGATTAAAAGACCAAAGAACGACATTATTGAAATATTTGGTTACGCACCAGATGATTTGACAAAAGAAGCTAGGACACTCTGGAATTTGGGGGCATGCCCTTTTGTAAATAAAGCATGCTCGAAGTCTAACAGCGATCAAACAGTAGTGTATGGTACTTGTAGTGTCACCACTACTTTTGGTGATTGTATAATTTGCCCAAACAGGATTTATGAAAAAAATTATCTATCACTAAAAAAAGTCGCCGAAGATGCATTTGGAGATGATATCGAGTTTCTAACATTCGAGGAGTTTATACCTCGAAGATCATCCACCAATGAATGCATTGTTGCTCTAGGTCAAAATTCAGGGAAGGAAGTTAAATTAGGCAATAAGCTCTCTATGGACTGGGTTTTAGCCAAAGTAAAAAATGGAGAGTTGATAGAATATGTAGGTATTGAAGTTCAAAGCATAGATATAACAAATAATTATCGTGACAATTGGTATGCATATAAAAACTTAAATGAAAATACCTCTGTAATTCCGCGGTCAGAACATGGCCTAAATTGGGCAAATGTACATAAGCGGCTTATTCCTCAGCTAATACGTAAAGGCCTGATTTATGCAAAGTCAGATTTAGTTTCAAATGGCCTCTATTTTGTTTTACCAGATATCGTCTATAGAAAATTTGAAGATGTCATTGGAAAAGATATCCCCTTAGTTAATCGCCAAGCATCGGATGTGCTGACAGTTCATACCTACTCTTTGTCTGATAATGTAGAGCATGGTAAACAAAGGGAGCTTATTGTTGAAAGAGAAATTCGCTTTGAGCTTGAGGAGTTTTCGCAGAGGTTTATTTCAGGAGCGAACCTTCCAACAGGAGAAGAGCTTGACAGTGCAGTTCGTAAAGTTCTTGGAATCGCTTAATCGGGTAGCCGAGGGTCTCTAACCCTCAGCCCCCACAACACCCTGCATGCGGATCCGCACAGGGCGTTTCACTG
>NZ_JAUOQR010000028.1 GCF_030547185.1 Neptuniibacter sp. 1_MG-2023
TCCAAGCAACGCTCTTTAACAATTTGATCAGATAATTCGTGTGGGCGCTTGTTGAGATGAAGCAAATAGCTTTATTTTCTAGACAAGCAACCAAGTGAATTCATTTAAAACGATTTACAATAGGTTTTGCATTTTCGAATGCAATCCGGTTGTTTAGTACTAGAGCCGTCACCACATTCCTGGTGACACATATATGATTTAAACTGAAGAGTTTGATCATGGCTCAGATTGAACGCTGGCGGCAGGCCTAACACATGCAAGTCGAGCGGTAACAGATCTAGCTTGCTAGATGCTGACGAGCGGCGGACGGGTGAGTAACGCGTAGGAATCTACCCAGTAGCGGGGGATAAGCCAGAGAAATTTGGTCTAATACCGCATACGCCCTTCGGGGGAAAGCAGGGGCTCTTCGGACCTTGCACTATTGGATGAGCCTGCGTGAGATTAGCTAGTTGGTGAGGTAATGGCTCACCAAGGCGACGATCTCTAGCTGGTCTGAGAGGATGATCAGCCACACTGGGACTGAGACACGGCCCAGACTCCTACGGGAGGCAGCAGTGGGGAATATTGCACAATGGGGGAAACCCTGATGCAGCCATGCCGCGTGTGTGAAGAAGGCCCTAGGGTTGTAAAGCACTTTCAGTCGTGAGGAAAGGTGTGTAATTAATACTTACATACTGTGACGTTAGCGACAGAAGAAGGACCGGCTAACTCCGTGCCAGCAGCCGCGGTAATACGGAGGGTCCGAGCGTTAATCGGAATTACTGGGCGTAAAGCGCGCGTAGGTGGATTGGTCAGTCAGATGTGAAAGCCCAGGGCTCAACCTTGGAACTGCACCTGATACTGCCAGTCTAGAATACGGTAGAGGGTAGTGGAATTTCCTGTGTAGCGGTGAAATGCGTAGATATAGGAAGGAACACCAGTGGCGAAGGCGACTACCTGGACCGATATTGACACTGAGGTGCGAAAGCGTGGGGAGCAAACAGGATTAGATACCCTGGTAGTCCACGCCGTAAACGATGTCTACTAGCCGTTGGAAGACTTGATCTTTTAGTGGCGAAGCTAACGCGATAAGTAGACCGCCTGGGGAGTACGGCCGCAAGGTTAAAACTCAAATGAATTGACGGGGGCCCGCACAAGCGGTGGAGCATGTGGTTTAATTCGACGCAACGCGAAGAACCTTACCAACTCTTGACATCCAGAGAAGTTACTAGAGATAGTTTCGTGCCTTCGGGAACTCTGAGACAGGTGCTGCATGGCTGTCGTCAGCTCGTGTTGTGAAATGTTGGGTTAAGTCCCGTAACGAGCGCAACCCTTGTCCTTATTTGCCAGCACGTAATGGTGGGAACTCTAAGGAGACTGCCGGTGACAAACCGGAGGAAGGTGGGGACGACGTCAAGTCATCATGGCCCTTACGAGTTGGGCTACACACGTGCTACAATGGCCGGTACAGAGGGCTGCGAACCTGCGAAGGTAAGCTAATCTCACAAAACCGGTCGTAGTCCGGATTGGAGTCTGCAACTCGACTCCATGAAGTCGGAATCGCTAGTAATCGTGGATCAGAATGCCACGGTGAATACGTTCCCGGGCCTTGTACACACCGCCCGTCACACCATGGGAGTGGATTGCACCAGAAGTAGCTAGCTTAACCTTCGGGAGGGCGGTTACCACGGTGTGGTTCATGACTGGGGTGAAGTCGTAACAAGGTAGCCCTAGGGGAACCTGGGGCTGGATCACCTCCTTAAACGAAAGCCGAATCTTGGCAAGCGTTCACACGAATTATCTGATCAGAAAGTGAAGAGAGCG
>NZ_JAUOQR010000029.1 GCF_030547185.1 Neptuniibacter sp. 1_MG-2023
ATCACCGTAACCTTCACGTACAGCGGTGTTGCGAAAGATGGCGAAGACTTCACCGGCCAAGCTAGCGTTGAGATCCCAGCGGGTAGCAACAGCAACACCTTCACGATCGATACCTTAGATGATGTATTGGCGGAAGGTGCAGAGAGCTTCACCATTACGATCGATACCATTACCGATACCAACTTCGAGCATATTGCTGAAGATGCGACCAACAACAGTGTTGAAACGCAGATCACTGATGACACGGATCCAGGTACGACTGAGCCGGATACGGAAACAGCCACTGTTTCACTTACCGGCCCAGCAACGGTGATTGAAGGCGATACCACTACGCCGTATACCGTCAGTGTTGATCAGCCAGCAGGCGATGTCACTACACCGATCACCGTAACCTTCACGTACAGCGGTGTTGCGAAAGATGGCGAAGACTTCACCGGCCAAGCTAGCGTTGAGATCCCAGCGGGTAGCAACAGCAACACCTTCACGATCGATACCTTAGATGATGTATTGGCGGAAGGTGCTGAGAGCTTCACCATTACGATCGATACCATTACCGATACTAACTTCGAGCACATTGCTGAAGATGCGATCAACAACAGTGTTGAAACGCAGATCACCGATGACACGGATCCAAATACGACGGAACCGGATACTGAAACGGCTTATGTCTCTATTGCAGGGCCTGGTAGTGTTGTTGAAGGTAATACCACTACGCCGTATACCGTCAGCGTTGACCAGCCAGCAGGCGATGTCACTACACCGATCACCGTAACCTTCACCTACACGGGTGTTGCGAAAGATGGTCAAGACTTCACAGGTCAAGGTTCAGTTCAGATCCCAGCAGGTAGCAACTCAAATACCTTCACGATCGGTACGTTGGATGATGCCCTAGCAGAAGGTGCTGAGAGCTTCACAATCGAAATTGATAGCATCACCGATACTAACTTCGAGCATATTGCTGAAGATGCGACCAGCAACAGTGTTGAGACCACCATTATTGATAATGATGGCGCAACCGT
>NZ_JAUOQR010000003.1 GCF_030547185.1 Neptuniibacter sp. 1_MG-2023
GGTGTTGAAATGGTAATGCCAGGCGATAACGTTCAGATGGATGTTACGCTAATCAACCCGATTGCGATGGAAGAAGGTCTACGTTTTGCGATCCGTGAAGGCGGTCGTACAGTAGGTGCTGGTGTTGTATCTAAAATTATCGAGTAATAACTCTTTAATTTAAGAAAGCCCTCTTTGGAGGGCTTTTTTTTGCTCATTGCTAGTTTGTGCCGCAGTTGTTGCGGTGTTGACTGATTATTGAGCAAATAAATGGTTGCTGGTCTTGACCTAAGGGTTTTGTATCAGTAGAATTTGCGTCCCCCTTATAGTAGGGGGAGGTCGGCATTGTGCCGTAAATAAAATTTTTTGGAAATGTGTGATCGAAATGCAGAATCAGAAAATTCGTATTCGTCTGAAAGCCTTTGATCATCGCTTGATCGACTCTTCTGCGCAGGAAATCGTAGATACTGCAAAGAGAACTGGCGCTCAAGTACGTGGTCCGATCCCACTTCCTACCCGCAAAGAACGTTTTACAGTTCTGATTTCACCTCACGTGAACAAAGATGCACGTGATCAATATGAAATCCGTACTCATAAGCGTGTTCTAGATATCGTTGAGCCAACTGAAAAAACAGTTGATGCTCTAATGAAACTAGATCTTGCAGCGGGTGTTGAAGTGCAGATCAGCCTTGGCTAAAGGCAACTGCGCAGAATTAATATTTATTAATGAAGCGCTTTATTAGTGTGGAATGCTCTGGAAAGGGCAGCCGTAGTGGGTAACAGCCCCGTACACAACTGGCAAGAGGTTTTAAAGAAATGTCTGTAGGTTTAATCGGACGTAAAGCGGGTATGACTCGTGTCTTCACTGAAGACGGCGTATCCGTGCCAGTCACCGTCATCGAAGTGGAACCGAACCGTGTTACTTCTGTTAAAACAGAAGAAGCTGACGGCTATGCAGCAGTGCAGGTTACTACTGGTTCTAAGAAGGCTAATAGCCTGACTAAACCAGAAGCTGGTACCTTCGCTAAAGCTGGCGTAGAAGCAGGACGTGGTTTATGGGAGTTCCGCCTGTCGGGTGGCGACGAAGTCAACGTTGGCGATGAGCTAACTGTTGCGCGCTTCGAAGCTGGTCAGAAAGTAGATGTAACTGGTCAATCCAAAGGTAAAGGTTTCCAAGGCGGCGTTAAGCGTTGGAACTTCTCCATGCAGGATGCGACTCACGGTAACTCTCTTTCTCACCGTGCTCCGGGTTCAATTGGTCAATGTCAGACTCCTGGTCGTGTTTGGAAAGGCAAAAAGATGGCAGGGCAGATGGGTAATGTACAGGTAACTGTTCAGACCCTTGAAGTTGTGCGTGTTGATGCTGAACGTAACTTGTTATTGATCAAGGGTGCTGTTCCAGGCGCTACTGGCGGTGACGTAATCGTTAAACTAGCTGTTAAAGCTGGCGCCAAGGGGGTTTGAAATGAATCTGAATTTAGCTGGAGCTAATGGTTCGGTAGAAGTTTCTGAACTTGCTTTTGGTAAAGAATTCAACGAAACGCTAGTCCATCAAGTAGTTACTGCTTATATGGCTGGCGGTCGTCAAGGCACTAAAGCACAGAAAAACCGTTCTGCGGTTTCTGGTGGTGGTGCTAAACCATGGCGTCAAAAAGGTACAGGTCGTGCGCGTGCGGGAACAAGTCGTTCTCCAATCTGGCGTGCCGGTGGTGTAACTTTTGCGGCTCAGCCGCGCGACCATTCTCAGAAAGTTAACAAAAAAATGTACCGTGCTGCTATGCGTTGCATCTTTTCTGAGTTAGTTCGTCAAGATCGCCTGGTTGTGGTTGAAGATTTCACTGTGGAGTCTCCAAAAACAAAACAGTTTGTGGCTAAGCTTAATGAGCTTGAGCTGTCTAACGCGCTGCTGGTTACTGCAGATGTAGAACAGAATTTGTTCCTTGCTGCACGCAATGTTCCACATGTGGATGTTCGTGACGCACAGGGAGTTGATCCAGTTTCACTGGTTGGCTTCGAAAAGGTACTTGTTACTGTTGCTGCTCTGAAGAAAATCGAGGAGAAGTTGTCATGAAACAGGAACGCATTTATCAAGTGCTGCTGGGTCCGCACATCTCCGAGAAAGCTACTATTGTAGCTGATGGTTCTCAGCAGGTTGTTTTTCGTGTAGCAAAAGACGCTACTAAACCAGAAATCAAAACAGCAGTTGAAGAATTGTTTGACGTTAAAGTTAAAGGCGTCAACGTTCTTAATGCTAAGGGTAAGACCAAGCGTACACAGCGTGGTCTTGGCAAGCGTAGCGATGTGCGTAAAGCATACGTTGCTCTAGCTGATGGCTCTGAGATTGATTTCTTGGGTGGCGAGTAATAGAGGGTTTGAAAAATGGCAGTGACTAAAACTAAGCCGACCTCTGCTGGACGCCGTCATGTAGTGACAGTGACTAACTCTGAGCTACACAAGGGCAAGCCGCATGCAGCTCTTGTTGAGAAGAAGAGCAAAAGTGGTGGTCGTAACCATCACGGTCGCATCACTACTCGTCATATTGGCGGTGGTCACAAGCAGCAGTACCGTGTTATTGATTTTCGTCGTAATAAAGACGGTATTCCAGCGACAATTGAGCGCTTGGAATACGACCCGAACCGTTCTGCACATATCGCACTAGTTGTGTATGCAGATGGTGAGCGTCGTTATATCATCGCACCAAAAGGTGTTTCTGCAGGCGCTAAGATTATTTCTGGTGATTCTGTAGATATAAAACCAGGTAATACTATGCCGCTTCGCAACGTACCAGTAGGTTCTACTGTACATTGTGTTGAGCTAAAACCAGGTAAAGGTGCGCAGCTTGCTCGTTCTGCGGGTACGTCTGCACAGTTAGTGGCACGTGAAGGTGCTTACGCTACTCTTCGTCTACGTTCTGGCGAAATGCGTAAAGTCCTTATTGAGTGTCGCGCTACTCTGGGTGAAGTGAGCAACAGTGAGCATTCCTTGCGTCAGCTTGGTAAAGCTGGTGCTACACGCTGGCGTGGTGTTCGTCCTACCGTTCGTGGTGTTGCGATGAACCCAGTTGATCACCCACATGGTGGTGGTGAAGGTCGTACTTCCGGTGGTCGTCACCCAGTGTCGCCATGGGGTGTTCCGACTAAGGGTTATAAAACTCGTAAGAACAAGCGTACTGACAAGTTAATTGTACGCCGTCGTAACGCTAAGTAAGAGGATACAGCTGTGCCACGTTCACTGAAGAAAGGTCCATTTATCGACCTTCACCTGTTGAAAAAGGTAGAAGCTGCGATTGAAAGCAACGAGCGTCGTCCAATCAAAACTTGGTCTCGTCGTTCTACGATTTTTCCTAATTTCGTAGGTCTTACAATTGCAGTACACAACGGCCGTCAGCATGTTCCGGTATTTGTTACCGAAGACATGGTTGGTCATAAACTGGGCGAGTTTGCCGTGACACGTACATATCGTGGCCACGTAGCAGACAAAAAAGCCAAGCGATAAGGAGTTAGATGATGGAAGTTGCCGCTAAGCACATGGGCGCCCGCATCTCCGCACAGAAAGCACGTCTGGTCGTTGACCAGATCCGTGGTAAATCTGTAGGTGAAGCTCTGAACATCCTGGCGTTTAGTCCAAAAAAAGGTGCGGATCTTGTCAAGAAAGTACTCGAGTCAGCTATTGCTAACGCAGAGCATAACGACGGTGCAGATATTGACGAACTACGTGTTTCTACAGTCTTTGTTGATGAAGCAATGACTATGAAGCGTATTAAGCCGCGTGCGAAAGGTCGCGCTGATCGAATTTTGAAGCGCTCCTGTCACATCACTGTTAAAGTGGCCGACTGAGCTGACAGCTAGGAGAGTTCGTTATGGGTCAGAAAGTACATCCGACCGGTATTCGTCTCGGGATTGTTAAAGATCACACTTCTGTGTGGTATGCCGACAAGAACGAATACGCAAGCAAGCTGCTAAATGATCTAGAAGTACGTGAGTACCTAGATAAACAGCTTGAGAAAGCATCTGTGAGCCGCATCGAAATCGAGCGTCCTGCACAGAATGCAAAAATTACTATTCATACTGCTCGTCCGGGTATTGTGATTGGTAAAAAAGGCGAAGATGTTGAGAAACTACGTAATACCGTATCAGAAATGATGGGTGTTCCGGTGCATATCAATATCGAAGAAATTCGTAAGCCAGAGCTAGACGCACGCTTGGTAGCCCAAGGTGTTGCTAGTCAGCTAGAGCGTCGTGTTATGTTCCGTCGTGCTATGAAGCGCGCTGTACAGAATGCAATGCGTCTTGGTGCCAAGGGTATTAAGATTCAGCTGGGTGGTCGTCTAGGTGGTGCCGAAATTGCTCGTAGTGAGTGGTATCGTGAAGGCCGTGTGCCATTGCACACATTGCGTGCTGATATCGATTACGCTACATATGAAGCGCACACTACATACGGTGTGATCGGCGTTAAAGTCTGGATCTTCAAAGGCGAGATTCTTGGTGGCATCGAACAGGTGCGTGCTGAGAAGAATGCGCCTAAGAAGAAAGGTAAGTGAGGTAGACGTCGATGCTACAACCTAAACGTCTTAAGTTCCGCAAGATGATGAAAGGTCGCAACCGCGGCCTAGCACAACGCGGTAGCACTGTAAGTTTTGGTGAGTTTGCACTGAAAGCGACCGGTCGTGGTCGTATCACTGCACGTCAGATCGAAGCAGCGCGTCGTACCATGACACGTCATGTTAAGCGTGGTGGTAAAATCTGGATCCGTGTGTTCCCAGATAAGCCAATCTCTAAGAAACCGCTTGAAGTACGTATGGGTAAAGGTAAAGGTGCAGTTGAGTATTGGGTTGCTCAGATTAAGCCTGGTAAGGTTCTGTTCGAAATGAGCGGTGTACCTGAACAGCTTGCTTCTGAAGCATTCACACTTGCTGCTGCTAAATTGCCTGTTGCTACAACCATTGTTAAGCGGACGGTGATGTAATGAAAGCAATTGAACTACGTGAAAAGTCCGTTGATGAGCTTCAGCAGGAGCTATTAGGTCTTCTAAAAGAGCAGTTTAATCTGCGCATGCAGAAGTCTACTGGCCAGCTAGCACAGAACCACCTTTTAGGTCAGGTTCGTCGTGACATTGCTCGTGTGAAGACAATACTCAACGAAAAGGCAGGTAACTAAGTATGAGCGCCGAAAAACGTACTCGAACTGTTACTGGTCGCGTTGTTAGCGACAAGATGGATAAAACCATCACAGTTCTGGTTGAGCGCAAAGAGAAGCATCCGATTTACGGAAAATTCATGAAGCGCTCTTCTAAACTGCATGCTCACGATGAGAAAAATGAGTGTAAGCAAGGTGACTTAGTTACTGTTGCTGAAACTCGTCCTTTGTCCAAGAATAAATCTTGGGCGCTTGTTCGTATTGAAGAGCGTGCAGCAAAGGTGTAAACTATTGCGCCTTTGCTCCATTAAGCCGGCCCGTCCGTTTAACGGACGGCCTCTAAATGTTTATGGAGTAGACCATGATTCAAACTGAATCTATGCTTGATGTCGCTGATAACAGCGGTGCTAAGCGAGTACAGTGTATTAAGGTCCTTGGTGGTTCTCACCGCCGCTACGCTTCTGTAGGTGACATTATTAAAGTCACTGTTAAAGAAGCGATTCCTCGCGGTAAAGTGAAGAAAGGCCAAGTACTTAACGCCGTAGTGGTACGTACCCGTAAAGGTGTTCGTCGTTCTGATGGCTCAGTAATCCGCTTTGATACAAACTCAGCGGTATTGTTGAACGCAAATGACGCGCCTATCGGTACTCGTATCTTTGGCCCAGTGACGCGTGAACTTCGTAATGAGAAGTTTATGAAAATCATTTCCCTGGCGCCTGAAGTGCTATAAAGATTGAACAATTAACTGTTCAATTTATGTAAAAACGCTAACACTGAGAAGTGTTGGCGTTTTTGAGCATGAGAGGGTAGCAGGAAGCGATATAGGTATATTATGCGCAAAATTAAACGTGACGATGAAGTAATTGTCATCGCAGGAAAAGACAAGGGCAAGCGTGGCACTGTCATGCGAGTTCTGGACGATCGTTTGGTCGTTTCTGGTATCAACATGGTGAAGAAGCATACTAAGCCGAACCCAATGTTGGGCAAAGCTGGCGGCATCGTTGAAAAAGAAGCGGCAATTGCTGTTTCTAACGTAGCTATCTTCAACCCGCAGACTGGTAAGGGCGATCGTGTAGGCTTCAAGATTCTTGAAGACGGCACTAAATCTCGCATCTTTAAGTCTACCGGCGAAATAATTGGCGGATAAGGGGAGCTGATATCATGTCTAGATTAAAAGCGCTTTATAATGATTCCGTTAAGCAGCAGCTTAAAGATGAGCTGAACTGCCCTAACGTAATGGCTGTTCCACGTTTGACCAAAATCACTCTTAATATGGGTGTTGGTGAAGCGTTAGGGGACAAGAAACAGATGGAAAATGCTGTTGCAGATATGACTGCAATCGCAGGTCAGAAACCTGTTGTTTGTCTTGCACGTAAATCTATCGCGGGCTTTAAAGTTCGTGAAGGTTGGCCAATCGGCTGTAAGGTTACTTTACGCGGCGAGCGTATGTGGGAATTCTTGGATCGTTTGGTAGATATTTCTATCCCTCGTGTTCGTGACTTCCGTGGCTTGAATCCGAAATCTTTCGATGGTCGTGGCAATTACAGCATGGGTGTTAAAGAGCAGATTATCTTCCCTGAAATCGAATTCGATAAGGTAGATAAAATGCGTGGTATGGATATTACTATCACGACTACTGCTAAAAATAACGATGAGGGTCGCGCCCTGTTGGCTGCCCTGAACTTCCCGTTCCGTAAGTGATAGGCATACATCATGGCTAAAGAATCTATGAAGGCACGCGAAGATAAGCGTGCAAAACTTGTTGCTAAGTTCGCTGAAAAACGTGCTGAGCTTAAAGCAATTATTAGTAACCCTAACTCATCAGAAGACGAGATTTGGGATGCAGCAATGGCGCTTCAGAAGTTGCCACGCGATTCCAGTGCATCTCGTCAACGTCGTCGCTGTCAAGTGACTGGCCGTCCACACGGTGTATACCGTAAGTTTGGCTTGTCTCGTATTAAGTTACGTGAAGCTGCGATGCGTGGTGATGTTCCAGGTTTGAAAAAGGCTAGCTGGTAATCTCCAGTTAGTAAAATGGTAAGCGCAGTGGTCTGGCCCTCTTGAGGGTACCGCATTGTGCTGCACAATGAGGAAGTAAATGCATGAGCATGCAAGATACTCTAGCGGATATGTTTACACGTATTCGTAACGGTCATATGGCTGAAAAGCAGGCCGTATCTATGCCGTCTTCCAAAGTAAAAGTATCTGTTGCCGAAGTTCTAAAAGAAGAAGGTTACATCACTGACTACTCTGTAGAAGGTGAAGTAAAACCGGTTCTGAACATCGAGCTTAAATACTTTGAAGGAAAGCCGGTAATTGAAGAGATTAAACGTGTAAGTCGTCCAGGTTTGCGTATCTATAAGAACGCATCAGAGTTGCCAAAGGTTTCTGCTGGTCTGGGTGTAGCGATTATCTCTACAAGTAAAGGTGTCATGGCCGACCGCGCTGCACGTAGTGCTGGTGTGGGTGGCGAAGTAATCTGCACGGTATTCTAAGAGGTATTTCAATGTCACGTATTGCGAAAAGCCCCGTAGTTGTACCTGCAGGTGTTGAAGTTAAGGTTGACGGTCAGTCCGTTAACGTTAAAGGTAAGAATGGTCAGCTTTCTTTAGACGTTCATCCTTCTGTTTCCGTTTCTCAAGAAGAAAGCGGACTGAAGTTTGCAGCTAAAGAAGGTACTAAGCTGTCTCTTGCTCTGTCTGGTACTACTCGCTCACTAGTAAACAACATGGTTATTGGTGTGACTGAAGGTTTCAAAAAGACTCTTCAGCTTCAAGGTGTTGGTTATCGTGCTGCCGCTAAAGGCAAAACGCTTAATCTTAGCCTTGGTTTCTCACATCCAATCGATTACGAACTACCGGAAGGTATTTCTGCTGAGACGCCTAACGTTACTACGATCATATTGTCAGGTGCTGACAAACAGATCCTAGGTCAGGCTGCAGCTGAAATTCGCGCGTTCCGTCCGCCAGAGCCTTATAAAGGTAAAGGTGTTCGTTATGCTGATGAGTATGTTCGTCGTAAAGAAGCGAAGAAAAAGTAAATAGGGCAGGGTTATGAACACTAAGAAACAATCTCGTATTCGTCGTGCTCGCCGCTCCCGTCTGAAAATGCGTGAGTTAGGTGCAACACGTTTGTGTGTTACACGCACACCGCGTCATATCTACGCTCAGGTTATCTCTGCAGATGGTGGTAAAGTCCTTGCGGCAGCCTCTACAGTAGAAAAAGATCTACGCGAGACAACTGGCGGTAATGTTGCGGCTGCTGAAACGGTTGGTACTTTGATCGCTCAGCGCGCTAAAGAAGCTGGTGTATCTAAAGTAGCTTTCGACCGTTCTGGTTATCAGTATCACGGTCGTGTTAAAGCTTTGGCTGATGCAGCCCGCGAAGGCGGCCTGGAATTCTAAAGGGATCGAATATGTCAAATCATGAACAGAAAGACGGCGATCTGCAGGAAAAGCTGGTTCAGGTTAACCGCGTCGCTAAAGTAGTAAAAGGTGGTCGTATCTTCGGCTTTACTGCACTAACCGTTGTTGGTGATGGTAAAGGTCGTGTAGGTTTCGGTCGTGGTAAAGCTCGTGAAGTTCCTGCTGCTATTCAAAAAGCAATGGAACAAGCTCGTCGTAACATGGTTTCAGTTGAACTGAACGGCGACACGTTGCAGTACCCAATTAAAGCACGTCATGGTGCTTCTAAAGTTTACATGCAGCCTGCTTCTCAGGGTACTGGTGTTATCGCAGGTGGTGCGATGCGTGCAGTTCTTGAATTGGCGGGTGTCCATAACGTACTTGCTAAGTGCTACGGTTCTACTAATCCGGTAAACGTTGTTCGTGCGACTGTTAAAGGTCTTGCAACAATGAAATCACCTGATGATGTGGCCGCTAAGCGTGGTAAGTCCGTAGAAGACATTCTGGGGTAATCGACAATGGCTAAAACTGTAAAAGTAACATTAGTACGTAGCCCTATCGGTACCCTTCCTAACCACAAATTGTGCGTTAAGGGTCTTGGGCTACGCCGTATTGGACACACAGTTGAAGTAGAAGATACTCCATCTGTCCGTGGCATGATAAACAAAGTTAACTACATGGTTCGTGTAGAAGACTAATAAGGGAGTTCACAACATGCGTCTGAACACTCTAAGTCCAGCAGACGGTTCACGTAAAGCACCTAAGCGTGTTGGTCGTGGTATTGGTTCTGGTTTGGGTAAGACTTGTGGCCGTGGTCACAAAGGTCAGAAATCCCGCTCCGGCGGATCTGTAAAACCTGGTTTTGAAGGTGGTCAAATGCCTTTGCAGCGTCGTCTGCCAAAATTTGGTTTTACTTCTCGTATTGCTCGCTATGTTACTGAGATTCGTCTTGGTGAACTGGCTAAAATCGAGTCAGAAGTAATTGATCTTGAAGCTTTGAAAGCTGCAGATATCATCAAGCAGGAAATTAAAACTGCTAAAGTGATTCTGTCTGGTGAGATCACGAAGGCTGTCACCGTTAAAGGTCTTAAAGTGACTAAAGGTGCACAGGCTGCTATCGAAGCTGCTGGCGGTAAAGTCGAGGCGTAAATGGCTAAGAAAGGACCAATACCGGCTGGAGTACAAAATGGACTAGGTGAGCTTAAGTCTCGCTTATTGTTCGTTTTGATCGCGATTGTGGTATACCGTATAGGGGCTCATATCCCTGTACCAGGTATTAACCCAGATCGCCTAGCCGCTTTATTTGATCAGAATCAGGGCACTATCCTGAGTCTCTTTAACATGTTCTCCGGCGGCGCGCTGGAAAGAATGAGTATTTTGGCATTAGGTATTATGCCGTACATCTCTGCATCTATTATTATGCAGCTGATGACGGTGGTAAGTCCTACGCTTGCTCAGTTGAAGAAGGAAGGAGAGGCTGGTCGTCGTAAGATCAACCAGTACACTCGCTACGGCACTGTGCTACTTGCAACCGTTCAGTCATTTGGTATGGCTGTCGGCCTTGCTAATCAAGGTATCGCTTTCAGTGCGGATATCAGCTTCTATTTTGTTGCTGTTGTCACATTGGTTGCGGGTGCAGTTTTCTTGATGTGGTTAGGTGAACAGGTTACAGAACGGGGTATCGGTAACGGTATTTCTATTCTGATCTTTGCTGGTATTGTGGCTGGGTTGCCAAGTGCGATCGGTCAGGCCTTTGAAGCAGCGCGTCAGGGTGATTTAAATATTCTTGCGCTGTTAGCCATCGCTTTTATGGCGGTTGCTACTGTTGGCTTTGTCGTGTTTATGGAGAGAGGGCAACGCCGTATCACCATAAACTATGCTAAGCGCCAGCAAGGTAACCGTGTATTTGCGGCACAGACTAGCCACCTTCCACTTAAAGTGAATATGGCTGGTGTGATTCCGCCGATTTTTGCCTCGAGTATATTGCTGTTCCCTGCCTCCATGGGCCAATGGTTTGGTCAAGGTGAAGGTATGGATTGGCTGCAAAATGTTGCTTTAGCGCTTGGCCCAGGTCAGCCGCTCTATATTTTGCTGTTCTCGGTTGCAATTATATTTTTCTGTTACTTCTATACTGCGATTGTTTTCAATCCAAAAGATGTAGCAGATAACCTGAAAAAATCAGGTGCTTTTATTCCGGGTATTCGTCCAGGTGAACAGTCTGCGCGGTATATTGATACTGTGTTAGGCCGATTGACCTTGTTTGGGGCGCTATATATTACTGCGGTATCTTTGATGCCTCAGTTCCTTGTAGTTGCCGCTAACGTACCGTTTTATTTCGGTGGCACCTCACTCTTGATCGTGGTGGTCGTTGTGATGGACTTTATGGCGCAGGTGCAATCTCACCTGATGTCCCATCAGTACGAGTCCCTGATGAAGAAATCTAATCTTAAAGGTGGTAGCGCAGGAAGCTCGCGCTAAAGGCCACAACTGGAGTAGATCATGAAAGTACGTGCATCTGTTAAGAAGATCTGTCGTAACTGCAAAATCGTTCGTCGTAATGGTTCAGTTCGCGTGATCTGTAAAGTAGAGCCGCGTCACAAACAGCGTCAGGGTTAATCTTTAGATTAATTACTGATTTGGGCGTAGAAGGCGCAAAACACTTGATTTAATTTTAATCAGTGTGTATTATTGCGCGCCTTCTGCGAACAGAACATATATTTTACTGGTGTATGTAAATAACTACATATGCCTTTTTTTAACGGAGTAATAGAATGGCCCGTATAGCTGGCGTCAACATTCCTGACAATAAGCATGCGGTAATTTCTCTGACTTACATTTACGGTATTGGCCGCACGACTGCCACCAGCATTCTTGAAGCATCTGGTATTACACCAACTGTTAAAATTGCTGATTTGTCCGATGAACAATTGGACGTCATTCGTGGAGAAGTTGCTAAGTTGACTGTTGAGGGCGATCTGCGTCGCGAAGTATCCATGAGCATCAAACGTTTGATGGATCTTGGTTGTTTCCGCGGTATTCGCCACCGTCGTAACCTTCCGGTTCGCGGTCAGCGTAGTAAGACTAACGCGCGTACTCGAAAAGGCCCGCGTAAGCCGATCCGTAAATAAGTGGTAAGCGATAGGAATTCCCAATATGGCAAAGCCAGGTAATCGCACACGCAAAAAAGTGAAGAAGCAGGTTGCGGATGGGTTCGCCCATATTCATGCTTCTTTCAACAATACGATCATTACAATTACTGATCGCCAGGGTAATGCTCTTTCTTGGGCAACTGCAGGTGGCTCCGGCTTCCGCGGTTCTCGTAAGAGTACCCCATTCGCTGCTCAGGTTGCTGCTGAGCGCGCTGGACAGGCTGCACTTGAGTATGGCCTGAAAAACCTCGACGTATTTGTGAAGGGTCCTGGACCCGGCCGTGAATCTGCAGTTCGTGCACTGAACTCATGTGGCTACAAAATCGCAAATATAACGGATGTGACGCCTATACCACACAATGGTTGTCGTCCTCCGAAGAAACGTCGCGTTTAACCTGGAGACGGTAATATGGCTCGTTATCTTGGACCTAAGTGCAAACTGTCTCGCCGGGAAGGTACAGACCTTTTCCTGAAGAGCGGTGTTCGTGCACTGGACAGCAAGTGTAAAGCTGAGACTGTCCCTGGTGTTCACGGCGCACGTCGTGGTCGGTTATCCGACTATGGCTTGCAGTTACGTGAAAAACAGAAAGTTCGTCGTATGTACGGCGTTCTGGAACGTCAGTTCCGTAGTTATTATAAAGAAGCGGCTCGTCGTAGTGGTGCAACAGGTGAAAACTTGCTGCAGCTGCTAGAAGGCCGTTTGGACAACGTTGTTTATCGTATGGGATTTGGTGCTACTCGCGCTGAAGCTCGTCAGATCGTTTCTCATCGTTCGATCACTGTTAACGGCCAGGTTGTGAACATTGCATCCTACCAAGTTAAAGCAGGTGATGTTGTTGCAGTTCGTGAAAAAGCTAAAGCTCAGTTGCGTATTAAAAACGCACTTGAATTAGCTGGTCAACGTACAGCAATAGAATGGGTTGAAGTAGACGCTGCTAAAATGGAAGGGACTTATAAAGCCACTCCTGAGCGTTCTGATCTATCTGCAGATATCAACGAGCAGCTTATTGTTGAGCTGTACTCGAAGTAATTTTAACTTTAATTTGGTGGAAATATGCAGCGTTCGGTAAATGAGTTTCTAAGTCCACGTCATATTGACGTACAAGAAATCAGCAAAACGCGTGCTAAGGTGACTCTTGAGCCACTTGAGCGTGGATTTGGCCATACGCTGGGCAATGCATTACGCCGTATTCTTTTATCTTCTATGCCGGGTTGTGCCGTAACGGAAGTAGAAATTGAAGGCGTATTGCATGAGTACAGCACAATTGAAGGTGTTCAGGAAGATGTGATTGAAATCCTCCTGAACCTTAAAGGGGTTTCTGTGTTGTTGCACAACAACGACGAAGTTACCCTGACTCTGAGCAAATCTGAAGCAGGTCCTGTGACTGCTGGTGATATTCAACTGAATCAGGATGTTGAAATTGCTAATCCGGACCATGTGATTGCTCACCTAAATGAAGGTGCGAGTCTTAACATGCAGCTGACTATTGGTCGTGGCCGTGGCTACGTTCCAGCAGACTCTCGTGTTTCTGAAGAAGAAGAGACTCGTGCAATCGGTCGTCTACAGCTGGATGCTACATTCAGTCCTGTACGTCGCGTTTCCTACGTAGTAGAAAGCGCACGTGTAGAGCAGCGTACTGACTTGGATAAACTGGTAATCGACATCGAATCTAACGGTACGATCGATCCAGAAGAAGCTATCCGTCGCGCAGCTACTATCTTGCAGCAGCAATTGATTGTATTTGTTGACCTTGAAGATGGTGCTGATCAGGCTAAGGATGTTCCAGAAGAACCGGAGATTGATCCAATTCTTCTGCGCCCTGTAGATGATCTGGAGTTGACTGTACGTTCCGCCAACTGTCTGAAAGCAGAACAGATTTACTATATTGGTGATCTGATTCAGCGCACAGAAGTTGAGCTGCTTAAGACTCCGAATTTAGGTAAGAAGTCGCTGACAGAAATTAAAGACGTTTTGGCATCAAAGGGCTTGTCTCTTGGTATGCGTCTTGAGAACTGGCCACCGGCTAGCCTTAAGAACGACGATAAAGTCGCTTCCTGATTCGGCGATAAAACTGACTAGTTTGGTAGGTATTTATCATGCGTCATCGTAAATCTGGTCGTAAGTTAGGTCGTACCAGTGCGCACCGCAAAGCCATGTTTAAAAACATGTCAGTTTCTTTGTTTGAGCACGAGTTGATTCGTACAACTCTGCCTAAAGCGAAAGAACTGCGCGGCTATGCTGAGCCACTGATTACTCTAGCTAAAAACGACACTGTTGCGAACCGCCGTTTGGCATTCGCACGTACTGGCAGCAAAGTTGCTGTTGGTAAACTGTTCAATGAACTAGGCCCGCGTTACAGCGCTCGTCCTGGCGGTTATGTTCGCATTCTAAAA
This sequence comes from Neptuniibacter sp. 1_MG-2023, assembly GCF_030547185.1. GTDB lineage: Bacteria > Pseudomonadota > Gammaproteobacteria > Pseudomonadales > Balneatricaceae > Neptuniibacter. The sequence goes on from NZ_JAUOQR010000003.1 coordinate 14,062, forward strand.
TGCGGCTTCCGTCCTGGTGACAACGCTCCGATGGCTTATGTTGAGCTAGTTGACCGTCCTGAAGCTTCTGCTGCGGATGAGTCATAAGATTAAGTTTTCTTGATCAAAAAAACCCGGCTTTTGCCGGGTTTTTTATTGCCTATACTGTCTGAAAAATAGGTGCTTTTATTCAAAGCGCCCAGAGGCGCTTATCAAATTCCCTTCTATTTAAGCATCGCTTGCAAAAAGTGTCCGGTGTAGGATTTTTTGTTTTTGGCTACATCTTCCGGTGTTCCCTCTGCGATGATGTAACCTCCTTTAATCCCGCCTTCTGGGCCTAAATCTACTATCCAATCGGCTGTTTTTATGACATCAAGATTGTGTTCAATAACGACAATCGTATTGCCGTGATCCCGTAAGCGGTTCAGCACATTAAGAAGCTGTTGGATATCATAAAAGTGAAGCCCTGTAGTTGGTTCGTCGAGTATATAGAGCGTCTGGCCTGTATCACGTTTTGATAGCTCTTTAGCTAATTTGATACGTTGGGCTTCGCCACCTGATAGTGTGGTGGCAGCCTGTCCTAAACGGATATAGGAGAGTCCTACATCGATCAAAGTTTGTAAGCGACGGGCTAGAGCGGGAATCGCGTCAAAAAATACACGTGCATCTTCAACGGTAAGGTCGAGCACTTCGTGTATATTTTTCCCTTTGTATTTTACTTCGAGGGTTTCACGGTTATAGCGTTTACCTTTACATACATCGCAAGGGACATAGATATCCGGTAGGAAATGCATCTCAACCTTAATAACACCATCACCTTGGCAAGCTTCACAGCGGCCGCCCTTAACATTGAAGCTAAACCTTCCTGGTTTATAACCGCGAGAACGGGCTTCTTGTGTGCCAGCAAAGAGTTCGCGTACCGGTGTAAATATGCCGGTATAAGTTGCTGGATTTGATCTTGGAGTACGACCTATAGGGCTTTGATCAATATCGATAACTTTATCGAAATGTTGTAGACCTTTAATACTCCTATGGGGGGCAGGATCCAGTGTTGTTGCGCGGTTTAGTTCTGTGGCAGCAATTGGATATAAGGTGTTATTAATTAGGGTCGACTTTCCTGAACCAGATACACCGGTAATGCATGTGAGTAGGCCTACAGGAATAGTTAGATTTACTTCATTTAAGTTATTCCCTGTTGCTCCTTCAAGTTCCAGTACTTTATCTGGATTATAGATTCCTCGTTTTTCTGGAATGGCTATTTTTCTGGTACCGCTAAGGTATTGGCCTGTGATTGAATCTGGATTGTTCATCACTTCTTCTGGTAGTCCCTGCGCGATAATCTCACCGCCATGCACACCCGCACCGGGGCCTACATCAATTACATAATCTGCTAGTCTAATCGCATCTTCGTCATGTTCGACTACAATAACGGTGTTTCCAAGATCTCTAAGGTGGATCAGAGTTTTAAGTAAACGTTCATTATCACGCTGATGTAGCCCTATAGAGGGTTCATCGAGGATGTACATTACACCCACTAGGCCTGCGCCAATTTGGCTCGCAAGTCTTATGCGTTGTGCTTCGCCGCCAGAAAGGGTGTCTGCGTTACGATCTAAAGAGAGGTATTCAAGACCTACGTTAACCAAGAAGCTTAAACGCTCTCGAATCTCTTTAAGTATTTTGTCTGCTATCTCCCCCTGCTTTCCTACTAATTCTAGTTGATTGAAATAATCTAAACTGTCGCCAATAGGTTTTTTTACTATCTGCGGTAATGTATGTTCATCAATAAAAACGTGACGAGCTTCTCTTCGTAAACGACTGCCATCACAGGAGGAGCAAGGTTGCATATTTAGATATTTAGCAAGGTCTTCACGAACGGTATCTGACTCTGTTTCTTTGTAGCGGCGCTGTAGATTATTGAGTACGCCTTCAAAAGGGTGGGCTTTATTAATAATATCGCCACGGTCATTCAGGTATTTAAATGTGACCGTCTCTTTACCTGTTCCTTCCAGAATCAGATCTTGATGCGCTGGTTTCAGCTTATTGAACGGTGTGTCCATATCAAAACCATATTGCTCTGCTACAGCTTTAAGCTGTTGGAAGTAATAAAGGCTTCTTCTATCCCAGCCTCTAATAGCACCTTCTGATAGGGTTAAACTGGCATCATGTACTACTTTGCTTTTATCAAAGTATTGCTTTACGCCTAAACCATCACAGCTTGGGCAAGCACCGTGAGGATTGTTAAAAGAGAATAAGCGGGGTTCTAATTCTTGAATGCTGTGGCCGCAGGTGGGACATGCGAAACGAGCTGAGAAGATCAGTTCATCTGTCTCATCTTCCATGTTAACTACTTTTGCAATGCCGTCAGTTAAATTGAGGGCGGTTTCAAAAGATTCTGATAAACGTGTTTGAAGATCGGGACGTACTTTAAAACGGTCTATAACAACTTCAATGTCATGTTTTTTGTTTTTATCTAATTCTGGCGCTGAATCTAAATCTACGACTATGCCATCGATGCGGGCACGGATAAAACCTTCCGCACGTAGGTTACTAATCGTGTGTAGCTGCTCACCTTTTCTGCCCTGAACTACAGGCGCTAGAAGCATAAGCTTAGTGCCTTCTTCTTTTTCAAGGACTTGGTCAACCATTTGGCTAATTGTTTGGGCCGCCAAAGGAAGATTGTGATCGGGGCAGCGCGGTTCGCCTGCGCGGGCAAAGAGTAGGCGTAAATAATCGTAGATCTCTGTGATAGTGCCTACTGTTGAGCGGGGGTTATGAGATGTTGATTTCTGCTCAATAGAGATTGCGGGTGATAGGCCTTCTATATGATCAACGTCGGGTTTTTCCATCATTGATAGGAATTGACGTGCATAAGTTGATAGTGACTCTACATATCGGCGCTGTCCCTCTGCATACAGAGTGTCGAAAGCAAGAGAAGACTTACCGGAACCTGAAAGGCCAGTGATCACGATTAACTTATCGCGTGGTATTTCAATATCAATGTTTTTCAGGTTATGGGTGCGAGCACCTTGGACCAGAATCTTATCCATGTATACGCCTGTTTTTATTCAGTGAATCAGTAACGGTGCAAACCACTTGTTACTGTGAGCTATTTAGCTAAATCTTACTCAATATTTACTCGCTTAGTGTATACCTAAGGTCAAGCAAACATATCATTATAAAGACTTTTGCGGTTGCCTGAAGCTCTATCTTTATTTCTATACAGATAGATAAATTATGATTACTGTTTGCTATGGGAGTTCAACTGATCGCGTGGTAAGCTTTGCTGTTATATGCGTAGCTTTTAGCATCTGACGCGAACAAAGATTTTGGAGAGAACAATGGCACGTGGTGTTAACAAAGTAATTTTGGTCGGTAATCTGGGCGGGGATCCAGAAGTACGTTATATGCCTAACGGTAATGCTGTCACTAACGTAACGATTGCAACGTCTGAATCATGGAAAGATAAACAGACAGGTCAGCAGCAAGAGCGTACAGAGTGGCACCGTGTTGTCTTTTTTAACCGCTTAGCTGAAATCGCCGGCGAGTACATGCGCAAAGGCGGTAAAGTTTATGTCGAAGGTGCTTTGCGAACGCGTAAATGGCAGGATCAAAGTGGCGCTGATCGTTATACGACTGAGATCGTCGCCAGCGAAATGCAGTTGCTTGATAGTCGTGGAGCTGGGGATGGCGGTGGTTATCAGCAGCAGCCGCAAGCGGGTGGTTATGCGCCTCAGCAGTCTGCACCGGCCCCTCAACAACCAGCATCTCAGCCTCAGTATGCGCCTCAGCAATCTAAACCTGCTCAGCGTCCTGCAGCGCCAGCGCCAGCGCCACAACCGGCTCCGGCACCGCAAGCCGCTCCTGGGTTTGATGACTTTGATGATGATATTCCGTTTTAGCGTTCCATAAATGTAAAATGTAAGGTTTTACATTGTGTGATTCCAAAAGGCCCTGCTATTGCGGGGCTTTTTGTTTTTTGCGTTGTAATTATTGCCTGATAGTCTTGAGCGGTTTTCGATCGCTCAAAGATGTGCTTTTGATCGTTTTTCGCTCATCACGCCTAAATGAGCTACTCTTATAAGCCTGTTCCTTTCTTTTTATGGCATGGTGTTATTCTTGCTTACACATTTGATCGATAAAAATAATATTGTCCAATAATAGGATATTTCTTTGAACAGTGATCATTCAGTAGTTCGGCATATAAGATCACAAGAAAGTGAAACGGCGACTGAAGTTGAAATGTTGCCCCATGGGGTTTCAAAAAATCGCCTCGCATCGAAATATTTATGGTTATCCCTTTTAGTTGCGCTAATCCCTTTGATTGGATTTGCGAGCCTGTACGATTCTTACTTCTCTCAATTAGTCACCCGCTTAACGGAAGAGCAACTGGCGACAAGGGTCGCAGCTACTCAAAATGAGTTTCGAGTTTTTATTCGTGAACGTAAGTTTGAAATTCAGGCATTGACGGATCAATTTGATAGTCCTGAATATTTTGTTCCTGAGGGGCGACAGAATATCTCATCTGAGCTTGAGAGCTTCCTGCGGCTGCAAGTGGATGCGAGAAGTGTCTATGGGGTTGTCTTTTTCGATGAGAAGGGTGAGGTTGCGTGGAGCTTTCCGGATAAGCGGGAAATAGGTTTAATCTCTAAGAATAATGTTTATGAGTTTGAAGGCGCAGAATTAATAGGTCCGTCAGCATACTCTATTGAGCGCCCTTCGGGCGTTGTTTTACGGACTTCGCGACAGTTGGATGTTAATACAGATCAAAAGGGCAGTATTGGTCTGGTTCTTCGATTCAATTCATTTACAGAGATATTGCGTGGTTTGGATCAGGGAACCACGTTTCGGGTTTTGCTACAGGCTGGGGATGGCAATACCTACGATGTGGTTGGCCAGCCGGTAAATGTTACTGAAAATTCGGTGCAAAAATTTAGTTTGCTACCGGGATGGTCGTTACATGTAATACAAGATCGAGAGTTGGTCATGTCGCCGGTTGAAAGGATGCGTTATTGGCTAATTATTCTGATGATATTCACCGTAGCCGGGTTATTTTGGCTGCATATGAGTATCTCTCGGCGTTTAAATCGACAAGTTGAAAGTCTGATTGATAGTGTTGAGCAGGTAGCTCTTGGTAATTTGGAAACGCCTGTTGCCCATGTTCAAGGGATGGAGATGCTGCGCCTTACCCAGTCGATTGAGCGAATGAGACTTCAATTGAAAAAATTCATTCGGTCGACTTTAGCTATAGAACGACAGGCGACCTTAGGCCAGCTAGCTGCAGGCCTAGCGCATGATATACGCAACCCCTTAACGACTATCCGCACAACTGTAGCAGCGCTCTCTCGGCGAGAAAAAAATCCAGAAAATAAAGAGATGATGAGCCTCGTTGAGGAAGAGATCGATCGTGTGAACGATGTGCTTGAAAATCTACTTAACTTTGCTCGACCTCGGGACCCTTTAGCAAGTCGAATCGATGCGAAGGAGCTACTTAGTAGTGTTGTCGCATTGGTTGGAGCATCTGCTCGCAATCAAAATATAGAGTTACGCATGCAGTGTCCTCCATCTATGTTTTTGATGGCCGATGAAGGGCATGTTCGGCAAGTATTAATGAATCTGTTATTGAATGCGCTCGAGGCGATGTCTGTTCAAGGTGATTTGATCGCACTGGATGGATGTCAAAAGGGTGCAGAAATTGCGTTATCTGTCCGAGATAATGGGCAAGGAATGCCAGAAGATATTTTGGCTCATATTATGGAGCCTTTCTATACAACGAAATCTGCCGGTACAGGGTTAGGGTTAGCGATTTGTAATACGCTGATTAAAAGTAATGGCGGGCGAATGAGCATTGAGAGTACCAAAGGTGAAGGCACAACGGTTACCGTGTTTTTACCTGTTGCAGAGGCTCAGGAGTAGTTATGAATAAGGCAATATCAGTTCTAGTTATTGATGATGAACGTAATTTAGTTCGTAGTATCAGTTTTTCCCTCCGTGATGAGGGGATGCTTGTCAGTGGAGCTTACACCGGTAACGAAGGGATAGAGCAAGCTAAAATATTAAACCCTGATGTTGTGTTATTAGATCTAGGCTTACCGGATATATCGGGTATAAAAGTGCTCGTACAACTGAGGGCACAGAACCCTGACCTTCCTGTCATTATGATTTCAGCCCATGGGGATACACGCTCGGCTGTTAAGGCGGTCAAAGAAGGGGCTATAGATTATATAACTAAACCGTTTGATATTGAGGAGTTGATCTTACTCATTCGTCGTAGCACTGAGCGTATTCGTATGCTGCGAGAGATCCGTTTTTTAAGAGAAAAAAGTACAGAAACGGGCCCTTTAGTGGGTAGTAGTAGAGAGATGACCGCCTTGCGTGATGCGATTGAGCGTGTTGGGCAAAGTTCGGGAAAAACCGTGTTGATAACGGGGCCTTCTGGTACAGGTAAAGCGCTAGTGGCGCGCGCGTTACATGATGTTCGCTTTACTGATGCACCCTTTATTGAAGTGAACTGTGCAGCACTGCCGGAACAATTGATTGAGGCTGAGTTGTTTGGTGCGGAGCGGGGCGCCTATACGGGTGCGAATCAGCGTCGCGCAGGTTTGATCGATCTAGCAGACGGCGGTACGTTATTTTTAGATGAAATTGGTGAAATTCCTCTTCATCTGCAAGCCAAATTGCTGAGTTTCTTAGAAAACCGTAATTATCGTCCCGTTGGCGCAGGCCGTGAACGGCAGGCGAATGTATTTGTAGTGGCTGCTACTAACTGTAATTTAAAAGCGAATGTCGAGGCCGGTACTTTTAGAGCCGATCTATTTTATCGTTTAAATGTATTACCTGTAGATATTCCGGGTCTGTCTGAGCGGGATCGAGATGTGACTTTATTGGTTGCCCACTTTAGTGAACTGTTTGCGCGTCAGGAGCATTGCGAGCCGATTGAGCTCGATGATGAGGTACTTAGTGTGCTTGAGAAATATGATTGGCCGGGCAATATTCGAGAGTTAAAAAATCTGATGGAGCGATTAACGATCCTCTATTCTGGTCAACGTATTACGGTCAAGATGCTTCCGGCAGAGTTTGATGAAGGTTCACGTATAGCGCCAGTGGTTAAAGATGATTATCGTGAGGCTGTTGAGGATCATGAGCGGCAGTTGATTTTAGACGCACTTAAAGAGTCTGATTGGCGGAAAGGGTTAGCAGCCGAGAAATTAGGTATCTCTCGTCATGCACTCAAGCGAAGAATACAGCGCTTAAATCTGGAGAATGGGGAATGATGCTCAGGCTTATCTGTGTTTGTTTGTTACTCATTAGCCGAGTCGAAGCTGGGGAGTTGGTATTGGGTGCATCGAAGGCTGATGCTCAAGCTAGCGTAGGCTGTCTTTTTCCTATGGGGGGGCGAGGAGGTATTTATGGGCAAGATAGTGTTATAGGTATTAAACTCGCGTTCGAGCGTTTACAGCAACCCCCTTTATCGTATCCGCCTATTCGCGTGTTGGTGGCAGATAGTAGTTCTAAGGCATCAAAGGCAGCGCGTCAGGTGCGGGATTTCGTTCGAAAAGACGGTGTACGTTTTATTTGTGGTGTCGTGAATTCGTCTATAGCTTTACAAGTGGCGGAAGTGGCTGAAGAGGAAAAAATCTTCTTTATTGGGACTGACCATGCATCCTCAAAGTTAACGAGTGGAAAGGCCCGAGATTACTATTTTCGTGTCAGTAATAATGCTCAGCAATCGATGCAGGCTGCGGCACTCTATATTAAGAAAAAATTTAATAAGGGTGCGCGTGCTAAGCCCTTACGTCTTGCCTATATAGGTCCGGACTATGACTATGGCTATCAGGCATGGAGAGACTTACGAGATCGGCTTGATTATGAAGGTGTTAATTATCAAGTTGAAACTGTTCTTTGGCCTAAGCTTTATGAACCCGATTACTCCTCTTACCTCAGAGCACTTGTTGATAAGAAAGTTGATTTAGTCGTCAATGCTCTTTGGGGTGGAGATCTGGTTGCATTCATTCAGCAGGCGAATCAAACAACACTGTTTAAGCATGCTCGTTTCGCTAATTTTGATACGGGTGGTAATTATGAAGTGTTGGCCGCATTAGGTGAGGATATGCCTGCGGGGCTTATTTTATCGTCGAGGCATCATAATAACTGGCCGGAAACAGATTATAATAAATGGTTTGTTGAACGCTTCCATAAATTAACAGGGCGTTATCCCTCTTACGCAGCGGAGGGAGCGTATTCCGGTATTTTAGCTATCTCTGAAGCGCTGCGTTTAGCCGGGCCTGAAGCGAGTGATGAAGATATAAGGGAGGCTTTTAGTTCTTTACGACTTAAGCTGCCGGAAGACCCTGATGGTTTTGTTTCATTTATGAATCCACTTAATCACCAATTACAGCAGGTTATAGCGATAGGTGAAACTATACCTGATCGCCGTTTTTTGCCCGCCCGAATGATGCTAGGTAATTGGATGATTTATCATCCTAATTTGTCAGAACAGACTGAGCCCAAGTAGTTCTGTTGTTGGGACTTATTCCGATTTCTTTGTGTTCTATCCGTCTTTTGTACGTCTCTCCATTAGCCTTTGTTTGATCGGTAGCGTCTTTTTAGGCGCTCATGATTGAGCGGTTAACGATCGGTAGCTTGTTGCTGTGATCGTGCTGCCCCTTTTTATTTATAAAATTTCCTTTTTAAACAAATGGTTAGATGTTTTGTTTTTTCTTGGCACATGGCTTGCTCAATCCTGTCGAGTAGTGCAGTGAATGGGCGCGCATAAGCCGCTCATTTTATTCACAACCATAACGATAAGAATGAAAAGGCGAAAAAATAATGTTTATACCATTTGCTAAAAAGTCTGCTTTAGTGGGGTTACTTGTAGCCTCAGCCGTTGCTCAGCCTGTTCTGGCTGCTGATGAATACAAATTAGGTTTGGTTACTTTTCTTTCTGGCGGTGCTGCCGGACCTTTTGGTGTACCAGCGCAGAACGCTGCGAACCTTTTATTAGAAACGTTGAATGAAGGGGCCTTACCTGCGCCGTATAACGCTAAAGGGATTAATGGTCGTACCATTAAACCTATCTATGTAGATGAAGCTGGTGGTGCGACTAAGCAATCTTCAGAATATCGCAACTTGGTTGAGCGTCAAGGTGTTGATGCGGTTGTGGGTTATATCTCATCAGGGGATTGCCTAGCGGTACCTGCGGTTGCAGAAGAGCTAAAAACCCTAACGGTATTGTTTGACTGTGGTACGCCTCGTGTATTTGAAGATAACTCATTTAAATACGTTTTCCGTACGGGTCCGACAACAACGATGGATAGCGTAGCTGCGTCCTACTATATCAAAGATATTTTCCCTAATTTGAAAGCGGTATCTGGTATTAACCAGAACTACTCGTTTGGACATGAGTCTTGGGCTGATTTTTACGGTTCATTAAAAGGTCTGCAGGCTGATATTGATGTGCCAACTAAGCAGTTCCCTAAAATATATGCAGGCCAGTATGGCGCAGAAATTTCTGCACTGATGGTGAATTCAGCTGACGTGATTCATTCCTCTTTCTGGGGTGGTGATATGGAAGCCTTCCTACTTCAGGGTGCTGCACGTGGTTTGTTTGAAGATCAAACAGCCTTACTGACAACCGGTGAAAGTGCGATGTACCGTTTGTCTGATCAGATCCCTGAAGGCACGATTTTAGGCGGCCGTGGTCCATTTGGTATTTATGCACCGGATAATGCGCTGAACCGTTGGTTCCGTGATGCTTACAGTAAACGTTTCGGCACTCAGCCAACCTACCCTGCTTATAAAATGGTGCAAGGTATTCTTGGTTTGAAACTTGCGACAGAGCAAGCAGCGGCTAAGGTTTCTGGCCAGCCGACGACTGAAGATGTTGTGTCCGCGTTTGAGTACCTTGAATATGAAGGTCCGGGCGGCAAGGTTTCTATGAATATGGGTAAAGGCCATCAGGCAAGCATGGAAATGGTCTATGGCCGTTATGCACTTAAAGATGGTAAACCTGCTGTAACTGATGTTCGTCGCTATGCGGCTGAATGTGTTAACCCTTCCGATAATATGCCTGCCAATGAGTGGATTGAAAAAGGTATGCCTGGCGCTAAATGTAACTAAATGCGCATCCGACAAGCTAGCATCACGCTGGCTTGTCTTTTTTTTGCCCTTTTTTTTGTAAATCTGGAGCGTTGCTCATGAAATTGGTAATTGCGATGTTGATGGATGGCGTTATTTACGCCTCCTGGCTTTTTGTAATCGCAGCCGGCCTAACTCTCATCTACGGTGTGATGAGAATTCTTAATATGGCCCATGGTAGTTTTTATGCCATTGGTGCTTACGGCGGTGCCTCGCTGGTGGGGTTTTATTTAGCGGGTGGTTATCCACCGTGGGGAGCTTATTTTATGCTGCTAGGGGCTGCCCTCATTGGCGGAACCATAGTAGGACTTCTGATCGAGCGCGGTCTGTTAAGGATGATGTACGGTCGTGACGAAGTGGTCATGATTCTAGTGACCTATGCGATTTTATTAATACTGGAAGATGTTATTAAGCTGATTTGGGGCGTTGATGCGTATTTTGCTTATCAGCCATATACCCTTTTAGGACGAACAAAGCTGGCGGGCTTGTCGTTTGCAAATTATGACATCTTGTTGATTTTTGTATCAGCACTGATCTGTTTTGTACTTTGGTGGGGACTGAATAGAACCCGCAAAGGTAAGTTGCTACAAGCGGTTATTCATGATCGTGATACGGCTGCTTTCCTCGGTATTAACGTCACACGTATGTTTACAGTTACTTTTGTTATTGGTGCTGTTTTAGGTGCGTTGGCGGGTGCATTGACGGCGCCAGGCATCTCCGTTATGCCGGGCATTGGTGTTGAAGTTATTATTTTGGCGTTTGCTGTGGTGGTAATTGGCGGCTTAGGCAGTGTAGGGGGCGCATTACTGGGTGCCTTAATTGTTGGGCTGGCCCGCTCTGCGGCGGTACATCTTTACCCTGATGCTGAGTTGTTTGTTATTTATGGTGTGATGGGGTTAGTACTTGCGTTCCGTCCTCAGGGCCTCTTTGCCATTGCTACCGCGAGGAAAATTTAACATGAAATATGCAACGACGATGATCATAGGGGCAGGTATCGCGTTATTAGCGGCTGGCCTCTTTATGCCGGGATGGTTAACATTTTTATTGACCTTAGCATTCGCTAAAGGGCTCGTTGTGATGGGACTACTGCTGCTGATGCGTGCAGGGCTTGTCTCATTTGGTCAAGGTCTTTACTACTGCCTAGGTGCCTATTGTGTTGGTATCGCTGGCGACTATTTTGAAACCCAAAATGCATTGCTGCTGATCTTACTGGCTGTGGTGGTTTGTGTCGCTTTAGCGGCGATTATTGGGCTGCTTCTATGCCGTTACAGGGATATATTCTTCGCCATGTTCTCGATGGCTTTCTCGATGATCCTTTACGGTGTACTGGTTAAAAGCTCTGCCTTTGGTTCATCCGATGGTTTTAATGTTAAGCCACCTTTGTTGTTCGGTTGGACGCCTACAGGTGAAAGCGGCCCCTTCCTTGCCTACGGTTTAGCTGTAGTTGCGCTTGTTGGGGTGGGTATCTTTGTGTGGCGCTATCTTCGATCCCCAATGGGTTATGCCGGTGAGGCGGTTCGAGAGAATGAAATTCGTGTCGAATATCTAGGTGCTTCAGTGCGTAGAATTATCTATACGAAATATCTATTAGCCGCTGCAATGGCTGGACTTGGTGGTGGTATTACGGCGCTAGCGGCCGGTCACATTGATCCTGAAATGGCGTATTGGACGACCTCCGGTGAGTTTGTCTTTATTGCCTTGATGGGTGGCGTTGGTCATGCTGCGGGTCCCGTTATTGGCGCGGTGCTATTTGAGTTGTTGCGAACTTATGCATTCCAAATATCCCCTTACACATGGCAGATGATTTTAGGTATAGCGTTACTGGTCATCATTCTCTATCTACCTAAAGGTGTTTGGTCTCTGGTCGAGCGCGTAACGAAAGGTAAGCCATTATGAGTGCTTTATTAGAAACACGTTCATTGGCTCGTAATTTTGGTGCTGTTACGGCGGCGGCTGATATCGATGTCACGATTAATGCGGGTGAAATTGTTGGTGTCATTGGCTCAAATGGCGCGGGTAAAACAACCTTTATCAATATGGTAACTGGCTATCTTGCACCCAGTAGCGGTGAGATCTTATTTAAAGGTAAAAGTATTGTTGGGAAAAACCCCCGGCAGGTTATGCGAGCAGGTATCTGCCGTTCATTTCAGGTCGCACAACTATTTCCTGAATTGACGGTACTAGATAATGTCCTGATCGCTTACGGCATCATGAAGCACAAGATTTTACCGTTGATGAGCCCCTTAGCAACAAAAGCCAATATTCAGCAGGCTGAACAGCTGTTGGAAGAGTATGGCATTACCAGCTATATGGCTGAAACGGTTGTGACCTTGCCTCAGGGTGTTAGGAAGTTACTTGATATTGCTTTAGCGATGTTGCGTAAACCTGAAATCTTGCTACTTGATGAGCCGACTTCAGGTGTGGCCATTGATGATAAGTTTGAGTTGATGGATACCGTGATGCGTGCTGTACGTAAGTCAGGGGCGGCTGTGTTGTTCGTTGAACATGATATGGAAGTGATTGCGCGTTATTCAACCCGCCTTATTGCTTTTTATGATGGTCGAGTATTAGCCGATGGTGCAGTAAGTGAAGTCATGAATGATGAAAAAGTAAAAGAGCTTGTTACGGGCCACCACCTAGATATCGATTACGAACAGGAGGTGCAACATGCTTAAGTTGTCATCGATTAATACAAATATTGCCGGTACGCCCATATTGCGTGATGTTAATCTGGCCATTGAGCCGGGTGTTCTTGTGGGTCTGATTGGCCGCAATGGTGCAGGTAAAACGACACTGATGCGGACCGTAATGGGCTTGCTTGCGCCTGAGTCGGGCAGTATTACGATCCACGGTCAAGATATGACGACGTTAGCGCCTCACTTCAGATCACAGGCGAAAGTGGGCTATATGCCTGAAGACCGACAGCTCGTACCAACGCTAACGGTAGAGGAAAATATTCTTATACCAGCTTGGGCTAATACGCTACCAGGCGCTGAAGCGCGTTTGGCTTGGGTTTATGAGTTGATGCCAGAAGTAGAAGCATTTGCAGACCGAAAAGCACTGCAGTTGTCCGGTGGCCAGCAAAAATTGGTAGCTCTTGCTAGGGCGTTGATGACGGGTAGTCACTTATTACTATTAGATGAGCCTTTTGAAGGTGTAGCGCCGGCCTTATCCCGTCGATTGGCGAGTGTTTTACATACCTTAAAAGATGAAGGTCTAACGGTATTACTGTCTGAATCGGATTATAGCCACTCGGCTGATTTGGTCGATAAAATTTACACTATAGAGCGTGGCGCAGTATCTGCACAGAAGCAGGTAGGAGAAGAGTAATGACTGATTTTGTTTTTAATTTTCCTAAGCAACTGATTTGTAAACCAGGTGCAGCAAAAGAGCTGGGTGAGATTTGCCTGCGTACTATAGGTCAGCGGGTGATGCTGGTTACTGACCAAGGGATTGTTAATGCAGGTTTGCTAGCACCTATATTGGACACACTTAAAGCTGCAGGTGTTGAAGCTTTAGTTTTTGATCAGGTTCTAGCGGATCCAGCGGAACAGATTGTACTAGCCGCAACTCAGCAAGCTATAGATGCGGGTGTTGAGGGTGTGATCGGTTTAGGTGGTGGTTCCTCGATGGACGTTGCTAAGCTTGTTGCATTACTAGCAAAAGGCGAAGAATCATTAGCTGATATTTATGGGGTTAATATGGTGAAAGGTCAGCGCCTTCCACTGATTCAGATCCCTACGACGGCTGGTACTGGTTCTGAAGTGACTGCTGTATCCATCATTACGGTTGGGGAAGGGGAGAAAAAAGGGGTTGTCTCCTCTCAATTACTACCTGATCTGGCTCTGTTGGATGCTGAATTGACCTTAGGCTTACCGGCGATGGTGACTGCTACAACTGGTGTTGATGCGATGGTGCATGCTATTGAAGCTTATACCTCTGCAAGCCCTAACCATAATTTGATTTCTGATGCGTCCGCCAAAGAGGCCTTACTGCTCTTAGGTGCTAACATTGAGTCGGCGGTTCATGATGGTACGGATCTTCAAGTACGCTCAAATATGTTATTGGGATCAATGCTAGCTGGGCAAGCGTTTGCTAATTCCCCAGTGGCTGCTGTTCATGCATTGGCTTATCCATTGGGTGGTATCTATCATCTGCCTCATGGTTTAACCAATGCGCTAGTGTTACCGCATGTGATGCGTTTTAACCAGTCTGAGTGTGCTGAGCAATATGCTGAGTTAGCGCCGTTGGTTTTTCCTCAGTTAGCAGAAATTGCTGATGTTGTAGAGCGAAGCAATGCATTCATCGAAGCGCTAGATAAGCTAAACCGCTCCCTCGGAATATTACCGCAACTACGTGATTACGATATCGAAGAGTCGGCAATACCTACTTTAGCCCTGGATGCGATGAAGCAGACTCGTTTATTAGTCAATAATCCACGTGAAGTTAGCCTTGAGGATGCAACAGCTATCTATCAAGCGGCGTGGTGATAGCTCATTTTGATATGAAATTGGAGTGCTTTGGGGGGTAAAAACTTCGCCTTAAAGACAGTTTATTCATGTCTATATTGATAGAGCCAACTAAATGCCAGTAACCTTGTTCGTGTTAGGTTCAAGGTTACAGAAAATTGCCGTATGAGGCCTTTAAATGCAATTAAATAATCCTACTTTATTACAACAGCAGTCCTTTATTGATGGGCAGTGGTGCGATGCAAGTAACGGCGATGTTTTTGTCGTTAAGAATCCAGCGACAGGGGACGTTCTTGCAGAAGTCGCGGACTTAGGTGCTGATGATACTCGTCGTGCGATTACCGCTGCTGAAGCGGCTCGTTCCGATTGGAGTGCTTATACCGGTAAAGAGCGTAGCGCGTTGCTACGTCGATGGTTTGATCTGATTATTGAAGCGCAAGATGATCTTGCTGTTTTGATGACGTCAGAGCAAGGCAAACCGGTTAATGAAGCACGTGGTGAAGTGCTGTATGGCGCATCGTTTGTTGAATGGTTTGCCGAAGAAGCGAAGCGTGTCTATGGGGATATTATTCCGCCACATGGTCGTGATAAGCGTCTGCTAGTACTTAAGCAGCCGATTGGTGTTGCTGCAGCCATCACGCCGTGGAACTTCCCTATAGCGATGATTACTCGTAAAGTGGCTCCGGCCCTAGCGGCGGGCTGTCCGGTAGTCATTAAACCATCGGAGCTTACACCTTTGTCAGCGCTGGCACTTGCTCAGCTTGCACTCGAAGCGGGATTCCCTAAAGGGGTGTTTAATGTTGTTACATCCACGAATGCACCGGAAGTTGGCAAAGTACTATGTGCGGACTCTCGTGTACGTAAGCTATCGTTTACCGGCTCTACACCTGTAGGTAAGTTATTAGCGGAGCAGTGCGCTAGCAATGTTAAGAAGGTTTCGTTGGAGTTGGGAGGTAATGCACCTTTTATTGTCTTTGATGATGCTGACTTAGATGCAGCGATTAGCGGAGTGATTGCTTCAAAATTCCGTAATGCGGGGCAGACTTGTGTTTGTACTAATCGGATCTTTGTTCATGAAGCGGTTTACGACACTTTTGCTGAGAAATTAAAGACAGCGGTACAAGCGCTTGCGGTAGGTAATGGATTTGATGAAGGTGTCGCAATAGGCCCACTTATTGATGACCGTGCGTTGAATAAAGTTGAAAGCCTAGTTAATGATGCGTTGGATAATGGCGCAACATTGCTGAGTGGTGGTGAACGCTTTACGACTGTAATAAACGGCTATCGCCCAACGATTTTAAGTAACGTTGATAATAATATGCGTATTGCTCAGGAAGAGATCTTTGGCCCAGTGGCGACTTTGATCCCATTTACTGAAGAGCAAGATGTAGTACAGATGGCTAATGACACGCCATTTGGGTTGGCTGCGTATTTCTATTCGCGAGATATAGGACGTGTTTGGCGCGTATCGGAAGCTTTAGAGTACGGTATGGTTGGGATTAATGAGGGTATTATTTCAACAGAAGTAGCGCCATTTGGCGGTATCAAAGAGTCGGGTTTAGGTCGCGAAGGTTCTAAATACGGTATCGATGATTATGTTGAGATTAAGTACCTTTGTATGGGTATTAGCTGATTTGTAGTTTAGGCTTTCTTCAGTGCTATATTGCCCCTTAATAGGGGCTTTTTTATTCCGCCATAAAAATTGATTACGGTCTTTATATAGCATCTGTAAAACAGGTAGATTATGGAGACAAAAGCTTATTAGGGTGGAATGTTATAGCCGAAGATAAACTCTGTATCGGGCTACAGGTAAGAGTGTATATCGGTGGCTATCTTTTTAGTGAAGGTGAGTCGTGAAGTAATGAGATATTGCACTGTTTACTTCGTTGCTTTCATTAATTGTTTTCCATAAACTCGAAGCTCATAAATCAGTTTTAGATTGAATGCCTCGCATTGCGAGGTTTTCTGTTTCTAGGGGCTGTTACTGTAAATATATAAGATCTTTTAATTACTTATTGATCAATGTGGAAAGTTTCGCTGGCTTAATAGGCGGATTAAGGTATATCTTTTAATTATTCCCTCGTTACCTTGAGGAATAGCTTTTTTGTCGTCAATTTACAGTGCAGCAGTACTTACCTAACAAGTGTGTATTGTCGAAATAAACGAATGGATCTGGAATTACTTCTTAAACCTGTCAAAATTTTAATCACCGGTGCTAAAGGGCAAGTTGGTACGGGTTTAACTCGCTTGGGGGAAACGGATTCATTTTTTGAAATTATTGCGCTAGATAAGTCCGCTTTAGATATCACCAACGAAGAGCAGATCAGAGATCAGCTGGCACATTATCTACCTGATTACGTTATTAATTGTGCTGCATTCGATCATGTGGATGAAGCAGAGCATAAAGCTGATTTATGTTATGCGGTTAATGCAAAAGGTGTAGAGAAATTAGCCTTGGCCTGTGGTGACATTTCCATTCCGATGTTTCACCTCTCAACTGATTATGTGTTTGATGGTCATTATGCGAGTGGTTATACAGAAGATGATGAGGTTGCCCCGCTAGGTATCTATGGTGATAGTAAGTGGCAAGGTGAAGAGCTTTTGCGTCAAGTATTGCCAAAGCATCTTATTTTACGAGTGAGCTGGTTGTTTAGTGAGCAAGGTAATAACTTTGTACTAAGAACCTTAGATGCGGCTAGAACACAGGATGCCCTCGAGGCGGTAAGTGATCGTCGGGGCTGCCCAACATCAGCGTCTGATGTCGCTAGAGTTATTTTGGCTATGCTGAAACAAGTTCATAGTGGAGCCGAGGCTTGGGGCACTTATCACTACTGTGGTGCAGAGATCACAAACCGTTATGACTTTTGCAAAGAAATTTTGATCGCTGCGGGTAGCTATGAGAATTTCAAAGTTGAAACGCTAGTGCCGATCTCAAGTAAAGATTATGTAACTGAAGCTCAAAGGCCTAATACGTCAGTGTTGACTTGTAAAAAGCTTTTGAGCGTTTTTGGTATACGGCAACGCCCATGGCGACAAGAGTTGAAATGGCTGATGCGTATTATCTACAGTTCATCAAAACCTTAGAGCTTTTAGCTCCAAGGTATTGCTGAATGTGTAAAGGCGACAGTTAGTATATACGCAAATGTCGCAACAGCAGCAAAGAAAGCCCCCAGTTTGATAAGTGGTGTTTTCCCTCTTTTTAATGCGATTGTGCCTAAAACTATATATAAGACTAGAGCGAGTAATTTTGCGGTTAGCCAGTGATCTACAAAGGGATACTGTTGTAGTAAAACGGCTAGCGTTATTGCACTAATAAGCAACACAGAGTCAATAATATGTGGTGCAACTTTTACCCAACGTTTTTCCATCATTTTAGGTTTCAGAAAAACCCAAAAAGCTCTTAATAGAAAAAAACTGATGCTTAATACTATGGCTGTTAGGTGTATATGCTTTATTGCTATGTACATAATGGTGTTTATCTTCTCTGTAGTGTTTTATATATCAAGGTTAATAAACCTTTCTAGCTAAGATAGCGATTTAAACAAATCAGCGTTATTCACAGCTTGCTTAGATTCTATGTTATTTTAGGCCTCTAAAATAAAGCTTTATACTGCGTATGCAAGAGATTCATGCCTAATACTTCAAAACACACTACTCTCGTCGATCGTTTTGGACGCACTGTTGATTATATCCGCTTATCGGTTACCGATAGGTGTGATTTTCGGTGCGTGTATTGTATGGCTGAGAATATGACATTTTTACCCCATGCTCAGGTTTTATCTTTAGAAGAGATTGAGCAAGTTGCCGCAGCTTTTGTCGGTTTAGGTGTAAAGAAAATTCGCCTGACAGGAGGTGAACCGCTTGTACGTAGGGATGTTATAAAACTGATTCGTGGGGTTGGGCAGCTCGATGCGGAGTTATCCATCACCACTAATGGTTCGCAATTACTGGATATGGCAGCCGACCTGAAAAATGCAGGTGTGAATCGCTTAAATATTAGTATTGATAGCCTTAGAGCTGACCGCTTTAAAGAGATGACCCGTACCGGCAAGTTAGCTCAAGTATTGGCGGGCATTGATGCTGCTGTAAAGATTGGTTTCGACCGTATAAAACTGAATACAGTCGTGATGAAAGGTCGCAATGACGACGAGGTGCTTGATCTTGTTGAATATGCGCGTGACGCTGGAGTTGATATCAGTTTTATTGAAGAGATGCCACTAGGTAATATCTCTGAGCATGATCGCGCCAAAGTGTATTGCTCTAGTGATGAGGTAAGCGCACTTATTAGTGAGCGTTATCAGCTCGATCCAACCTCTGAGCGAACCGCAGGTCCATCCCGTTATTACCGAATGCAAGACTCGGAAAGTCGAGTTGGTTTTATCTCCCCTCATAGTCATAATTTTTGTTCAGAATGTAATCGCGTTAGAGTGACAGTTGAAGGTCGATTGCTGCTTTGTTTAGGTAATGAACACTCAGTTGATCTACGTGAAACCTTACGTCAATACCCAGATGATATAGAGCGTTTGCAGCAGGTTATTGTGAAGGCGATGGATTTAAAACCGGAGAAGCATGAGTTTGATCTGGATGAAGAGCCCCAAATTGTCCGTTTTATGAATATGACGGGCGGTTAGACTGTCCCCTATTTTTAATAATTTAGTTTTAGGATTATTCCCGAATGTCACATACACCTAAAGATGCTGAATTTACACCGCTAAATATAGCGGTACTGACTGTCTCTGATACAAGAACGATTAATACAGATACATCAGGGCAAGCTTTAATTGAACGCTTAGAGAGCGCGGGCCATCAATTGGCAGCACGCCAGATTGTTATTGATGACGTTTATGAGATGCGGGCGATTGCTTCCAAGTGGATCGTAGATCCTGAGATACATGTCATTATTTCAACTGGAGGAACGGGATTCGCTGGACGTGACTCTACACCAGAAGCGATGCAGCCATTATTTGATAAAACGATTGAGGGATTTGGTGAATTATTCCGTCAGATCTCAGCCCAACAAATTGGCACATCTACTATTCAGTCACGGGCATTGGGGGGCTTGGCAAATGGTACAGTTATTTTCTGTCTGCCAGGATCCACTGGTGCTTGTCGGACGGGTTGGGATGATGTTATTTCTGATCAACTGGATAGCCGCCATAGACCCTGTAACTTTGTCACTATGCTCATGAAGCACCGTGCGGATAATCAGTAGGTGGTGAGGGCATGAATAGCTGTGATACACAATCAGGTTTACTACCTATTGGAACCGCATTAGAGCGCTTGGTTGAAAATTCTAAACCTATAGCGGGCATTGAAACTATTACTATCGCGGAAGCATTGGGTCGTGTGCTTGCAGAATCACCTATAGCTTCAGTATCAGTACCACCTGCAGACAATAGTGGTATGGATGGTTATGCACTTAATACGGCAGACCTTACTGATGGCGTTACTCGGCTAGCGATTAGTCAACGGATTCCTGCTGGTTCATCTCCTCAGCCTTTACAGTCGGGAAGCTGTGCTCGTATTTTTACGGGTGCGGAAATACCTGTTGGAGCTGATACCGTTGTGATGCAAGAGAATGTTACGCTCGACGGTGATCTCGCGGTGTTTCCTGAAGGGATCTCTGTTGGGAGTAATATTCGCCGAGAAGGGCAGGATATAAGAACTGGCGATTCTGTTTTGGCTGCAGGTGTTCGTTTACAACCTGCGGATCTCGGTGTTTTAGCCTCAGTGGGTTTAGCCGAAGTTAGTGTTTATAAACGTTTAAAAGTGGCTATTTTGTCCACCGGAGATGAGTTAGTCGAGCCTGGTTTACCTTTAGCTTCAGGGCAAATTTATAACTCTAATCGATATATCCTTACGGGCTTACTGAAAAGCTTAGGTATGGAAGTGATCGATTTAGGCTGTATTGCTGATACACGAGAAGCGACATTAGAAGCACTCGAACGAGCTGCTAATATAGCGGATGCCATTGTAAGTACGGGTGGGGTCTCTGTTGGTGAAGAGGATCATGTTAAAGGCTGTATTGAAGCCTTAGGTGAACTTGATATGTGGAAAATACGTATCAAGCCCGGTAAGCCGGTTGCTTATGGTCGAGTAAAAGACACTCCCTTTATAGGTTTGCCGGGTAATCCTACCTCTACCTTAATTACATTTTGCCTATTAGCTAGACCTTGTCTACTTGGATTGCAGGGAGCGGCTTATCAACCACCTATAGTGCTTTCTGTGCCCTCCGGTTTTGTCCGGAATAGGGCGATTCAACGACAAGAATATCTCCGAGTTCGTTTCGAGGATGGAAAGCTGATCCCGCACGCGAATCAGAGCTCAGGCGCTTTAGCGTCAGCAAGCTGGGCTCACGGTTTAGCGGTTGTACCGCCGAATACACAGGTTCAGATAGGCGATAGTATTGGTTTTATACCTTTCTCGGAATTACTGACTTAGTTTATTGCGGGCATTACTTAATTTTCCTGCAGAGTCGATGGGAAAACTGTAAAATATGCCCTTCATTAAGCGCAGTGCTGAGGAACACATGACAGACCAGCAGGATCCGTATAAAGAGATAAGACCATTTAACGATGCTGAAGTAGCTGATGCCCTCACTCATATATTACATGATGATGAGTTCATCTCAGCGGTTACGCGATACCAGTTTCCTAATCTGTCTAGGCGTTTAGGCTGGTTACTTAAGCCGTTTGTGCGTATTGCCCTTGCCCGTAAAGTGGGTGATGTGGAAAGTATTGCTGATTTTCAGGCGCTGGTGGGTGATTATATGAAAAAGATGATCGCTCGTAGTACGACTAAGCTAACCTGTAGTGGGATCGACCAATTTGATCCCGAAGACTCCTATCTTTTTATCTCTAATCATCGTGATATCGCAATGGATCCAGCGTTTGTTAACTGGGTGCGTTATCAGTATGGAATGGATACTGTACGTATCGCAATAGGCGATAACTTACTCAGTAAGCCTTATGTTTCTGACATTATGCGCCTGAACAAAAGCTTCATTGTTAATCGCTCAGCAACAGGTCGAGAGATGATGAAGGCTTTAACTCAGTTATCCTCTTATATAGATCATAGTATCCAGAGCGGCCACTCTATTTGGTTGGCGCAGAGGGAGGGGCGCGCGAAAGATGGTAACGATACAACTGACCCCGCCATTTTAAAAATGCTTTATATGGCTCACCGTAAAGTGAGAAGTTTCTCTGAACAGGCTAAACGCTTAAATATTATTCCAGTCTCAATCTCTTATGAATATGATCCTTGTGATTCGCTGAAGGCAAATGAGTTATATGCCAAAGAAACGGAAGGAAATTATGAAAAATCTAAGTTTGAAGATATTGAAAGCATAGTGAGAGGAATTACCGGCCACAAAGGACATGTTCATGTGGCGTTTGGGGATCCAATAGAGGGAGACTTTGAAACACCTGAAGCATTAGCTGAAGAGATCGATCGCCAAATTATCTCTAATTATTATTTGCATCCGTCTAATTTGTTAGCGGCGGGCGAAGATTGTGAAGTGACAGAAGAGGCGCGACAAGGGTTGGAGGAGCGATTGAATAATACAGCTAAAGGCGCGGAAGATATTTTGCGAAAAATGTACGCTAACCCCGTGTTTAATCAAAGAAAAATCCAGGAGTAAACATGAGCAAGCTGAGTCATTTGGATGATCAAGGTCATGCAAATATGGTGGACGTCTCGGAAAAACAGGTTACATTCCGTGAAGCTGTCGCTTATGCAGAAATCCAGATGCGTCCAGAGACTTTGGCACTTATTGTTGATAAAGGGCATAAAAAGGGCGATGTGTTAGCTGTTGCACGTATCGCGGGTATTCAGGCGGCGAAAAGAACCAGTGATCTTATACCTCTCTGTCACCCTTTGATGTTGAGTAAAGTTGCTGTGGATTTACAACCTAATTATGAACGTAATTTAGTAGAAATCACTGCAACTTGTAAGCTGTCAGGGCAAACTGGTGTTGAGATGGAGGCACTAACTGCTGCTTCGGTTGCGGGTTTGACGATCTATGATATGTGCAAGGCTGTTGATAAAGAGATGGTTATTGGCTCTGTAAAAGTGCTTGCAAAGTCGGGTGGTAAAAGCGGTGATTGGAAGGTAGAGAAGTAGAAATGATAAAAATTCTATACTTTGCTAGTTTGCGAGAACGTTTAGGTATTGAGCAAGAGCTGTTAGAGCTACCTACGGAGGCTACAGTTGCCGGCGTAATTGATAGGTTGGTGGACCGACATGGCGATCAATGGAAAAAAATACTAAAAGATGATCAGGTTTTGACTGCGGTTAATTTAGAGATGTGTAATCTTCAGCAGTCTGTCTCAGATAATGATGAGGTGGCCTTTTTTCCACCGGTAACGGGGGGCTAAAATGTCAGAAAAGAAACCGAGTGTATTGCAGTATATACGAGCCTTTTTCTATTATTTAGGCTTTTATCCGCTAACGATTATTCATTCCTCGTTGAGTCTGATTGTTAGTCCAGTGCTTAACTTTCAGCAGCGCTTTAAATTTATTACCTTAATTAACTACTTTTATATCTTTTGGTTGAGAATTTGCTGCGGTGTAGATGTAAAAATAACAGGCCGTGAGCACTTACCTAAAGATGGAGCTTATGTTGCTGTAGCTAATCATTCTAGTGAATGGGAAACCCTGTTTTTACAAACATTTGTACGACCTCAGTGTGCAGTTCTAAAGAAAGAGCTCCTGAGCATACCCTTTTTTGGTTGGGCACTCGGGTTGCTAAAGCCTATCGCGATTGATCGTAAACAACGTAGAGGCGCGCTTAAACAGCTGCTTACTGAAGGTAAATCCCGCCTAGAAGAAGGTATTCCCGTTGTAATCTTTCCGCAGGGAACACGAGTTCCAGTAGGGAAAATGGGAAAATTTAATAAAGGTGGCGCTATGCTGGCCTTAAGTGCAGGGGTTCCTGTCGTACCTATAATCCATAATGCCGGTATTTACTGGCCAGGCAAAAGTTTCACTAAAACCCCTGGGGTTGTACAGGTGCATGTAGGCGAGCCTATTCCTGTTGAAGGGCGTACAGTTGATGAAGTGCATGCTGATGTAGTGGAGTGGCTTGAAAAGCATATGAAAGAGTTGGGTTTGGTTTAATCGATATGCTCGTTGTTACGCATAAAAAAACCGCCATGTAGGCGGTTTTTTTATGCTTGATATGGAATTAACTATCAAGTTTTTCAAATACTAATGTAGCGTTAGTGCCGCCGAAGCCGAAGCTGTTAGACATAACTCGCTTAAGGTCAACATTATCCTGTTTCTCAACAGCAATAGGTAGGCCTTTTGCTTCATCATCTAGTTCGTCAATGTTGGCGGATGCAGCGATAAAGTTATTTTCTTGCATAAGCAGAGAATAGATCGCTTCTTGAACGCCCGCTGCACCTAGAGAATGGCCTGAAAGTGATTTAGTTGAAGTGACTGTTGGCATGTTGCTGCCAAAGGCTTCTTTCATCGCTTTAAGCTCTTGCATATCGCCCGCTGGCGTTGAAGTACCATGCGCATTGATGTAATCAATGTCGCCATCAACTGTAGCCATCGCTTGCTTCATGCAGCGTGCAGCACCTTCACCTGAAGGAGCAACCATATCGTAGCCGTCAGATGTTGCGCCGTAGCCAACAATCTCAGCGTAGATTTTAGCGCCACGGGCTTTGGCATGCTCTAGCTCTTCAACAACAAGAACGCCGGCACCGCCAGAGATAACAAACCCATCGCGGTTTGCATCGTACGCGCGTGATGCTTTTTCAGGTGTTTCATTGTATTTGCTAGATAGAGCACCCATTGCGTCAAACATTGCTGTTTGTACCCAATGTAGTTCTTCACCACCGCCAGCAAAAACCATATCTTGTTTGCCTAGTTGGATCTGCTCTACGGCATTTCCTATACAGTGAGCGCTTGTTGCGCATGCAGAGGTAATTGAGTAGTTAACGCCTTTAATTTTAAAAGGTGTTGCTAGGCAAGCGGAAACGGTTGAACCCATTGTGCGAGTAACACGGTAAGGGCCGACACGCTTAACGCCTTTAGTGCGGGTAATATCTGCTGTTTCTACAATGTTGTCAGCGGATGCACCACCAGAACCTACAATTAAACCTGTACGTTCATTGGAAACTTGATCTTCGCTTAGGTTTGCATCAGCTATAGCTTCTTGCATAGCAATGTAGGTATATGCTGCGGCATCACCCATAAAGCGTAGCAGTTTGCGATCGATTTTATCAGTGAAATCGATATCGATGCTGCCGGCTACTTGGCTACGGAAACCGCGCTCTTTGTAATCTTCCTGGAACTTGATGCCAGAACGACCCTGCTGCAGTGATTCCAGAACAGTTTCTTTGTCTGTACCCAGACAAGAAACAATTCCCATACCGGTAACAACAACGCGACGCATATGCTTCTCTCTCTTATTCTAAATTGAGGTACTTATTTTCCGTGAATCGGTAGCGTTTGGCTAGCGGATTTATTAAAAAACTCGACGAAAAATAGGAGAAGACCCTTATATTTAAGGGTCTATTCTGATCAGAAATTGTCAGTAGAGGTGAATAGACCTACCCGCAGATTTTGTGCGGTGTAGATTTCACGGCCATCAACTGACATGCTGCCGTCAGCAATACCCATAACCAACTTACGCTCAATAACACGTTTCAGTTGGATGCGATAAGTAACTTTTTTCGCTGTTGGTAGTACTTGGCCGAAGAATTTTACTTCACCTGAACCTAGTGCTCGACCGCGACCTGGGTTGCCTTTCCAGCCAAGGAAGAAGCCAACGATCTGCCACATCGCATCAAGGCCTAGACAGCCGGGCATAACCGGATCTTCTTCAAAATGACAGCCGAAGAACCAAAGGTCAGGGTTTATATCCAGTTCAGCGATAATTTCGCCTTTGCCGAATTCTCCACCATCTTCGGTGATTTCCAGGATGCGATCCATCATTAGCATGTTGCCAACAGGAAGGCGTGCATTACCTGGTCCAAACATCTCGCCGTGGCCGCAAGAAAGCAGTTCGTCGCGATTAAAAGAGGAAGGTCTTGTCATTAGCTTCTGTTTATCCGGAAGTTTATAGTAAAAATATCGCGTGATTATACAGACTTGATCGGCTTGAGGCACGATCTGTGTCATATTAATTGAGTAAAAAGCTTACGACTTAAGGTGTAAAAGCAGCTATGGATCACGAATTTTGGCATGAGCGCTGGGCTGAGCAGCGTATTGGCTTTCATCAGCCCGAGGTAAATAAATATCTAGAAAAGTTTTTTGAAAGGCTTAATTTGGCCGATTCTGAGCAGGTTTTCGTGCCTTTATGCGGGAAAAGTTTAGATATGCTGTGGTTGCGAGAGCAAAATTGCAGCGTTTTAGGTGTTGAAATCAGTGAGACTGCCTGTGCTAGTTTTTTTTCAGAAAACGGTATTGATATCGAGGCTTGCCCTCAGGGGGATTTTTCAGCGAGAGAAGTGGATAGTATAAAGCTGCTATGTGGTGATTTTTTTAGACTAAGCGCAGATGAATTGGTGAGCGTTTCTGCTGTTTATGATCGGGCAGCTTTAATTGCGTTGCCGAAAGAGATGCGA
This sequence comes from Neptuniibacter sp. 1_MG-2023, assembly GCF_030547185.1. GTDB lineage: Bacteria > Pseudomonadota > Gammaproteobacteria > Pseudomonadales > Balneatricaceae > Neptuniibacter. Next base: position 40,220 of record NZ_JAUOQR010000003.1, read on the forward strand.
TTGCGCTATGTGCAACGATTGTTGGATATTCTGCCGGCGGGGGTGAAAATCTTATTAATTACTTTGGAGTTTGAGGGTGAGCAAGGCCCGCCTTTCAATGTGCCTGCGAACGAGGTGAATGAGCTTTTTTCTCCTCGATTCCATATAACTCGTTTGTATGAAGAGCGCCCAGCGGATCCTAAGGATGCTGGGCGTACCGAGGTGGTTTGGTTGCTATCCGATAAGATGACTAATTAGCTTTTGCGTTTAACGGCTATATTAGCTAATTGAATGAGTGTTTCCTTAAAGGAACTGCTAGGCAAAGCTGATAAGGCGTCGATTGCGGCGTCTGCTTCAGTTTGGGCTTTTTGTTGGGTGTATTCTATTGCGCCAGTCTCTTTGACTATATCCATAATGGGTTGTAGATCGTCTAGGCCGCCTTTGCGGATGGCTTGGCGTACTAAAAGCCGCTGCTCTTCCGTTCCTGTACGCATAGCATGAATAAGAGGTAGGGTTGCTTTTCCTTCTGCTAGATCATCACCAACATTTTTACCCATCTCTTCTGCTGTGGATAGGTAATCCATGACATCATCAATAAGCTGGAAGGCTATGCCTAAATGGAGCCCATATAAGCGTAATGCTTCACGTTCATCAGTCGTGCTTTCGGCTAGAATGGCACCCGCTTCAGTTGCGGCCTCAAATAGCATGGCGGTTTTTCCGAGAATAACCTGCATATAGGCTTCTTCGGTTGTATCAGGGTTCTTAGTGTTGAGTAACTGTAACACTTCGCCTTCAGCAATTACGTTGGTTGCATTGGAGATAACTGACATGATCTCCATTGAGCCTATATCAACTAGGATTTGGAACGCGCGAGAGTAAAGGAAGTCACCCACTAAAACGCTAGGTGCGTTGCCCCATTTGGCGTTTGCGGTGTCTTTGCCGCGGCGTAAATCAGAATTATCTACAACATCATCATGGAGTAGTGTTGCGGTATGGATAAATTCAATGATCGCGGCCAGAGGTATGTGAGCCGAGCCTTGATAGCCTGCAGCATTTGCGGCTAATAAAACGAGCAGTGGGCGAATTCTTTTTCCGCCGCTTTCGACTATATAGTGGCCAATTTTTTCCACCAACGGCACATTGGAGCCTAAGTGGTTGATAATATAATCATTTACGGCTTCAAATTGTGGTTCAATGGCCGGATTTAGTTGGTGTGGCTGCATAATATTGGCTGCTACTTACTTGGCGAATATTGGAGTTGTAGCGCGAATGCTAGGGGGCGGGCCGGATACTGTCAAGAAATGCGCCTGTAAACCTTAGCTGTATTGATTTGATGATGTTGTGTTTTTGGCGTGAATAGGACTTTACGGTAGATTCCTGCTTGTGTCTGTTTTCTGTTTGAATTATAATCGCGCGCCCTGACCCATCCAAAATGGCTCCCTACCATATGGTGTATCCATTAGAAGTAGGCCTTTTTCATAGTAGCTGGTTGGGCAATAAACGGAGAAAATCATGTACGCAGTAATCGTAAGCGGTGGTAAACAGTACCGTGTCCAGGAAGGTGAAACCCTTAAACTGGAAAAGCTGCCAGTAGATGCAGGATCAAATGTAGATTTTGATCGTGTTCTATTAGTAGGCAATGGCGACGATTTAAAAATCGGCGCGCCTGTTGTAGAAGGTGCTAAAGTGACTGCTGAAGTTGTTCAGCATGGCCGCGCTAAGAAAGTTGAGATCATCAAGTTCAAGCGTCGTAAGCATCACATGAAACGTCAGGGCCACCGTCAGTGGTTTACTGAAGTTAAAATTACTGGCATTTCTGCCTAACTATAACCGATCTGGGAGACAGATAGATGGCTCATAAGAAAGCTGGTGGTTCTACTAAGAACGGTCGCGATTCCGAGTCGAAACGACTTGGTGTCAAGCGTTTCGGCGGACAAGCTGTAATTGCTGGAAACATCCTTATTCGTCAGCGTGGAACTAAATTCCATGCGGGTACGAACGTAGGCTGTGGTAAAGACCACACATTATTTGCGAAAGCAGATGGCGTTGTTAAATTTGAAGTTAAAGGCCCGCAGAAACGCAAATACATCTCTGTTGTAGATGCGTAAGTAAGGTTTTTACTTTTTAAAAAAGCTCCGCTATGGCGGAGCTTTTTTGTTTATGATGTTTTTTTTGTAAAATTTAGGGTATCTACCGCTGAGTCTTGAAAATAAAGGCAGGGCTTAATTGTAGATTATCCTAGTGATAACTTTTGGGAGATAAAATGAAATTTGTCGATGAGGCGGTCATTACGGTGGAAGCCGGTAAGGGCGGCAACGGTTGTATGAGCTTTCGGCGTGAGAAGTATATCCCCCGAGGTGGCCCTGATGGCGGTGATGGCGGTGATGGCGGTTCTATCTTTTTTGAGGCAGATGAGAACTTAAATACGCTAATCGATTTCCGTTTCACCCGGCATTATAGTTCGGATAATGGTAAGAATGGTACAAGCCGAAATTGCACCGGTCCTAAAGGCGAAGACCTTGTTTTAAAGGTTCCTGTAGGTACGACTATTATTGATACGGATACTGAAGAGATCTTAGCTGATATGACCGAGATTGGTCAGCTAGAAAAGGTTGCTCAGGGCGGTTTTCATGGTTTAGGTAATACCCGTTTTAAAAGCAGTGTGAATCGCGCCCCTCGTCAGACAACGAAAGGGTCGATGGGGGAAATTCGTAACCTTAAGTTAGAGCTTAAAGTGTTGGCGGATGTTGGTCTGTTGGGCTTGCCTAATGCGGGTAAGTCTACATTGATTCGTGCGGTTTCTGCGGCTAGGCCTAAAGTGGCGAATTATCCTTTTACCACCTTAGTGCCTAACCTTGGTGTTGTTCGTATTGAGCAGGAGCGTAGCTTTGTTATTGCTGATATTCCGGGCATTATCGAAGGCGCGGCTGAAGGTGCAGGTTTAGGGATTCGTTTCCTTAAGCATCTTGCGCGTAACCGTTTGTTATTGCATCTGGTTGATATGGCGCCTTGGGATGATGTAACGCCCGCGCAGGCGGCAGAAGTGGCGGTGAATGAGTTAACTAAGTTTAGTGCGACTTTGTCAGAGCAGCCCCGTTGGTTGGTGTTAAATAAGCTTGATATGGTGACCGAAGAGGAGCGTGAAGAGCGTTGTCAGGCGGTCATTGATGCCTTAGATTGGAAAGGGCCTGTTTATCGTATATCTGCGTTGAGTAAGCAAGGTACGGACGAGATGATGCGCGACATACAGATGTTCCTTGATAAGCGTCTTGAGGCGATAGAGGAAGATCCAAGCATCATCGAGCAGGAACAAGCTATCCGCGAGAAAGTTGATACTGAGGCACGTGAGCGTGTTGAGCGGATGCGTGCTGAAATGCGAGCGCGTAGGGAAGCAGATAATCTTGATGATGACGACTTTGACGATGATGATTACGATGTTGAAGTTGAATATGTGCGTGAGTAGAAAAACCTAAATGCTCGGTGTTTTTGCGGCTGTAGATAAAAGTCGGGGTGGTTAAGTGTCGTTGGGTAGGGAAAAGCTTAAGCGCAGTAAGCGCTGGGTTGTAAAAATTGGTAGTGCGCTACTAACGAATGATGGTCAAGGCCTTGATCTTGCGGCGATTGCACGCTGGGTTGATCAGATTGCTGCGTTGAAGCGATCGGGTATAGAGGTTGTTTTGGTTTCATCTGGTTCTGTTGCTGAAGGGATGACACGCTTGGGTTGGAGTGATCGGCCGCAGGAGGTGTACAAACTGCAGGCGGCAGCGGCGGTGGGTCAGATGGGGTTAGTGCAGGCCTATGAGACTAATTTTCGGCGTCACGACACTCATACTGCACAAATACTCCTAACCCATGAAGATCATTCAAATCGCAAGCGCTACCTTAATGCGCAGGCTACGTTACGTGCTTTGTTGGGTATGGGGGTTGTTCCGGTTGTTAATGAAAACGATACGGTTGTCACCAAAGAGATTCGTTTTGGTGATAATGATACCTTAGGTGCGTTGGTTGCTAATTTGGTTGAAGCGGATGCGTTGATTCTTTTGACGGATCAGCAGGGCTTATTTACCGCTGATCCGCGTCAGGATCCAACCGCAACATTGATTTCGGAAGCACGTACTGAGGACGACGCATTGGTGGCTATGGCTGGTGATGGCGGAAAGCTGGGTCGTGGTGGTATGGCAACCAAAGTGCGTGCAGCGAAGCTTGCAGCGCGCTCAGGGGCAGTAACAGTCATTGCGAGTGGTCGAGAAGAGAATGTGCTGCTGCGGATACGGGATGCTGAATCTATAGGGACCTTGTTGGTGCCAGAGCAAAGTCCAGTTGTGGCTCGTAAGCAGTGGATCGCAGGCCATCTTCAGGCACGAGGCAATCTTGTGTTAGATGAGGGGGCTGTAAAAGCATTAAAAGAGCGTGGTAAAAGCTTGTTGCCTGCGGGTGTGCGTAGTGTGAGTGGTGATTTCTCTCGTGGAGAGATGGTCATTATTAGTGATGAGCTGGGTAGGATTGTAGCGCGTGGTTTAGTTAACTATGGTTTAGAGGATGCTGAGAAGATTATCGGTAAGCCTAGTCGTGAAATTGAATCGATTTTAGGGTTTATGGGTGAAGAGGAGTTAGTGCATCGCGATAACTTGGTGTTGGCTTAAATTTTAGATATAAAAAAACCGGCATATGCCGGTTTTTTTAATGTTGGGACTGCTTAAATTAAGCGATACCAACGATCTGTTTTACCATGCGGCTCTTAGTGCGGGCGATCTTGTTTTTATGGAAGATGCCTTTGTTTACAGAACCGTCCAAGATAGGCTGTGCAGTTTTAAATGCTGCTTCTGCTGCTGCTTTGTCGCCAGCTTCAATAGCTACTTGAACTTTTTTGATATAGGTACGTACCATGGAACGCAGGCTAGCGTTATGCTGGCGACGCTTCTCTGCCTGGCGAGCACGTTTACGAGATCCTGCGGAATTTGCCACAGTTCGGCTCCTTAAAATTAGTTAGTGTGCAATATATCGGCTTAGCGCCGAAAAATAAGAGGCGAGATTATTCATATTTGTTGGCCCGCTGTCAATAAAACTACAGAAATTTTCTTGTTGAAGCAGTAATATGCCGTTTCTCTTGAGTATAATTCATCGAATAATGGAATTTATCAGTGCAACAGGACAAATCACAGGCCGTCGTTAAGCCGAAAAAAACCGTAGGTTTGCTGCGTTCAAGTGCCATTGTGGGTGTGATGACTATGTTATCACGCATGCTTGGTTTGGCACGTGATGTGGTGGTGGCGAGTTATTTTGGTGCCAGCGGCAGTGCGGATGCTTTTTTTGTTGCCTTCAAAATCCCGAACTTTATGCGCCGCCTTTTTGCCGAAGGGGCATTTTCCCAAGCGTTTGTGCCGGTTTTATCTGAGTATCGTTCGCAGCGGGACCTCCAGTCGGTTCAACAACTTGTGAACTATGTGGCGGGAACGCTGGGTAGTGTTTTGATTGCTATCACGGTACTGGCGGTTGTGGGCGCGCCTATGTTGACTGCGCTGTTTGCTCCAGGCTTTTATGTTGAAGATGGTGGTAAGTTTGAATTGGCGGCGCAGATGTTACGGATTACCTTTCCTTATCTTTTGCTGATCTCCTTAACAGCATTTGCAGGGGCGGTGTTGAATAGTTATGGGCGTTTTGCTATTCCTGCTTTTACGCCGGTGTTGTTGAATATCTCTTTAATCGGCTCGGCTATTTTTTTAAGCCCGCTGTTTGATCCTCCAGTGTTAGCTTTGGCGTGGGGGGTTATGATCGCTGGCTGTGCACAGTTAATTTTTCAATTACCTTTTATGGCTCAGATGCGTTTGCTTCCAAAGCCTCGTTGGGGCTGGAATGATCCGGGTGTTCGTCGAATAATGACTCTTATGGTGCCCGCGCTGTTTGGTGTGTCGGTTACTCAGATTAATCTTTTATTAGATACTGTGCTGGCTTCTTTTTTACAAACCGGTAGTGTCTCGTGGTTGTATTATTCTGATCGATTGGCGGAATTGCCTTTAGGGGTTTTTGGTATCGCTATAGCTACAGTGATTTTGCCGAGCCTTTCTCGACGGCATGCAGGGGACTCTAAAGAGTCCTTTTCCTCTACTTTGAACTGGGCTATGCAGATGGTTATGTTGATCGGTATTCCTGCTGCTGTAGCTCTATTTATTCTTGCTGAACCTATGCTTGTCACGCTGTTTCACTATGGCGCGCTTAGTGATCGTGATGTGATTATGGCTGCTATGAGCTTGCGGGCTTATGCTTGTGGGCTATTAGCTTTTATGCTGATCAAAGTTTTGGCGACAGGTTACTTCTCCCGACAGGATACAAAAACACCCGTAAAAATTGGTATTCAAGCGGCGGTCGTCAATATGATTTTTAATCTGTTGTTGATAGGGCCGTTTGATCATGTGGGCTTGGCTGCTGCAACGGCAGTATCTGCATTTATGAATGCAGGGCTTTTGCTGTATGGATTGATTAAGTCCGGTGTGTTCTCTTGGAGTCCGGGTTGGGGGATGTCTATTATTCGGATGCTTATGGCCAATTTAATGATGGCAATTGTGCTTGTGTGGCTGATGAAGTCTCCATCCCTATGGTTGGAATTGGGGTTGTGGCAGCGAGTTATTGAGATGGGAATCTTGGTAGTAGTTGGTATTGCTGTTTATGTCTTGGTCTTGATTGTTTTTGGTTTAAGGCCTCGGCATTTGAAACATAGTTAGCCTCAACCTTTAGGTTTGTTGAAAACAACTTTGCTCAGTGGTACTCGTTGGTCATTATCTGGGCTATAATGCCGCGTTTATTTTTAGCCAATAATGTTTAGGCAGCAATTAAGAGTTCTTAATGGAATTAATTCGCGGATTACATAACCTGCGGGAGAAACACCGAGGGTGCGTCGCGACAATCGGCAACTTTGATGGTGTGCATCTTGGTCATCGTCAGGTTTTGAGGCAGGTTAAAGCAAAAGCGGATGAGCTGGGTTTACCTTCAGTTGTAATTACGTTTGAGCCCCAGCCACGAGAGTTCTTTGCTGGCAGTGACGCTCCGCCACGGTTAACACGATTTAGTGAAAAACATCGTTTGTTGGCCGCAGAGGAGATTGATCGTCACCTTTGTCTTACATTCAATGAGCGTCTGCGTTCCATGACGGCAGATGCTTTTGTTGAAGAGTTGTTACTTAGAGGGCTTGCGGTTGAGCATTTTGTTGTCGGGGATGACTTTCGTTTTGGTTGTGACCGCTTAGGTGATTACAACATGCTACGAGCAGCCGGTGAAAAACATGGCTTTTCTGTGGTAAATACTGAAACGTTTCTTAGAGCGGATGAACGTGTGAGTAGCTCGCGCATTCGCCAGGCGCTTGAAAAAAACCTATTTGATGAAGCCGCCCTATTGCTAGGTAGGCCTTATACGGTTGCTGGGCGTGTTATGCATGGGCAGAAGCTTGGGCGCCAACTAGGTGTGCCTACGGCTAATGTGAGAATGCATCGTTTTCCTTGTCCTTTACGGGGTGTTTATGCTGTAGAGGTAACAGGGGAGGGCATTAAATCTCAAGGGGTTTGTAATGTAGGAATGAGGCCAACAGTAGGTGGTCGACAGCCTGTATTAGAAGCGCACTTGTTTGATTTTGAAGAAGATATTTATGGGCGGCTGTTAACCGTTGAATTTAAGCAGTTTATTCGTGCTGAACAAAAATTTGATGGATTAGAGCAGCTCAAACAACAGATTTTTGCAGATATTGATGAAGTGCGGGCTTTTTTTGCCCGTACTTGCAGTTAATTCGGAACTTACTAACCATGACCGATTACAAAGCAACGCTAAACCTTCCTGAAACTCCTTTCCCTATGCGTGGCAATTTAGCTCAACGCGAGCCTGAAATGCTCAAGGGTTGGCAGAAAATGGATCTGTACCAGAAAATTCGTGAGGCTAGTGCAGGCCGTAATAAATTTATCCTGCATGATGGGCCTCCGTACGCAAATGGTAATATCCATATTGGTCATTCGGTTAATAAGATCCTTAAAGATATTATTATCAAATCCAAAACAATGAGTGGCTTTGATGCGCCTTATATCCCTGGTTGGGATTGTCATGGTCTACCGATAGAACACAAGGTAGAAACCAAAGTTGGTAAGGCGGGTGTAAAAGTTTCCCATAAAGAGTTCCGTCAGAAATGTCGTGAATATGCACGTAAGCAAGTTGAAGGTCAGAAAAAAGACTTTATTCGCTTGGGAGTGCAGGGCGATTGGGATAATCCTTATTTAACAATGAATTTTGATACTGAAGCGAACATTATCCGTGCGCTAGGTAAAATTGTTGAAAATGGACACCTTGTTAAAGGTTTTAAACCGGTTTACTGGAGTGTTGTAGGTGGTTCTGCATTGGCTGAGGCTGAAGTGGAATATCAAGATAAAACCTCAACCGCTGTTGATGTGCGTTTTACTCCTGTAGATCCGAGCGGGTTTCTCTCCCGTTTTGCCGATGCCGCATCAGGTGCTGGCGATATATCTGTTGTGATCTGGACAACCACACCTTGGACTTTGCCATCTAACCAAGCTGTATCTTTGAATGCTGAATTAGATTATGTCCTTGTTCAATTGGATCTAGGTCAGGGCAAGGAACGTATTCTTCTGGCTGAAGGTCTAGTGAAAGACGTGATGGTTCGTTACGGGGTGGATGATTACGCAATCGTCGGTCGCTGTCAGGGCGCTGCCCTAGAAAATATTGCGTTAGAACATCCATTTGCCGAACGCCAAGTTCCTATTATCTTAGGTGATCATGTAACCCTTGATGCGGGTACAGGTGCAGTGCATACCGCACCAGATCATGGTGTAGAAGATTTTGAAGTAGGTCGTAAATATGGCATAGGTACATTAAACCTAGTCAATGCTGCTGGTGTTTTAGGTGAAGGTGCGGGTGTCTTTGCTGGTGAACATGTTTACAAAGTTGATGATAAGGTTGTTGCGCTTCTGCAAGAGAAAGGCAAGTTGGTACTTGAGCATAAATTCCAACATAGTTATCCACACTGCTGGCGTACAAAAACACCGTTGATCTACCGTGCAACTCCCCAGTGGTTTATCAGCATGGAAAAAAATGGTCTTAAAGCCGCTGCGTTAGATGCGATTAAAGGTGTTGAGTGGTTCCCAGAGTGGGGACAAAATCGTATAGAGTCTATGGTAGAGCAAAGCCCTGATTGGTGTGTTTCACGTCAGCGTACTTGGGGCGTGCCAATTGCTTTGTTTATACACAAGGAAACACAGCAGTTACATCCAAATACAGCTGAGCTAATTGAACAAGTTGCTCTTCGTGTAGAGCAGGAAGGTATTGATGCCTGGTTTGATCTCGATGCAGCTGAGCTGTTAGGTGATGAGGCGGCAGACTACGAAAAAGTGACGGATACCCTAGATGTTTGGTTTGACTCGGGCGTTACCCACTACTCAGTTATCGATCAACGGGATGAGCTTACTTTTCCCGCTGATATGTACTTGGAAGGCTCCGATCAGCATCGTGGCTGGTTCCAATCCTCTTTGAAAACCGGCATTGCAATCAAAGGTTGTGCTCCCTATAAGCAAGTACTTACTCACGGTTTTACTGTGGATGGGCAAGGCCGCAAGATGTCAAAATCTGTAGGTAACGTTGTTGCGCCTCAGGAAGTGATGAATAAATACGGTGCTGATATTCTCCGTCTTTGGGTTGCTTCTACTGATTATAGTGGCGAGATGACTTGTTCCGATGATATTTTGAAACGAGCTGCTGATGCTTACCGTCGTATTCGTAATACAGCGCGCTTTTTTCTTGCTAACCTGAACGGTTTCAATCCCGAAACAGATATGGTGCCAACTGAAAAGATGGTGGCTTTAGATGCATGGGCTGTAGATCGTGCAGCACGTTTACAGGACGAGCTGTTAGGTCATTATGATCAATATGAGTTTTTGCTCGTATTCCAGAAGATCTCTCATTTCTGCTCTCAGGATATGGGTGGTTTCTATCTCGATATTATTAAAGACCGTCAATATACTGCTGCGACAAATTCTGCTGCACGTAAATCAGCACAAACTGCGCTGTATCACATAGTTGAAGCGCTAGTACGTTGGATTGCCCCTATCTGTAGTTTTACTGCAGAAGAGATCTGGACAACCTTAGCCGGTGATCGAGCACAATCAGTGCACTTGGATACTTGGTATCAGGGTTTAACAAAACTGCCTGAAGATAGCCCGTTCGGTAATGCGTATTGGGCGCAGGTTATGGCAGTGAAAGATGCGGTGAATAAGCAGCTAGAAGAGCAGCGTAATGCCGGTAATGTTGGTGGTAGCCTTGAAGCTGAAGTGACATTGTATTGTGATGACAACCTACTGCAAACACTCGCTAAGTTAGAAGATGAATTACGTTTTGTCTTGATCACTTCTCAAGCCCATATAGCACCCCTGGCTGATGCGGTTGATGCTCAGCAAACTGAGTTATCCGGCTTGCAGCTTAAGGTTGTTAAAAGCGCTGCTGATAAGTGCCCTCGTTGCTGGCATTATCGAGAAGATGTTGGTCAGCATGCTGATGAGCCTGAGCTTTGTGGTCGCTGTGTTGAAAATGTTCACGGTGACGGCGAAAGTCGTAGCTTTGCTTAATGACGAAGCCCACTGAGAGTATGGCAATGGAACCATCAAGCGAAATTAAAAACAGCTGCTTCATATGGGTGTGGTTTTCGTTTTTGGTGGTTTTACTTGATTTAGGTAGTAAACAGCTTGCTGATGCTTATCTAAGCTACGCTGAACCAAACCCGTTATTACCAGTATTTGATCTGACGCTGCTATATAACAAAGGTGCGGCGTTTAGTTTTTTGTCCGATGCGGGTGGTTGGCAGCGTTGGTTGTTTGCATTTATTGCTGTGCTCGTCAGTGTTGTGATTGTGATCTGGCTGCGCCGTATAGAGCGTAACCAATGGTGGTTGGGTTTGGCGCTTTCAATGGTCTTGGGTGGTGCGCTTGGAAACCTTTATGACCGTGTAGTTCTGGGATATGTAATTGATTTTATCTCTTTGCATTATCAAGGTTATTATTTCCCAGCGTTCAATTTGGCCGATTCAGCTATCACTTTAGGCGCTGTAATACTTATTTTTGATATGCTGTTTCTAGAAGCTAAGCGAAAACCCTCTAAAGAGAAAATGTAAATGAGTAAATTGATCGGTCCCGGAAAAACAGTCACCTTGAATTTTGCAATTAAGTTGGCAGACGGTCAGATTGTTGATTCCACTTTTGATAAAGAGCCTGCTACGTTTACGGTTGGTGATGGTAATCTACTCGAAGGATTTGAAAAAGCACTCTTTGGTTTGGAGGAAGGCGCAAAGCAAACGCTGAAAATTCTTCCGGAAAATGGTTTTGGTATGTCTAATCCTAGCAATATCCATAATGTTCCCCGTTCGCAATTTAAGGATGTGGAACTTGAACTAGGTTTAGTGATCTCGTTTTCAGATGCTGGAAACGGAGAGCTACCTGGAGTAATATCGGAATTTGACGATAAGATGGTAGCGGTTGATTTTAATCATCCATTAGCAGGGAAACAGCTCGACTTTGAAGTAGAAATACTTCAAGTGAGCTAAGCGATAAACATGATGCCCGAATAAAATTATTCGGGTTTTTTGTATTTTGATAATCTTAGGTCTATGCTTCTTTAAGACCCCCTCACATGTTTGTATGGCGTATGTTTCCCTAAACGACTAATCTTAGGTATATAAGAGAATTTTTATTTACTGGATGTAGGTAATGTCTAAACGGGAAAATGGTTTCACCTTATTAGAGTTGATGATCGCTATAGTGATATTAGGGATCATTCTCGGTCTTGGTGTACCTAGCTATAATTCAATTACCGAGTCATCCAGACTTCGGGCAGCCACTCATAGTTTAAATTCTGCTATTCAGCTTGCGCGTTCAGAGGCTTTGACTCGGCGAGAAACTGCGGCTGCCTGTCGATCTAATCTTGCATTCACAGCTTGTGAGTTCGGTACTGATTGGAGTCGTGGATGGATGGTTGTTACACAGCAGGGTGCAGATTTAGAGACGGCTGCCGATGTAACTGTAATACGTATTTGGGATAGCATTAATCTAGTTGCTTCTGGTGCAGCGAATGGTTTTGTGTTTGACCGTTTGGGGCGAGGAGAGGTTACAGGAGCTTTGCGGATTCAGAATGATACAGATCACCGGTGTTTGTCCACTAATGCGACTGGGCGTACGGCTGTACAAGAGATTAGTCCGGGGGATAGTTGTCCATGATGCATGGCCAAAATTATTTACAAAAGAAACAGCAAGGTACAACGCTGATTGAAGTTTTAATTGCTGTGGTAATTATTTCTATTGGATTATTGTCGGTAGCGGCTTTACAGACGGTTGCGTTAAAAAGTAACAATGGTTCGTACTATCGATCACAGGCGACATTTTTGGCTTATGATTTAGCCGATAGAATTCGAGCAGCTCCTGAGTCGGCTGAGGATGGGGATTACGACGATGGTCAAGCGGGTGATCGAGCTGAGTGGGATGCGCGGGTAGTAGATCGGCTTGGTTCTGGCGCTGTAGGGCAGGTTGTTATAGTTAGTGGCTCGACGGCGAATCAAGCATCCATCACTATACAATGGAATGATAATAGAGCGAGAATTCGTGCTGCTAGCGATGCTGATGATGCTACTGTGACGAGCTTTAATTATCGAATGGAGTTTTAGTTCATGTTGGTAAAGGATAGGCCGCTAGAAAAAGGTTTTAGTTTAATTGAGCTGATGATCGCCTTGGTCTTAGGCTTATTTCTCATTGGCGGTGTTATTTCTGTATTTATGGGGAGCTCTCGGAGTTTTAATTCTAATGAGGCGTTATCACGCGTGCAAGAGAATGGTCGTTTTGCTTTAGAGTTGATCGCTCAAGATGTTCGTAATACGGGTTACAAAGGCAATTGTTTCGTTGATGCCCTTGATATTATTGATACGAGTGATTCGGATTATAAAGCTGATGCTTATGATATTAATGATCCAATCAAAGGCTGGGATGACCCCACCGGAGAATTTTTTGTTGGGGATTTGACCGACTATGTAGCAGGCACTGATCTTATACTGGTTAAGCATGCGGCGGAGGATGCAGGAGCTGTGCTTTCAGTTAATGTTGATGCTACAGATAGTACATTTATTACCGTTGGAGGAGAAACGCCTGGTGCAATATTAGTAATGTCTGATGCAGCGGGTTGTGATATGTTCCAAAATACTGCAGCGAGTGATACTGCTGATCTGCAGCGAGGCACCGCAGGACAAACAATTAATAACCAATCAGTCGCCGCGAAGCCATTAAGTCATGCATATCTTGCTGGAGGAGGTACGAGTATTTCACTGTTCTCTAGCACGCTTTTTTATATAGGTTCAGGTTTGACCTCGTCAAGTGCTTTACGAAGTATTAGTTATGATAATGGTGCTCCTAATGATCAAGAGTTGGTTGAAGGTGTCAGTGATTTGACTATCACTTATGGTATTGCTTCAGGTGCAGGGTCTACGTTGGATTACTCTAATACGGCTACTCAGGTTCAAGCCGCTGGGGATTGGGATGATGTAGTTGCTGTTAGGGTAACTATAGATGTCGATGGTGATCAAAATATATCGCATCAGTTCTCTACAACCATTGCATTAAGGAACCGTTTAAGATGAAGCCTCAGTGCCAGAATAAAGTTAATGAAAAGGGCGCTGTCTTAGTTATAGCGCTAATATTTTTATTGATCTTGTCTTTGATCGGTGTGAGTTCTATGCAAGGGACGACCATGCAAGAAAAAATGTCGGGTAATTTGCGGGATCACTATTCTGCTTTTAATGCAGCTGAGGCTGCGTTGAGGGATGGAGAGCGGCAAGCGCGTACTGATTACTTTAATGATACATTGGATGAAGATACGTCTATTAATGGTGTTTATGCTTCATCATTTTCGTCAGCGGCTATACCAACGTGGAATGCTGAGTTGTTAGCAGAAATTTATGTGAGTACAGGTATAGATGCAGAGCCCTCTGGAGCTGTAATTAGGGTAACAGCATCATCAGCCGGTTTTACTGGACAGTCAGATGTTCGACTTGAATCAATTTATGTAGTGGAAGAGTAAGAGTATTAACTCTGCTATAGGAGACTTTTCAATGAAAAAAATTATACATACAAGCCCCTGTTGGTTAGTCTCTGTGCTTGTTTCTACTGGTATTTTGTTTTCTGCTAATAGCGGCGCTGATACCGTTGCCCAAACCCCGCTTTTTTTGGGTGAAGGTAATGTTCCAGGCAATTTAGCCCTGACACCATCTGTTGAGTACCCGACAGTAATGAGTGTTGCTAACTTGGGGAACTATGATGAGACGGTTAAAAGCGTAGGATATTTTGATTCAAATAAGTGCTATGGGTATGAGTACAGTGCAACAGAATCAGAGAGACATTTTTATCCAGTTAGTGTTAGCGCAGATTATACCTGTCCAGGGGATGTCTGGAGCGGAAACTATCTAAATTGGGCTGCGACCTCAACAATTGACCCATTTCGTTGGGCGTTAACTGGTGGGTATCGAGTTAAAGATACAGTAACAGAGACATGGATTGAAAAAGCACGCCATACGGGACAAGGTAGCCTTTTCCCAACTAGAACGATCTCTGGTGCGGCTGTTGTTAATAATGCTACGCCATTTTCTACTTCAAGTATCACGACCTATGTGAACGGTGAAGGTAATAAAATGGATTTTCAGTTACCTAATGGACACGGGTTTTCAAACACAGCTCCAGGAGTAGATGCCCCGGTCTTTAGTGATACTGACTTTGGCTCTATATCTATGACTCAATTTGGTTCTGGTACGGTTGAGCGCAGCTCTGAGTATTCCTATGACGCGGGAGGTTTTTCTCTTAAGAAAAAAACAAACAGCGATCCAAATGGTGCGCGGATAAAAGTAGTTGATTCAGGTAGTGTTGATTATGATAATTTTATCTTTACTGGGCGGATCTATCGTCCTGTCGGCGGGCCTACTAACGGTGGTTCTGATCGATTAGCTTTGTCTGATAGTGATGGGAATGGTTATGGTTTTTCGGTTTCCGGTAGTTCTATCAAGGTAGAAAAGCGTACTAAAAGTGGTTCATCTGTTAGTTCTAATACGCTAGGGAGTAGTGTTTCGATTAGTCGACCAACAGGGAGTTGGTATAGTTTTGTTTTTGAATCTGTATCCGGGAATAAGTTTAAATTAACCGTTTATAATGAAGGCGGTACAGAGTTAGGAAGCGTCACCAGCAGTTCATCTTCATCTCATTCAGATTTTAACTATTTATTTGTTCATGGTGGGTCAGATTATTATATTGATGATCTGAGTATTGTTGAGAGTGATGGAGGCGGTGGTATTGCTTACCATGCTATATCTGGTGATCGTTTTGAAACTAGCGTACGCGTTAAAGTATGCGATCCTGCCGTAGGTGTTGAAGATAACTGTCGGCTGTATGGTTCGAACTGGAAGCCTGAAGGGCTAATTCAACGCTATTCCGATAATGTACGTTATAGTGTATTTGGCTATTTAAATGATGATAACGGCCTGCGAGACGGCGGTGTATTGAGGGCTAAGCAAAAGTTTGTTGGGCCTGAGCAATTAGATCCTAGTTCTGGGTTAATAGCGAATCCAAATAAAGAGTGGGATGAAAGTACCGGTATTTTAATTCAAAATCCTGATGCGAGTGATGCGAGCGATGCCGCTGGTTATTATGGGGTGACCATTAATGATAGCGGTGTGATCAATTATATTAATAAGTTTGGTCAGCTTAATTCTAATTCTTTTAAAAGTATCGACCCTGTTAGTGAGCTGTATTACACCGCGTTGCGTTATTATAAAAATCAATCAAATGTTGCGGCATATTATTCTAAATCCCCTGCTCATAACTCTTCACCTAGCACTGGAACAATCTCGCAGTGGGTAGATAATTTTCCGGTAGTTAGAAGTTGGGATGACCCAATTCAATACGCTTGTCAGAAAAACGTGGTATTGGGAATTGGTGATGTGAACACTCATAGGGACAAAAACTTGCCTGGTAATACTTCAAGCACGAATGAGCCAACAAAACCCGCAGAAGTTAGCAGTGACACTACAGTTAATGTACGAACTGCCACAGATCTTATAGCTGATTTGGAAGGTATTAGTATTGATACGGCGGCAGGTAGTTATTCCGGGCGTAGTAACTCGGCATTTATGGCAGGTCTTGCCTACGATGCCAATACTTCAGATATTCGAGATGATTTTGCCGGTACCCAAACCGTTCAGACCTACTGGGTAGATGTGCTGGAAGGGCAGGTTCTTCAAGATAAAAGGGATAACCAATTTTGGCTAACCGCTAAATATGGAGGGTTTGAAGTACGTGAACACCCTAGCTGTTCTATAGCAAGTTATACCCCAGTAGGAACAGAGTGCGATGAGCAGAGTCTAGGCGACCCTTACTCAAGAACCGATCCGTTACCTGAATGGTGGTGGCATACAAATACAGATGTTTTGGACCCTAATTCGGGCAGCGATTATAAAAGAGCGGATACTTATTACACTGCAGGTGATGCTCAGAAAATGGTGGATGGCTTAACGGAAGCTTTTGCTTCAATCTCTGCATCTGTCCGCGGTGCCGCTTCTGCGTTGACAGCGAATACGTCACGTTTAGGTACTGACTCGGCATTATTCAATGCGCTTATGGATACTACTTTATGGTCGGGTGATTTAGTTGCCCGAGGTATCAGTTCTACAGGCGTATTGGATACAGCTGATACATGGAGTGCAGCAGCCATAATGGATGCTATTCCTGAAGCTGATCTAAGCAATCGGAAAATATTTACCAGTACTTATGCAGCTAAAGACGCTTTAACCGGCGTTACTTTAAATTCTGGAGGGGTAGAATTTAAATGGGCCAGTTTATCTGCTGAGCAGAAAGAAATGCTGCAGGTGACGCCAGCGAGCGGTCCTTTAACTACAGAAGCTGTTGCTCAACAACGATTAGATTATTTACGCGGAAGTCGTACACTAGAACAAACAAATATTAATACATCTAACCCTTTTCGCCAGCGTAGTAGTCGTTTGGGGGATATCGTAAATTCATCACCTCAGTACGTTAATAAAAATAACTATGGCTATAGCGCGTTAGGAACGCCTTTTCCTGCGTCTGTAGGCAGTGATTACCTCAGTTATCGACAATCAGCTACTTATATTGCGAAACCACCTATTATTTTGGTGGGTGCGAATGATGGGATGCTTCATGTATTCGACGCATCCTTAGGAGCTGATGGAGGGAAAGAGCTCTTTGCTTATGTGCCATCAGGCGTATTTAGTAATTTGTATGAGTTAGTCTATCCAGAGTACAGCCATCGTTATTATGTTGACGGTATTCCTCGAGTGTTTGATGCATGGTTTGATCCTGTGGATGTGCCAACGGGAATTAGTTCTGGTTGGAAATCTGTGGTTGCTGTTACGCCTGGAGCTGGTGGCGCTGGGGTATCTCTATTAGATGTTAGTGATCCCGAAAACATGACTAAAGATGAAGTTTTATGGGAGTTTTCTCATGAAGATATGGGGGTGTTGATTCAGCAACCTTATATAACGCCTTTGCATAATGGGAAGTTCGGCGTAATAGTCACAAGTGGCTTTTCTCATGGAGTATCAGAAGGGCATATCTGGGTTTTAAATATTGCTGATGGTTCTATCATTAGAGATATTGTTGTTCCGACTACTGGCGGACTGGGTCAGCCAGCCATTGTTGATTTAAATAGAGATAAAATAGCTGACCGAATTATCGTAGGAGATACTTTGGGTAATGTTTGGCGTTTCGATATTACTAGCTCATTACCTGCCAGCTGGTCGCCACCGGCTTCTTTGCTTAGTGGCGTAACTCCTGTCCCATTTTTTGTTGCTAAAGATGCATCGGGAATACGTCAGCCGATCACAGGGCCGGTCAACACTGCGTTTGATAGTCAAGGTCGTCATATGGTGCTGTTTGGTACGGGTAGTTATTATCTGAGCGGCGACAACCAGATAAATGCCACACCTCAAGTACAATCTTTATATGGGGTATTAGATACGGGTGCAGTTATCAGTGACCGAACCCAGCTTTTACAGCAAGAAGTACTGTTTGAAGGTTATATTGGAGCTAATGGCGCTAGAGTGACAACTGATAATGAGTTGCAGTTGTCCGATAAAGGGTGGTACTTAGATCTGGCATGGAGTGCAGTACAGGGAGGCCCCGGTGGAATAGGTGAATTGGTTGATACTCGACCGGTGTTAAGAATAGGTCAAATGATTGTCGCAACCAAAATACCTTCATCTGACCCTTGTTTGGCTGGAGGTAGTAGCTGGATTATGGCGCTAGATTATGAAACAGGTGGAGCATTAAATAGCACTACATTTGATTATGATGAGGATGGAAACTTTACTGCCTCCGATTTAGTCGCTGTGCCTACTACGGATGAAGATGGGAACCCAATTGTTGAGGATCAAATCGGTTCTGGCTTAATGCTCCAAGGTGGAGGGTTTGCTAACCTAGGGGATGGGTCTTTTGTGAATGAAATCCCAGAAGACGATAGTTCTTCGACAACTATAAGGGCTTGTCTCAGTAATAGTAGTAGTACTGGTATTACCTGTCCTGAATTTAATGGGGCATTTAGCCAAGGGCGAAAAGGATGGAGAGAGGTAAGGTGATGCAAAGGAAACGTGAGCAGGGCTTTTCTTTATTAGAATTAATGATTGTTGTAGCGATTATCGGTATTTTGGCATCGATAGCTTATCCTAGCTATCAGGAAAGTGTTGCAGAAGGGCGTAGGGTTGACGCGCAAGCGAATCTATTGTCGTTGGCTCAGCATATGGAACGAGACTTTACGGAGAATGGTTCTTATGCTGGCGCTGTGCTTCCTTATAATGAGGCACCGAAGGATGGTGATGATAAGTTCTATGATCTCGCTCTGACTGTACAAACAGCTACTACTTATACTATTAGAGCTCGACCTAAGAACGGTATGGCGGGTGATCGTTGTGGTGATATTTCTATTAATCATATAGGACAAAAAACTGCAGCTGAATCTGACTGCTGGTAGGAAGATCTAATAATTTAATTTACCAACCTGCAATGGATTGCGGGGGGATATATGGAAAAGGGATACTCTTCCGGTCGGTGCTGGCCGTTACCTATTGGTTTTTCAAAAGGTTTTTCTCTTATTGAGTTGTTATTGGCGTTAGCCTTGCTTTCAATCGTCTTGTTTGTGGGTGTGCCTAGCTTCTCTGCAGTACTATCAAGAGTGCAGGTTGATGCAGATGTGTCTTCTATTCGAGGAGGCCTTTCTTTTGCACGGATGGTGGCTCTGACCGCACGCAAAGAGGTCATTGTTTGTCGTTGGGATGGGGACAGTAATTGTACGGGTGACAGCGGAAGTGGTTCACTGATATGGCCGGCAGGAATGCTTGTATATATTGATGAGGATACCGATGGGACATGGAACCCTTTAACTGACAGTGTTCTTAAAGTTATTCCGTTTTCAGCTCATAATGAAGTTTCATGGAATAATGGAGAAAAGGTTGTTTTTCAATCTGATGGAAGTAGTCCAGGATATAATGGAACTTTCAGTATAGTTGATGATACAGGCGAGCTTTCGGCGGAGTTAGTTCTTTCAATGACAGGTCGTTTACGTAATAAAACTTTATAATAAAATGATCTTGTTCATGGTATCTACGCTGGCTTACCGGCACAATATAGCCCATTTCTAATGTGTTGGAATTATATATGTCTGACTTTCTAATTATCGGTGGTGGTGTGATCGGCATGATGTTGACGCGTGAGTTGGCGCAGTCAGGTGCGGAAGTAACCATCGTAGATCGTAAAGCCTGTGCAAAAGAAGCTTCTTGGGCGGGAGGAGGAATTGTTTCTCCGCTGTACCCTTGGCGATATCCCGATGCTGTTACTCAGCTCGCTACATGGTCGCAAAGTAGTTATATACATCTATCTCAAGATCTACTTGAAGAAACTGGTTGTGACCCTGAGCTTCGCCAGAAAGGGATGTTTATGGTTGATGTTGAAGATCATGAAGAGGCCCTTGTTTGGGCGAAAAAGTTCCATCGCCCACTTCGGGAAGTGGATGCTTCTTTTGTTTATCAAAAAGAGCCCCATGTAGCTAAAGACGTTGATAATGCCTTATGGATGCCTGAAGTTTGTAGTATTCGAAATCCTCGATTAGGTCGTTCGCTACGAGAAAGTTTGGTAAAAAACCCTAAAGTAACTGTGCTTGAGCATTATGAGGTGGAAAGCTTCTTAACCGCTGGAAATCGAGTTTTAGGTATTAAAACAAATCAGGGAGAAGTTCGTGGCGATAATGTAATTATAGCTGCGGGAGCTTGGAGTGCTGATCTGCTCCAGCTGGTAGGGAAAAGTCTTCCCATTGAACCTGTTCATGGGCAGATGATGTTGTTTAAAGCGGTTCCTGGCTTAGTTAATCGCGTCGTTCTTAAAGGTGGGCGTTATGTTATTCCGAGGAATGATGGGCGAGTATTGGTGGGTAGTACGCTTGAGCATTTTGGATTTAATAAGCAGACCACCGAAGAGGCGGCTAGCTCACTTTATGAAACCGCTTTAGGTATTATTCCTGAGTTAGAAAATTATAAAGTGGAACACCATTGGTCAGGCCTGCGTCCGGGATCGCCAGAAGGAATACCTTATATAGGTTTAGTTCCTGAATTTGAAAACTTGTATCTAAATGCCGGCCAATATAGAAATGGTTTAGTGTTGGCGCCAGCATCTACACGTTTGCTTGTGGATATTTTATTGGGGCAGGAGACGATCATCCCCGCCAGCCCTTATCGAGTGGATCGATAAATTCTAAGATAAGGCTTTGGAAGAAGGTTTACCTCCGATAGAGATCCAGTACCCTTCTGTTCACGGGTGAACTCTTGTTAAAGAGAGCTTACCCTGTTGTCAGCTTAATCGTAGATGGTTGGAATGGGTGCGCGTTTGTGTTCAGTTTTTATATAGATATCGATAATACGTTGCTCGATCTCCTTAGAAACGGGCTTGCCTTCTAGAAAATCGTCTATTTCATCATAGCTAAGGCCGAGCGCGTGTTCATCTGCTTTTTGTGGCGTTAAGCACTCTAGGTCGGCTGTTGGTGTTTTGTCTACCAATTCCATTGGTGCGCCGAGTGTTTTTGCCAATAAACGGACTTGACGTTTGCTCAGTCCAAAGAGCGGAGCTAAATCGCAGGCACCATCACCCCATTTTGTATAAAAGCCAGTTAGATTCTCGGCCGAATGATCTGTACCAAGTACTAAGGCACCTACTATGCCGGCTACTTCATACTGGGCAACCATGCGTGCTCGGGCTTTTACATTGCCTTTCGCAAAATCTACTGCAGCTTCTGAGGCTCTATTTAAACCGAGAGCATTAAGGGACGTGCATACTTCGCTATGAATGCCTTCAACGCCAGGTTTTACGTTGACAGTAATGCGCTGTGTGGGCTGAATAAAGTCGAGAGCCATCTGAGCATCATCTTCGTCATGTTGACTGCCAAATGGTAAGCGCATAGCAATAAAACTATATTCATTGCTGTTACTTTCTGCGTTGAGTTCATCTACTGCAAGTTGGGCAAGTCGGCCACAGGTGGATGAATCCACACCACCACTGATGCCTAATACTAGGCTTTTGAGCTTAGATCTTTTTAGCGTATTTTTTATAAATGCAGTTCTACGCGTGATTTCTGTTGTAGGGTCAACTTCCGCTAAAACTTTCATCTCTTGAATAATGGTTTCGGCCTGCATTGTAAGTCTCTCTGCTTAGTTGAACGCTTTCAATATGATTATGCTACTTGAATTGGGTGTCGTAGGTAAATTATGTTTTAGCATTTAGCCATTAAAAAAGGCACCCTAAGGTGCCTTTGTGATGAGTTAGTTACTTTCGTCATCATCATCGAAGACGCCAAATGTGATAGTGCTAAAAATACCACGTTCAGGCTTTGGTGCCTCTTGGCTCATCCTAATAGGTGTAGCTACAGGGGCTTCTTTAGCGTCACTGAAAAGGTCGAAGGTTGCAGCATCAAATAAGGTTTTTTCTCCTTTGTAGACAGGAGTGTATTGATATTCTGGGAAGTTTTTAGCTAAGACCGATTGGGTATCTGCTGCTAAGTCTTGCTGCCCTAAATGAGTATAGGCTTCTATCATGACGGCAAGAGCATCAGGAACTGCAGGTGTTTCTTGCATATTCTCAATGACGTAACGGCCACGATTGGCGGCAGCGACAAAGGCTTCACGTTGTATATAATAGCGAGCAACATGAACTTCATAGGCGGCTAAACGGTTTTTTAGATAGACCATACGTTTCTGTGAGTCAGGAGCATATTGGCTATCAGGGTAGCGGTTAACCAGCGTTGAGAAGCTTTCAAAAGAATCAAGCGCAGCGCCTGGGTCTCGTTGTGTCTCATCGATAGGTAAATATTGTGTGATCCATGAGATATCTTGTTCAAAGGAGGTTAGGCCTTTGAGGTAGTAAGCGTAATCAATATTTTCATGGTTTGGATGTAATCGAATAAATCGATCCGCGGCAGCGCGTGCAGCTTCAGGTTCGTAGCTGTTATGGTAAGCGTAGATCAATTCTAGCTGAGCTTGTTCTGAAAACCGTCCGAAGGGATAGCGAGCTTCCAGCAGTTGCAGTTTCTCAATTGCTAGATCGTAGTTCTGTTGATCCATCGCAGACATAGCTTCTTTATAAAGCTGTTGTTCGGGGATATCCGGTATCTCTTGGATATCTTCAAACCATGAGCATGCCGTTGTCATAAAACAGAACAAAGCAATAATAAGTAATTTGGTCATTCGCATCTTTTATTAATCCCAGTGTAGTCTCGGGCCCGAACGGTTATACTGGGCACAAAGAGGCTATAAGCAATTCAACGGCCTATTTAACCACAACTGGTTGGGCCTGTTAACACACTCAGGCCTAACAATTAAGAAAGTTCTGCTAGGTTCTGATGTCTGATCAAATACAACTCCAAGCACAAGTGGGAAATGATCTCGTTGGTAAGCGACTTGATCAAGCTGTAGCCCAGCTATTTCCAGATTACTCTCGTTCTCGCCTACAAGGCTGGATTAAAGACGGCTCGCTAACTGTTGATGGGGTCGTGAAACGCCCGCGCGATAAGTTATTTGGTGGCGAAATTGTCGCTATTGATGCTGAACTTGAGATGATCGAAGATCATAAACCGCAAAATATACCTCTTGATATTGTTTATGAAGATGAGCATATTCTGATCGTCAATAAGCCTGCAGGTTTAGTGGTTCACCCTGCCGTTGGACATCGAGATGGTACGTTATTAAATGCATTGCTCTACCATTGTCCAGAGATAGCTCAAGTCCCTAGAGCAGGTATTGTTCATCGACTTGATATGGATACAACAGGATTGATGGTGGTTGCTAAAACAATCGTGGCACAAACAGAGTTAGTTACGCAGTTACAAGAGCGCTCTATGGGGCGTGAATACGAAGCAGTTGTTAATGGTGTAATGACCGGTGGTGGTATGGTCGATGAGCCCATGGGACGTCACTCTAAGCATCGTCAAAAGATGGCGGTGGTCGGTGTAGGTAAAGAAGCGGTTACTCACTATCGCGTATTGAAAAAGTTACGTGCCCATACACATATTCGTTTAAAGCTTGAAACGGGGCGTACCCATCAGATCCGTGTGCATATGGCGCATATTAATTACCCGCTTGTGGGTGATCAGCTTTATGGTGGTCGCTTTCGACTCCCAAAAGGTTGTAGTGAGGATATGCTGCAAACCTTGCGGAATTTTAAACGCCAAGCTTTACATGCTAAAAAACTGGAGCTTTGGCATCCACATAGTGGCGAGTTGGTTTCTTGGGAGGTTGACCTTCCTGATGACTTTAAACATTTGCTGGATGTGCTTACCGTTGACGCAGAAGCATCGAATGATGAGATTTGATAGGACGTGAAATTTATACCGGCTAAGTGGCAAGCTCCCTCCAAGGTTCATGCGCTAACTACAACACGTTTAGGTGGTGTTAGTCAGGGCGTCTATCAAGGATTGAATCTTGGTGATCATGTGTCTGATCGGATTGTTGATGTACAGGACAATCGTCAAAAACTGATAGCTGAACTGAACTTAACGATCCCCCCGCAGTGGTTATCACAAGTACATGGTACCGATTTGATTCAAGCGTGTGGAGATGGGGTTCGACGTGAAGCTGATGGTTGTTGGACGGATGAGCTAGGCTTAGCTTGTATTGTTATGACTGCGGATTGTTTGCCGGTTTTTTTTACCAATTCAGCAGGCAGTAAAGTAGCTGTTGCCCATGCAGGTTGGAGAGGTTTGCTAAATGGGGTATTGGAAAATACGTTAAAAGTTTTCCCAGATCCATCCGATCTGCATGTTTGGTTTGGGCCCGCTATTGGCCCTAAGGCTTTTGAGGTAGGTTCTGAGGTGTACGAGCAGTTCTGTGATTCTAGTTTAGAAGCTCAATCTGCGTTTTCTAAAATTGATGATACCCATAACAAGTATTTAGCAGATATTTATTCTTTAGCTTCACAGCGATTAAAAAAAGCAGGTGTTGTTAATATCACTAGCTCCTCTCTTTGCACTTATTCAGATGCAGAACGTTTTTATTCCTATCGTCGAGATGGTGAAACAGGACGATTAGCCAGTTTGATTTGGATTGAATAATTCAAGTTTTCTAACTTTATCTTATGAATCTTTATTAGGAGACAAGTTTGCCTGAGGTAACTATAAAGCCTGCATCGTTTGTGGACCTGCTCACAGTAATTCCGAACCTATTAATAGATCTCAAATATTTTACTGGGGATAACTTTGTAGGCGTTCCTATCAATGGTTATGAACGAAATGTCGGTTTGATAACAAACCCAGCGGCTCAGGCGTTACTCCGCGTTCAGAATGAACTCGCTCATTTTGGGCTAGGTCTTAAAATATTCGATGCTTACCGTCCTCAACGAGCTGTTAACCATTTTATTGATTGGTGTGAGGAGGAAAACGAGTGTGTGACTCAAGCGCGTTTCTTTCCTGATTTAGATAGAAGTGAGCTATTCAGTAAGGGTTATTTAGTTCGTCACTCTAGCCATAGCCGCGGCAGTACTGTTGATTTGACATTAATTGACCTGTCTAGCGGAGAAGAGCTGGAAATGGGAACTGAGTTTGATTTCTTTGGGGCTGAATCATGGATAGATAGTCAGACGATTTCTTGTCAAGCTCGAGCTAATCGCATGTTGTTACAAGGGTTAATGATGCAACATGGTTTTGTTCCTTATCATCATGAATGGTGGCACTTTACCTTACAGGGTGAGCTTTATACAGATACCTATTTCGACTTTATAATTGAATAAGTGTGTTTTATTTAAATGAATACGAGATAGGAGAATAGGGCTTCTTCACGTTTTGCGGGAAGAGTCTATGGCTTTTTACTATATTAGTAATATCGGATAATTATTTTTTATTTAGGCTGATATCTGTTAAAACCTTAAGTGATTAACGTACAAATTTTCTTATTTAGGCTAAGAATTAGCTTACTTCTTACGTACTTCCCGCCTAAATTGCTGTGAAAGTGGCTATCACTGATATGGCTCAGGTATAGTTAATCTGTTCTGTGTGACAGTGTCTATTGCTTCGTGTTGGTTATTTTGAAGCTATAAGGGATTAATAATGACTGATTATAAAGTTTTATTCACAGGCTCAGTGTGTTCAGGTAAAACTACAGCTATTCGCTCATTGAGTGATATTGAGACGGTTGATACTGATGCCCGCGTAAGTGATTCTGCTATTCGCCGTAAGAAAAAAACCACAATCGCCATGGATTATGGCGTTCTTGATCTATCAGATAGCGCCCGCTTACATCTCTATGGGACGCCGGGACAAGAGCGTTTCAAGTTTATGTGGGAAGTCATGATGAGTGACTTAGTGCATGACGCTGAGGGGCTTGTTTTGTTGGTGGATAATACGCGTAATGATCCTTTTAAAGATATCCGTTTTTATGTGGAAGAGTTCCGAGACTTTATAGTTCGTCGCCGTTTGATTATTGCCGTCACCCATTCCGATGAGAAAGCGGAGCCCGATCATGATTATTATATGCAAGAGCTCAAGGCTATGGGCTTGTTTACAACCGTTATTTTTATTGATGCACGAGACCCAACCTCGGTACTTAAAATAGTAAAAGAGTTGGTTGGGCATCGAGAAAAAGATATTGCTTGGTCTGAACTAGAGCAGCGACTAGCCGTCAATAGCACAATGCCTCAGGCGAATGGGGAGGGCGATTCCTCGGCTATTGAGGTTGATGAAGAGGTTACATTACTTGAAGCTGCGATGAATACACGAGGTATTACAGGCGCAATTCACCTTGGGGCCGATCGCAAAGTTTTGAGCTCTAATGTTAGTAGTAAACAAAATAAAGAATTACTACGTTCAATGATTAATTTGGTGACTGCATTAGAAGCTAAGGCTTCTTTTCTAGGGCATATAGATGATTTGGTTTTATATGGCCCGCAACAAGAAACCCTCTCGGTGTTTGTTGAAGAGGAGCAGGCACTTGGATTGTGTTCCCATAAAGATTTAAGTATCAATGTAGTTAAACAGCAAGCTGTGGATCTTTTGCAGTGGAGTCGGCGATGAATGAATTACTTGGAACAATAGATAAACCTAATGTTGTTGAAAGTAGTTGTTTTCTTGAAGGGAAAGAGGTGACCACATCTTCTTTTACCAAAGCAAATCGACATTATGAGACGGTTGCAAGGCAGACGTTTAGCTATATATTTTTAAATGTTGGTAAGCATAAAAGCAAACATAACGAGGCTCACCTAGAAATAGGTGATAAACGTTTAAGTGGCTTTCTGTTAAAAGCAAATAGAGTGCTCGTTTGTTTATCAGAGAAAGAAACTAATATTTCCGATGTAAGAGCTCATATTCAGCAGGTTCAGCATCTTATTGCAAAAGCTGAAGTTGAGCGCATGCTCGCCTAGATAGGGGCTAAAAGTCTCTATCTATTACGTCCTGTCTAAGGTGTTCGACTTATTCGTCATATCAATCCAGTGTTAAGCATGCGATAAATATCATCTTATCAGATGGAAATCTGAATGTTTTTTGAGGTGTTTTAGTTTTCGTTCAGCTGAGTATTGCTACACTGGCACTACTAATGTTCCTCTGAAATAAGGAATGCATGAATGAAGGATTATAAGATCCTATTCACAGGGTCAGTTTGCTCAGGAAAAACAACAGCGATTCGTTCAGTCAGTGATATTGAAACACTTGATACGGATGCTCAGGCCAGTGATGTAACTGTTAGGCGTAAGAAAAATACCACGATAGTTATGGATTACGGGGTTTTAGACTTAAATGCTGAAACACGTGTTCATCTATATGGCACACCTGGTCAAGAAAGATTTCGTTTTATGTGGGATATGCTAACCAGTGAATTTGCCCACGACGCTATTGGTATGGTCCTTTTAGTAGACAATACGCGCAAAGACCCTTTTCGAGATATACGTTTTTATGCGAAAGCGTTTGGTGATTACC
Organism: Neptuniibacter sp. 1_MG-2023; assembly: GCF_030547185.1. Classification (GTDB taxonomy): domain Bacteria; phylum Pseudomonadota; class Gammaproteobacteria; order Pseudomonadales; family Balneatricaceae; genus Neptuniibacter. The sequence continues at coordinate 67,733 of NZ_JAUOQR010000003.1, forward strand.
TGCGTAAACGTAGGCTGATTATTGCTGTTACTCATTCAGATGTGGAATCTAACCCAGATTACAATCGTTATTTAAGCGAGTTAAAAGATCTCGGGGTTATGAGTACGGTTATGTTTGTCGATGCTAGAGACCCACGAGCAATTTTAGGTGTTATTGAAGAGCTAATTTCAGCGGTAGAAAGAGATATAGATTGGGACCAGGTTCGGGATCGATTACTGGATACTAATGGTTTCTCCCTTGATTTTTATAAGCCTTTATATGAAGAAACCCTTTTAGATGCCGCGATGAATAAGAGGGGGGTTTTAGGCGCTATGCATATTGGAGAAGGGCAAGATGTACTGTGTTCTAATATTGATGATGCCTCTATTAAATCATTGTTGCTCAATATTAATCGTTTAACTGATGCTATATCAGAAAAGGCGAGTTTTTTAGGTGCGGTTAATAATGTTGTTATTGCTGGCCCTAAGGTCGATACCTTATCGGTCTTTAATGATCAAAATCAGTCTTTATGTTTAAAATCAGATAAGGATATATCGCTACCTGTATTGAAGCAGCAGGCAGGTGATTTGTTGCAATGGAGTATCGACAATGACTATTTGGCATGAAATGCAGGATAAAGGGTTAATACTCTACGGTTGTGTATTACAGAGTGGGGATGTGCAGGCATCTAGCTTCCCTCCTGAAGCTAAAAAACAGCTCTCTGTTGCTAAACAGGCATTGGCATATATCTTTCGGTCTGTTGAAAAAAGCGCCAAAAGTCACGATGAAGCCCACTTAGAAATTGGAGACTGCTTATTTAGCGGCTTTCAGCTAGATCCTAATACGTTACTTATCTTTTTAAGTGAGCATGATACTAATACGTTACAGATCCGTCAGTTTATTGATCAGAATAAAAAACGATTTCTTGATGTGTAAAATGGTCTCAAGTTATCTTAATATAAGAAATGTCTAATTTTTGTTTGCTTGCCTCTTGAAGCCGACCCGGTTCACCCTCATATCTCTGGTATACGATAAATCATTCAATTCTCCCTGTTCTTAAAATACAACTAAGATCGGGGTGAATTGGATTAATCAGCGGAGGGCATATGCGTCCAGATAAATTTACGTCCCAATTGCAAGAAGCTCTGGCAGACGCTCAATCTTTAGCTGTAGGCCGAGATCATAATTACATTGAGCCTGTCCATCTTTTACAAGCATTACTAGATCAGCAGCAGGGTAGTGCTGTGCAGTTATTAGCTCAGGCGGGTGCAGATATGCAGCGTTTGAAAAACCAAACCGCACAGTACATCGACCGTTTGCCGAGTGTGCAAAACCCTGATGGTGAGATTCGTTTCTCTCAAGATGTTGCACGCGTCTTTAACAAGACAGATAAGATCGCCCAGCAACGGGGTGATCAATATATTGCTAGTGAACTGATTCTTTTAGCCCTGCTAGATGATAAATCTGATGCAGGTAAAGCGCTGCGCGAATCAGGTGTCAGCAAAGACAGACTAGAAGCTGTTATCAATCAAATTCGTGGAGGGGAGTCAGTGCAAGATCCTAATGCAGAAAGTAATCGTCAAGCTTTAGATAAGTATTGTATTGATCTTACTGAACGTGCGGAATCAGGCAAGCTCGACCCTGTAATAGGACGTGATGATGAGATTCGTCGAACTATTCAAGTTCTACAGCGCCGTACTAAAAACAACCCTGTACTTATAGGGGAGCCGGGCGTCGGTAAAACTGCCATTGTAGAAGGGCTTGCACAGCGTATCGTTAATGGTGAAGTTCCTGAAGGGCTTAAGCGTAAAAAAGTGCTCTCGCTTGATATGGGATCGCTAATTGCTGGTGCGAAATTTCGAGGTGAATTTGAAGAGCGTCTAAAAGCTGTATTGAATGAGCTATCTAAACAGGAAGGGCAGGTTATTCTGTTTATCGATGAGCTACATACCATGGTGGGCGCAGGCAAAGGTGAAGGCGCAATGGATGCGGGTAATATGTTGAAGCCTGCATTAGCTCGAGGTGAGTTGCATTGTGTTGGTGCCACTACCTTGGATGAATATCGCCAATATGTTGAAAAAGATGCAGCTCTTGAACGTCGTTTCCAGAAAGTAATTGTCGATGAGCCAGATGAAGAATCCACGATTGCTATTTTGCGTGGTTTAAAAGAGCGGTATGAGATTCATCATGCGGTTGATATTACCGACTCTGCAATTATTGCTGCGGCTAAATTGTCCCAGCGATATATCACAGATCGTCAACTTCCCGACAAAGCGATAGATCTAATCGACGAAGCCGCTTCTCGTATTCGTATGGAGATGGATTCTAAACCGGAAGATATGGATCGCTTAGAGCGCCGTTTAATTCAGTTGAAAATGGAACGCGAGGCGCTTAAAAAAGAGAAAGATGCTGCTGCTAAACAGCGATTGAAAGAGCTAGAAGAGACTATAGGGAACATCGAAAAAGAGTTCTCTGATCTGGACGAAGTCTGGAAAGCAGAAAAGCTAGCGCTCCAAGGTTCTCAAAAAGTTAAAGAGGAGTTAGATTTAGCGCGAATCGAACTTGAGAAGTATACCCGTGCGGGTGATCTTCAGAAGATGTCCGAGCTACAGTATGGTCTTATTCCGGAGCTTGAGAAGGAGCTTGCCGCTGCAGCCCAAGCAGAAGAGCAGGGGCAGCAGGGAACTAAATTACTGCGTAATAAAGTGACGGAGGAAGAGGTCGCTGAGGTGGTTTCTCGTTGGACAGGGATTCCGGTCAATCGCATGCTGGAAGGTGAGCGAGAAAAACTATTACGTATGGAATCAGAGCTGCATAAGCAAGTTATCGGGCAGGACGAAGCCGTGATTGCTGTCTCTAATGCGGTACGCCGTTCACGAGCGGGTTTATCTGACCCTAATCGGCCTAATGGTTCATTTCTTTTCCTTGGCCCTACAGGGGTGGGTAAGACCGAGCTATGTAAAGCCCTTGCAAGTTTTTTGTTTGATACAAAAGATGCGATGGTGCGTATCGATATGTCTGAGTTTATGGAGAAACACTCCGTTGCACGTTTAATCGGTGCGCCTCCAGGCTATGTCGGTTACGAAGAAGGGGGGTATCTGACTGAAGCGGTGCGACGTAAACCTTACTCTGTTTTACTGTTGGACGAAGTCGAAAAAGCGCATCCAGATGTTTTTAATATTCTGTTGCAGGTATTGGAAGATGGGCGCTTAACTGATGGTCAAGGGCGGACAGTTGATTTCCGCAATACGATTGTAGTGATGACCTCTAATTTAGGGTCTGATCTTATTCAGAACTTCAGTGATGACGATGATTATCAGCTCATGCATAACGCGGTAATGGAGTCTGTGGGTATGCACTTCCGCCCAGAAGTGATTAACCGTATTGACGAAGTCGTTGTGTTCCACAGTTTGAAGAAAAGTCAGGTGGCCGGTATCGCTACTATTCAGCTACAGCATTTGCAAGATCGTTTGGCTGAACGCGAGTTGAAACTAACGTTAACTAGCACAGCGATGGATAAGCTGGTGGATGTAGGCTTTGAACCTATCTATGGGGCAAGGCCGTTAAAACGAGCCATTCAGCAGTGGATAGAAAACCCGTTGGCACAGGAGATATTAGCGGGCAAGTATCTACCGGGTACAGAGATCGCTGTAGATGTGGAACAAGGGGAGTTTATCTTTCGATAGTATGAACCTCTAAGGGTAACGCCGTAAGCCTGTGAATTGATCTTCGCAGGCTTTTTTATTGGCGGCGATCCGTTATGCTAAGTGTCTGTTATTACTTTTAGATAAGGTAGGGTTTTGATGCGGTTATGGTTTATAGTTTTTTTATTACTGGCTGGATGTGCAACACAAAAGCCGCAAAAGCAGGCTCCGCCCATTTCAAAGGTTACAACCGTCACGCCCATTGAGATCGGTTTACCCACACAATATGCATTTTCACCTTATGCTGATTATCTATCGCCTCTCTTATCTAATTTGAATCAAGAACCTTTCTATCACTTGAGTAACCCCCAGCTACTGGTTAATTACTACCGCTATAGTGATGAAATTAGTGCGAATGACCCACAGAAAACGGTTTATGCATTTACAAGTAAGGCAGGGGGTGAATGGGGCTATATAACCACGAGTGTGGGTCGTTCACCTATTGCTAATGGGTTTGTTATTGAGCATAGCCCTCTCGGAACCGTTTATGCATTAGTGCTGAAACAGACTAAGCTTTGTTTATCGACCCAAGCGAAAGGTTTACCTGTGTTTACACATGGGCGGTGGTTATTTAATGAATCCCCCGGTTTTTTTGAATGTACTGGGTTGACCAATAAGAGCATTTATAAAGTGGGTTCAGGCTTGCCAGGTCTGCTTGGGCCATATTTTGATGACAAAGATACGGTTTTGGTTTTTCGTTCGCGAGGTCAACTACAGCAGATTATCCTTGCGCTTAAATATCAGTTCCCTCAACTACTGGTTCCAGCCATAAATCGTTGATTCTCTGTTTTTAAGCAGCCTAACTGGACGGAAAACAATGTGTTTGTTATACCTGATAGGCTAAAAGATCGTTATTGTTTCTGATGAGTGGCCCAATTTTAGTTAATGGGTGGATGTTGTAGAGGGGAAGAATGAGTCAAATTAAAGTACTGATTGTTGATGATGCTCGATTTATTCGTGATCACGTGTCACGGATTGTAAAAGAGCACTTCCCTGAGTATCAGATTGATTCTGCTGAGGATGGTGAAGCTGGGCGCAAGCAGATGAATAATGAAAATTACGATCTTATTCTTTGTGATTGGGAGATGCCGGGTATGTCTGGCTTGGATCTTCTGCAATGGGCTCGTCAGCAAGTTAACTATGTCGATATACCGTTCATCATGATTACCAGCCGTGGGGAGCGAGATTATGTGCTTAAGGCGATCCAAGCTGGTGTTAACGACTATATGGGTAAGCCTTTCGAAGATAGGCAGTTAGTTGAGAAAATTAAGAAGTACGTGGGTAAGCGTTTCACTACTAGTGCAGAATCACGTCGAAAGGCAGCTCAAATGCTGGCGGCAGGAAAAACTGCTGCCGTGGCAAAGGCGGCGAAAAAACCTAAAGGCTTAGCTCAGCTACGTGTTGCTTCTGGTGTGTTGCGTTGTGCTATTAAAGAGGTAACGTTGCAGTCAGTACAAGTCGTGGTCAAACGGGAGGATGGAGTACCTCAGCTTCTTGAGCAGTCAGTGGTTGATATTGAGCAGGTGAATGGTAATAGTGTTGCTCAGATGAATGGTTTTATTTCAGGTTTACAGGCAAACGAAAAAAGCACACAGACAAACTTTATTAGTGTTGATATACAGTTCGTTGATAATGATCCAGAAAAACTAGAAGTATTAACGCATTATATTGCGAGTTTGACTAAACAGTCGGATTAATGCTGAGGGGGTTCTGGCGTAGTAAAGGCTGCCAAGAAGCAGCCTATAGATCAATTAATAGGTATTGATTGTTCTCTTAATATAGTGCTTTTTCATCTTTTATTACGTCGATCAACACCTCAAGGAAAAGGCGATCGGCTTCGCTGTGTTCTAGCGGTATTTTAATGTTAGTGACTGATGACAGCTCATCCGCGATAACCACCGCTGCATTATCATCATTTATATGCTCTCGAGCTATTTTTAGTGCTGTCTCGCAAATTTCAGGTTCAACAAGTACTTTTCGTATGAACGACATCAGTTCGTTAATCACGCGTTCTTTGTTTTTAATCTCAGCAATACTCATAGGGATCTCCTGTACACGTATAGTTGGAGCGAATTGGATTTTGGCGCTCCGCCTCTGAGTTTTATATAGCAAAACTATAACGCGATCTGGCTGTTCTGGGTAGTAGATTACTACAAACAAGCGCAATGCCTCAGTTTTCCCTCCTTTGGGTTGAAAAAATCAACCTGAATGGGCTACAATTACCGCCTCGAATTTTGAGGCCTTGAGTGTGTAGGTAACCCCGAAACTCAGGGAGACAGCTTTCTGTGAGCCGTTTCTCAAAGGTCTGTCGGTTGGGAGATCCCTAACACCGGCACACACCCGAACGTGAACCTTCAGCTCTACCCCTGGAATGGTTCAGAGTGAGATCGCTAGAGAGTCAAAAAATATTGTCTGGTACAGGCACGTTCAACGTTACAGAAACAAAAACTGTTAATTTCGTCAGTAACGAGACACTGACGTCGTTAGAGGGTGAATAAAGTGGAATTACTTTCAGGCGCAGAAATGGTTGTTCGCGCACTTCGTGATGAAGGCGTTAAATTTATCTACGGATATCCTGGCGGTGCATTACTGCACATTTACGATGCAATCTTTACTCAGGATGACGTCGAACACATTTTGGTCCGCCATGAGCAAGCTGCCACTCATATGGCAGATGCGTATGCACGTGCAACCGGTAAAGCGGGTGTGGCACTTGTAACTTCAGGTCCAGGGGCGACCAATGCCGTTACAGGCATTGCTACGGCTTACATGGACTCAATCCCAATGGTTGTTCTTACAGGTCAGGTTATGTCACACCTGATCGGTGAAGATGCTTTCCAAGAAACCGATATGATCGGTGTCTCGCGTCCTATCGTGAAACACAGCTTCAGTGTTCAGCGTCCGGAAGATATTCCAGAGATTATAAAGAAAGCGTTCCATATCGCTGAGAGTGGCCGTCCAGGCCCCGTTGTTGTCGATATCCCTAAAGATATGACAACCCCAACAGAGCGTTATGAGTATGAATACCCTAAGAGTGTCAAAATGCGCTCTTACAACCCTATCTCTAAAGGGCATTCCGGCCAGATTAAAAAGGCTGTGGATATGCTGTTGGCTGCCAAGCGTCCCGTTATTTATGCGGGCGGTGGTGTCATTATGGGTGATGCGAGTAAAGAGTTGATCGCACTCGCTAAAGAGTTAGGTTGCCCTGTTACAAATACGCTGATGGGCTTGGGTGGTTTCCCAGGTACTGACCCTCAGTTTATTGGTATGTTAGGTATGCATGGTAGCTATGAAGCGAATATGGCGATGCATCATAGTGATATGATTTTAGCGGTCGGAGCTCGTTTTGATGACCGAGTAACGAACGGTACCGATAAGTTTTGCCCAACGGCAAAAATTGTTCATATTGATATTGATCCTGCATCGATCTCTAAAACGATTAAAGCTGATGTGCCAATCGTAGGGCCTGCGCAAGCGGTCTTAAAAGAGATGTTAGAGCAACTGCAAGCGGCGAAAAGTACGCCATCTGCTGAAAGCCTGAAAACATGGTGGGAGCAGATTGAAGAGTGGCGTGGTCGTCATGGCGGTCGTTATAAAACAGATGACTCCAAGCAGATGAAGCCTCAGCAGGTTATTGAGATGCTAAGCAAAGTCACTAATGGTGATGCTTATGTTTGTTCTGATGTAGGTCAGCATCAAATGTTTGCTGCTCAGTATTATAAGTTTAACAAACCTAACCGTTGGATTAACTCCGGTGGCTTGGGAACTATGGGCTTTGGTTTACCTGCTGCAATGGGCGTTAAGCTTAACTTTCCTGAAGAGGAAGTTGTATGCGTAACGGGTGAAGGTAGTATCCAGATGAATATCCAGGAACTATCTACCATTAGCCAATATGGTATCCCAGTTAAAGTTATCTGCTTGAATAACCAGTCATTAGGCATGGTACGTCAGTGGCAGGATATGAACTATGAGTCCCGCCACTCGCAGTCTTATATGCAGTCGTTACCTGATTTCGTCAAACTGGTTGAATCTTACGGTCACGTAGGCATTAAGGTTGAGCGTTATGAGGATCTTGAAGGCGCTATGCGTGAAGCATTTGCTATGAAAGATCGTATGGTATTCATGGATATCGCAGTAGATCCGTTTGAGCACGTTTACCCTATGCAGGTACCGCGTGGTTCTATGCGTGACATGTGGCTAAGCAAAACGGAGAGAACATAATCATGCGTCATATTATTTCTGTATTGATGGAAAACGAACCGGGTGCATTATCCCGTGTAGTTGGATTGTTCTCTCAGCGCAATTTCAATATTGAGTCGCTAACCGTTGCACCGACAGAAGATGAGACATTGTCTCGTTTGACGGTAACTACTATTGGCGATGACCGTGTGGTTGAGCAGATTACTAAGCAGCTGAATAAGCTGATTGATATAGTGAAGGTTGTTGACCTGACTGAAGGCGATCATCTTGAGCGCGAGCTTATGATGATTAAAATGAAAGCCAACAATGGTACTGTTCGCGCTGAGATTAAGCGTACGACAGATATCTTCCGTGGCACTATTATCGATGTGACGCCAAATACTTTTACCGTACAGCTGGTGGGAGCAAGCAGTAAGCTGGATGCTTTTATCGAAGCCTTAGGGACGTCCAATATTATGGAAGTTGTACGTTCTGGTGTATCGGGTATTGCCCGTGGTGAGAAAGTTCTGAGCGTATAAATTCAGACAAAGGTTAGAATCAAGCGGCATTCTGGTAACGGGATGCCGCTTTTTTTATGCCGCAACGATGTGTTTTAGTAGCGCTTTTAGTCTAGAGATCTTTATTTATTATTGGAGAGGAGGCCGGTAACTGACCGAATGTTAGGCAATGAGGAGTTGTTTAAGCTCGGATATTTTCTCGCGAGATATATCTAAATCAACTTTAATTGTTGTATCGGCTGCGCGTCTTCGTATCGTGTGATGTTTATCACAGGCAGGTTTGCGGCGCTCAGGACCTGAATAATTGACGCGCTGTTGTTGCACAAACCAGTCTTCTGCATGGTTCAGCGTAGGGAAATAGGGGCTAGTTCTACCCGCACTTTTATCATACCAATAATAAACAAATTGATAGTTACGAAAATCTTTAATGAGTTTTGGCATCGTTTTCTACAACAGTCAGAGCAAAATATGACTCGTATTCTATGGTAAGAAAGCTGAACAGCAGCTGATAATTGTTGGCTGTTTTAGAAAAATATTAATAAAACAGCCTATGGATAAGTTGTGCAAGGATTAGGGGAGTTATTCTTTATTATTTAACAGATGCTCATAACGTTTATCAGTGAGTGTTTTCATAAATGCAACTAGCGCATCTACGCGTTTATCATCAAGTGCTGGCCCTGTTTCTAACTCTTTGAGTGATAAGTTTTGCGGTACTTCAGGTGTAGCCCAAACCTGTCCTGTTTCGGGATTGATTTGGCGTTTACTACTGCGGCTGTTGTATTTATCGTAAAACAGAACAACAGTACGTAAATCTTGAAAAACACCGTTGTGCATATAAGGGGCTGTTACCGCGATATTACGCAGTGTCGGGACTTTAAATTTACCCGCTTGTTTAGGATCATCAACCTGTGGATGATTGAGTAAGCCTGTATCTGCTGTATCAATAGGAACACTATTTTTCTTGCGTCCCTCAATATTGGTTGGAATGCCAATATTATGATATTCGTAGTTAGTGAATGTCTCTTGTGGATGACGCTGAGATTTATTCAGCTGATGGCATAGATTGCAGTTGGTGAATTGTTGGGAGAAAAATAGCGTGCGGCCTAATTCCTCCTGCTCTGTCATCTTATATTCGCCTTTTAAGTAGCGGTCATATTTTGAATCAAATGGTGCGAATAGTTCAGTACGTTCGAAATGGGCGATGCTGTCGGCCATCGCTGCATAACTGTTTTCCGCATTGGTGAAAATATTATCACCATAAAGTGATTTAAATGCAGAGAGATAAAACGGATTTTCCTGCAAACGTTTAACTATTACTCTTTTGTTGGGCATGCCCATCTCTATAGGATTCGTAGGTGGTCCTCCCGCTTGGCCTGCCAAGTTGCTTTCACGGCCATCATGAAACTGCCCTCCAATATATTTGCCTTCTTTATTGAATGTGAAATCCGGGCTAAACATTGCGTAGGCGGCTGTGGGGGCATTACGATCACCGAGTGAATGACCATCATCACCTAGTGAATAGGCACCTTGAACGCCATTGTCGCGAGGGTCAGTAAAAGCATGACTAGCGGAATGGCAAGTGGCGCAGGATTGAGTTCGATTAAAGGATAGGTTGGTATCAAAAAACAACTGCTGCCCTAGCTGTTCTTTAGTTGGGGTATGTCGGGTATCATCTGTATTATTAGCATTACTGTATGTAGCAAGTAGTAATAGCAAGAAAGGCAAGATATTGTGGCGAGTGCGTATATGCATATGAAATATATTCGATAATGTGAATGTAATTGATAACCGTTATCAATAATACCCTTTTTTGAGATTTTATTATATTGATACTCATCAAATATTATAGATCCAGAGCATCAATACAGAGCTTATCTTGGTATCTTTTAGCGAAGCTAAGATAGAAAGGGTTAGGTGGAAGTTCGTGAAGTTTAAACAGCGTATGCTTGTGGTGGTCAGTTTACTTATTGTTATAGGGTTTATGCTGACGGCTAGTGTAAGTTTTTATCTTTCTCGACAAGCGGCCTTAAATTCGCTTGTTGAGCACGAGATGCCATTAACAAGTGACAATATTTATGCTGAAGTTCAGCGAGATTTGATAAAACCGAGAACCGTTTCTTCCTTTATGGGGAACGATACCTTTTTGAAGGATTGGATTCTGGCGGGTGAGCAGGATTCCACTTCTGTTGTACGCTATTTGAGTGAGATTAAACGGAAATACGGTGCTTTTACCGCTTTTATGGTTTCCGATTTAACTCGAAATTATTATCACGCTGAAGGGTTGCTGAAAGAGGTCTCAGAGAACGATTCACGAGATGATTGGTATTTTCATCTGCGCCAGATACCTGGCAATAGTGAATTAAATCTAGACCCTGATTTAGCTAATGGCGATCAGTTAACTATATTTATCAATTTTAAAATCCGTGCATCTGATGGTACCTTTCTTGGTGCTACAGGACTTGGACTTAATCTAGCCAGTATCACCCAGACGTTTTCTGACTATCGTGCTCGTTATGGCAATAACGTTTATCTCGTAACGCCGACGGGTAATCTGTTGTTACATGACCGTTCAGGCTCGGTGTCGACAAGTCTGTACCAAAAGATTGGCGTTAAATCTGTAGTGGAACAGGTCCTGTCTCTGCCGGAGGGGCGCTTTTCCTATGAGAAAGATGGAAGAACCTATCTTCTTAATACGCGCCATATAGAGGAGTTAAACCTGATTCTCTGCGTGGAAGCGGAAGAGGGGCAGGTTGATGAGGCGCTTTTCCCACCGCTGTTTATTACCTTATTTGTCAGTTTTGTTGTGACGGGTGTTGTTCTCGCACTGCTCTTAAAAGCGATCAACCATTATCAGCAGGAGCTGGAGAGCGTTGCTTGGCAAGATCCATTAACAGGTCTGTTAAATAGACGAGCTTTTACGGAACGTTATGAGCGGATTAAAAGTGGTCATCTACGTAGTGGTAAGCCGCTTTCTTTGCTGATGATCGATGTGGATCATTTTAAAACGATTAATGATAGAGGGGGGCACTCATTGGGAGATCAGGTATTGCAGCATATTGCTGACTTACTGGATGATAACCAAAGACCCACCGATTGTTTAGGCCGTTGGGGCGGTGAAGAGTTTATCCTCTTATTGCCGGATACGGGTTTGGAGCAGGCAGCGCAAATTGCTGAACGTATCAGAGCTAAGCTCGAGGAGCATCAATTAGTGTTTCAGTTGTGTCAGCAAGAGGTGACATTGAGTATTGGCGTGGCAGAGCAGCAAGGTCTGTTTGATTTAGATGCTCATGTATTGGCCGCTGATATGGCCCTATATAAGGCTAAGCAAGATGGTCGTAACTGTGTACGATTGGAAGAGTAATTACTTACGGTAGATTGTTTCGATTAGATGCCAGCCGAACTGGGTTTTTACAGGGCCGTGAACAATATGAAGCGGCTTTTTAAAGACAACATCATCAAAAGGTTTCACCATCTGGCCGCGTCGGAACTCTCCTAGATCACCAAAACGTTTGGCGGAAGGGCAAAAGGAGTGTTTTTTAGCCAATTTCCCAAAATCAGCCCCTCGCTTTAACTGCTTTTTGATTGCTTCTGCTTGGTCGCGTGTTTTTACCAATATGTGTCGTGCGCAGGCGCGATTAGCCATGATTCTACCCCTTAAAATATATCTTTCTATTTTACTGCAAAAGGGTATTAATTGCAGAAAGATTCTATAGACGGGTGACTGTGTTCACAGTAGTGGTAGTGTTGCGGTGAGTGTTTCGCTAATGGGTGCGCTAATTTTCAAGCTGAGTAGGGAGTCAGCTCGAGTGACGCCTAAGTTAAGTGCGGCAATAGGTTTGTTCCCTTCTGCGGCTTTTTTACAGAACCTGAAACCAGAATAAACCATCAGTGAGCTTCCAATAGTGAGCAAAGCATCGGCTTGTTCCAGTGCATCCAGTGCGCTAAAGACTGTTTCTTTAGGTACATTATCCCCAAAGTAAACAACGTCAGGTTTTAAAATGCCTCCACATTCAGCGCAGTCAGGCACTTTAAAGTGTTTAAACTGATCGGTTTCTAAGTCGGCATCGCCATCAGGTTTTGCTGTTGCCTCAAATATCTCAAATTGAGGGTTTGCCTGAGCACTGATTTCATGGATATAGGTTCGATTGTAGCGCTGCGAACATTGCATGCATTTTACTTTGTCGGAACGCCCATGCAGGTCGATAACCTGATGGCTTCCCGCTTTTTGGTGTAAGCGGTCGACATTTTGTGTAATGAGCAAATGGATATGACCTAGTTGCTCTAGCTTGGATAGGGCTAAGTGGGCTGGACTGGGTTGCGCATCGCGAATCATTGGCCAGCCGAGTAAACTCCGTGCCCAATAACGCTGACGGGCATAATGGCTGTTCATAAACTCGTGGTGTTGTACGGGAGCTGTGTGCTGCCAGTTACCCTGTTTATCTCTGTAGGCGGGGATTCCCGAGTCTGTGCTCACACCTGCGCCAGTCAGGACGACTAGCCGTGGGTGCTGGTTAATAAACTCGGCTAGCTGCTCTGCGTAGGTTGAGATATTCATCAAAATTGACTCGTAAACGGTATCTGTAGTCTACCTTATACGAAAAAACCGCGCTCTTGGTTTAGAGAGCGCGGTTTTATGTGTCATTCAGTCGCTATGAGTGAAACTAATTATGCACCAAATTTTGCTTTTGCTTCGATACGGCGACGGTGCAGAACCGGCTCGGTATAACCGTTTGGCTGTTTGCACCCTTCGATAACCAGCTCACAAGCTGCTGCGAAGGCGATGCTGTCGTCAAAATTAGCGGCCATAGGACGGTAAAGAGGATCGTTTTCGTTCTGGCGATCTACAACGGCCGCCATGCGTTTCATGGTTTCCATTACTTGCTCTTCAGAGCAGATACCATGACGTAACCAGTTAGCAATATGCTGGCTAGAGATACGTAGTGTTGCACGATCTTCCATTAAGCCAACATCGTTGATGTCTGGTACTTTTGAACAACCTACACCTTGATCGATCCAGCGAACAACGTAGCCTAAGATACCTTGTGCGTTGTTATCCAGTTCCTGTTGAATCTCTTCAGCAGACCAGCTTGGATTAGCTTCAACTGGGATCGTTAGAATGTCGTCTAAATTTGCACGAGGACGTGATTTTAGTTCATCCTGACGGGCAAAAACATCTACCTGATGGTAATGGGTAGCATGAAGAACAGCGGCGGTTGGTGAAGGTACCCATGCGGTATTCGCGCCCGACATAGGATGACCGATCTTAGCTTTCAGCATGTTTGCCATTTGATCAGGAATTGGCCACATACCTTTACCGATCTGTGCACGACCTTGTAGGCCACAAAGTAGACCGTTATCAACGTTCCAATCTTCGTAAGCACCAATCCAAGAGGCGGCTTTCATGTCACCTTTACGGATCATTGGGCCAGCTTCCATTGATGTATGTATCTCATCGCCGGTACGGTCAAGGAAACCTGTGTTGATGAATACCACGCGCTCTTTAGCTGCGCGGATACACTCTTTTAGGTTGACAGTTGTGCGGCGCTCTTCATCCATTATGCCCATCTTCATTGTGAAGCGTGCAAGGCCAAGTATATCTTCGATACGAGCAAATAGTTCATTAGCAAAGGCAACTTCTTCAGGACCATGCATCTTAGGTTTTACGATGTAGGTGGAGCCTGTTGTTGTGTTGCTAAATTTACCTGTGCCTTTCATATCGTGGATGGAGATAAGTGTTGTAATAACACCATCCATAATCCCTTCAGGAATTTCATTACCGTCTTTGTCCAAGATCGCTTCGTTAGTCATTAGATGACCTACGTTACGAACGAACATTAGACTGCGACCTTTAAGGGCGATGTTGGAACCATCTAGTGCAGTAAATTCACGGTCTGCATTAATGCGGCGAGTAAAGGTTTTACCCCCTTTACTTACTTCTTCAGTAAGATCGCCTTTCATTAGACCTAACCAATTGCGATAGATAACAACTTTATCGTCGCCATCAACAGCAGCAACAGAGTCTTCGCAATCCATGATAGCAGTCAGGGCCGCTTCCATGATGATATCTTTAATGCCGGCGGCATCTTCTTTGCCTATTTGGCTGTCACGGTCGATCTGAACTTCAAAGTGTAGACCGTTATTTTCAAACAGAATAGACAGTGGTGCAGAGGTCTCGCCTGTATAGCCGATAAGCTTTTGAGTATCCGCTAGTGTTGTGGTGCCGCCATTAGTCATAGCAACAACTAGCTGTCCATCAACGATAGTGTAGCCGGCTGAATCTTTGTGTGAGCCTGTCGCTAAAGGTACTGCCTGATCAAGAAACTCGCGAGCAGCGGCGATAACTTTTGCGCCACGTGCTGGGTTATAACCGGCAGTTTTCTCGGCTCCATTCTCTTCTGAAACAGCATCAGTACCGTAGAGAGCGTCGTAAAGACTTCCCCAACGGGCATTCGCTGCATTCAATGCAAAACGTGCATTCATGACAGGAACAACGAGCTGAGGGCCAGCCATCGTTGCCATTTCAGGGTCAACATTTTCTGTTGTCGCGGTGAAATCTTCACCTTCAGGCAATAGATAGCCGATCTCAGATAAGAAATCTTTATAGGCTTCTAGATTGAAAGCTTGACCTTGGCGTTCGCGGTGCCATGCGTCGATCTGCTCTTGGATCGCATCACGTTTAGCTAACAGATCGCGATTTTTAGGTGCTAAATCGTGAACAAGTGCATCAAAGCCAGCCCAAAATTGTTCGCTAGTTACGCCAGTGCCTGGCAGTGCTTCATTGTTTACGAAATTATATAGAGACTCTGCAACTTGAAGGCCGCCGCTCTGTACCCTTTGACTCATAATTACTTGCCCCAGTTATATGTTCCGACAGTCCAGGTGCGAGGCAACCGTGAACTGAGTGGAGTAGAAACTGCTTTTGATTGCAGTTGTCATTGTGCAATGCAACAGTAGCTCAAAGAAGAAAAAAAGTCGCCTAACTAGATCCTAAAGTATGATAAGTACGCCTTATATTCGGTATAAGTTGAGCGAATAGTTATCGTGATAAGCTAGAGTTAAGGGAGTAACTTGTTGTTTTTCTACAGGGCTATTTCCATAGTTGTTTCTCTAGGAGTGTATATGGGTTTGTTCGAACGAGACTTATTGATTAGGAGCTTACCTGCCTACACAGATGCAGCCGCAGGTGTATTGAATGATCAAATTAGGGCTTATTTGAAAACTTATCAGCTGATGCCGTTGGTAAACCGGTCTAAATATAGAATAGGTCGTATTAAGCTAGATGGGATAGAGGTGACCCTTCAGTCCTATTCGCAGGAAAAAGGGAGCGCTTGCCGAGGAACCGTTATTGTTCTTCATGGGTATATGGATCATGTAGGGCTGTATAAACACCTAATTGATAGGTTGCTCAGGGATGGTTTTGATGTGTTGTGTTATGACTTAAGTGGCCATGGCTTATCGGATGGGGATCCTTTATCTGTGGAGGACTTTAAACATTATGCGACTCAATTAGCGGACCTGATCGCTTTTGTTAAATCTGATATTAGAGGACCTTTGCATTTGATTGGGCAAAGTACTGGAGGGGCTGTCATTATGGCTCACCAGTTGTTGTTTACACATGAGAATACGCCTCTTATTGGTGAGAGGGTTTTGTTAGCGCCGTTAGTTCGTTCATCTTCATGGCGTGCCATCCAGCGAAAATTCCGCTGGCTTAAATATATAGTAAAGAGAGTTCCGAGAGGGTATAGCAACAACACGCATGACTTGAAATTTAGGCAATTTATTAATGAGGAAGACCCACTGCAATATAAAGAGATACCCGTGAATTGGGTGGGAGCTATGTTGGCATGGGGGCGTTGGATTGAATCCCATGAACCTGTGAGTGGGATTATTCATATGATTCAAGGTACCGATGATGATACGGTCGATTGGCGTTATAACCTCGCTATACTAGGGCGCTTGTATCCAGAATTGGAGCTAACGTTGATTAACGGTGCAAAACATCATTTAGTGAATGAAACCGCGATCTATCGAGAGGAGGTGTTTGAAAAAGTTGGGCAGATTTTTAATCATTGGGAAAATAAAAACGGGCGCTGATCGCGCGCCCGTTTTATCTAAAGCCGATAAAGACTTATCTTGTTGGTCGATCTATTAAAACAAGCGACGGCAGCGGATTGTGCCTTCGATCTGTTTTAAGTTTTCTAACGCAACTTTAGAACAATCAGCATCTACATCAATTACAACGTAGCCTACTTTTTCGTTTGTTTGTAGGTATTGGCTGCTCACGTTTACACTGTTAGCAGAGAAAACATTGTTAATCGATGCCATGATGCCAGGTACATTGTTGTGAACGTGTAGCAAACGGTGAACATTTGGATGCTCAGGCAGTGCTACTTCAGGGAAGTTCACAGAGGTAATTGAAGAACCGTTATCACTATATTTGATCAGTTTTTCAGCTACTTCGTAGCCAATGTTTTCCTGTGCTTCCATAGTAGAACCACCGACGTGAGGCGTCAGAATAACATTGTCATATTTGCGTAGTGGGGAGATGAACTCATCATTGTTAGAGCGAGGTTCAACTGGGAATACGTCGATTGCTGCGCCTAGCAAGCGGCCTGAATCCAGCGCGTCACATAGGTCATCAATAACCACAACGGTGCCACGAGCGGCGTTTAAAAAGATGGAGCCTTGCTTCATCTCTGCAAACTGAGCTTCGCCCATCATATCTTTAGTTGATGCTGTTTCAGGAACATGTAAGGTAACAATATCACTAATATTTAGCAGTTCTTTTAACGATCCCACTTGTTTTGCATTACCAAGGGACAGTTTTGTAACCACGTCATAAAAGTAAACATCCATGCCCATTGCTTCAGCAATAACACTTAATTGTGAACCTATACTGCCGTAGCCAACGATACCTAGTTTTTTACCACGAATTTCGTAAGAGTTTTTAGCCGATTTTTGCCATTCACCACGGTGGGCTTTAGCACTTTTTTCAGCAACGCCACGAAGCAATATGATCGCTTCAGCAATGACTAACTCTGCTACAGAGCGTGTGTTTGAGAAAGGTGCATTAAAGACGGCAACACCATTCATGGTTGCTGCTTCTAAGTTCACCTGGTTGGTGCCGATACAGAAACAACCTACAGCTACTAATTTTTTAGCAGCATCAAAAACTTTATCCGTTAGCTGAGTGCGGGAACGAATACCAATGAAGTGAACATCTTTTACACGGGCGATCAATTCGTCTTCTGGTAGTGAGCCAGTTAAGAATTCGATATTGGTGTAACCATTCTGATTAAAAGTGTCCACCGCAGATTGGTGTACGCCTTCTAGTAGCAAGATCTTGATTTTGCTTTTATCAAGAGAGGTTGTATTACTCATGGTAGTAGCTCTTTAATTGCGTGGTGATCGCCTATAACAGGTGCGCCACAGGTTTAGTCGCTGAAAATTTATGCGGGCATATTATCACAGCCTAAGTTGAAAAGGATGAATGAACAGTCCAGATTGCGGGAAAAATATTCAACTTAAGTTGAGGCAGATTGTATTGAATAAGGAAATTGTCAAATTTTGCCCGCCAACTAAAAGCGAAAGATTGTGCGATTCTTTTAGTCGGCAGGTGTTCTATAGCTAGGGAATTATTTAGCTATAGAAGCATAAGTAAGCAGTAGGTTGCTCAACTTTTAGTTGGAAGCTTTGATTAGCTGCTACTTTAAATTCAGTACCTGTCGGAAACGATTGGAAGGTTTCAGTACCTGGAAGCTTAACAATAAGTTCGCCGCTGACAACTTTCATTAATTCATCTTCACTGGTGCCGAATTCATATTCACCAGGTGCCATCACACCGACTGTTGCTTTACCTTCAGTGTTTGTAAAACCAATCGATTTGACGGTTCCGTCGAAGTACTCATTTACATCCAACATTATCGTAATCTCCTCAAATTTTCGCGAATCATAGAGATAAAATAAGGTTGCTGCAAGCTGAGTGTTTAGCGGGCTTTATCTTGTTATTTCTTCTCTTGGCTATGTTCTAAAAGAAATTCCACAAAGGTGCGGTTAGCATGTGACAGGTAACCCCCTTTACGCCAAGCAATAGATAGATCAAGCCATACGGATTTGGTGAAGGGCCTAGCTACGAGGTCGGGTTCATCTTGAATCACCATCTCCATTAAGGTGGAGATAGCAAACCCCTGCTTGACGATCGATTTAATGAGCGGGATTAGGTTGGTTTCAAAGCTGATATTAGGTGTGACATCTGATTCGGCGGCAATACGGTCGACAACGTTACGGTGGAAATACCCGCTGTTAAACATGACCAGCTCTTCGGCGAAGAGCTGTGGATAACTAATGCTCTCTAATGCGGCGAAGGGGTGGTCTTTGGGGCATACCACCATCATCTGTTCACGTAGGAATACTTTAGTTTCCAAAAAGTCAGAGGTTGTTTCATCTACAATCACCGCTAGGTCAAGCTCGCCGGTTTCAAGTAGTTGCTGCAGTTTCCCCGCCCCACCATCGATAACGGTAAGGTTTAATTGTGGATAGCGGTGACGAAAAGCCATCAGTATGGGAGGAAAATGATAGGACCCCAACATACTGGGTATACCGACACGGACATCGCCTTGGATTAAGCCTTTCAACTCCTGCATCTCCAGTAATGCATCCTCTGTTGCCTGCAGTATTTTGCATGCATGCTGATAGAGATGTTGGCCTTCATCTGTAAGGCTGATTTTTCGATCCTGGCGATGGAATAGAGTGAGTTCCAACTCAGCCTCTAGCTTTTTTATGGCCATGCTGATCGCCGGTTGGGCTATATGAAGATGTTCGGCGGCTTTTGTAAAGCTGCTGAAGTCGGTGACGGTTTTGAAGTAGGTCAGGTGTTTTATGTCCATGTATAATATTTTCTTATGAAATCAATAAAAAGTATATATTTTTATTATTCGCTGTTGATTGCTAATCTGCATCCATAATTAGAGGTGCAAAGATGATAGAAGTAGGTACAGCCCAGTTTTGGCGAGCTACATTGGCGTTATGTTTAGGCTCATTTATGGTTTTCTCCAATGTCTATATTACTCAGCCACTTCTTCCGATGTTGGCGAATGAATTTCAGATAACACCTTTACAGGCGAGCTGGAGTTTAACTGTTACAACGCTCACTTTGGGTATCTCTTTGCTGTTTTTTGGGCCGATCTCTGATGCTATAGGCCGTACACAGTTGATGCTAGGCAGCATGGCAGGTGTTGTTTTGTGTAGCTTTGCCTTGTCTCAAGTTAGCAGTTTTGAGCAGCTTGTATCGTTAAGAGCTGTACAAGGGATTTGTTTAGCAGGCTTACCCGCTATTGCTATCGCCTATATGGGGGATGAGTTTGGACGAAATGCAGTAAGGGTGGCAGTTGGTTTATATATTAGTGGTAATACACTCGGAGGTATTGGTGGGCGGTTGATCGGCGGTTTTGTTGGCGATTGGCTGGGGTGGCAGGAAGCTTTTGCATTGATGAGTTTAATCAGCTTTATCTGTTTAAGTGTTTTTGCTTGGATGTTACCTATGTCTGAAAACTTTTCGCCAACCCTGTTACGTCCTAAACGCGTCTTCGCTGATATTTTATCTCATTTGCAGAATCCTTTGTTGGTGTTGGCATATATTATTGGCGGGTTAAATTTCTTTATATTTATTAATCAATATAGTTATGCGACCTTCCTGTTAGCCGAGGCGCCTTTTAATCTCCCTGCTAGTTTATTAGGTATGTTATTTCTTACCTATTTAAGCGGTACATTTGGTTCGGCTATTTCTGGCAATATAGCGGCCAAGATACCTCAACCATTGGTGATTGCACTTGGCTGTTTAGTTTTAATGCTGGGAACTCTAGTTACGCTTATACCTTCATTATGGACAATTATAGTTGGCTTCCTGATTAGTGCTTTTGGCTTTTTTGTTGCCCATTCAAGCGCGAGTAGTTGGGTTAGCCAAAACGCGCGGCATGCACGTGCCACGGCTTCTTCTATCTATCTCGTGTTTTATTATTTAGGTGCGAGTAGCGGCGGCTTTTATCTCGATCCTTTTTGGCATTGGCTCGGCTGGCATGGTGTTGTTGTTGGGTCTTTAATTGTGCTGACATTAACCTTTATTTTATCTGTGGGGTTGTATCTACGTTCGCGTCTCTCTCTAGCTACTGGGCAAGGGTGCGGGTAAACTTAGCCTATAAATTGGCCTTTGGAATAGTTGGGGAGCATTGATGAGTTATCAACATCGTTTTATTGACGGTAGATCTGCTGGTTTGCCTACAGGCAAAGTGATTTGTGTGGGACGTAACTATGCTGATCATGCCGCTGAGCTAAATAATCCCATTCCTACTGAGCCAATGTTGTTTATCAAGCCATCAACGAGCGTGGTTGATATGGCTGAGCCTTTTATTGTTCCTCAGGGGTATGGCTCAGTACATTTTGAGACTGAGATGTCTATCTTGATCGGTGAGCGTTTAAGTCATGCATCGGAAGAGGAAGCGCTTGCTGCGATTGCGGGCGTTGGTTTGGGCTTAGATCTTACTCTACGCGATTTGCAAGGTAAGTTGAAAGATAAAGGTCACCCTTGGGAAAAGGCTAAAGGCTTTGATGGGGCTGCACCTTTATCCGTTTTTGTCGCACCTAGCTGTGTTCCGGATTTGCAGAATGTAGATATCAAATTGATGGTTAATGGTGAATTACGCCAGTCGGGTAACAGCTCGCATATGTTGAATCGCGTTTTGCCCTTGATTAGCCATAGTAGTGAATTTTTTACGCTGGAACCGGGTGATGTGATTTTAACGGGGACGCCAGCAGGTGTTGGACCTATCTTGCCGGGTGATCAATTGGAAGTGTCATTAGCTGATCTTCTAAACATCTCTACACGTGCTATTTGATAATGTTTCCGTTCTGTCGGAGATTTCTTTTTTTAGCCTTGTTTAGTTGCTCATTGACTGCCAGTGCTGATTATCGCTGGCAGCAGCCCAGTTATTTAGTACAGGCTTTTACTCAGGTAGCTCTACGGAATGAGTACTCGCAGCAGGGGCGTGTGGTGCGCCGTTGGGAAAAGCCTATCCGTGTATGGCTGGATCACAAGGTTGGCGATAAAAGCCTACATGCCGACTTAGTACGTATGCATGTCACCCATCTATCTTCGTTGATACAGCATCCTATTAGTTTTGTGTCCTCTCCTGAGCAGGCTAACCTGAAAATTGTGTTTACTCAGCAGCGAGACTGGATTGAACAGGTTGGTCAGCTTTTTGGTGAAAATGCGGTAAAAGTTATGCATGGGGCGGTTTGTATGGCTAACTTTCGTGTTAACAGTAGGTATGAAATAGAGAGCGCAGCTATTATTATTCCTGTAGATCAAGCGCGAATGCATGGGAAATTAGTGACCTGTATTGTGGAAGAGATTACTCAAGTGTTGGGGTTGCCAAATGACTCTGAGGAGGTTTATCCCTCAATTTTTAATGATAAAACCCCCGAGAGTTTGCTTTCCGGCTTAGATGGTCTGCTGCTGAAGATGCTATATAGCGCTGAGCTGAAAAGTGGTATGACAGAGAGTGAAGTGAAGCCCTTTTTAAACAAATTAATTCGTAAATGGCAGAATGACGGTACAATCAAGACTGCAAACCGTGATATTCGATCCGGTGAGCTTTACCCTCTTTTAGGCTATTAAGGAGATCGCCATGTTATGGGTTAAAACCTTTCATATTCTTGCGATGACAAGTTGGATGGCGGGGATCTTCTACCTTCCTCGTATTTTTGTACATTATGTTGAAGGTCGTGAGGCGGGACAAGATGTTACGCGTTTAGAGATTATGGCCGGTAAGCTTTATGGTTTTATGAGCATTATGGCGCTCTTTACGCTGGGTTTGGGTTTATGGTTGTGGCTAGGTTATGGTTTTAGTGGCGGATGGTTACATGCCAAGCTTGTTTTTGTGGTTTTGTTAATTGGTTATCATCACTGGTGTAAAGCGTATTTGAAGAAGATGAGAGCGGGAGTTTTAGATCGGAGTGGGCGTTATTTTCGCTTATTTAACGAATTACCATTATTGATCTTTATACCTATACTTATTTTTGTTGTTGTTAAACCTTTCTAAGATGTTTAAGTATTGAGGATGGCTAAGGTTAGCTCTTAACCTTAGCTGCTATCTTGGCGCTTAAGCGCTCTACGCGCTCTCTTAAAACGTCTATCTCGCTGTAAAAATTGTTGATTTCAGGGCGAGTAGGGATCACCTTTAACTCCTCTTTTAGATATTCATCCAGATTCTGAATGACGCTTAGGCCTGCGTTTTTGTACCCGTTTGTTTTCCAAGTAGCATAGATGGCTAATTGGTGAGCCGGCAGCTCTCCAACTAAGTTCGCAAGCATACCCTCCCAGTCAATCTGTGTATCGGCCAAAATCTCTTGTAAACGTGTTGCTAGAGCCGTATCCCCTGAAAGCTGAATTGTTTTGCCAAACATGGCATCTGCTCGGTCTTTAGTTGCCAAAAGCTTAAGGAAGTCGAGAGCCTGTCCACTCAGCGTGGCATCGGGTTTGTCGTTATAAATCGATTGAATTTGGATTCCATCGGCATTAGGGAGTAGAAACAGGTTAAGTCTAGGATTCGTTACTTCTACGGCAATAACTTTACCGCTTAAACGTTCGAGATGTTGTAGTGTGATCGGGTCACGCTGTAATAACTGGCTGCATGCCTCTTCCGCTGTTGTGAGGAGGGTTGCTTGTAACATCTCGATCATTGGGAGACCTTTAAGGTTTAATGCCTGTATGCAGAGCGACAATACCGCCGGTCATATTTTGGTATTTGCAGTTTGTTAGCCCTGCATTTTGCATCATCGATTTGAGTGTTTCCTGATCGGGATGCATACGGATCGATTCTGCTAAGTAGCGATAGCTGTCAGCATCACCTGCAATCATGGAGCCCATCTGAGGTAGGATGTTGAAAGAGTAAAAATCGTAAGCTTTAGTTAATAATGGGTTGTCAGTTTTAGAAAACTCTAGGACCATTACTTTTCCGCCAGGTTTCAACACGCGAGCCATCGAGCGTAATGCCGCATCTTTGTCCGTTACATTACGTAGGCCAAACGCGATTGTAATAACATCGAAGGTATTATCAGGAAAAGGTAATGCTTCTGCATTAGCTTGCACAAACTCGACATTGCCGGTTACGCCTTTGTCCATTAGCTTATCGCGGCCAACTTTCAGCATAGAGTCGTTGATATCTGCTAATACAACTTTTCCCGTTGGGCCAACTAAGCGTGAAAAACGCATGGTTAAATCACCGGTACCACCTGCAATATCTAAAACAGTATTGCCTGTACGTACACCGCTTTGCTCTATAGTGATACGTTTCCAAAGGCGATGAACACCTCCCGACATCAGATCATTCATCAAGTCATATTTGCCAGCTACGCTGTGGAATACATCTGCAACACGTTGAACCTTCTCTTCTTTTTTTACGTCTTCGAAGCCGAAGTGAGTTGTGTCGTCATTGCGCTGGTCGGTCATGTTTAGATGTCCTGATGATGGTCTTAAATATGAATGCTGGAATTGTACCTATATGGAGCGGTATTGTCTTGGGAATGTATTCAAGATTTATTACTCTTAAATCGCTCAGCCTCGACCAATGGCGATAAGCCCGCCATCACGACTTTCGCCTGCGGCTTGGAGTTTTTCAAGGTAGGTTTGCCAGTACTGATCATAATTGTACGCTAGGTCATGTAGGCAGTCCCATGTGTAAAGGCCACTATCATGACCGTCGTCAAACACAATTTTAAGGGCGTAGTTACCCGTTGGGATGAGTTCTTTTATTCCTACCAGTTTTTTACCTGTTTGCAGTACGCCATTACCTATTCCGTGGCCTCGTACTTCGGCAGAAGGTGAGTGCACTCGAAGATACTCTGCTGTTAACTCGAACTTATCGTCTCCATAAGTTAATTCCAGAGTACGAGATTTTTTATGTAATTTAATCTCGTTAGGCAATGGCGCTTTTGACATGTGGATCTCCTTGTCGCTAGAGGATGTAGTGACTTAAGTCTTCATCCTGACTCAACTCGCTGAGTTGTTGGTCAACAAAGGCTTTATCTATCTTAATGGATTGGCCAGAGCAATCTGAAGCTGAGAATGATAGCTCTTCTAGTAAGCGTTCCATCATTGTATGTAAGCGTCTAGCCCCAATGTTTTCGGTGCTTTCATTTACTTGAAAGGCGAGTTCTGCAATACGGTGAATGCCGTCATCGGTAAACTCAACATTTACGCCTTCAGTTTTTAGTAGGGCGATATATTGTTCGGTAAGTGATGCATTCGGTTCTTTGAGGATGCGGCGGAAATCATCCGGTGTAAGTGCTTTTAATTCAACGCGAATCGGCAAGCGGCCCTGTAATTCAGGAATTAGATCTGAAGGCTTAGATAGGTGGAATGCGCCTGAGGCAATAAATAGTATATGGTCTGTTTTGATCATGCCGTATTTAGTGCTTACTGTGCAGCCTTCAATTAAAGGTAGTAAGTCACGTTGCACCCCTTCGCGAGACACTTCACCACTACTATTTGAGCCGTTTTTACAAACTTTATCTATCTCATCTAGAAAAACGATACCGTGTTGTTCAACTAACTCAACCGCACTTTGCTTGAGCTCATCTTCTTTCACCATACTAGCCGCTTCTTCATCGGTCAGCATTTTGAAGGCTTCTTTTATCTTCATGCGACGAGATTGTTTTTTTCCGCCACCCATGCCAGAAAACATGCTTTGTAGCTGATTTGTCATCTCTTCCATGCCTGGCGGTGCCATTATCTCAACGCCCACTTGGGGTTGGGCTACTTCGATATCGATCTCTTTGTCGTCTAACTGGCCTTCACGCAGCTTTTTACGGAAAACTTGGCGAGTCGCGCTATCTTCCCGTTCGGCAGGGGATTGTTGCTCGCCAAAGTTTGCAGGACGGGCGGGTGGCAATAATGCATCTAAAACGCGCTCTTCAGCTGCTTCCTCAGCTCGAAAACGAACCTTTTCCATCTCCTTTTCACGCAGCAGCTTGATGGACATGTCGACAAGATCGCGGATAATGGTTTCTACATCGCGTCCAACGTAGCCAACTTCAGTAAATTTGGTTGCTTCGATTTTTATAAATGGCGCATTAGCTAGTTTAGCTAAACGGCGTGCTATCTCTGTTTTACCTACACCGGTTGGGCCAATCATTAAGATGTTTTTAGGTGTTACTTCGGTGCGTAATTCATCATTTAATTGCATACGGCGCCAACGGTTACGTAGGGCAATAGCGACCGCTCTTTTGGCTTCATCTTGTCCGATAATATGGCGATCCAGCTCGGATACAATTTCGCGTGGGGTCATGTTAGACATATCTTATTAGTTTCCTTAGCTGGCGACAGAATCAAGTTCTTCAATAGTTAAGTTGCCGTTGGTGAAGACACAGATCCCTGCGGCAATATGCAGGCTTTTCTCAACGATCTCTTTTGCGTCTAATTCAGTATTATCAACGAGTGCACGTGCAGCCGCTAACGCAAAGTTGCCGCCAGAACCGATTGCAATGACGCCATCTTCCGGTTCAATAACATCTCCGCTCCCGGAGATTAAGTAGGTTTTTTCTTTGTTAGCAACGAGCATTAGGGCTTCTAAACGGCGTAGTACTCTATCGCTGCGCCATTCACGTGCTAAATGGATTACCGCATTAACGATATTGCCTTGGTGTTTTTCAAGTTGCTGTTCAAATAGATCACGTAGTGTAATCGCATCAGCGGTAGAGCCTGCAAAGCCTGTTATGACGGCGTGTTTAGCGAGCACATTCACTTTTTTTGCGCTGCCTTTCATTACGGTGTTGCCTAAAGATACTTGGCCATCACCGCCGACTACTACTTTGTCTCCACGACGTACGGATACAATCGTTGTCATCTTCTGCTCCTAATGGGAGATTTAATTACCAATAACACGCAAAAAACGATGTGGCGGGCGTGATATTGCTTTCTTTAAGGGGTTTACAGAAAGATGGTGACGCTGAGATGAATTTCAAGGCTTAATTGACTAAAAAGCCCAGCTTTATCGCTGGGCTTTATCGCTGGGCTTTATCGCTGGGCTTTCTCGTTTGTTTCTGTATTGCGCCTTATTGCTTGATGCGCAGAGGTTGGATATTGAGTTGCACAAGCTTATCGTAGGCTTTAGATAATTTAGATCGATTATCAAAAGGCCCTAAACGAACTCGATACCAAAGGGTACCGTCTTTGTTTTTACTGGTATCTGTATGGACATCGGGCAAGCCTTGAAGGATGAGTTGTGCGCGCATTCTTTCTGCATCAGCCTTCACTTTGAAAGAGCCTGCCTGTAAAAGGTATTTGTGTTCAGACTTTGCGTTTTTAGGCGTCGATTTATAAGCGTCAACCTTGACGGTTTCTACTTCACTCTCTTTTAGCATTTCGTAAAATTCGAAGCGGTTGGTGTTCTCTGTCGTAGTGGCTGCCGTTGTTGTTGATTTCTCAACTACCGGCGCTTTGCTTTCAGGTGCTTTCTTTACGCTGGGTTTAGGAGCCGAATGATTAGCTATAGGTGTTGTACTCGGATCCCTATCGATTTGGGTGAGTTTGAATAATCCATAGCCTAGGCCTCCCAGTAAGATAAGGGTGATTGCAAGTAGACCTGTGGGAAAGCGCTTTTTAGCTTTAGCGGGCGCTTTTTTAGTAGAGGGTCTAGAGCGGCTAGCCGAAGCTGCGCCGCGTTTGTTTTTTGCATAGTCCTTACGGGAGGCCATAGTGTTACATCTGCTCCGGTGCGGTAACGCCAAGTAGATCTAAGCCGTTTGCTAAAACATGACGTACGGCAACGGCCAGAGTTAGGCGTGCATTACGTAGGTTTTCATCATCGACTAAGGTTTTTTCTGAATTATAGTAAGTATGGAAATCACCGGCTAGATCACGTAAGTAGTTGGCGATCTGGTGAGGCTCACGGGCACTGGCTGCATTTTTTACCACTTCTGGATAGCGTCCAAGGTTGATAACCAAGTTCTTTTCAGATTCTAGTTCTAAGCAAGATAGAGCTGCTTTACCTGTTTCAAGATCCCAGTCTAAATTGTTCTCGGCGAGTTTGCGGAAAATGGAGCAAACACGGGCGTGGGCGTATTGAATATAGTAAACCGGATTGTCTGCGGATTGAGAGCGGGCAAGATCTATATCAAACGTTAAATGACTATCTGATTTGCGCGCAGCCAAAAAGTAGCGTGTTGCGTCACGGCCGACTTCATCGATAAGGTCTCGCAGGGTTAAGTAGCTGCCTGCACGTTTGGATATTTTTACCTCTTCTCCGCCGCGCATAACGGTAACCATCTGGTGAAGGACGTAATCAGGCCAGCCTTTAGGGATGTCTGCATTAAGTGCTTGAAGGCCTGCGCGGACACGAGTGATAGTGCTGTGATGATCGGCGCCCTGTTCATTTAATACGCATTCAAATCCGCGTTGCCATTTGTCCAAGTGATAAGCAACATCTGGTACAAAGTAGGTGTAGCCCCCATCTTTTTTGCGCATTACTCGGTCTTTGTCATCACCAAAATCGGTTGTACGTAACCAAAGTGCGCCACCATCTTCATAGGTGTAACCGTTTTTGATTAGTGTTTGTACAGTACGTTCTACTTTTCCTTCCTCGTAAAGGGACGATTCAAGGAAGTAAACATCAAAATCAACAGCAAACGCTTTTAGGTCGAGGTCTTGTTCGCGTCTTAAATAGGCAACGGCGAAATGACGAATCGCTTCTAGATCTGCAGAATTTTTTGTCCCAGTAAAGGATTGGTCTTCAGATTTAACGGTATCACCGCGCATAAAGCTTTCGGCAAGGTCGATAATGTAATCACCACGGTAGCCATCTTCAGGCCAGCTTGCGTCATCAGGTGTTAGGCCCTTGCAGCGAGCTTGTACCGACAGTGCTAAGTTGTTGATCTGTTGGCCAGCATCATTGTAATAAAATTCACGGGTTACATCCCAGCCATTGGCATCCATTATGCGACATAGGCAATCACCTACAGCGGCGCCACGGCCATGGCCAATATGCAACGGACCTGTTGGGTTTGCCGAGACGAATTCGACCTGCACTTTACGTCCCGCACCGTCGTTGTTGCGGCCATAACTCTCTTTCTGATCCAAAATAGTGGTTAGTAAACTGTTGGTTGAGGCTTCACTAATGAAAAAGTTAATAAAGCCTGGTCCTGCTATCTCAGTACGCGTTAGATTGTCAGATTGAGGCAACGCGGCAACTAGTTTTTCTGCTAATTGGCGAGGATTGCTACGCGCAGGCTTAGCTAAGGTCAGTGCAATGTTGGATGCGTAATCACCATGTGACTTGTCACGTGTGTTTTCAACCATGATATTTGGTTGTACATCTTCCGGCAAAGTGCCATTTTCAATCAGTGTTTTTAGGGCAGAATCGATAAGTCCTGCAATAACTTGTTTCATTAGCGTACATGTACCGTTTGGATGAATCGGTGGGCCTGAAGGCGGTTTTGGTTTTAGCAAGGGTATTATACGCTTGCGGCTACCATCATCGAAGTTAGGCCTCTGAAGAACCGCGTATTATCCCTGTAAATCAGAATTTTGTTAAGAGGTAGAAGGGTTCTTTGGTTTAAAAAGTATCTGCAGGATCTACATCTATAGACCAACGGACCTTTCTGGACTCTTTGTTTTGCTCTAAATACCAGCACAAGTTAGCCAAAAGCTGGTGGAGTACTTTTCTGTTTTCAGCATAGATCATAAGCTGTGCACGGTGCATGCCTGCTCGTTTTTCCATAGGTGAAGGGAATGGGCCTATCCAGTGAACGTTTTCAGGGAGGAGAAGGTCGTCTTCTAGTTGTTGTCTTAGCGCGGCTAAAAATGATTCTGCTCGATACTGCGTTGTTGTTTCTGCGCGAAGCAAAGCATAGTGAGTATAAGGTGGAAGTTTTGCGGCTTTGCGGTTGTGAAGTTCTTCGAGTGCAAAGGCGCTGTAACCATGCTCGACAAGCGTTTGCAAAATAGGGTGGTCGGCATGATAGGTTTGCATTAAAACTGTGCCAGGGTCTTCAGCTCTGCCTGCACGTCCAGCTACTTGGAGTATGAGTTGTGCGGTTCTTTCCATGCCTCGAAAATCAGAACTAAAAAGTCCGCTATCGGCATTGATAATTGCAACTAATGTTACTTTTGGAAAGTGGTGGCCTTTAGCGAGCATTTGCGTGCCGACAAGGATGCATGGATCGCCGGAGTTAACTTTGTCCATAATGTCATGCATGGCATTTTTTCGTTGAGTACTATCTCTGTCAACACGAATAACGGGGAAATCTGGAAAGAGTTTCTGTAATGCTTGCTCGCTACGCTCAGTGCCTACGCCTACTGGTTGTAATTGATCGCTATTACACTCGGGGCAAACGCGTGGGATGCCTTGTTGTTTATCACAATGATGGCAGTGAAGGTGTGGCGGCTCTCGGTGTAATGTCATATGGGCGTCGCAGCGACTACAGTCAGCTATCCAGCCACAGTCGTTACAGCTTAAGGTGGGAGAATAGCCGCGGCGATTTAAGAATACGAGCACTTGAGTGCCGTTATTTAAATGTTGGCCGATTGCGCTAATTAATTGTGTTGAAAGCCCTTCGCTTAATTTCTCTTGGCGTATATCTAATAGTTTAAAAGTAGGTGCTAGCGATGTACCTGCGCGCTGTGTCATTTTTAACCATTGGTAACGGCCTTCTTTTGCATTATGTAGCGACTCTAAGGAGGGGGTCGCGCTACCTAAAACGATAGGAGTATCTTCTGCGCGAGCACGCATTACTGCTAGATCTCTAGCTGAATAGCGAAAGCCATCTTGTTGTTTAAATGAGGCATCGTGCTCTTCGTCAATAATGATAATACCCGGGTTTTTTAGTGGCGTGAAAATAGCGGAGCGTGTCCCTATAACTATTTTTGCGACGCCTTCTCTTGCTTGTAGCCAGGCGTCGAGTCTTTGTCGGTCGGAAAGGTTTGAGTGTAGAACCGCCATAGGTAGATTGAATCGCTGCTTAAAGCGCATAACAGTCTGCGGGGTTAGACCTATTTCAGGTACCAATACTAGGGCCTGCTTACCTTCGTTAAGGGTCTTTTCAATTGCTTGTAGATAAACTTCTGTTTTACCTGAGCCGGTAACACCTTCGATTAAGCTAGCGGTAAAACCGGATCGCTTGTTGATCTGAGTTAGGGCGGATTGCTGCTCTCCATTTAGTGTTAGTGGTGCTTCATGTAAAACTTGTTCGTGATGTGATTTGTGGGGACGATGGAAAGACTCCGCCAGTTTTTTGTCTTCAAGGGAACGTAGTGTATTGAGATTCCCGCCTTCAGCTTTGATTGCGTCTAGGCTAATGCCTGAAGGGTGTTCCTTAAGTAGCTTAAGTAATTCGATCTGACGGACTGCGTTGGCTTTTAAAGTGTTAATCTGCGCATCAGAGGTGGCTCGCCAAAGTAATTCGTGTTGATATTCGCAGGCTTGCCCTTTTCTTAGTAATACCGGCAGTGCTTGTTGTAAGGCATCACCCTCGGGGTGTTGGTAATAAGATGCGGCCCAGCGCGCTAGTTTGAAAAGATGGGCGGGAAGGGGTGGGGTTTCGTCTAATATTTTTTTTGCGCGCTTTAGTTTGCTTATCTCAAACTGTGTTTCGGTGGTTGTCTCAACTAAAATACCAATTAAGTCGCGGTTGCCAAAAGGGACGAGTACTCTTAGCCCAGGCTCGAATGAGGTTTGTTCGGATCCTGCGGGAGGCAGATAATCAAACAGTTTGCGGAGTGGGCTAGGTATGGCAAGGCGTAATATGATCATAATTGTTTATCGTTGCTCACTTTTTAAACGCTTTTAAGTTGATAAGCTGTATCTGCATGCGTATAATCCGCCGCCTACTTAACGTACCGGTGATTTTCGCTGGTAGTTTAAATCAATGCGGTGCTTGGCAGAAGATCAAGTGGCGGCATGAATACATGAGGTTTACCATGAAAGCGGATATCCATCCTAATTACGTTGAAATTTCTGCTACTTGTTCTTGCGGAAATGTTATTAAAACCAAGTCTACTCTTGGTAAAGACCTTCACTTAGATGTTTGTTCTTCTTGTCACCCGTTCTACACAGGCAAGCAGAAAGAAGCAACTTCTGGTGGTCGTATCGATCGCTTCAACAAGCGTTTCGGTGCTCGCGGCGTGAAAAAATAAGCTGCATAGTCTACGAGAATTCTAAAAAAGGCGCTTCCGTTATGGGGCGCCTTTTTTGTTGCCCTTAATTTGGTTTTTGATTGTTTATAATCTTGTTTGGCGCTTAAGTTTAGTCGCTGCTGTGGTGGCGGCTATTGGATAAAGAGATCTCATTTATTCCACTATCTTTACTTATTATGGCGCGTGATGCTTGATCATAAGTCGCATATTGAGTTTAGTACTTTAGGTTTGGCTGAGTGAAAAAAGATCAATAGAGTCGCCCCTAAGGTTGTTCGATACAGGGGTTTTCTATATAGTTCGGGGTTCGAATTTTTAACTAGATTGGAACAGCAGCTATGTCTGATGATATGAAACAAGCAGCTCTTGATTACCATGAGTTTCCACGTCCAGGTAAGATCAGCGTTGAGCTATCTACACCAGCTGAGTCTCAGCTTGATCTTTCTTTGGCATATAGCCCAGGTGTAGCTGAGCCGGTTCGTGAAATCGCAAAAGACCCTGAAAATGCATACCGTTATACGGCTAAAGGTAATTTGGTAGCGGTTATTACAAACGGTTCAGCGATTCTAGGTCTTGGTGATCTAGGTCCGCTAGCGTCTAAGCCTGTAATGGAAGGTAAATCATTACTCTTTAAACGTTTTGCCGGTATAGATTCTATTGATATTGAAGTTGATGCAGAAAGCCCGCAGGCGTTTATTGATACAGTTGCCCGTATTGCAGAAACTTTTGGTGGTATTAATCTAGAAGATATTAAAGCGCCTGAATGTTTTGAAATAGAGCGTGCGCTTATTGAGCGTTGTAATATCCCAGTTTTCCATGATGATCAGCACGGTACAGCGATTGTTACGGCTGCAGGCATGATCACAGCATTGGAAATTGCGGGTAAAACTCTTGAGGAAGCTCAGATTGTTTGTCTAGGCGCGGGTGCGGCAGCGAATGCCTGCATGAAGCTACTTGTAAGCATGGGCGCTAAGATCGAAAATATCTTTATGATTGACCGTACGGGTGTTATCCACTCTGGTCGTGAAAATCTAACGCCAGAAAAAGCAGCGTTTGCTTCAGAAACAGATAAGCGCACTTTAGATGATGCTATTGATGGTGCAGATGTGTTTGTTGGTCTATCTGGACCAAATCTACTTTCTGCTGAACAGCTTGCTAAAATGGCGGCTAATCCTGTTGTATTTGCTTGTGCAAACCCTGATCCTGAAATTCGCCCAGAGCTTGCTCATGCAACGCGTGATGATGTGATTATGGCGACAGGTCGTTCTGATTACCCTAACCAAGTTAATAATGTAATCGGCTTCCCGTTCATTTTCCGTGGTGCTTTAGATGTTCGTGCATCAGCGATTAATGAAGAGATGAAAGCTGCTGCAGTTCGTGCGTTAGTTGATTTAACAAAACAGCCTGTTCCGCAGGATGTGTTGGATGCATATGGATTAGATTCGTTGGAACTTGGTCCTGAATATATCATCCCTAAAGCAACAGATTCTCGTTTGTTGGGTGCTGTATCTACAGCAGTTGCTCAGGCGGCAATTGATTCTGGTGTTGCGCGCTTACCTTTACCTGATAACTACCCACTTTCTTAAGTTTGGTTGTTAGGCATAAAAAAAACCGGCGTATGCCGGTTTTTTTTATGCCTAAATTTTTGATAATAAGATTAGATTTAGAAAAGTTCTTCAGTTGAGTTTGTTCTTTTTATGCTCGCAGGGGCTGCATAGTTGGATGGAACGTTTTCTTTGCGAAAGAACTCATAGATTGCGTCGCTCTGGCCCGGGTAAGCACGTTTCCCGCTTTTAGGGTCTATCTTCACGCTAACAATGCCTTCCGGTGGTGTAGGTGGGTTTTCAGGCGTGTCTTTAAGAGCTTCGCGCATAAAATCGATCCATATAGGTAATGCGGCCGTCCCGCCAAACTCTCTTCTGCCTAATGTTTTTGGTTGGTCAAACCCTACCCATGCTGTTGCGATGTAGTCTTGGTTGAAGCCTGAGAACCATGCGTCTTTTTGATCGTTGGTTGTGCCTGTTTTTCCTGCAATGTCTCGACGGTCAAGTACTAATGCCTTTCTTCCTGTCCCTCTACGAATAACATCTTGTAAGATGCTGTAAATAAGGAAAGTCACTTTTTCGTCATATATTCTAGGTGCTAGTTGTTGAAGGTTCTCGGTATCTACGCAGCTGTTGCACGCTATTTTTGGTTGGGCTGTAAAAAGGTTTTCACCGAAGGCATCTTCAATGCGTTCGATGAAGAAAGGTTCAACCTTGAAACCGCCGTTTGCGAAAGCGGCGTAGCCTGTTGCTAAGGTAAGTGGTGTAACGTCGGCGCTGCCTAAGGATAGCGAAAGGTTATTAGGCAGTTTGCTTCGGTCAAAGCCGGCAAGCTCCAGATAGTCTTGTGCTGTGGGGATGCCTATAGCTCGTAATAATCTAATGGATACTAAGTTTCTAGATTTGTAGAGTGCTTGGCGAAGGCGTGTAGGGCCATAAAACTTCCTGCTTGAGTTTTGAGGTCTCCAGTTTCCTTCGAGTGATGTGTCATGGAAAACAATGGGAGCGTCATTTATGAGTGAGGCGGGAGAGTAACCTTTATTAAGCGCTGCAGCATAAATGAATGGTTTGAAGTTGGATCCTGGTTGCCGTACGGCTTGGGTGCTGCGATTGAATTTATTAT
The DNA here is from genome assembly GCF_030547185.1 of Neptuniibacter sp. 1_MG-2023. Classification (GTDB taxonomy): domain Bacteria; phylum Pseudomonadota; class Gammaproteobacteria; order Pseudomonadales; family Balneatricaceae; genus Neptuniibacter. The sequence continues at coordinate 101,962 of NZ_JAUOQR010000003.1, forward strand.
GTGTGAAGTTGAAGCCGCCAACAAGGGATAGTATGGCCCCTGTTTTTGGGTTAAGGGCAACTAATGAACCTTGTACTTTCGGTATTTGTGAAAGGTGAAGTTTTCCTTCTTTGTCCCTTACTCGGATTAGATCACCTATTTTCAAAATATCTGTTGCTGCTTTTGGGGTTTTGCCTGTGCGATTAACGTTTTTATAAGGTTTTGCCCATGACATGCCTTCCCATTCTAAGGTGGCTGTTTGGTTGTTTTTTAGAAGTAGCTCAGCGCTTTTTTCGGAAACATTAAGTACTAGCGCTGGTTTGAGTACGCCGTAGCTAATAACCTTGTTTAAGCGTTTTTGTAAGGTTTCTTGTGGTTCTGTAGTGTCCCAGTTGTCTTCTGCGCCGAAATAACCATGCCTTTCTGAATAAGCAATTAAACCATTTGAGACGGCATCGTTTGCTGTGGTTTGAAGATTGCTCTGTAGTGTTGTATATACTACGTAGCCGTCAGTATAGAGCGATTCGCCGTATTGTTCGTAGAGTTGTTGTCTAACCATCTCTGCTACATAGAAGGCTCTAAGCTCGATGTCGCTTGTGTGATACTTTGCGCTAACAGGTTCGTTTGTCGCATTTTCCAATTGCTGATCGTTAATGAAGCTTAAGGAGTGCATGCGTCTAAGAATCCAGTTTCTGCGTTCAATTGCTCTATCTGAATTTGTAATTGGATTGTATGCGGATGGTGCTTTAGGTAGGCCTGCTATCATTGCGTGTTGAGCAAGGCTCAAGTTTTTGATGTCGGTGCCGTAATATACATTAGCCGCTGCTTGGATACCGTACGAACGATGTCCTAGATAAATTTTATTAATATAGAGTTCGAGGATTTCTTCTTTAGATAGTTCTTGCTCTATTCGGAGTGCTAGCAAGATCTCCATGAATTTTCGGCTAAATGTACGTTCGCGAGTAAGGAAGAAGTTTTTAGCGACTTGCATTGTTATTGTTGAGCCACCGCTTTGGATATGGCCGGTGGTTGCTAATTGAAAGGCTGCACGAAAAAGGCCTTTTATGTCGATGCCGTGGTGGTCAAAGAAACGACTGTCTTCTGCTGCGGTGAGGGCTTGGACAAATTGAGGTGGAATTTCCTCGAATGTAATGGGTGTTCTACGTTTTTCGCCAAACTCTGCAATGAGTTTTTGATCCTGAGAATATATACGTAAGGGGGTCTGAAAACGTATATCTCGTAATGTTTCGACATTCGGGAGTTGCGGCGAGTAATAATAATAGGCGCCCGCAGCGGATATTAGTCCGATGAGGAAACAAAAAATACCTAATTTAAACAAAAGTTTGAAAAGCGAAAACATAGGTGACATGCTAATCTGATAATTGAGGGTTTTAGTAAAGGTCTATTATATAGACAGCTTACCACTTTGCTCTAGCGTATATTGAATTTTAATTTGTTTTAATACGGGTTAGAGTTAGGTAATAGAGTAGTAAACACACATTAACGCAGTATTAAGTTAGGGAATATATTTGTGTTTGGCTTATTGGGGAATAAATCGGGAAGCTTAGTAGGGCTAGATATAGGCTCTTCTTCGGTTAAGCTAGTTGCCTTGTCTAAGAGTGGACAGAGCTATTCGTTGGAAGCTTATGCTGTGGTGTCTTTGCCTCCTACTGCCGTCATTGATGGGAATATTCAAGACGTAGGGGAGGTTGCCTCTACGATTGAAAAAGCAATCAAGGTTGCTGGAGGGAGGATGTCCTCGGCGATTGCTGCCGTACCCGCCTCTGCAGTAATCACTAAACGTATAGAAATGAGCAATGCCTTTTCTGAATTTGAATTGGAAGATCAAATAAAAGTAGAGGCAGACCAGTTTATTCCTTATTCTTTAGATGAGGTTGCCTTGGACTTTGAGGTGCAAGGGCCTGTTGAGAATAATGATAATCTAAATCGAGTGCTGCTTGTTGCTTGTCGTAAAAGTGATGTAGAGCAGCGTGAAGATGCGATTAATAGCGCGGGTCTGCAGTGCCAAGTGGTTGATGTAGATACGTACGCAGTCGAGCGCACATTTCCTCTGATCTCTTCTGAACAAAGGAGCACCGATTACCTGATCGGTGTTGTTGATATTGGTGCGGCAACCTTAACCTTGAATGTTTTCAAGGGGAAAGAGATTGTTTATAGCCGAGAGCAAGCCTTTGGCGGCAATGATCTTACGAACTCTATTCATCAGCAATATGGGATGAGTATCGAAGAAGTTGAGCAGTCATTGCGCCTTAATGATCTGTCACCTGAAATTAATGAGATGGTTGTCCTCCCCTTTAGAGGTACAGTTGCACAGCAAGTATCTCGATCATTGCAGTTTTTCTATTCTTCTGGTGCGCATAGTGAGCTATCCGCGCTTTACCTCTCAGGCGGTACCGCGACGATTGATGGGCTTGCGGATCAATTATCCGAAGAATTGGGTATAACAACTAAAATGGCTAATCCTTTCGTCTCAATGGCTGTTAATTCGAGAGTTAATCGATCTAGACTTGAACGGGATGCGCCTTCGTTAGTGAAAGCGTGTGGGTTAGCGATGCGTGGATTTGAGGGTTAGGGACAGATGGCAACTATCAATTTAAGACCCTGGCGTGAAGAGCGCGCTGAAGAAAGAAAGAAAAACTTCCTGATGAACCTGTTAGGAGCAGCATTATTTGCTGGCCTTATAGTGTTTGCGGTCGGTTACTATTTTGACTTTATGAAAGATCGTCAAAATGACCGAAATGATTATTTAAAAACTGAAACGAAAAAACTTGATCGTGATTTGGCAGCCATTAAAGAATTAAAGGAAAAGAGGGCGAAACTGCTTGAGCGCCTTACTGCAATTCAAGAGTTACAAGGTTCAAGGCCCCTTATTGTTAGAAACTTTGATGAGTTGGTGCGTGTAATGCCGGATGGTCTTTACTACTCATCTTTGTCGCGTAAAGCTAACAATGTGGTGATAGCTGGTTTGGCTCAAGATAACTTAGATGTATCGACGTTGATGAGGAATTTGGATACATCGATTTGGTTTGGTGAACCCAATCTTAGTGGGGTTGGTAAAGGTAAGGAGAGTTTGAATACGTTTAATCTTTCTGTGCCTGTTACTAAACCTAAAGCGGATGAGGCTAATTAATGAGTGCGTTAAGGAATGCGTTTAAAGGATTTGATCCTAATGATATGGACTTCAATGCGGCGGGTAACTGGCCTATAGGCGTTAAGATTGTCTGTTATCTAATTGTATTGGTAGCTATCTGTGCTGCAGGCTGGCATTTTTATATTACAGATAAACAAAGTGCTTTGAAGAAAGAGATATCTAAAGAGCAAGGTTTGAAGGCCGTTTATAAAGAAAAGGCTTTTCAAGTGGCTAATCTCGATGCTCTTCGAAAACAGATGGAAGATGTAGAGGAAAAGTTTAGCGAACTAAAAAAACAGCTCCCTACAGAGAAAGAAGTGCCAGGACTTTTAGATGATATTACCAACCTAGGCACGGATAGTGGTTTGGATATTGGGTCGATCAAGCTTGCGGCAGAGTCAAAAAAAGAGTTTTACATTGAGCTGCCTATAAATATTAATGTTTCCGGTTCTTACCATCAGTTAGGGCAGTTTGTAAGTGGAATCGCTGGTTTGCCACGTATCGTGACTCTGCATGACTACACAATAAAACCCTCAAGCGGTAAGGTTTCTATGCAGATTAGTGCTAAGACTTATCGTTATGATGAAACTAAGTAAGGGGGTAGGGATGACTCATCATAGTAGGATTATTATCTTGCCACTATTGTTTTCTTTGCTTACAGGGTGTGTTGAGTGGGTTGAAGATACAAGTGATTTAAAGGAATTTATTGTTAAGGCGCAAGCTAGACCTGCCGGTTCAATTAAACCCCTTCCGGAATTTAAGCCTTACCATAGTTTTGTGTATAAAGGTGCGTCTATGAGAGAGCCTTTTGTGCCTCTGATTCCGTTATCTGTTAGTGATAATGTGGATGAAGAGGTCAATGCAGAACCAGATAATGGGATTAAGCCTGATGAGGCAAGAGATAAAGATTATCTTGAATCTTTTGCTTTGGATCAGTTGGATATGGTCGGAACAATCAATCAAAAAGCGGATAATACGCTATGGGCTTTAGTTCGAGATCCTAATTCCGAGATTCATCGGGTTACGGTCGGTAGTTATATGGGTTTGAATTTTGGCGAAATTGTTTCGCTAGATGAACGTAAAATAGAGTTAGTTGAAATTGTAACGAATGGGCGTGGTGGTTGGATGAAACGATCACGAAACCTTGCCTTGGCTGAGCAGGAATAAGGGATATTATTGTGAAAATTTGGGTCCCCATGATGACTAAAGTACGTGTGTATACGAATCTCCGTTGGTTGAGCATAGCTTTGGTCAGTCTTTTATTGTCGGAGTGGGCGGCAGCAGACGTTTTAATGAAAAATGCTAACTTTGTAGCCCTGCCAGGAGGGAAAGTAGAAATTCGTTTTGACTTCGATTCTGCACCACCTTCTCCGCAAGCTTATATGATCAATCAACCCGCTCGTATAGTGATGGATTTATGGGGTGTTGAAAGTGATTTAACAAGCCGTTCTCTGGATGTGAAAACAGGTCAAGTAGATGGTATTAGCTTTGCTCAGACGGAAGGTCGGTTAAGAATTGTTGCTAATCTTTATGAACCCTCAAGTTATAAGACCTTCTCAGAAGGTAATAGCTTGTTTGTCGTTGTTCAAAGTAATAACTCAGGGCTTCCTTCAACGTCAGAAACATCAGAAAATGTAGTATCGAAATCATCTGATTCTGGAAGTACTACAGCGTTTGTCGATGCCCGTTCTAAAGTACAAGGTATGGACTTTGAACGAGTTGAAGGTGGTGTTGGTCGAGTCACCATTACCATGTCTGATGATAAGGCTGGTGTCGATATTCAGGAAGAGGGTAATAATGTTGTCGTTAACTTGGTGGGCGCCGATCTGTCACGAGCGCTGGAGCAGCGGGTTGATGTACAAGATTTTGTGACGCCGGTTATGTTTATCGATTCGATGGCTAATGGTGGCAATACAAGTATTTTGATTAAACCAAGTGCCGAGCCTTATGAATATTTAGCTTATCAAACAGATAACCAATTGATTCTTGATTTTAAACCGTTAAGCCAAGCGGAAAAAGATGAAAGAACTAAAGAGTTATTTGAGTTTACCGGTGAGCAGATAGATCTTAATTTCCAAAATGTGGAGTTACGTTCTGTTCTGCAGATTATTGCTGAAGTTGCCGAGTTGAACTTGGTGGTGAGCGATAGTGTTGGCGGTAATATCACTTTGCGCCTTAAAAATGTTCCTTGGGATCAAGCACTTGATATTGTTTTGAAAACAGAGGGACTTGATCAGCGTACAGTAGGTAATGTATTGCTTATTGCACCTGCCGATGAGATTGCGCAGAGAGAAAAGGCAGAGCTGGAGAGTTCGCAGCAAGTTGAGCAGCTTGCACCCTTACGCACTGAATTTATACAAGTGGATTATCGCAAAGCATCTGAAATGATGGGTACGATTCAGGGGGCTAAGCTTGTTTCTGAGCGTGGTTTTATCATGGCTGATGATGAAACCAATGTTCTGATGGTGAGAGAAACATCCAATGCAATTCAAGAGATTCGTGAAACTTTGCATCGTTTTGATGTGGAAGTGGAGCAGGTCTTGATTGAAGCGCGCCTTGTTAATGCTACCTCAAATGTAACTAAAGACTTAGGTATTAAATGGGGATTCGGCTATAACGATGTGGATAACGGTAAAGGCTGGATTGTCAGCCAAGATCAGAGTTCTATCGATTTCTCTAGTACATCTCCAACCAGTGGTTTGAACGTGGATCTGGGTGCTACAGCTACTAATGTTGGGCAGATAGCAATTGGTTTTGCGCCAGGTGCAAGTACACTGATCGGACTAGAGTTGAGTGCATTAGAAGCTGATGGTAAAGCGGAGATTGTTTCTCAGCCTAAAATCCTAACGACTAATGGTAAGAAAGCTTTAATTCAGTCGGGTTCCGAGATTCCTTATCAGACAGTTGAGGATGGGGAAGTTAGTATTGAATTTAAAGATGTAGTGCTTAGTTTGGATGTGACGCCGCGTATTAATCCGGGTGATCGTATCGCAATGGAACTACTAATTAAACAAGATTCTATAGGTCAAGTTTTGGCCAATGGTGAGTTGAGTATTGATAATAATGAACTGCAGACAACAGTGGTTGTGCCTGATGGGCAAACGATTGTTCTTGGCGGTGTGTTTAAGCATGAAACGAGTGATAGTGTTAACAAGGTTCCATTACTTGGTGATCTGCCTATTATGGGCGCACTATTTAGGAATAAAGAGAGCACTTCTGAGAAAACAGAATTATTGATTTTTATTACACCGAAGTTGGTGCGTAATTCCTTATCTCAGTAGTTATGGTTGTGTGAATTGAATATATTTTTGATTGGGCCTATGGGTGCTGGGAAAAGCACCATAGGTCGTTTGTTATCCCAAGAATTAAAGCTTGAGTTTGTTGATTCTGATCGTGAGATTGAGAAACGAGCGGGTGCTGATATACCTTGGATCTTTGATGTCGAAGGCGAGTCGGGCTTTAGGGACAGAGAGGAGGGAGTGATTGAAGCGCTCTCTCTGCGTAAGGATATTGTTTTGTCTACGGGCGGGGGAGCTGTTCTAAGGCCTGAGAATAGAACAATGTTGCAAGCTAATGGTACCGTAGTGTACTTGGAAACATCGGTCGAACAGCAGTTGGATCGAACGTCTAGGGATAAGAATCGTCCTTTGTTGCAGACGGAAAACCCACAAGCTGTTTTGGAAGAGTTAATGTCTATTCGGCATCCTTTATATCTTGATACAGCCGATATTGTTGTAGTTACAGATAAACGTCATCCTAAAACAGTTGTTACAGAAATTATTAGGCAGTTAAAGGCCAAGTCTCCTCTCGAAGTAGAGTAATAAGTAGGTAGTATGCAAACGTTGAAAGTAGACCTAGGGGAGCGTAGCTACCCTATTTTTATTGGCCAAGGGTTGTTAGATAAGGGCCTGATGGTGCCTTATATTTCTGGTAAACAAGTTTTAATTGTTACTAATGAAACTATAGCGCCTTTGTATCTTGAGCGACTTAAAGCGACTTTGAATAAAAAGTTTCAAGTTGATGAAGTGATATTGCCGGATGGAGAGCAGTATAAAAACTTAGAACAGATAAATAGTATTTTTACGGCCCTGCTTGATAAACGGCACAATCGGACAACAACTTTGATTGCGTTAGGTGGTGGGGTGATTGGTGATATGACAGGGTTTGCTGCTGCATGCTATCAGCGAGGCGTTGATTTTATTCAGGTTCCCACAACGCTTTTGTCGCAAGTCGATTCTTCTGTTGGTGGTAAAACGGGCGTCAATCATCCCCAAGGGAAAAACATGATTGGTGCGTTTCATCAGCCTCAATGTGTCGTTATAGATACAGATGTACTAAATACTCTGCCTGAGAAAGAGCTTTCCGCTGGAATGGCAGAAGTTATCAAATACGGTCTTATCTATGACGAAGCTTTTTTATGCTATTTGGAAGACCATATTGATGGTTTGATGGGATTGCAATCGGACCTTCTTGAGCAAGCAATATTACGTTCTTGTGAGATAAAGGCTGAAGTTGTTGCTCTGGATGAGCGAGAAGAGGGAATTCGCGCTTTACTTAATTTAGGCCATACCTTTGGGCATGCTATCGAGGCTGATCAAGGTTATGGTGAATGGTTGCACGGTGAAGCAGTCGGTGCCGGTACTATGATGGCTGCTGATATGTCTTTCCGTTTAGGAAATATTTCAGCTACTGATGTGGCTCGAGTGAAGGCTATTTTGGAGGCGGCAAATCTTCCTTTATACCCACCTGAGGCAATGACGCCGGAACGTTTTGTGGAGCTTATGGGTGTCGATAAAAAAGTTATTGATGGCAGTATTCGCTTAGTGCTCCTAAAAGAAATCGGTAAGGCTGTAGTGACCTCCGATTTTTCTTCTTCCATTTTGTTGGAAACGTTAAGTGCTGGAAAAAAATTAGCAACGTGTTGCTAGTCTGAATTAGGCGCTAATGCCATGGGTTTCGAACGGGTAAAATGAAGAAAAATATATATTTTGAGCCGTCCAGTCGTCTTCAATTATTAGATAAATTGAAGCATTTTATTCGTTTTTCTGACTTTCTTTTGCTTGTTTCAGGTGAGCATGGTGCTGGTAAGAGTACATTGCTTGCCCAGTTAAAGCCGAATGCAGAAGACAGTACCTTATATTATTGTTCTATTCGCCCCGAGGTTGAGTTAGGTGAGCAGCAACTACTAGCATTGTTAATGCAGCAATTTCCTTCGCATGAGCAAAGTGGAGCTAGCTTTGCTGATCAATTAAGTGCCTTTCATCTCCAATTAAAATCTATACAAGCTGCGGGTCAGAAATGCCTGATTACTGTTGATGATGCAGAATATTTGTCAGAAGGGGCACTGGCGTTATTGTTGAATTTACATGCTGCTGATGCGCAAGTGTTGCTTGTATCGAATAATGATTTTGTAGATAAATTATTTACCAGCAGTGATGTTAAACACCTTGAGGGGCGAATTCATCATCTTAAGATAGAACGTATGACTGTTGCGGAAACAGCAGAATATATTGAATTATGTCACCCGGCTGTTTCGACTTTATCGGAAAAGAAAAAAAATGAACTAATTAAGTTATCGGAAGGGATGCCTGGAAGGGTAGAAACGTTATTGGCTGGGGGCAAGGTATCCTTGTCTTCTCTGCCTGCTCAGCGATCATCCTTTCCGCTGCCTGCTTTGCATATGTTGGGCGTTGGAGTGCTTTTAATTGCTATTGTTGCTGTCTCCTTATGGCAGTTTTTGCCAGAAAGCACAGAAACTCCGTCTGAGGTAGTGACTGATGAGCGGGTTTCGGTTCCTCTTTCTCTTGCTGTTACAGCGTCAGTTGAAGGTGAAAAGGCTGATATAGTTTCTGTAGAACCTACTGCGGACGCTAGAGATGAGTTGATAGAGCAAGTACCTGCCGTTACTGATACGCAAGTCGTTGAAGCGGATATTCCTATATCTGCTGTTAAAAGCGATCTAGCTCTCCGTTTACAACAGCAAGAAGAAAAACTTAATAATGAAAATGTGATTGTGGTAGAAGCAAAACCGTCTCCATCGGAGGTTAAGCCAACCCCGCTGGAAGAGGAGTTAAGAGCTGTAGTGAAGCAAAATAGTCCTTCTGCTAAAAATGCTACTGTTGCAGTGAAGGAGCAATCTCCTTCGCTATCTTCGGCACCAGAAAAGAAAACTGTGTCGGCTGTGCCCCCGAAGAAAGAGCTAGCGCCACAAAATAAAGTGGCAGCTATTGCGCCCAGTGAGAACGTTCTTCTCTCTTGGGAATCATCTGGCTATACCTTGCAAATGACGGGAGCAAGATCAAAACAGAGCGCTTTGGAGTTTATTGCCGCCCAGTCTGATCCTAGCAAATTTCACCATTTTGAGACTATTTATAAGGGCTTGCCCTGGCATGTGGTTGTTTATGGGCAATATCCTAACCGTGATATTGCTAATGCTGCTATCCGAAAACTACCTAAAACGCTGCAAAATGTGAAACCTTGGGCAAGAAGTGTACAAGGTGTTCAACTTGATATAAGAAAGAAAAAATCCTAATGAAACAATAAGATATACTTGGTTTTACACCTGTTTTTAGTGATTTAATCCTCCCTCGCTGCTGTTTGGAATTTGTTCCGAACAGACTTCGCGTGTAGAATAGCTGTCCCTTTTTGCTGACTGGCGTATATATTGCAGCAGAAAGATTATTAAGACATTGATTTCGAAGTATTTTTAAGTGGGAATGGCTTATGAGCAAAGCTCTTTATTGCCCCGGTGAATTTAAAGATAACTGCGGTTTTGGCCTTATGGCACACATGCAGGGTCAAGCTAGTCACGATTTGCTAGATAAAGCAATCGAAGCGCTTGCCTGCATGACGCACCGTGGGGGTATAGCTGCAGATGGTAAGACAGGTGACGGTTGTGGCCTGTTGATGCAGAAACCTGATAGCTTCTTGCGCACAGTCGCACAGGAAGAGTTAGGCACCGAACTAGGCGAATTTTATGCAGTGGGCATGGTGTTTTTACCGCGCGAAGCTGCCAAAGCAGAAGCTGCACGTGTTGCAGTTAATACTGCTATTACTAATGAAGGTCTAGGTGTTGCAGGTTGGCGAGTGGTGCCAACGGATGACTCATGCCTTGGCCCTATAGCAAAAGATACTCTTCCTCTTATCGAGCAGGTTTTTATTACTGCTGGAAGCAAGAGCGAAAGGGAGCTTGCTATTAGTTTGTTTATTGCTCGCCGTAAATCTGAAATTGCTATGGCGGCAGATGAAGATTTTTACATCTGTAGTTTCTCTGACAAAGTTATCTCCTATAAAGGATTAACTATGCCGGTGGATCTGCCTGTGTTTTATCAGGATCTAGCAGATCCTCGACTAGAAACAGCGGTATGTACTTATCATCAACGCTTTTCTACAAATACAGCACCTCGCTGGCCTTTGGCGCAGCCATTCCGATTCTTGGCACATAACGGTGAAATCAACACAGTTGAAGGTAACCGTAACTGGGCGAAGGCGCGTGCAAGTAAGTTTGCAACCGATCTATTGCCTAACTTGGATGAGCTACAACCGATTGTAAATACGACCGGTTCAGATTCATCAAGTATGGATAATATGCTGGAATTCTTGTTGGTTGGCGGTATGGATATTTATCGTGCTGTACGCATGATAGTGCCGCCTGCGTGGCAGAATGTTGAAACAATGGATGCTGATTTACGAGCGTTCTATGATTTCAACTCTATGCATATGGAACCTTGGGATGGCCCTGCCGGCATGGTAATGACCGATGGTCGCTTTGCCGTCTGTATGTTGGACCGTAATGGTTTACGTCCATCTCGTTGGGTAATGACTAAGCAAGGTTACATCTGTACAGCATCAGAAATAGGTGTGTTCAGCTATAAGCCTGAAGATATTGTGGCTCAAGGTCGTGTAGGACCAGGCCAAATTCTGGCGATTGATACGGCAACTGGCGATGTTTTACATACGCAAGACGTAGATAACCGTCTGAAAGCTGCGAAACCCTATAAAACTTGGTTGAAAGAGAATGCGCTACGTCTAGAGCAGACGATGAACTTAGATGAAGAGTCTAAATCATTTGTAGAGATGTCTGCAGATGAAGTGAAGACTCACATGAAAATGTTCCAAGTGACATTTGAAGAGCGTGAACAGATTTTGCGCCCATTGGGCGAAAGCGGAATGGAAGCGATAGGTTCTATGGGTGACGACAAGCCGATGGCTGTACTGTCCCATAGAGTACGCTCTGTCTATGATTATTTCCGTCAACAGTTTGCTCAAGTAACCAATCCACCGATCGACCCTCTTCGTGAAGCGATTGTTATGTCTCTAGAGACATGTATTGGTGCTGAGCGAAACGTATTTGAAGAAACGCCAGAACATGCACATCGTGTAATTTTAACGACCCCTGTTTTGTCGGCCAGTAAATTTAATCGTTTGCGCGATAACAATGAGCCAGGCTTTGACGTTATTCAAATCGATCTGAATTATGATCCTGAGAAAATTTCTTTAAAAGAAGCGATTGAAGGGATTGCAGATAAAGCGGAACAAAGTGTACGTGATGGTAAAGTTATTCTGATCCTCACGGATGCTAATATTACACGCGGTCTTTTGCCTGTTCATGCTGCGTTAGCTACAGGCGCTGTACACCATCGTTTGGTCGACAAAGGTTTACGTTGCGACGCTAACCTTGTGATTGAAAGTGGTACAGTACGTGATCCGCATCATTTTGCTGTTTTGTTTGGCTTTGGTGCGACCGCTGTTTATCCGTACCTTGCGTATCGTGTGTTGAATGACTTGTGTTCTACTGGAGAGATTCAGATGGAAACCCTGCATTCCCATGAAAATTACCGCAAAGGTATCAATAAAGGCTTAATGAAGATCCTTTCTAAGATGGGTATCTCAACGGTAGCATCTTACCGCGGTGCTCAGTTGTTTGAAGCGATTGGTTTAAGCTCGGAAATTGTTAGTTTATGTTTCAAAGGCGTAACAAGCCGTATTGAAGGTGCTCGTTTTGAGGACTTCCAATTTGAGCAAGGCTTATTAGCTAAAGAAGCATGGACTGCGCGTAAGCCTATTCAGGCTGGCGGGTTGTTGAAGTATAAACATGATGGTGAGTATCACGCATACAATCCTGATGTAGTTCGTACTATCCATGAAGCTGTTCAGACGGGTAATCCAGAAGCGTACCAGCGTTATGCTGAGCTAGTTAATAACCGTGGTTATGCAACTTTGCGTGATATGTTGGGGCTGCGTAAAGATGTGCAGTCTATCTCCATTGATGAAGTTGAGCCGATAGAGAATATCTTTAAACGCTTTGACTCGGCAGCAATGTCTCTAGGTGCGCTATCCCCAGAAGCTCATGAAGCTTTAGCTGTTGCCATGAACGAATTAGGTGGCCGCTCTAACTCTGGTGAAGGTGGTGAAGATCCTGCTCGTCACGGCACCATGAAGCGCTCTAAAATTAAACAGGTTGCTTCAGGGCGTTTCGGCGTTACACCTGAGTATCTGTCGAATGCTGAAGTACTACAGATTAAAGTTGCTCAAGGTGCAAAACCGGGTGAAGGTGGACAATTACCAGGTGGTAAGGTCAACGATCTTATTGCTCGCCTACGTTTCTCCGTACCGGGTGTTACTCTAATTTCACCACCGCCTCATCACGATATTTATTCTATCGAAGATTTGGCTCAGTTGATTTTTGATCTGAAACAGGTGAATCCAGAAGCATTAGTTTCTGTGAAGCTAGTATCACGCCCAGGTGTTGGTACTATCGCATGCGGTGTAGCTAAAGCTTATGCCGATCTGATCACTATCTCTGGTTATGACGGCGGTACAGCGGCATCTCCTATTACCTCTATCCATTATGCTGGTTCTCCTTGGGAGTTAGGTTTAGCGGATGCGCATCAATCGCTTCGTGGAAACCAGCTGCGCGGTAAGATTCGTCTACAAACCGATGGTGGTCTTAAGACGGGTCTAGATGTAATTAAAGGTGCCATATTAGGTGCTGAAAGCTTTGGCTTTGGTACTATGCCGATGGTTGCTCTAGGTTGTAAATACCTTCGTATTTGTCATTTAAATAACTGTGCGACCGGTGTGGCAACCCAGAATGAAAAGCTACGTGAAGATTACTTCCGTGGCACCGTTGAAATGGTTAAAAACTTCTTTAGGTTTGTTGCAGAAGAAACCCGTCAACTTATGGCTCAACTTGGTGTTCGCACTATGGAAGAGCTTGTTGGTCGAGTGGATCTTTTGGAAACCTTGGAAGGTGATACGCCACGTCAGAAGAACTTAGATCTAAGTCCTATTTTGGCTTCAGCTGGCGATGAGTTCCCGAACACTTGCCAAGTTGAGCGTAATGAGCCTTACGATACTGCCCAGTTGAATAATCAGATGATTGAGTTAACTCAGTCAGCTATCGATTTGAAACAAGGTGGTGAATGGACGCTAACGATTACCAACTGCGATCGCTCTGTCGGTGCTCGTACATCGGGTGCTATTGCTAAGAAACATGGCAATCTTGGTATGTCTGATAAGCCAATGACCTTTAACTTTAAAGGACATGCGGGACAGTCTTTCGGTGTATGGAATGCCGGTGGCCAGAACTTGTACCTTGAAGGTGATGCTAACGATTATGTTGGTAAAGGTATGGCGGGCGGCAAGATTGTTATCCGCCCATTTGCTGAAGTGACCTTTAAATCAAATGAAACTGCCATTATGGGTAACACCTGTTTATACGGTGCGACGGGCGGTAAATTATTTGCTGCAGGTCAAGCCGGTGAACGTTTTGGTGTTCGTAACTCTGGTGTTCATGCGGTTGTTGAAGGTGCGGGCGACCACTGTTGTGAATATATGACAGGCGGTTTAGTCACAGTTCTTGGTGCAACGGGGTATAACTTCGGTGCAGGTATGACTGGTGGTTTTGCGTATGTATTGGATGTCGATAATAACTTTGTGGATAAGTATAACCATGAGTTAGTTGAGATTCAGCGCATCCATACTGAAAGTATGGAAGCATATAAAAATCATCTACGTTCAGTCATTATTGAATTTACCAAAGAAACTGGCAGTGCTTGGGGTCGAGAGATTGTTGATAATCTTGATGACTATATTGGTCGATTCTGGTTGGTTAAACCGAAAGCGGCTAGTTTAAATGATTTACTGACTAGTATTCGTACACGCCCAGAATAAGTGCTACGTACCATTTGGTATATGAAGAATAATCTGCAATCTCCTAATTTATTGGGAGGTTGCTTTTAAGAGGTGAGGATTATGGCTGGCCGTTTAAATAACGATTTTCAGTTCCTCGATGTAGGCCGTAAAGGGCCTCAGAAAATTGATGCTGATGTGCGTAAAGAAGGATTCGGTGAAATATACGAGCCTTTTGATAAACCCGATGCATCAGAACAGTCGCATCGATGCTTAGAGTGCGGTAACCCGTATTGCTCATGGAAGTGTCCAGTACACAACCATATTCCTGATTGGTTAAAGCTGATTTCGGAAGGAAACATTATTGAGGCGGCTGAACTTAGCCACCAAACAAACTCATTACCTGAAGTGTGTGGTCGAGTTTGTCCTCAGGATCGTTTATGTGAAGGGGCTTGTACTCTTAATGATGGTTTTGGTGCGGTAACTATTGGCTCGGTTGAAAAATATATTACAGACACCGCTTTTGCGATGGGCTGGAAACCTGATATGTCTAAGGTTTCAGCGACTGATAAAAAAGTGGCAGTTATTGGTGCAGGTCCTGCGGGCCTTGCAGCGGCGGATATACTTGCACGTAATGGCGTGAAAGCTGTTGTCTTTGACCGCAATCCAGAGATTGGCGGCTTGTTAACATTTGGTATTCCAGAGTTTAAGCTGGAAAAAAATGTTATGTCTCGTCGCCGCGAAATCTTTACTGAAATGGGTATTGAGTTCCAGTTAAATACCGAAGTTGGTAAAGATGTACTTATGCAAGACCTTGTCGATCAATATGATGCGGTTTTCCTAGGTATGGGTACTTATACCTACATGAAAGGTGGTTTTCCAGGTGAAGAGTTGGAGGGTGTTTACGATGCACTTCCATTTTTGATCTCTAATGTTAATCACTGTTTGGGTTTTGAGAAAGATCCTGCCGACTTTATCGATCTTAAAGATAAGAAGGTTGTAGTGTTAGGTGGTGGTGATACAGCGATGGACTGTAACCGTACCTCTATCCGTCAAGGTGCAGAATCTGTTATCTGTGCTTATCGTCGTGATGAAGCAAACATGCCTGGCTCTAAACGCGAAGTTGAGAATGCGCGAGAAGAAGGGGTTCAATTTCAGTTTAACCGTCAACCTATAGAGGTTGTTGGTGAAAACGGTAAAGTGACCGGCATTAAAGTTGTTAGCACTCAGATGGGTGAGCCGGATGAAAATGGCCGCCGTCGTGCTGAGGTGGTACCTGGATCTGAGGAAGTTATTCCAACCGATGCGGTCTTGGTGGCTTTTGGCTTCCGCCCAAGTCCTGCACCTTGGTTTGCTGACTTTGGTATAGATCTGCATGAAGATGGTCGGGTTAAGGCACCTGAGCAGCATGCATACCCATTCCAAACTACCAACGAAAAGGTATTCGCGGGTGGTGATATGGTACGTGGATCTGATCTAGTTGTGACGGCGATTGCGGAAGGTCGTAAAGCGGCTGAAGGAATCTTAGATTATTTAGAAGTGTAAGCTTTTAGATTATCTTGAAAAAAGGCCGCATTCGCGGCCTTTTTTATTACAAGTATTTATCAGCATTGACTATTTTTTGGTGAATAGACATTAAGAACTTATTAATAGCGACCTCTTCGCCTTCCGGTGTATTAGGGTAAGAGCCGCGAATGAGTTCCCTATTCTCACGTAAGATAGATAGTTGGTAAGCGTCTTCCTCATTATCTGTATTGATTTTACTGATAATAATTAGCCCCTTATTTGATGGGCTAGCCTTATTGATAGTCTGTACATTATTGGCACCATACATTTTCAGACGATCTTTTAGCTTAAGGTTAAAGCTATTAACTTGTTGTTTCTGAGAGGTACTGGAGGTTGAAGTTGTTAACCAAACTATTTCGTGTGTGAAAACGGCCAAAGGTTGAGGTGTCAGCGGCAGCTCTTTTACTGAATGGCTTTGGCAGCCAGTCAATATGCCTAAGAGCAGTAAAAAATAAAGTGGTGATTTAATCTGTATCATCAGTTATTAAAATTGTTTATACATTTGCAGGTAATTCCTGTCAGAAATCGTTAGAATATCGGCCAATTCGAATTTACAAGATATAAGTGGCTGACACAAATGGCTGAACTCAAAAATGATCGTTTTTTACGTGCTCTTCTTAATGAACCTGTAGATGCAACACCAGTATGGATGATGCGTCAGGCGGGACGTTACCTCCCAGAATATAGAGAAACGCGTGCTAAAGCAGGTGATTTCTTAAGCCTTTGCAAAAATAAAGAGCTTGCTTGTGAAGTAACTATTCAGCCATTAGAGCGTTATGATCTTGATGCCGCAATTCTTTTCTCTGACATTTTAACGATCCCGGACGCAATGGGATTGGGACTTTACTTTGAAGTAGGTGAAGGTCCACGGTTTAAGAAAATCGTTCGTACAGAAAAAGATGTTGCAGACCTACCGGTACCTGATGCTGCAACAGACCTTGATTATGTGATGAATGCAGTGAAAGAGATTCGTCGTGAGTTAAACGGGCGTGTTCCACTGATCGGCTTTTCTGGTAGCCCATGGACTTTAGCCACATACATGGTTGAAGGTGGTTCTAGTAAAGATTTTCGCCACGTTAAACAGATGATGTATGCAACACCTGAAGTTATGCATGCTCTTTTGGATAAGTTAGCTCAATCTGTCACTGCATACTTGAATGAGCAGATTCGTTCTGGTGCGCAAGCCGTACAGATATTTGATACTTGGGGTGGCGCATTAAGTGGTCCTTGCTACCAAGAATTTTCGTTAAAGTACATGAAGCAGATTGTTGATGGTTTGATTCGTGAACATGATGGACGCAAAGTACCGGTTATTCTGTTTACTAAAAATGGTGGGCAGTGGCTTGAAGTAATGGCGGAAACCGGTGCGGATGCCTTAGGTTTGGATTGGACGACAGATATTGGCAATGCACGCGCTCGAGTGGGCGATAAAGTTGCGCTGCAAGGAAATATGGATCCAAGTGTCTTATATGCACCGGCAAGCCGTATCGAGCAAGAGGTTGAATTTATTTTAGGCCAGTATGGTAATGGGTCTGGGCATGTATTTAACCTTGGCCATGGTATTCACCAGTTTGTTGACCCGACACAGCCAAAGGCGTTTGTTGATGCGGTGCATGAGTTAAGTGCTAAGTATCATCAATCATAATGAACATTTTAAAAGGGCTGCGGCCCTTTTTTATTATTAGATGTAGCGATGAAACGGCTAACTGAATTACTAGAAAGTAACCGCCAGTGGGCGGATAAGATCAACAAGGAGGATCCACTCTTTTTTGAAACATTGGCGCAGCAGCAGGCTCCAGAGTATTTATGGATTGGGTGTTCTGATAGCCGTGTTCCCGCTAATGAAATTGTGGATATGTTACCTGGTGAGCTTTTTGTCCACCGTAATGTTTCGAATTTAGTCATTCATACTGATATGAATTGTATGTCTGTTATTCAGTATGCGGTCGAAGTTCTCAAGGTTAAGCATATTATGGTTGTTGGTCATTATGGTTGTGGTGGGGTTAAAGCTGCAATCGAGACTGAACCACACGGTTTAATCGATAACTGGTTGCGGCATATTCGCGATGTATATAAAAAGCACCGTGAGCTTTTGTCTGTTTGGGATCACTCTCATCAGCAGCTTGACCGCTTATGTGAGTTGAATGTGATTGAGCAAGCAAGCAACGTCTGCGAAACCACTATAGTTCAGGAAGCTTGGACTAATGAGCAGGAGCTCACTGTTCACGGTTGGATCTATGGTCTTAATGATGGTCTTGTTAACGACCTTGAATTTAACGCATCGTCTCTAGATGAAGTTGATGAACAATATGGTTTAGCCATCAGAAAAATAGAGAAACTAAAAGAGCTTGCTCAAAGTTCAGATAAAGATAACCAAAATGCACGCTCATTGTGGAACAAATTACGCGCGTTATTTAATTAAGTGTGTTTTGGACAGCCTATAAAAAAAACGGTTGGAGCTTTCGCTACCAACCGTTTTTTTTGTTTTGAATTCAATGCTCTGAGTTTAATGCTCAGGCTTTAGTTATTGATCGCTGCTAATGCCTGATCTAGATCGGCAATGAGGTCATCAATATGCTCTATACCTATAGATAAGCGAATCATTTCTGGCGAGACACCCGCAGATGCTAACTCTTCATCATTTAGCTGGCGATGTGTAGTTTCAGCAGGAATCGAAGCGAGTGATTTGCAGTCGCCGATATTTACTAAACGTAAGAAAATTTGCAGTGCGTCATAGAATTTACGTGTGCCTTCTCTGCCTGCTTTTACGCCAAAGCTTAAAATGCCAGACGCTTGGCCGTTCATGTATTTTTGAGCGAGTGCATAGTCTTTGTGGCTTTCGAGCCCCGCGTATTTAACCCAGCCAACCGCATCGTGGTTTTCTAAAAAGTTAGCGACTTTACGTGTGTTTTCATTTACGCGTTCCATGCGTAGGCTAAGTGTTTCTAGTCCTTGTAGTAATAAGAAAGCATTCATTGGGCTAAGTGCGGCTCCCATATTGCGAAGCGGTACAACGCGGCAGCGTCCAATAAATGCAGCAGGACCAAAGGCTTCAGTATATACCACGCCGTGGTAGGAGATATCAGGCGTGTTTAATAAAGGGAAGCGTTCAGCGTTATCAGCCCAAGGGAAGTTACCAGAATCGATGATGACGCCACCGATTGAGTTACCATGCCCACCAATATATTTGGTTGCCGCTTGTACAATAATGTCTGCGCCGTGTTCGATCGGACGCCACATGGCAGGGCTAGGCACTGTATTGTCAACGATAAGTGGGATGCCGTTACGATGGGCGATCTCTGCTAAAGTTTCAATATCGGCGATGCCACCAGATGGGTTACCGACGGATTCACAGTAAATGCCTTTAGTTCGCTCATCTATTTGCGCTTCGATAGCTGCTGCATCGTCTTTATTTACAAAGCGGCATTCAATGCCTTGGCGGGGCAAAGTATGAGCAAATAGGTTATATGTACCGCCGTAGAGTTCGCTGGTAGATATGAAGTTATCGCCGGTTTCTGCAAGTGTTTGTATGGTGTATGTAAT
The DNA here is from genome assembly GCF_030547185.1 of Neptuniibacter sp. 1_MG-2023. Classification (GTDB taxonomy): domain Bacteria; phylum Pseudomonadota; class Gammaproteobacteria; order Pseudomonadales; family Balneatricaceae; genus Neptuniibacter. The sequence goes on from NZ_JAUOQR010000003.1 coordinate 121,334, forward strand.
AGCCGCCATACCGGATGCAACGGCAAGAGCGGCAACACCTCCTTCCATCTCTGCAACACGTTTTTCCAGCACATCGTTGGTGGGATTCGTAATGCGGGTGTATATATTGCCGGGTACTTTTAGGTCAAACAGGTCTGCACCGTGTTGAGCATCATCAAAGGCATAAGATGTGGTTTGGTAAATAGGAACCGCGGCAGATTTAGTGGTTGGGTCTACTTCATATCCGCCATGTATCGCTACAGTTTCCAATTTCATGTTTATCTCCTAAGGGCAGGCCTGCATTATTGTTAGGCAACTGATTGTAGTGCATCTATTGAATAAATGAAGGCTGTTTTCGGTATTTATCAAGATCGACGTAAAGATCAGTAGGTTATAGGATTTAGGTTGGGTAAAATTCTAAAATATTTACAGCAATTTGGAGAGGCTTAATGGCACGTCAGAAAACGGCTTACGTTTGTAATGACTGTGGAGCGGATTACACAAAATGGCAAGGCCAATGTACGGAGTGTCATGCGTGGAATACTCTGACGGAAGTCCGGTTGTCGACCGCAAAATCAAATGCAAATGAAACACGTAATGTTCGCTTTGATGGTTATGCTGGTGGGGCAAAGCAGCAGAGTGTTGTTAATCTTTCTGAGGTTGCTTTGGAGGAGATGCCGCGCTTTTCATCTGGAGCGGGTGAGCTGGATCGTGTGTTAGGCGGTGGTTTAGTACCTGGTTCTGCTGTGCTTATGGGCGGTCATCCGGGGGCAGGTAAAAGTACTCTATTGTTGCAAACTATGTGTTATCTGGCTGAGCAGATGCCAGCCCTATATGTAACAGGTGAGGAATCGTTGCAGCAGGTTGCTATGCGTGCGAGCCGCTTAAATTTACCGACGGGGCAGTTAAAAATGCTGTCGGAAACCAGTGTGGAAACTATCTGTGATGTGGCGCAAACACTCAAACCAAAAGTGATGGTAATTGATTCCATACAGGTAATGCATATGGCAGATGTACAATCTGCGCCAGGCTCTGTATCGCAGGTACGAGAGTCTGCTGCTTACTTGACCCGCTTTGCAAAGCAGACCGGTACCGTACTCTTTTTGGTAGGGCATGTTACTAAGGATGGCTCGTTGGCAGGCCCTAAAGTCTTGGAGCATATGATTGATTGCTCGTTGCAGTTGGAAGGTTCAGCTGATTCCCGTTTTCGGACACTTCGCTCGCACAAAAACCGTTTTGGGGCTGTGAATGAGCTCGGTGTGTTTGCAATGTTGGAAACCGGCCTTAAAGAGGTTAAAAATCCAAGTTCAATTTTCTTAAGCCGTGAAGAGGGGCCTAGCCCTGGTAGTGTTGTAATGGTTGTTTGGGAGGGGACTCGTCCTCTCTTAGTTGAGATTCAAGCGCTGGTTGATCAATCCCATATGAACAACCCTCGACGGGTGGCGGTTGGCCTTGAGCAAAATCGTATGGCGATGTTATTAGCTGTATTGCATCGTCATGGTGGTTTAATGACAGGCGATCAAGATGTGTTTGTTAACGTGGTGGGTGGTGTAAAAGTGCTGGAAACCAGTGCAGACCTTGCGTTATTGCTGGCGGTTGTTTCTAGTTTTAGAGATCAAGCATTACCCCATGATCTTATGGTATTTGGCGAGGTGGGTTTGTCGGGTGAGATACGGCCTGTACCTAATGGACAGGAGCGTATTAGAGAGGCGGCAAAGCATGGTTTCAAGCGGGCTATTGTACCTAAAGGTAATGTGCCTAAAGAAGCTTTAGCTGGAATGCAGATTGTCCCTGTTACTAAATTGACCGAAGCGCTTGAGGCGCTTTAATCTGTTTCTGTAGTAAAAAGGTGGTCGAGTTCCCGCTCTAGTAAAGAGGGCTCACCTAGATTTAGCTCGACTAACCGGCGTAGTAAAGTCAGTGAATCTAGATCTAAGTTTTCTATTAAAAAACCATACTCATCTTCGTGTTTGTGGGTCAGGCTCACGGGGGTGCGTATACTCAGGTTATCCCCTTGTAGGTGGATGGTAGCGAACGCTTCCTCGCCTAAAGATAAGTTAAGGGGGCGAGCGCTTTTTATTAATATACCGTTAAACGATATATCAATTAGGGTTACCTCGTAGATATGATCACCTTGCTGTAGTTCCGTTCTTGCATCAAAGTCAATGCGAGTAAAGCGGCGGCGCTCAGTATTAGGTGTAGTCACAATATTGGTTCCCCTGTGGTCCGTAGCGATAATGTCATCTTAGTATAGACGTGAATGAAAAATAAATAACTGTGCTTGCCGTATTGTTGTTTCTAACCCAGCTTGATTGGCTGGGTTTTTGAGTAATTGCTTATAAACTGAGCTATATCATGGTTGTACTACAGGTTTGCCCTTAAGCTTCGCAACAAAAAAACCTTTTAATGAGTAAGGTTATTATGTTTTTAGAAACTTTGTTGGATGTGTCTAGCGGCAGTCGTCATTCGCGGTATTTTAATCAAACGCGTAGCTATTACTTATTTCGTCGAGTTCGAATAATTGCTCTTTTATTAGCCCTTGTTCAGCCGGCGTGGTTTTTGGTTGATTACTTTCTATTGCCTGAAGATATGTTGGACTCTATAGCGCTTGCGCGGGCTGTCGGAGCATTAGGCTGTTTGTTTCTCTCGCTGTGGAGTTTTAAACGCTACAGTTTAAAACTCGCGCAACTGCGTTTGGTGATTCTCGTGATACTGTTATCGGGATTCCAAACAGCCTCTAGCTCACTTCTGCTGATACATGGTTATGATTCTAATGTGGCGGGGTATCATTTCTTTCCTTTTATGATTATTACGATGATGGCTATTTTCCCGCTCGCCATTAGTGAAACTTTATGCTTTACCTTAGGTGTGCTTTTAATTGAATTTGTCACGCAGTTGTTGAGAGGAACGGTAGGGGATGTAGAGGCGATTAATAGTCTATGGCTGTTATCTGTTCTTGGTTTGATTGCTGGTTGGGCTGCGGTTAATCAGCTGAATATGCTATTAGGTTTATATCGACAGGCGACGCGAGATCCTTTGACTGGGTTGTCTAATCGCCGTCAGGCAATGGAGCAATTATCACTTGATATACTTCAGGCTCGCGAGCGGGGGCAAGCATTAAGCGTATTGTTGTTCGATTTAGATAAGTTTAAAAACTTAAATGATAGTTATGGTCATGCAGCGGGTGATCTTGTCTTAAAGTCTTTTGCTAAAGTCATGCGAAAACACGCCCGTAAACGTATAGATCTGGTATGTCGGTATGGGGGGGAAGAGTTTTTGATGGTGCTGCCAGGGATGAGTGCTATAGAAGCTAAAGAGGTGGCGGAGGTTATTCGGTTAGCTTGCCATACTGAAAAAGTGACTGCCCCAAATGGTAATAAAATCGGTTTTACTGCGAGTATAGGCATTGCCGAGCTGAATAACAGTGATGATATAGAGTCTCTGTTGAAGCGTTCAGATGACGCGCTTTATGCAGCAAAAGATGCGGGAAGGGATCGGCTTTATGTGGCCACTTGATGTTTTTTAATAATCTATTATTTTTCATATGATTATAAAAAAACCGAGGCTATACCTCGGTTTTTTGTTACTCGTAATCGTTTAACCTAGATCGACCATACGTTTGTATTTGATACGCTCAGGCTGGTGCTCTTTACCATAACGACGTTTGTAGTCGTCTTGATATTCAGTGTAGTTACCTTCAAAGAACTCAACCTTAGAGTCACCTTCATAGGCCAACATGTGTGTACAGATACGGTCTAAGAACCAACGGTCATGGGAGATAACAACTGCGCAACCAGGGAAGGCAAGTATAGCTTCTTCCAAGGCGCGTAGTGTTTCTATGTCTAAATCGTTGGTCGGCTCATCAAGAAGAAGAACGTTTCCGCCCTCTTTAAGTAGTTTCGCCATATGTAAGCGGTTACGCTCACCACCGGATAGATCTTTGACAAATTTTTGCTGATCGCCGCCTTTAAAGTTAAAGCGACCGCAATAAGCGCGTGATGGTGTTTGGTAGTTGCCTACAGTAATAATATCTTGGCCATCTGATAGCTCTTCAAAAACGGTCTTATCACCATTAAGGTCACGAGACTGGTTAACGTAAGCTAGTTCAACGGTTGAGCCAATTTCAATCTCACCGGAATCAGGTTTTTCTTCGCCACTGATCATTTTGAAGAGTGTTGATTTACCCGCACCGTTACCACCGATGATGCCGACAATAGCTCCTTGGGGAATAGAGAAGCTAAGGTTCTCAAACAGTACTTTATCACCGTAGGCTTTAGAGATATTGATCGCATCGATCACTTTATCACCGAGGCGTGGTCCAGGTGGGATGTAGATCTCTTGGGTTTCGTTACGTGTTTGGAACTCTTTTGAGTTCATCTCTTCAAACTGTTTTAAGCGTGCTTTTGATTTAGATTGACGTCCTTTTTGTCCCTGGCGAACCCACTCTAGCTCAGAAGACACCGCTTTATGGTGAGCGGCTTCCTGTTTGGCTTCCTGCTCTAGGCGCTGCTCTTTTTGTTCCAGCCAAGAGGAGTAGTTGCCCTCGTAAGGAATACCGCGTCCGCGGTCAAGTTCCAATATCCAACCAGCGGCGTTATCAAGGAAGTAACGGTCATGGGTGATCGCAACAACAGTACCAGGGTATTCTTGAAGGAATCGCTCAATCCAAGCTACTGACTCTGCATCCAAATGGTTGGTAGGCTCATCAAGTAGTAGCATGTCAGGCTTATCTAACAATAAACGGCATAAAGCAACACGACGACGTTCACCACCAGATAAGTTTTTCACCTCTGCATCCCAAGCGGGAAGGCGCATGGCATCAGCGGCACGTTCAAGTGTTGTTTCTAAGTTATGGCCATCTTTTGCTTGAATTAGATCTTCAAATTCAGCTTGTTTCTTTGCTAATGCGTCGAAATCTGCATCAGGTTCTGCATAAGCAGCATATACCGCCTCTAAACCATCTAGTGCTTCTTTTACATCAGCGACTGATTCTTCGATAACTTCACGAACAGTTTTGCTCTCATCGAGTTCTGGTTCTTGAGGTAGGTAGCCTATATTCAGGCCCGGCATAGGATGCGCTTCACCAAGAATTTCGGTATCAAGTCCTGCCATGATTTTTAAAAGGGTAGATTTACCTGAACCGTTCAGCCCTAGTACGCCGATTTTAGCGCCGGGGAAGAAGGAGAGAGAGATATCTTTCAGAATTTCGCGTTTTGGCGGTACAACTTTGCCTACGCGGTTCATTGAATAAACGAACTGAGCCATGCAGTAACCTGTCTGTTTTGTCAGAAATTAATGCATCAATTTTAACGGAAATAGCAGGTAGAAGGCTATCGCCTGAGTAAATCAATCTATAAAAGTAGAGATTATCTGTCCTCTTTAAGGAGGAATAATCCTAGATGTTTGCAAGTTGAGTACAATTGAAGTGGTTTTGAGTCTGTTTCAAGTGTAACCCCGCAAATGTTTCGCTATAATACGCGCTTTCCCAATTCTTAAGTTGTTCGTTGCTGCTAATTGATCAGCGGTTTGACCGTTGCTGTTTTCAGTTGAACAGAGCCCATATTGTATTCAGGGGACAGAAAATACAATGTTTAGCAAAGATATGACAATCGCTGATTTTGACGCGGACCTATGGTCTGCAATGCAGGCTGAAACTGTACGTCAGGAAGAGCACATCGAACTGATTGCGTCAGAAAACTATACTAGCCCACGTGTAATGGAAGCTCAGGGTTCTGCGCTGACTAACAAATACGCTGAAGGTTATCCCAACAAGCGTTACTACGGTGGCTGCGAACACGTTGACGTTGTAGAGCAGTTGGCGATTGATCGTGCTAAAGAATTGTTTGGTGCGACATATGCCAATGTTCAGCCTCATTCAGGCTCACAGGCCAATGCGGCTGTTTATATGGCGCTTTGTAAGCCAGGTGATACTGTTTTAGGTATGAGTTTAGCTCACGGTGGTCACTTGACTCACGGTGCAGCCGTGTCTTTCTCTGGTCGTATCTATAATGCGGTGCAGTACGGTTTGAACCCAGAAACAGGTGAAATCGACTACGATGAAGTTGAGCATCTAGCGCTTGAGCATAAGCCAACAATGATTGTTGCTGGCTTCTCTGCTTATTCACGAGTAGTTGATTGGCAGCGTTTCCGCGATATTGCGGATAAAGTAGGTGCATCTCTGTTTGTTGATATGGCGCACGTTGCAGGCTTAGTGGCTGCAGGTGTTTACCCATCGCCAATCGGCATTGCCGATGTTGTAACAACAACAACGCATAAGACGCTAGGCGGACCACGTGGTGGTTTGATCTTATCGGCGCGTGCTGATGAAGAGCTACAGAAAAAGCTAAACTTTGCTGTTTTCCCTGAGTCCCAGGGTGGCCCTTTGATGCACGTTATCGCGGGTAAAGCGGTTTGCTTTAAAGAAGCGATGGAGCCTGAGTGGAAAGAGTATCAAGCTCAAGTGGTTAAGAATGCACAGGCGATGGCTGATGCATTTATGAAACGCGGTATTAAAATCGTTTCTGAAGGAACAGATGATCATCTTTTCCTTGTTGATCTGATCGATAAAGAGTTTACCGGTAAAGATGCTGATGCGGCGCTAGGTCGTGCAAATATCACCGTTAACAAAAACTCAGTGCCTAACGATCCACGTTCACCGTTTGTAACATCTGGTTTACGTATAGGTACACCTGCGGTTACTCGTCGTGGCTTTAAAGAAGCTGAAGTTACAGATCTTACAAACTGGATCTGCGATATTCTTGACGATATCAACAATGAAGAGGTTATCACACGGGTTAAATCTCAAGTTAAAGAGATCTGCGCACGCTACCCTGTATATAAGTAATCTCTATAACCGGCTATAACTTATAGCCGGAAAAATGTACAATCGCGGGGCTGTCCCGAACTTGCTTGCAAGTTCTTTAGACAGCCCCTTTTGTTCTCTGTCTTTTTTATATTTGAGAGCAAATAAATACCCCTATATTCGGAATATCTGTTGCCTTGTTTAAGCACTGATATTCCTCGCTCTTTACGCAGGAAAGGTTGATGCATTGTCCGTTTTGTAATGCCACTGAAACCAAAGTAGTCGACTCCCGTCTGGTAGCAGAAGGTCAGCAGGTGCGTCGTCGCCGTGAATGTGTAAATTGTAATGAGCGTTTTACTACCTATGAAGCTGCCGAGCTTCTTATGCCCCGCCTCATTAAAGCCGATGGATCTCGCCAACCTTTTGATGATGAAAAGTTACGTGCAGGTATTCATCGAGCGCTAGAAAAACGTCCTGTATCTATTGAAGAAGTTGAAGCATCAATCAGTCGTATTAAACAGTGTTTAAGAGCGACGGGTGAGCGAGAGCTGCCTTCTCGACAGGTGGGCGAAGAGGTGATGTCGGAACTCCGTAAATTAGACGAAGTTGCTTATGTACGATTCGCATCGGTTTATCGCAGTTTTCAAGATATCAATGAGTTTAAAGAAGAGATCGAACGCTTATCTGAGCAGCATAAGAAAGAGGGCGGAAATTAAGTGTCCCTTATCGATTCACAGTGGTCTGTTGCTGATCGTGAGTATATGGCACGGGCTATTCAGTTAGCGCGTAAAGGCTTATATACCACCCACCCCAATCCACGGGTTGGCTGTGTTTTAGTTAAAGATGATGTGATTGTTGGTGAGGGCTTTCATTTTAGAGCCGGAGAGGGGCATGCCGAAGTGAATGCCCTTGCTCAAGCGGGTATTAATGCTAAGGGCGCAACGGCTTATGTCACGCTTGAGCCTTGTAGCCATTATGGTAGAACGCCTCCTTGTGCTGAGGGTTTGATTAAGGCTGGAGTTGTTCGAGTTGTATCCGCGATGGTTGATCCAAACCCTCAAGTGGCTGGTCGAGGTATAGCGATGCTGTGTAAGGCTGGAATCCAAGCCTCATCGGGTTTGCTTGAAGCTGAAGCCCGAGCGCTGAATCCAGGTTTTATCAAGCGTATGGAGACAGGCAAGCCATTTGTTAGGATAAAGTTGGCTTCAAGCCTTGATGGTCGTACCGCTATGTCCTCTGGGGAATCTCAATGGATAACAGGGCCGGCTGCGCGCCGAGATGTACAAAAGTTACGAGCGCAAAGTTCAGTTATTGTTACCGGTGTGGAATCGATTATCCATGATGATTCGGCTCTAACTGTACGTGAAGAGCAGTTAGGTTTGCCTGACGCGGCGGAGATCGTAAAGCAACAGCCATTAAGGGTTGTGTTAGATTCATCTTTACGTACCCCAACAACAGCTAACATTCTAAAACAGCCTGGGCGTACGCTAATAGCGACCTGTTCTACCGATAAAGGATTGCAGCGAGCATTAGAAAGTGAAGGCGCCGAAATAGTGCTTTTACCTGACGAACAAGGTCGAGTCTCATTGAATGCATTGCTTGAGTGGCTGGTACAAAATGAACAGTGTAATGATCTTCTAGTTGAGACGGGTGCAACGTTGGCGGGTGCTTTTATGGCGCAAGGTTTAGTGGATGAATTACACCTTTATATAGCTATGAAACTACTTGGCAGCGATGCAAGACCAACCTTTAGTTTGCCGTTGACGAAAATGGCTGAGCAGATCGAATTAAAGCAGATTGATAGCCGGATGATGGGTAGCGATCTAAAACTGGTATTAACGCCCGTGTATGGAGAACAGTAGATGTTTACCGGAATAATTGAAGCGGTGGGTTCCATTGCCTCAATCGATGAGCAATCAGGCGATATGCGTCTGTATGTACGTACCGGAAATTTGGATCTCAGCGATGTTAAACTAGGTGATAGTATTGCAACTAACGGGGTTTGTTTGACTGCGGTTGAACTGCCTGGGGATGGTTTTATTGCCGATGTCTCGCGTGAAACATTAGCCCATACCCGTTTTCATACATTGAGTATAGGTGAACGTGTTAATCTTGAAAAAGCATTGATGCCGACCAGTCGATTAGGTGGGCATATTGTCACTGGGCATGTAGATGGCTTAGGTGAGATTGTCTCTCGTCAGGAAGATGCACGTTCCATACGTTTTAGTGTTAAAGCACCGAAAAATTTACAGCGCTATTTAGCAGCTAAAGGATCAGTGACAGTTGATGGCATTAGTTTGACGTTGAATGCTATTGACGGTGAGTGCTTTGAGTTGAATATTGTGCCTCATACAGCGCAAGAAACAATTATGACTGAGTATGTACCTGGGCGCTTGATTCATATAGAAGTGGATATTATTGCTCGCTATTTAGAACGCTTATTGGGTCATACTCAAGATATTAATAATGAACAAAGTGATCAAGGTTTAACAATGGAAACTTTGATGGCTTGCGGCTTTAACCGCTAACGATGGTATAAATTTGATGAAACTAAATACACCAGAAGAGTTATTGGAAGATATTCGTCAAGGTAAGATGGTTATCTTGATGGATGATGAAGATCGTGAAAATGAAGGTGATCTAATCATCGCGGCGGAAATGGTGCGTGCTGATGATATTAATTTCATGGCAACACACGCCCGCGGCCTTATCTGCTTAACGTTGACCCGTGAACGTTGCGAGCAGTTAAAGCTTCCACTGATGGTACAAAGTAATGGTGCTCAGTTCGCTACCAATTTTACTTTGTCCATTGAGGCTGCTGAAGGGGTAACAACGGGCATTTCTGCTGCTGATCGTGCACATACAGTTCGAACAGCGGTTAAGGCGGATGCCACAGCTGAAGATATTGTTCAGCCGGGTCATATCTTTCCTTTGATGGCCCAGCCCGGTGGTGTATTGAGCCGAGCGGGACATACTGAAGCGGGTTGTGATTTAGCGCGTATGGCAGGTTTCACCCCAGCGGCTGCAATCGTTGAAGTAATGAATGATGATGGCACTATGGCACGTCGCCCTGACTTGGAAGAGTTTGCTCAAAAGCATAATCTAAAGATTGGTACGATTGCAGATTTGATCCACTACCGGACGGCCAATGAGCATACAGTACAGCGTGAAGATGCTGGTGTGATGTCTACTGAGTATGGTGAGTTCAACTATATTACCTACAAAGATGAGATTCAGAACTGCACTCATTTAGCGATGACGCTTGGAGAGATTAAAGAAGATGAACCCACTTATGTACGTGTACATAATCGTAATGAGGTCCTACGTGATGTAGTAGGAGCCGTTACACCGGGTGAAGAGCCTAAGTGGACTATGCGTAAAGCCTTAGAGCGTGTTGCGAAAGAAGGCCAAGGTGTTGTTCTACTGTTAGATAATGGCGAAAAGATTGATATAGGTGACTCATTGGAGCTTATGCTTAATAGTCATCAGAAATCAAAAGTAAACGTGAGTGCATCAGGTGCCTACCTAACGGTAGGAACGGGCTCACAAATACTGCGTGATCTGGGTGTAGGTAAAATGAACTTACTCAGTGCACCAATGAAGTTTAATGCGATCTCTGGGTTTGACCTTGAGATTGAAAAATATATTCCTTGTGAAGACTAATTAGACCGGTACTTGAATCATGGCTGTGAAAACCATCGAAGGTGATTTTGTGAACGCTGACGGCAACTACGCTATCGTAGTCGGTCGTTTTAATGCATTTGTTGTAGAAAGCTTATTAGAGGGTGCAATTGATACCCTTAAACGCCATGGTATCAACGAAGAAAATATTCGTGTTATCCGTGTTCCAGGTGCTTTTGAAATTCCGTTGGCTGTTAAACGTCTTGCTGCTCAGAAAAAAGATGATGCGATTATCGCATTAGGTGCAGTTATTCGTGGTGGTACGCCTCATTTTGAATATGTTTCAGGTGAAAGCTCTAAAGGCGTAGCTCAGGTTTCTTTGGACTATGATGTGCCTGTTGCTAACGGTATTTTAACGGTTAATAGTATTGAGCAAGCGGTTGAACGCTCAGGTACTAAAATGGGCAATAAAGGGGCTGAAGCAGCACTATCTGCCATTGAAATGGTTAGTTTGCTTAAGCAGCTTGAGGTTTAATTTTAGATGAGTGACAACGAAAATAAACCAGCGACTAAGAAGAAACCATCTTTAACCACACAGCGTCGTAATGCGCGTAGTTATGCACTGCAAGCGTTGTATCAGTGGGAGATCGCTGGACAACCGGTGAACGAGATAGAAGCACAGTTTAGAGTTGATAATGATATGCGTGATACGGATATCAAACTATTTTCTGAGCTTCTGCATGGCATTGCCGGTGCAAAAAGTGATCTAGATAAGTCCTATCTTGATTTCCTTGATCGCCAAGTTGAAGAGCTTGATCCAATTGAGCTGACAGTTCTTCGTATTGGTGCCTTTGAGCTTGCCCAGCGTATTGAGGTACCTTACCGTGTGGCCATTAATGAGAGTGTTGAGTTAGCTAAGAAGTTTGGTGCGACTGACAGTCATCGTTATGTTAATGGTGTATTAGATAAATTGGCTCAGCGCGTCCGTATGGCTGAGATCCGAGATCAACGTCAGCGCAAGTCTTAAACTCCATGTCACTAGGTGAGTTTGAGCTGATTCAGCGCTACTTTGCAGAAGCATCTACGGATGCTTCTGTTGCACTAGGCATAGGCGATGATTGTGCTGTACTTTCTGTGCCTGCCGGTTATCAGTTAGCTGTATCTATTGATACGCTTGTTCAGGGTACACACTTTCTTGAAGGTACCCCTGCTGATCTACTCGCTAGTCGACTTTTTGGCTCGGCGTTAAGTGATTTAGCTGCAATGGGGGCAACGCCTGCGTGGATTACTTTAGCGCTTACACTGCCCGAAGCGGAAGATGATTGGCTACTGTTGTTTAGCCGTCGCTTGGCGCAGTTGTGTGCTGAATACAGTGTTTCGCTTGTAGGGGGTGATACTACAAAGGGGCCGTTAGCACTCTCTGCACAAGTACATGGTTTCCTACCGCATGATCATCGCTTAACGCGTGCAGGGGCTAAAGTCGATGATCTTATCTGTGTCAGTGGTTGCTTAGGTGATAGTCGAGGTGGTTTAGAAGGTCTGCTGAATGGCTTTGAGGATCATAGCTATGCAGACTATCTACTAGAGCGTTTTTATGCGCCGACGCCACGTATTGAGCTTGGTAAAGTACTGTTAGGTAAAGCCAGTAGCTGTATTGATATATCCGATGGGCTGTTGTCCGATCTTTCGCATATTCTAAAAGCGAGTGGTGGTTTAGGGGCGCGTTTACAGTTAGAAGCGGTGCCGATCTCCTCTCAGTTGATTTCTGCGTTTGGCGAAGAGAGTGCTCGACAATGGGCACTGACGGGAGGGGAGGACTTTGAGTTGTGTTTTACGCTCCCACCTAATTACCTTGCTCTTTTATCGCAGTTATCCGTTCCTGTGGCTGTCGTAGGTAAAGTTACAGACAGGGCAGATATAGAGTTATTTCTTCGTGGTGAGCCTTGTCAGATACAGGGCTCAGGCTACGATCATTTTCAGCGTACAGATTAATAGATAAGGATTATGTGTGAATAGAGTGCCAGCAAGTGTTTGGAAAAACCCAATTCATTTCTTAGCATTTGGTTTAGGTAGTGGGGCAGCGCCATGGGCGCCGGGCACTTTCGGTACACTCGCTGCTGTCATTCCTTATTTCTGGTTTCAACAATTGAGCTTGCCTTGGTATCTTTTAATGTTGGTCGTAACAACATTGATTGGGATTTGGCTGTGTGACCGTACCAGTAAAGATATTGGTGTACATGATCATGGTGGTATCGTCTGGGATGAGTTTGTTGGTTTCTGGATTACGATGACCTTAGCGCCCGCTGGCTTTTGGTGGATTGTTATAGGTTTTGTCCTGTTTCGAATCTTTGATATTTGGAAGCCTTGGCCGATAAAATGGGCCGATCAAAAAGTTTCCGGGGGGCTGGGGGTGATGCTGGATGACGTTATTGCAGGGGTATTTGCGGCAATAGTTTTGCAGTTTATTGCGTTTCTCTGGTTATAAATTTAATGGCTGAGTGCATGTGTTATAGCCTGTTCTATGCCTGCTTCATCTAATCCACATTCAGTCAGTTGCTCCGATCTAGTGGCATGGCTTATCCATTTATCAGGAATGCCTAAAGTTAAGAGCTGTGTGCTATTTTTGGTTCTGTGTAAATACTCACTTACTTCTGATCCTGCGCCACCAATAATGCTGTGATCTTCTATAGTGACGAGTAGTTGGTGTGAATTTGCCAATTCTGTAACCATTTCACTGTCAACCGGCTTCACAAAACGCATATCTACTAAGCTGTAGCCATGTTTGTCAGAAACCGCTTGTGCTGTTTTTAGTAGCGGTCCAAAGTTTAGTAGCGCCACTTTTTTACCTGTAGTGATTAGTTGGCTGCGGCCAATATCGAGTGCTTCCATCTCACCCTCCACATGGTTAATGGCTGAGCCTCTTGGATACCTTACACTCGCCAACCCCTTATAGAGGTAACCCGTGTAGAGCATGTTACGCAGCTCTTGAGCATTAGAGGGCGTCATAATAACGGCCTTAGGTAAGCAGCGAAGCATACTAATATCGAGTACGCCGCTATGGGTTGAACCGTCTTCACCCACAAGTCCTGCTCGATCTATTGCCAGTAGAATGTCGAGCTCTTGAATCGAGATATCATGGATAAGCTGGTCATAGGCCCGTTGTAAAAAGGTGGAGTAGATAGCGACAACCGGTTTTATCTTCTGGCAAGCCATTCCTGCTGCAAGGGTCAGTGCGTGTTGTTCGGCGATAGCCACATCAAAAAATCGTGCAGGGAAACGGTTGGCAAATTCAACGAGATCGGAGCCTTCTTTCATCGCTGGGGTTATAGCGGTTAGGTAGGGGTGAGACTCCGCCATATGGCAGATCCAGCGGCCAAAAATATTAGAATAAGTGACCTTCTTTTCTTTTGGCTGGTGGATCGGATTTATCTTAGTGATTGCGTGGTAACCTACAGGGTCTTCTTCTGCAGGTTTAAATCCTTTGCCCTTTTTCGTAATAAGGTGAAGGAATTGCGGTCCTGATTTGGCTAATACGTCTGAAAGTTTTGCTAAGAGTAAAGGTAGGTCATGGCCATCTATAGGGCCTGTGTATTCAAAATCTAAAGCTTCAAACAGTGCCGCAGTGGTTTCGCCTTCAGTTTTATGTTTTATGTTTTTAGCTAAATAGGTTGCCAGACCACCCTCATTTTGGGAGATCGACATATCGTTATCATTTAAAATTACAAGCAAGTTAGTATCGGTATGCGCGGCGTGATTGAGAGCTTCAAAGGCCATGCCCGCTGTCATAGCACCATCACCAATGACGGCAACCGTCTTGTTTTTTAAGCCCTTTAACTTATCGGCAATTGCCATACCTAAGGCAGCACTAATTGAAGTACTGGAGTGGCCGACACCAAAGTCATCATAGGGGCTTTCTGAGCGTTTTGGAAAAGGGGACGGACCTCCTTTTTGACGGATGTTAAGCATTTTCTCTCTTCGTGCCGTCAAAATTTTATGGGGATAAGATTGATGGCCTACATCCCAAACCAGATGATCCTCAGGGGTGTTTAATAGATAGTGTAAAGCGATTGTTAACTCTACAACCCCAAGCCCTGCGCCAAAATGTCCACCGCTCTGTCCAACGCTATAGAGTAAGAAAGCTCTTAGCTGCTCCGCCAGTTCAGGTAGCTTTTCAGCGGACAACTGCCGTAATTGGTCTGGATCATTAATCTGATCTAGCAGGGGGGTACTAGGACGAGATGGTGGAATTGTGAGAAACATAAAGGGTCTTTTGCAGTTAATGATCGCGATGAACGATAAAATCAGCCAAGGCTTTGAGTTCAGATGCTTCTGAACCAAATGGGGCTAAAGCTTGTTTAGCATCTTCGTGTAGCTGTTGTAGTTTCAGCTTAGCACCTTCAAGGCCTAATAGTGCAGGATAGGTGGGTTTGTTTTGCGCCATATCTGAACCTTGAGGTTTTCCTATTACCGCAGAGTCACCCTCAATATCCAGGATGTCATCTTGTACTTGGAAAGCTAAGCCTATAGCTTGCGCATAATTGGTTAATGCACTGAGCTGGTCTTGATTGGCTTTACCGCTAGCGATTGCCCCCATAATGACAGAGCATTGTAGAAGAGCTCCTGTTTTATGTTGATGCATCGCTTCTAATTGCACGAGGGTTAAAGGCTTTCCTACATTGCGTAGATCAAAGGATTGACCAACGGCCATGCCTTGATAGCCGGAAGCGATGCTTAGCTCTTTTACGAGCTGCACTTTAGCGTCGGCAGAAAGGTACTTATCCACAGCGATCAATTCGAAAGCTAGGCTTTGTAGTGCATCGCCAGCCAATATTGCGGTGGCTTCATCATAGGCGATATGACAGGTTGGTTTACCCCGTCTGAGATCATCATCGTCCATGGCTGGCAAGTCATCGTGTACTAACGAATAGCTATGAATACACTCTATCGCTGCAGCTGCGCTGTCAGCATGGCGCATGTCGCCGTCCAGCATAGTATTCACCATGTGTACTAACGTGGGCCTGACACGCTTGCCACCATTAAAAAGAGAATAGAGCATCGATTCTTGTAAAATCGGATCGATACTTTTCTGTACTATGCATGCTTTAAGATAACTATCGACACGTTCGCTGTATTGGTTGAGCAGGCTCTGAATCTCCAAATCAGCTATCCTCTTCAGGCTCAAATGGCTCTGTTTTTAGCTCGCCGCCTGACTCGATTAAAAGCTGCACTTTTTGTTCCGCTTGTGCAAGGATATTTTGGCATTCGCGGGTGAGACTAACCCCCTCTTCAAATGCTTTAAGAGAGTCCTCCAAAGACAGGTCTCCCTGTTCCATTTGTGTGACTATTGATTCGAGTTCCTGCAAGGATTGCTCAAAATCGGTTGTTTTCTTTTTACGAGGCATGGGAATAAATCCACATTGAAAGGGCTAAACTTACCGAAGCATCGGTCTAGAATCAATTATACCTAAAGAATAACCGTTAAACCTATGAAGAGTGGGTGATTGTTGAGACTTTTTTGCTATGATAAGCAGTTCGTTAAGTAAGGCTTGAACGTGTTCATTGGCTGGTATGAGGAATCCTGAGTGGATATAGCTACGCTCGTCGGTTTATTAGGCAGTTTTGGTATTGTCATCGCTGCAATTATAACGGGTGGTGATCCAGGTGTTTTTGTTAATCCACCGTCATTGTTGATTGTTATTGGCGGTAGTATTTTTGTCGTTTTAATGAAATTTACCTTAGGCCAGTTTTTAGGTGCGGGTAAAGTGGCTGCTAAGGCCTTCATGTACAAGTCTTTAAATCCTGAAGAGATTATTGCTGAAACTGTTGAGTTAGCCGATGCCGCACGTAAAGGTGGGTTGCTCTCGTTGGAAGATAAAACCGTTAGCAGTGATTTTATGCAACGTGGTATTCAGTTATTGGTTGATGGCCATGATCCTGAAGTGGTCAAAACGTTGTTGAAGAAAGAAGCAAAATTAACCAGTGATCGCCATGAATTTGGCGCATCAGTATTTTCTGCTGTGGGGGATGTAGGTCCTTCAATGGGTATGATCGGTACATTGGTTGGTTTAGTGCAGATGCTTTCTAACATGAGTGACCCAAAATCTATTGGTCCGGCGATGGCCGTAGCACTTCTGACAACGCTTTATGGCGCCATGCTTGCGACTATGGTGGCGTTGCCTATGGCAGACAAGCTGAATGTTAGGAAAAATGAAGAGGCGCTTAATGCGGCTTTAGTTATTGATGGCTTACTTGCCATCCAAGCAGGTCAAAACCCGCGTGTGATCGAACAGATGTTGAGAAACTATCTGCCAGAGAAAAAACGTGTGGCGGCTGAAGGTTAATTCGGTAAGGAGCTGAGCAATGAGTGATGATACCGAAGAGCATGAATGCCCCCCCTGTCCTGCAGGGTTGCCTGGTTGGTTAGCAACCTTTGGCGACTTAATGTCGCTGTTGATGTGTTTCTTTGTTCTGCTTCTATCTTTTTCAGAGATGGATGTACTGAAGTTTAAGCAGCTTGCGGGTTCAATGCGTGAAGCCTTTGGTGTGCAAAACCAGATTAAGGTTGAAGATATACCTAAAGGCACATCAATTATTGCTCAAGAGTTTAGCCCTGGTCGTCCCGAACCAACTCCCTTGAACGAAGTCCGTCAGA
This sequence comes from Neptuniibacter sp. 1_MG-2023, assembly GCF_030547185.1. Lineage (GTDB taxonomy): Bacteria > Pseudomonadota > Gammaproteobacteria > Pseudomonadales > Balneatricaceae > Neptuniibacter. Next base: position 138,388 of record NZ_JAUOQR010000003.1, read on the forward strand.
TGACGGTTAATAATGATATGAATACATTAGATGTTCGTTCAAAAGAGGGAGAGAGTGATACACCAGATCTAGAAGCCGGTATTGATCAAGCACTGCAAAAAGAGCAAGAACAGCAGGCGAAAGAGGATGCAGTCGAGTTTGCCGCAGCATTGGCAGAGGAGATCGGTGATGGCAGCGTCGAAGTTGAAACGGATGGTAAAAAAATTATTATTCGTATTAAAGAGAAAGGCTCTTTCGATTCAGGTTCCGCAGAGTTGAAATATGAATCTATCCCTGTGTTAGCCAAGATTAGAGACGTGCTGTTAGATGTGAAAGGCAACGTAGCGATTGAAGGGCATAGTGATAACATTCCTTATGCTGGACGCCGTTTTGAATCTAACTGGGATCTTTCGGTAGCACGTGCATTGGCGGTTGCCCACGAGTTGTTTGGTGATCCGCGTATTGAGCAGTCACGCTTTAGGGTATTAGGTTATGCTGATACTAAACCCCTCGTTCCTAACACAACGCCGGCGAATAGAATTAAAAACCGCCGTGTAGAAATTATTGTGCAAAAGGGTAAAGATCAGGAGTTGTTAGAGAAAATTCAAGCGAGAGAGGAGGGTGATCCTACAGGTGAGCTACGTAACCTTTCGCCGACGGAGATATTCTAGCTAGTGGCTGAGACAAAAAAACCGCCTTAATATGGCGGTTTTTTTATGTGAATTCGGTGCTTATTTTGAGTTGTCTATCATGTATTGGATAGCGGACTTAAGTTCGTTATCGTTACAATCCATACATAGACCAGAAGGAGGCATAGCGCCTTTACCTTTTTTAGCAGTCGCTAATAGGGTATCCATACCTTGTGTTGCACGTGCGCCCCAATCTGCTGCGTCACCTACTTTAGGTGCGCCAGCGGCGCCTGAAGCATGGCATACACCACATTTGGTGTTGTATACAGTTAGGCCATCACGTTCAGCCATAGCTGCAGTAGGTAACATCAAAGTAGCAGCTGCTGCTGCAATAAGTACTTTTTTCATTGTAATTTTCCTATAAGTGCTCATCAATTTGTTATTGGGACTAACGGGCCTTCCCCCACAAAAATCAGCCTGCCACCCTTGGAGGTGAGTTATTACTCTCCTCAAGTAGCTAACATTAATACACCAAACGAGGTGAATTGTATCTGAATGAAATCAATAGAAGAAATGAATATTGCTAAAGATAATAGGAAAATTATTCAAAAGGAGGGGAGGTGGCTAAATTAACCACCTAAGCGCATAGCGAAGCTTGCCTGATTGTGTTGAGTACTTAGTGTTTGGTCTTGAATGCGTTGGTCTGCTTTGTATTCGGAAATGGCTTGATCAATCAGATATTTAGGTGCAATTCCTAAGTTTAAAACGTCAATCTCTGAGTAACCACGATTCAGCAACTGTTTCAGCTGAGTTTTTAAAGTATTTTCTGTCATATTTATTAGCCTCTTTGTAATTGAGGCTAATAATGACGATTAATTATTTCAGAATTGTTGCAAAATAAGAGATTAATCAGAAATCTTTATACCTAAAGCTTGATAGGCTTCTTTAATCACCGCTGGATCTACGGGAGGTGGGCTTATATCCATATCTTCAGATAGTTGTGAAGCTATGGTTTTTAGGACATCAGTACGGGCATACCATTTATGGTTTGCAGGGATGATGTGCCAAGGCGCAGCCTCTGTAGAGGTATATTTAAACATATCATTAATAGCTTGATGATAATCTGTCCACTTAGCGCGATTTCTAATATCTTCACTGGTTAGCTTCCAGCGTTTTACTGGATTATTTAATCGCTCTTCAAAGCGCTTAAGTTGTTCCTCTGGGCTAATGTGCATAAAGATCTTTATGATCTTCACACCATCATCAATAAGGCTTCGTTCAAATTCATTAATCTCTTGATAAGCGCGTTGCCACTCCTGTTTCGAAGCGAAGTCTTCAACCCGCTCAACTAAAACTCGGCCATACCAAGAGCGATCAAAAAGTGCGAGCGTCCCCGCTTTGGGTAAGCGAGTTTGAAAGCGATACAGGTAATGCTTACTTTGTTCTTCTGGAGTGGGTGCACCGATTGGATGAACCTTCACACCACGAGGATCTAACTTTTCAGTTAAGCGTCTTATAGCCCCCCCTTTACCGCTGGCATCCCAACCTTCAAAAACCAAGATTGCTCGGCGCTTTTGGTGGTAATAAGCTTGTTGGACGCTGAGTATCTTTTTTTGTGATTTCTTGAGTGTTTTTAAATACTCACTTTTTTCGGCTATTTGGGTGTTAGTTAGGTCTATTTCATCTAACGATGGAGGATTTTTTTGTAAAATGATAGGGCTAGGTTGATACATGTTCCGACTCCAGCAAGGTATGAGATGAGCTTATGTGAAGCGGGATAAAACATCAATTGGCTATAGGTTAGGGGTTTGGCCTAACTGGAGTGCGTTCCTTTATCTTTATACATCGAAATATCGGCATGGGATATCCATTGTTGAAGTGTCTCCACAGTAGCATCAATTTCGTATACACCATAAGAGATACCAATTCTCAGGGGCTTGCCGGATAAGTTGCAATCTACCTGAATGCTATTACCTACGCGGTTAAAAAACTCTTGAGCATGTTCAGTTGAGCTATTGTTGAGCAGGACTACAAACTCATCTCCACCATAGCGGCCGAGAACATCGGTTTGTCTAATATTGTCTGATAGCTTATTAGCGAGCGCTATTAGCGTATTATCACCGGTGATATGACCATGATTGTCATTAATCTCTTTGAATTGGTTAAGGTCGATAAAGATTAATGTTGCGGGTGTTTTATAGCGCTTATAACGTTCATGAGCATCGCTGAGGTGTTCTAAAAAGGTTGAGCGATTGAAGACACCGGTCAGTCCGTCTTTTTGTGACAACTGCTCTAAGGATTTGTAAGCCGCTTCAAGCTTGAGAATAGATTCGTCTAATTGCTGCTGACGATTCATTATATCGGTACGGTCAACAGCCGAGCCGACAAGATAAAGGGGTTCACCGTTTTCAAGGATACCAAAGCCGACGTTGTGAATATGACGTATTTCGCCATCATCTCGGATGATGCGGAAGTCTATATTCCAGTTGCTATCGGGGCTTAGTGTAAATATTTGTTCAACTGCGTCTTTGTCATCAGGATGGATAATATCTAAAAAACTTTTTGGGTTTTCATATAATGTGTCAACCGAGCGTCCCCATTGCTTTTCAAACCCTTGGTTAACATAGAGCATCTCCTGCATACCTGTTGTCGACATCCATATAACAACCTCATCAGATACCGCTTCTATTATTGTTTTAAATTTCTCTTCTGATTGGCGAAGAAGCATCTCTGTATTTTTTAGTTCTGATATATCTTGAATGGAAGAGACGAAGTAATCAGGCTCGTTGAGCTCATTTTTAACTAGTGTTGTTGTAAGTTTTGCCCAAACTAAACGACCATCTTTATGGTAGTAACGTTTGATCTTCGAGAAATCTTCAACCTCTTCGCCTGCTAAAACAGCTCTGATCCATCTAAAGCTTTCTTCTAAGTCGTCGGGAAGGGAGAGGGATTGAAAAGTGGTTTCGAGGAGTTCCTGCTCTGGATAACCTAAAAACTGGCATAGGTTATTATTTACACGAATAAACTTACCTTGTAGATCTACATGGGCTAATCCAATAGCGGCTTTTTCAAAGGTGTCTTGAAAGCTTTGTGCTGTATGGCTTGATGAGTTAAGGGTGTGTAATTTTTTGGCTTTACTGGAAAAGTAATAATGGGGAATAAGGCTGCTCGCACCTGCGCCTATTAAGATTAATGCGATGGAATTGTCGTGATTATTGAGGTTGAGATATAACCCAGCCATAACCATAGAGGCGCTAATAAGGATGAGTATAAAGTTCAAAGCCTGTCTGCTATCCATGTTTCGACCAGTTTGTTAGCGTATCGTTACCACTTAATGAGATACGGATCCTGTATCTCTTATTGGACTACAATAAATTATATTGTAGAGGCGGTTCAATAACTGTCCTTAATTAAAACTATAGGTGTGTGGCTTGCTTATTCTTATGGTGCTCTGTGGAAAGTGTTTATAATTGTGCTACATTACCTTACCTTAAATGTCTGCACGGGGTTTAGAATTAGAGCGTATATTGCATGCTTTTCTTACCAAGAGGCAATCATATTATCAAAAATATCAATTTATGCTTTGTTGTCTAATAACTCAAGTATTTGTTCCCCTTTAATCGGTTTGGAAAACAAATAACCTTGTATCATAGGGGAGCCTAAGCCTCTTATTATAGCTAATTGACTCTCTGTCTCGATCCCTTCAATTATCGTTAATAGTGATAAAGATTCAGCTAGTGATAAGATGCCCGATACTAACGCTTGATCATCCATATCCGAAGCAATTTCATCGATAAATATTTTATCAACTTTTAGTCTTTTAATGGGATACTTTTTCAGATAGCTAAGGGATGAGTATCCTGTACCAAAGTCATCTATCGCAAGGTCTACGCCGACAGAGACAATCTCTTTAAGCTGCGTATAAATATCTTCTTGCTCTGATAAAAGAACGTTTTCTGTAATTTCTGCGACTAAGCTTGAACCTGGCAGGTTATTGGCGGCTAACTCCCTTTGTATGATCTCGGCTACACGGCCTTCCATAAATTGAACACTGGAAATATTGACGCTCACTGAGGGAGGATGCGTTGCCTCTTTTCTGAGTATCTGAGCAAACTTGCAAGCCTCTTTAATTACCCATTCACCTATAGCTAAGATTTGTCCTGATTCTTCAGCAATTGGGATAAAATGAGAGGGTGGTACAAGGCCTTTTTGAGGATGTTGCCATCTTATTAATGCTTCAATTGAACGTATATGCTTACCATCAATACTCCATATGGGTTGGTAAGTTAGATAGAATTCGTTACGTTCAATGGCATTATAAATATCGTTTTCTAGCAAATTACGTTCTTTGTTTTTAGTGCTTAGGTCTTTATCAAAAAACTCGTATCGATTGCGTCCTTTTGTTTTCGCCTTGTACATAGCGCTATCTGCGTTGGCGATAAGCTGTTCTGAAGTCGTGGCATCACAGCTATGCGTTACTATACCAATACTGCAGGAAATATAGGCTTGATTACCTTCCAATATAAAAGGCTGAGTTAGGCTGGCTAGAATTTTCTTAGCGATTTTTTCAACAACGCTTGTGTGGCTTATCTCAGGAATGATGATTGCAAATTCATCCCCTCCTAAGCGCGCTACGGTATCACTTTTACGAATGCAGGATTCTAGTCGGGTAGAGACTAATTGCAGCAATAGGTCGCCTGCGAGGTGACCAAATGTATCGTTTACATATTTAAAGCGATCTAAGTCGATAAAAAAGAGGGCGGCTTCTGACTTGTTTCTTTGACAGAGTTTTTGAGATTGTTTTAAGCGGTCTTCAAATAAGTTTCTGTTAGGTAAACCTGTTAATGCGTCATAATTTGCTTGGTGAAGAATAATTGCCTCATCACTTTTTCTTTTTGTGATATCGCTAAACAGTGCAACATATCCCTCAATATTTTTATCTAAGTCTAAGCGACAGGAGATCACGATCCACTCAGGATAAAGCTCCCCATTTTTTCGTTTATTCCAGATCTCACCTTCCCACTTATGCTTGCTGTTGAGCTGTTCATACATGTCTTTATAGAACTGAGGGCTATGTTTCCCCGATTTTAATATCGCAGGGGTTTGGCCAATAACTTCTGCTTCAGAATAACCTGTGATTTTTTGAAAGGACGGGTTAACCATTTGTATACGGTTTTTCGCATCGGTGACCAATATAGCTTCGGCCGCCGCATTAAAAACTGCTGAAGCTAAGCGCAGTTTGTTTTGAGCTTTGCGCTCCTCTGTTATCTCTTGCTTCAGGGCAATAAAGTGGGTGATCTCATTATCATCATTAATGAGCGGGCTGATGGATGCTCTTTCCCAATAGAGTAAACCGTTTTTGCGTCTATTATGAAATTCCCCATACCAGCTTTTTCCTCTTTTAAGCTTTTTCCACATATCGTCATATTGTGGCTCAGGCATATGGCCTGATTTGAGAATGCGTGGGGTTTGCCCTAATACATCATTCTTCTTATATCCAGTGATCTGCTCAAAGCTCCTGTTCACATACTGAATATCACCGGTATTGTCGGTAATGATAATAGCGGTCGGGTTCTTTTCGACGACTTCAGATAATAGGTGGACATTTTCCCTCATCGCGAATGCTTTTTTATTAATTCTAACGATATAAATAGCACCAATAATGAGCGTGACAATGGCTAAGCCAATAACTAATAGGAAGGTGCTTTTCCGTTTTACCCAAAGAAAAAAGGCATCTTCAAAATTGGTGACAATGGCGATTGCTAAGGGGTATTTTGTTGAGAGCCGCGTAGTGGTTGTGTAAGTAGGAATATAGGACGATGAGTTGATACTGACATCCTCATCTTCTCCACTTTCCAGCACTGTTGAGAGATGCTGAGTAATACTGTCTCTGTTGGGGCCGAACAAACCTGTTTGAACAAGCGCGTTACCGTGAAAATCAATCAAATAAACATTATCATTTCTTTCTATATCAAGGTCTTTAATATATCGAGTTAGGTAATTGGAATTAAATGCGGCAAGAATCAGCAGATCCTCCCCAGAGTGTGTGCGGGTCGAAAAGCCGATCGGAATAAGCTCAAGCCGTGCGGATTCATCGGGGTATTCGTAGGTGGTTGGTAAGTAACGTCCTTTGATCGTTGTCCCTATATTAAGACCAAGACTATAGGCATTAGACGGTTTTTTTTTAAAGCCTAATATCTCTAAGTTAATATTATTTATTGGGTTTTCGCTATTGTCAGCATTAGTATTAACAATCGTTTTATTGTTTTTTATTATGACGATTTGTCTTAATTGGGGGGCGAAATTGAGAACATTTAATGCTCTTTCCCGCACATCGTTGAAATGATCAGGGCTTGCTTCGTGAGCTTCTAACTCATCTGATAACGAGAGAAGGCTGATCTCTAGTGCTTCTAATGTTCGGGTGACCGTCGCCTCAATCATTCTTGCATAGAGCGCCGATCGTTCGGTACGTTCTGTTATGTTTTGAATAAGGCTAAACCATAAGACACTAGCGATTAAGAGTATGGAGCTTATTACACCTGAAAATATCCATCTTGTGATGGATCGGGATTTAATAGCGCTATAATCTTTCATTCAGATTTGGCTCGGTAGTATCGATCATGCTGAGTATAACGAAGAATTATCTAATTGTGTTTGTTATCAGTAATGAAACGGAAAAAACTTGGACGTAATGGATTATCTAAATGAGAGCAACTAAGTATAAATGTAGGCTGATTCAACTTATAGCATTGTGTCTAATATTGCTTATAAATCAATCTGCTGCTTCAAGTTTAAGAGGTGAAAAAGTACGTGAATTAGGCGAGCTTAAAGTGTGTTATTGGCCTGATTATTTTGCCATTAGTTATAAAAACCCCAGAACTGGCCGCCTCGAAGGCATCGACATTGATATGGCCAAAGCGTTAGCAACCTCTATGGGGGTAAGCTTAAAACTGGTGGAAAGTTCCTTCTCAAGCCTAATTGAAAACTTATCTAATAATGCCTGCGATATCGCAATGCATGCGGTTGGGATAAGAGACGATCGTAAACCTTATATGGAATTCTCTTCTCCTTATTTAAAAAGTGATATTTATGCGGTAGGTACAAAAGATAGCCAGTATATCGCTAGCTGGGAAGATATAGATGAACATGGCAATGTCGTTGTTGTACAACGGGGGACTTTTATGGAACCCGTGATTAAGGGTTATATTAAAAACGCTAAAGTGACAATTGTAGACAGCTTTAAAGCCCGAGAACAGGAAGTGCTAAGTGGCCGAGCGGATGTATTTATGGCGGACTACCCCTACGGGAAACGCATGACACAGCTTACCTCATGGGCGGTGCTTTTTAAGCCTAAGGAATCACTCGCACCTACGGAATATGCCTATGCTGTACCTAAAGGGGAGTTAGACTGGTTGCAAGAGATTAACGATTTCCTTTTAATCATGAAGAAAACCGGCAAACTCGCCCAATTTGCGGAAAAAAATGGCCTGAGTGAAATTGTTGTGAATGATTAAAATATGATGGCCGAACCGGATTAAGCGTAGAACGAAGTGTGTGAGTATTTGAGATAGGCTAGATAACAAAAAGCCCCGATTAACGGGGCTTTTTGCGGTATTTGGTGGAGATGGCGGGGGTCGAACCCGCGTCCGTCAATCCTCCGCCTCAAGATCTACATGTTTAGGCTTCTCTATTTAATTAACCCGTCACGACCCGAGAGCCAGGGTGTTATGGGCGAGCCTCTTTAGTTTTAACCGTTCAGCTTGAGGCAAAGCGTCCGGGCGATTCTGTCTCGAATGATACCGCAAAATCCTCTAGTTACAGACACCTGAAGGAGCGGCACAAGCCGGCTTAAGCGGCTAGAGCGTAGTTATCGTCGTTTGCAACTATAACTGTGTAGTGAGGGATTTACGAGAATCACTACATTCTCGACATGCACCTAAGGTTTTGTAATCAGCGTCGAAGCCAAGTCATCCCCAGATGGGCGTATTATAGCGGTTGTTTCCGTTTGTGCCTAAGTCTTTCTTTAATAAATTTATTTATCTATTGCTGACGACCTAATTGGTCACAATATTCTTCTAGGTCTTTACTCGCTTTTGATGTGGTTTTATCGAGCGAGGCTAAGTTATTTTCAACAAAGGCGGCGAGTACTGCAGGCCTTGCGTTTTGAGGGATATTTTTCTGTTCCATAACCGTATCGAAGGCAATTGAGAGCTCTTCGCGTTTTTCCGGCGTCATCGAGTTAAGTTTTACCCATAGGGCGGTGAAGCCTGCGCTTTCGCGGCTAGAGGGGGCGAGCGCGCCAATGACTTCTAAAATTGCGGATAAACCGGCTCCCGCCGCTATGCCATTATTGCCGCCTATGTAAGTCCCCGCACCATTAGGTATTAATATCCCTGCAATGTAGGTGCCCACAGCCCAGTTTTGGGCTGAGCTTGCTCGCTCTATGGCTTGATCATCCATAATGCCAGAGGCTTCACCTATGCGTGCTTCATCAATGGCATAGACTGATTGGAGTACGCTAGGAAGCCCCAAGGTTGCACTCATACCCGCGCCTGCAGCTGTTGCTGCGATAGGTCCTGCTCCGCCGGTCATAATACCTACAGCTATGCCCGCCATAATGCCTACGGCTGCCCTAAACCAGTTTTCTGTGCTGAGCTGTGATTCTCCTGTACTAATGGCTTGGTTTATACAGAGAAAGGTAAAGCTACTTTGGCTAGCGCCGAGTGAGCGGATAAGGTTTTCTTTAGCGCCGGAAAGTTGGGAGATAGTTTTAAATAGGTGTTGTGGGGCGATAATACGAAAATCTTCGAGAGTGTCGGCTACGAGGCGGCTTGTGGCGATAATAGCACTAGCCATTCTGTCGGTGTTATCTAGCACTACAACGGATTCTATTCCTAAGCCCTCCATCAGCTGTTGCCCAGCATCTTGGATGGAGCGATCACGTGAAGATAGCATCGCTTTTAAACGATCTTTCCATTCCTGTAGTTGTGCGTCGTTAGATGCCAGCGCATTGAGTGATCTAACTGCTTGCGCCATCATCTCTACGGCTTGAGAGTGGATTTCCCATGCGAGTTGGCCGCTTAATGATTCTTTTACTTTACCATGTAGGAATACGTTGATGGTTCCTTTATGTTCTTCGCTCATGTTCGCGTAGCGGCGTCCGATGGCATTCCAGATATTATTGTTTACTTGGTCTTGAGTGTGGCTAGCCGCAAAGGTTCTAAATGCTTGGGCGCGAAGTGCTCGGTTAAATGAATCGGTATGGTCGACGTAGTGTTCAAGGCTGTTAACCGAATCCCAGAAGTAACCCTCATCAATAGGGTGCGCACTAAGCGTGGCGACAATGCGGTCAAATGCACTAATCGTAAGTGATTGTTGGGGCGTAATTCGGTTGTTTAAACCATCGCTACCGGCGCGGGATAGCGCGGCTGATACATCGTGTCCTGGATTGCACATGTTGCCTCCTTCTGGCGATTTATAGCCAATTTTTTATATAGGTATTTACTGCATTTGATCCATCAATTTAGTGCTTTAACCTGTGTCTTTTTATTGGTCGGAAAACTGACCATTCTTGATCGCATTTTCTATGTGGGGTGTTAATTGTTCTGATAGTGCATTTAACTGTGAGGCATCTAAGTTAGATTGGTTACTTAGCTGTCGAAGAGAGTTTTGTAATCTAGAGCTACCCAGTAGATCGTTTTGTGCAGGTGATGATAATGAGCTCCCTAGTGAGCTTAGTAATTGCTCAGGATTTAGGGCTTGCTGTAGGGACTGCTCTGGTGTTTGCTGCTCGCTTTGTCTTTGTTGTGATGATTGACTAGCAAGGCTTCGCAGCATATTTGCGAGTTGGGTAGCTGAAATATTCATAATATTTGTCCGTTAAACCTTTATGGTTAAGACTTGCTCCGCTTCTATCAATTCGCCCGCCTGTGGAGCTGTGGCGGTGACGATTTTGCTATCAGATACATTTTTAGGGCTAACGTTGTAACTAATACCTAAGCGTTGGAGTAGCACTTTTGCGGTGGCCAAAGGCTGCCCAGTTATATTCGGGACAATATTAAGATCATCCACCTGCGTAGGTGCGGGCACAGGTAGGAATTTAATGGTCAGTTTGCTACTGGCCTGTACATTAAAATCGTACTGGTTTTGGTAGCTAGCATCGACGGTCGTGCCTTGTAGTTCAGTGGTTCGTTTGCCATTGCTGTCTAAGGTTTGTCTCAATGAGAGGGCCATATTGATCTCAGCGGTAGCCTCTGGGATAACATACCAAGTAGGGCGGTAACCGATGTTTCTTAACTCGGTGATGGTTTCGTCATCACTGCGGTAGATTTCCTTCATGTTTTCGATGGTTTTAGCGTCGATGGCGTACTGAGCATTAGCTATGCCTGTACCGATTTCGGCGACCATATCACCAAGGGGTGCTGCTAACACATCCTGAAAGATATTCTTTTGTGACATGTTTAAGCTCCTGTACTGGGGGAAACCCCGATAATTAACATGATTTCAGTGTCGCTATCGATTGCTGTGCCAGCTTTAGGTGATTGGCTAATAATTTTGCCGGTTTCACTTTGCTGTTCTTTTGTTAGTTGTTGGTTGTACCACTGGGCATCGAGCTGCATCTCATCGAGTCTTCGATTAGCTAAGCTGCGGGTATAGCCGGTTAAATCTGGCATTTTGGTTTGTTGGTGAGTAACGGGTTCTTGGTGGCCTGAAACATCTAAATCGAGTATCAGTGTTGAGAGCATAGCGGGATCAATTAAGGTTAGACTATTCGCGTCTTTGACGAGTCGAATCTTATCTTTACTGCTACCGGGCAGTACTTTTAGATCCATGCGGGCGCTTTTTAGTTGGAAGCGGCCATTGTTGGCAGTATCGGCTTTGTTAAGCGCAGCCATAGCTGATGAGATCATTTCATCCTTATTAAACTCTTCTGTTTTTAAGGTTGCTTTGGCATTTGGATCTATTCTTTCGAGCTCTTTTATGCGGCCATCTTTTGTTTTTAGTTGTTCGGCTAGATTTTTATTTTGTAGCTGAAGCGTAGAGAGTTGCTTTGTTATGGCAGGATCTATCTTTGCTGTTTGAGTGACTTTTCGTAGCTGGTCAATCTCAAGCTTTAACGTAGATTCCGCTTTTTTAGTTGCTTGTAGCTGTTTTTCTAGTGCTTGATTAGATGTCTTAAGGGTGTTTAATTGTTTTACGCTTTCGGTGTTACTGGCTGCTGGAATCCCAGTAATTGATGTTGGGATTGTATGGAAGATGGTGTTAGCAACCGTTAGAACAGGACTGAAACTGACTTTTACGTTGCCAAAATCTAATTTTGCGCTGCTATAGCTTTTCGGTGTGTTGGTTAGGTTGAGCCAGTTATTTTTGTGTTGAGTTCGTAGCAAGACGCGCGGTAAATATCCTGTAAGGTTTACACTGCCTTGTGCTTTGAATAGACCGCTTGCGAGTGTTTTACCCGAAGCAATACGTTGTATTCGACCATTTGCAGCGTAGAAACAGACATCTACAAAGGCATTTTTCAGGGCTTTGCCGTTACTATCAAGAAGTTTGGCTGTAATTGTCAGTGCCATTATTTATCTCCTATTGATGTCTGTATAGCAGTGTTTCGGTTTGCGAAAACAGGTCAGCAGTAATGGCGATGATCTGGTTTTTTGCTTCTGTTTTGGCAATCTGGAGTTGGCAGCTGGCGTAACCCTGGGCATCGAGCTCTAAGGTGGCTAGATTGAGTTTTGTGCCACGGTTTAATGAGCCTCTTTTCTCTTGTTTGTTAAGCTTGTTTGATAGTTCTCTATCTATATTGATCTCTGCTGTGCTGTTGCCTAATGGTTCGCCTAAACTGTCTTGGCAACGTATCTCTATCTTCACTTGGTTTGTGGCACTTTTTACGGCAGATAAGGTAATGATGGGCGTTGGGCGTCCCGAATCGATTGGTGTTGCGATCATTACTCCACGGATGACGCTACTGGCACTTTGTGTCTGATTAGTGGATGTGGAGGGTCTGAAAGCTAGTTTTGTCTTTTTGTACGAGCTTTGATTGTTGCCTTCAGATGAGGCGGTTGATGTCATATCAAGCTTTAGCTCAAATTCCATTTTAGGAATGTGGTAAACAAGCGCTTCTTGGCCGTATGCATTAAGCACGGGAGTTTTGTTAAGCCTGCTTTGGGCTTGGGTTAGGCCATCAGCCAGATTGATCAGGAAGTCATCTAAATTTTGCCCTTGGGCAACCTGATTTGACATGTTATCTACTCCACCTATTCATTGGATCTAAAATCCCCAGCGGGCATTTTCTGCTCGCCTATCCATTTGTTTTTGCAGTGCGCGTTGTCGCCGTTTCTCATCGTCTAACCGCTGCTGGCGCGCTTCTTCTTTTCTACGAGCTAAGAGCGTTTGAAGTCTGTTTTGGCGTTGTTCTAGCTCTTTTTCCTCTCTGGCTTTTCTATTATCCTGCTCTTGATTGGTAGGCTTTTTCTGTAGCCTCTCTTCCCGCAGTAAGTATTCGGCCAGACGTTGTTTGTTTTCTAGCGCTACCTTCTGTGCTTGTTGTTTTTGTAGTTCTATACGTTGCTGCTCAGCCGCTAAACGTTTTAATGCTTCCTGTCTTTGTATTGCTAAACGTTCTTGACGTTCACGTTGTAACGTTTCGCTGCGTTGTCGCTGTAGTTGTTGTTGATTTAAAGCCTCGCGTTTTAGTTGGTCGAGCTTTTGTTGGCGTTGCAGTTTGTTTTTATGGTCAATTTTTTTGCGAATAAGCTGCGCCGTTTTTAACGCTTTTGCTTGCTCTTCTTTTTGTTGTTCTTGTTTACGTTTTAGCTTTGATTGTTCTAGCCATCTTTTCTTTTGTTCTGCCAAGAGTAGTTCGGCTTTGGCTGCTTGCTTATCTTGTAGGCGCGATTTAGCCGTGTGAACAGGCATAGGGAAACGTAGGCTATCCCAGCTATTCTCTTCTGCTTTTGTGCGCCCTAATAACTGATCCATCTCCTGTTCAAGGGTTTGGTGGTGCTCTATCAGATGTTTAAGCTCATCTGAGACTTGATCCATTTGCAGTAGATCAGCCAGTGATTTTTTTTCGCTTTCAAATAGCGGCGTAGTGGAAGATTGAGGTGAATCGTTTACATCCTCTTCTTCCAGTAAGTCGCTCCAGTCAAGGTAGTCACTCATCGCTTAGGCTTTGTTATTCTGAGTCAGGTTGGTTTCTCTCAACAATAGCTCTAATGCGCTCTTCTAAAACCGCCGGTGGTGGCGTAGGCATAATGCGGCTTCGCATTAAACTGGAGCCTTCTGCCGAGTAGTTGTATTTGTTGGCATAGCGAGCACTGACTGAGGTGGTTCTCACTTTGGCATGTGCGCCTATGATAAAACCGGTCGCTGTTGCGCTCACCGACTTGCTCGAACTTTTACGTTCGAACTCGGATTGTTCGGTAAAGCTGATCGATATTTTTATCTCTATGGTGGTGTCGGTAAATTGATAAAATGTGGGTGTGAAACCCAGCTCAATTAGGGACATTTTCTGGCCATCAAAATGAACAAGGGATTCTTTTTTGGTGACTGATGTAGCGCCTGTAATGGGGTCTATTTCGGTGACTTCATATTCACCGCTCATCATCTGGGCGAGGCGTAGACCGCTTTCATCCATCGCATATTGTGCTTCTGCGATTGCCATCCCCATACCGGTGATCATTTCGCCAAAAGGTACATCACTTAATTCACGTCCAATGCTTCTGCGAGGCATAATCTGTTGCTCCTATATTAGTTTGACATTAGGTCTCATCGGATGGGTTGTCGTTATCGAGTAGTGCACGAACACGCTCTTCAAACATAGCCGGTGCAGGAATTGGGACTAAGTTACAGCGTAATAAACTGGCCCCTTCGGCACTGTAGTTGTATTTGCTTGAATAGGTAGCATCGACAGTGGTTGTACCTACTTTTGTTTTGCTGCCAAATAAACGGCCAAAGAAGCTTGAACTTTTTTTGTAGTTGTCGCGGGTGCTATTAGTTGTGGTTGTACGTTCAATTTCATGAGACATTTTGATCGCAATTTTTACTTCAATAATGTTATTAGTGAATTGGTAGAACGTAGGTGAAAAGCCTAATTCCATCATGCTGAGTTTTTGTGATTTACCCTCTTCATCTTTACCAAAATATACCCGTGTATCTTCAGTACCAGTGATGTTACCGCTGTCATCGAGTATAGGTAATCGCCCGCCCATCATTTGGGCTACATGGACACTGGCTTGGTCTAATTCATACTGAGCATCAGCGATAGCAAAGGCCATCTCTCGGATCATCTCCCCCATGGGGACATTTAATAAATCTCTTCCTATGTTTGACATGAGTTAACTCCTATAAATACCGCGAATTTATTCGTTGGTGTCGTTGTTATTGGTTGAGACGGGTTGCCGACTGGCAAGCCAATTTTGAAAAGCGTTAGGGGGTGGAATTGATGAAATTCTGGCTGTGATTGAGCTGCTTGCTTCAGAAGAGAAGCTATATTTGTTACTGAAAGATGCACTGACGGTTGCAGCAAACATAACGAAATAAGCGGTTCCACCTGCCATAACAGAAGTGCCAAAGCGAGTTTTGGTGCTGGTTGAGGACGATAGGG
Organism: Neptuniibacter sp. 1_MG-2023; assembly: GCF_030547185.1. Lineage (GTDB taxonomy): Bacteria > Pseudomonadota > Gammaproteobacteria > Pseudomonadales > Balneatricaceae > Neptuniibacter. The sequence goes on from NZ_JAUOQR010000003.1 coordinate 153,601, forward strand.
ATACTTTTAGGTCGATGGTGGCTTCAGTGAAGTGATAAAACACGGGGGCAAAGCCAAGGCTAATCAGCGATTGTTTTTCGCCATCACCTACATCGACACCGTGACCTTCAGCATCGCCGAGTTGCATCGCCATATTGATAGAGTTGATATCGAGTTCACGTTGCGCTGAGGCAATAGCGGTACCCAACTGATTAAGAAGTCCTGGCAGTGGAGATTGTTCTAAACTTGCCATCACTTTGCTATGTGACATTTTAGTGCTCCAGGTTAGCCGTCGGTGTCTGTATCGCCATTGTCGGTCGGTGTGTCGTTATCCGTAGGCGTATCACTATCAGCTGGGTTAACCGGAATAGGGTCAACTAATGGCGCGGGGTTAGGATCGGATGAGATGCGCCCACCGCCGTTGGCCGCGTGTGTTTTTATGGCATCTAAAAATGCTTGCGGTGGTGGAACTGAGCGCATAGTGGTTTTTATACGGGAGACGGCCTCCATATCAAATTCATATTTGTGATGTAGGTCGAATGAGATGCTGCCAGCAAATGCGACAGGGAAGCTTGAATTTTCTGGTGTTCCGGCTTCTAGTTCACCGCCAATATCTATGCCTGATTCAACACGTACGGAAATGGTTACTTTGAATTCCATCTCTGTTTCGGTGAAATGATAAAATTGCGGGATAAAGCCTAGTTCAAGTAGGCTCCTATCTCGTGGTACGCCTTGCGCATCGTTGAAGGTTACTTGTGTCTCACTAAGTAGGGTAGCTGCGCGCACGGAGGTCGCATCGAGTTCATATTGTGCGGAGGCGATTGCTTTCGCTGTGTTTTCGATAAGCTTAGGGATAGGCACATCCATGAGTGCCTGTCCCGGTGTCATTCCGGCGACTTCGTTATCAAAATTCATCATACTCTCCCTTTGTTGATTAGCTTGGGCTAATCGGTTGACCTATGCACAGATCTATTGCGTTTATTACTGCACTTATGCAGTAAGAGAATTCCTTTCTACAGCAATGTATAAATTTGTATTGGCGCTCAGTTTTAAGCTAAGCCAAAGGCTTTAGCGCCTTCTCGAACAAGTCGGTCTGATAGATGAAATAACCCTAAGCCTTGTTGTTCTTGAGTTAAGCGGCCTGATGAGGCGCTGCTATACCTATTTATACGGTTTAATATGGGTTGCAATGTTGCTTGTTGTTGGGCAGTGCAGAGTGAAATGAGGTGTTTGTTCTGAGCGCTAAGTTGATCGCGCATATCAAGTTTGACTAACAAGCAGAGCTTCCTCATCTCCAGTGTAATCTGATCTTTTTTGGCTTCTGTAGATAAGCTATCTTCAGCTTCAGCATATTGTTGAAGGCAGTGTTCGCAAATATCGAGTGCTGTATTGAGCTGGCCACATAATTCTAAGCATTCCATGCTTAATTCGGCTAAATAGCGTTGTAATATCAGTTGAATATTTTGCCGCATCGCTGCTTGGCTTAGCACGTGGATAGCTTGAACTGCGGGTTCATATTGTCGCCGTTTTAGAAGGGAAGCGATCTCCTCTAAGGCGCCGCCAAAACTGATTTGTTCAGCATCCATGACTTTATTGACCTTTAGATTCGGTTGTTGGAATTAAGCGTGCCATTAGCCCTGCTTTCTTTGCTTCGTGTGTAATCCACTGTGCTTGATGGATAGTAGCGGCTAAAGGGATTGTGCTTGTGCCCTCTTTAGGTACTGGTAGCAGTATTGTTCTTCCCATAATGCTGTTAAGCAGATTACTTAGAGCTTGTTGGGTGTTTGAGGTGAGATTTTTGAATTCGATATTATATTTCTCTCCCGCCACTGATATTGCGCTACCTTGGCAGCCCAGTTCGTACATTGCTGCGAGATGGGTTTGGGCGTTCTCAAGTGGAATAGAACGTTCTAATACAATAGGTAGGGAGTCGATTAGTTTTCTATGAATCTTTTCTGGAATTGAGAACTGTTCAGTTAACCAATTTGAAAAAGAGTCGAAATCTAGTTCTGAAGACACGCTATCAAGGGTGAGGTTAAACCTAAAATAATCATGGTTCTGGATAATTACAGGGAGATGAAGTGATGTGGCTTTTTGCCAGATATCTTGTGCTGAGCTGTAGCTTAAGTTGTTAGCTGACCACTGTTTACAGGTGACTTCATTCGTATTGGGTTTAAGGCCTAGGCTGATATATTGACTTCGGATTGACTCATTATAACTAGGCATAAAGGCCATTACAGTATAAAGCGCCGTTGCAGGTGCTGAGGCCACTAACTCTATACCCGGTTTACTAAAGCGTCGGATAAGGTCTGCGGCAACCGTTTTGGATAGACGTCCCAAAAGTATTGCCGGAACTTGGGTCAGGCTTTTGACAATTTCTTCGCCGGTTTGTCCTGTAAATGCTGCAATTTCAGCAGCAAACTCGGCGGCGTGATCAAACTTTTTGATGTGAGCCGCTAGTTCATACTGTGTTGTATCGGTATTTATAACGACATCATTGCCGACAATTTCGCAAGGTAGTTTGAAGTCGCTGAGCGCAGCTTTTAGTTGTGATGCTCGTTCTTGGCTGAGATTAGATTGGAGTATAGAGGGCGAGGTAAGTATTCGTTGAATACACTCTTGTTTAGAAAGACCGAAATGTTGATGAGCTGCACTAATGGTCAATGCATTAGCGTCACCTATGCTGTTAACTTGTAACTGATATCCCTGTGACTGCACGTTATTCTCCCTGAATGCCCTGCTGCATAAAACACACTGTGATGTGCTTTGTGGAGTAAACTATTGCACTAGAAATGATCAAAATCAAGAGATGTAAACGTATATTTTAAACGCTTGTTTGTCTGAGTATAAAATAGGGGATTAAGAGAAATAAGCTGAGTGCTTAATAAGTTGTTGATTCTATGAATGGTTGTCGATTTTTACGTTGCAGTGCAGCGTGATTGAAGTTCATTAAATTGAGCGATGACATGAGAAAACGTATACACGAGAGGAGGGCGGCACTTAGGCAAGTACCGCTGCTCAATTTATCTAGCCGCCATTAAACGCTGTTTTTGTAGTGCCCAGTCTTTATCTTTATCAGCAGCACGCTTGTCATGCTGTTTTTTACCTTTGGCTAAGGCTATTTCACATTTAATGTGATTACCTTTCCAATAGAGCGCAAGTGGGACGCAGGTAAGACCCTTGGCATTGATCGCGCTAATGATTTTAACTAGCTCTCGATGATTTAAGAGTAGTTTTCTTTGACGTGTAGGGTCCGCGACCACGTGGGTGCAGGCTGTCTTTAATGGTGTGAAATGGGCGCCAACAAGCCACGCTTCTCCCTTATGAATATTCACATAAGATTCAACGAGCTGTGCGCGACCTTCGCGTAAACTTTTTACTTCCCATCCAGTCAGCACTAAACCCGCCTCGAATTTATCCTCAATAAGGAACTCGTGACGTGCTTTTTTGTTTTGACAGATGGTGTTGCCTGATGGGGCTTTTTTCTTTTTAGCCATGGCGGGCGATTATATAGTGCAGATCAAAGCAAAGAAAGCAGTTCTAATAATATTTACCGTTGTGTTAAATGGCGTTGCTGTACTTTATTTAATGGATGGCAAGTGATTATTTTTCGTTGTGCTTTTGAGGTATAGATGAAAGAATTTCGCTATCTGTTGATCATAAGAAGAAATAGAGAGCTATCAGCTTATGCAAGACAAAACATCTATTCATGGTGCTTGGACATCTCGTTGGATCTTTATATTAGCGGCTACGGGATCAGCTGTAGGCTTAGGTAATATTTGGAAGTTTCCCTATATCACGGGTGAAAACGGGGGTGGGGCGTTTGTTTTAGTTTACCTCTGTTGCATTCTTCTGGTGGGGGTTCCCATCATGATGGCCGAAGTGCTTATCGGACGTCGGGGGCGTCAAAGTCCTATTAATGCGATGAAAAGTGTGGCGCTTGAAGCCGGACGTCCTCAGTACTGGTCGCTTGTCGGTTGGACAGGTGTACTTGCGGGTTTTATGATTTTTTCTTTCTACTCTGTTGTCGCGGGTTGGGTGTTGTTTTATATCGCGGGGATGGGGGTTGGGGACTTTATCGCTATAGGGAGTGCGGATGCAGGCACTGTATTTAATGACCTGTTAGGCGATCCTCAGACGTTGATTATCTGGCACTCGATTTTTGTCATGATGGTGATGTTAGTTATTGTCGGCGGCGTTAAAAAAGGTTTGGAAAATGCGGTTAAATTTCTTATGCCCGCATTGTTTTTCTTATTGCTTGTTATGTTGGGTTACTCTTCGCAAACGGAAGGATTTGCGGCGGGTTGGGACTTTTTGTTTCATTATGACCCATCTGAATTAAGTTGGGATTCTGTGCTGGTGGCGTTAGGGCACTCCTTTTTTACCTTATCTTTAGGTATGGGAGCGATCATGGCCTATGGGTCATATATGCCGAAGAAAACTTCTATTGGTGGTGCGGTTATCTGGATCGCGATCATGGATACTTTGGTTGCTTTGATCGCGGGATTGGTTATTTTTCCTATCGTTTTTTCTAATGGTATGGATCCAGGGGCTGGGCCCGGTTTGATGTTTGTGACTCTGCCTGTTGCGTTTGGTCAGATGCCCGGCGGTCAGATTTTTGGTTTTGTGTTCTTCTTGCTGGTGGGTATCGCTGCTTGGACCTCTGCGATCTCTCTAATGGAGCCTGCGGCGGCTTGGTTAGTTGAAAAGTTTAATTGGCATCGCATTCCCGCATGTATTGTTTTGGGTTTGATTGTTTGGGGCATGGGGATTGCTGCTTTAGGTTCATTTAACTTTATCTCTGATGTGAAATTACTTGGATTTAATGTATTCGATTTCCTCGATTTCATGACAGCCAATATAATGTTGCCACTGGGTGGTTTGTTTATTGCTATCTTTGCCGGCTGGATTATCACGCGGAATATGGTGGCCAATGAGTTGGCAATCTCTTCCCCTCTGCTGTTTAATGCGTGGTATATTGCGTTGCGTTTTATTGCGCCTATAGGCGTGTCAGTGATTTTTGTTCTCAATTTAATTGAGAAACTTAAGTAGGGACATTTTGTTGGTATGGCTCAGGTAGATCGCAGTGCATTGGTGTTGCACACTGCAGAACAGATGTTTGATCTTATTAATGATGTAGAGCGTTATCCTGAGTTTTTGCCTTGGTGCTCTAAAACTGAAGTTGTCAGTCGCTCGGATGAGGAGTTGATCGCAACTCTGTATTTGTCTAAAGCAGGGCTCAAATACAGCTTTACGACACGTAATGAATTAAAACGCCCTAACCAAATGACGCTTGAATTAGTAGAAGGCCCTTTTTCCTCTTTAGTTGGTATTTGGGATTTTAAAATTCTCAGTGATGAGGCATGCAAAGTAAGCCTTAATCTTCAGTTTGAATTTTCTGGTAAAATTGCATCCCTTGCGATGAGCAAAGTATTTAATCAAGTAGCGACGACTTTAGTTGATGCTTTCGTAAGTCGCGCTGATGAAATTTACGATTAAGAGCACGATATGATTGTAGAAGTTGCGTTTGCATTACCCACAGAACAGAAAATCATTTCATTAAATGTGCCGGATGAATGTACAGCTTATGAAGCCGTGATTAAATCTGGTATCGTCGAGATTTTTCCGGAAATTGATCCAGAAACGGCGCCCATGGGTATTTTTTCCAAAGCGATTAAAGATCCTAAGGAAACTGTTTTGCGTGAAGGTCAGAGAGTAGAGATCTATCGACCTTTGATCGCAGATCCTAAAGAGGTTAGGGCAAAACGCGCAGCTAAAATGAAAGCAAAAAAAGAAGCTGAAGCTGCTGCGCGCTAGCGGGTTTAATTTTCGCTTTTACCACCGCCTGGGCGGAAGTCACCATTCAGGCCGGAGAGCTTGCCATCTTTAAAGTAGAGGGATATACGCTCGCGAATATAGCCTTCATCGTTTTCTGATCCGCTTTTCTTGCTATATAGATAATCCCAGCGGCCTTCATGGAAGGTATCGGTCATTAGTGGGCTGCCCATAATGAAGCGGACTTGGTTTTCAGTCATTCCTGGGCGTAATTGGTCAACCATCTCTTGGTTAACAACATTGCCTTGTGGAATATCAATTTTATAAACCCCAGGAAAACCGGAACAGCCAGACAGTGCTATAGTGAGCACTGCGATAATAAGTAGTTTTTGCATCTGTTTTTGCTTCCACAATTGTGCGTAAATGCGGATAATAAAGATTCGTACGCATTTGAACAAGTTATTAAGCTTGTTATGCTTACTTGTTAACACCAAATAGCCTAGAGAATTATTATGTCACTTGAAAATCAGGAACTTCGAAAAGCGGGCCTTAAAGTTACCCTGCCTCGTGTAAAAATTTATCAAATACTGGAACAAGCCGGTGAAGGTGATCATTTCAGTGCTGAAGATATTTATAAGTTGCTGATGGAAAAGGGTGAGGATGTAGGCTTAGCAACAGTTTATAGAGTATTAACTCAGTTTGAAGCTGCAGGTTTAGTGACACGTCATCACTTTGAAGGTGGGCACTCTGTTTTTGAATTGGCGCGTGATGAAGCACATGATCATATTGTTTGTGTTAAAAGCGGTATGGTAAGAGAGTTCAATGATCCGCGTTTGAATGTTCTATTAAACGAAATTGCTGAGTCTATGGGTTTTGTTGTTACGGATAGAACACTTTACCTATACGGTATCCATAAAGATTCTATAGGTAAAAAGTAAGCGTTAATTCTCAGCTACGGTGAATCCTAAAAGACCAGCTATTAAGCTGGTCTTTTAGTGTTTGTTATAACCATTTTATTTTTAAGGTTAATGCTGTAGATCTAACATCTCCTTAGCATGCTCAATGGAACGTTCGGTAATGGATATGCCGCCAAGCATGCGAGCGACCTCTTCTATCCGTCTTTCTTCTGTTAATTGATCTATCTGGGTATGGGTCTGCTGCTTGTCGCTACGTTTGCTGACAAATAGGTGTTGATGCCCTTGTGATGCAACTTGTGGTTGGTGGGTGACACAAAGAATCTGTGCGCTTTGGCCTAATGTTCTTAATAGTTTACCGACAACCTCAGCTATAGCTCCACCTATACCTACATCAACCTCATCAAAAATAAGTGTGGGGGTCGTAGATGTTTGTGCTGTGATCACTTGAATAGCAAGACTGATACGGGACAGTTCACCGCCGGACGCTATTTTGTTGAGAGGTTTTGCTGGCTGCCCTTGGTTGGTCACGATTAAAAACTCAATATCCTCTAATCCATTAGCGGTTGGTTTTTCTAAAGTGGATAGTTGTACAGTTAATGACGCTGCTGGCATGCCTAAGCTATGTAGCTGCTGATCGACAAGTTTACTTAACTGTTTAGCGCCTTTGTTTCGTTTTTCGCTGAGTTTTTTTGCGAGTTCGATGATCTTTGAATATGCACTCTCAACGGACGCTTCTAACTGTTCAAGTTCTTCATCAGTACGACTAAGAGAGTTGAACTCCTGTTGAAGTTCTTTGTGCAGTGTTGTGATCTCGTCTGGTTTGATACGGTGTTTGCGTGCAATTTCAAAAATGGTTGATAAGCGTTCTTCAACCTCTTGCTGGCGTGTTGGGTTTATCTCCACTCTGTCTAGGTAGTGACGAATTTCGGCACTTGCTTCTTCCACTTGGATTAAGGCTGAATCCAGCATTTCGGCTGCTTGGCGAACCGAGGGGGATTCGGACTCAATATTAGTGAGAAGCTGACGACAGTGGTTTAGTGATTGCACACAGTTACTATTTTCGTTGTCACTGGCGAGTCCTATAAACTCATGGCCAGTGCTCAGTATCTCGCCAGCGTTGGACAAGGTTTTTTGTTCTTGTTCTAGTTGCTTTAATTCGTTTTCTTGTAGAGCGAGTTGATCAAGCTCTTCAATTTGATAGCTCAACAATTGAATGCGGGACGTTTGCTCAGCGCTCTGTTCTGATAAGCGGGTCAGCTCTGTATTCAGTTTTGACCAGTGTTGGAATGCATGGCGTGTCTGCTCGGCCAGCTTATTGAGTCCCGCAAAGTCATCCAGTAGTGTGCGGTGATAATCTCTTTTTAATAAGCGTTGATGTTCATGTTGGCCATGAATAGCGATTAGGTGTTCGCCTAAGGCTTTGACCATGTTGGCTGGTGATGGGCGACCATTGATATAGCAGCGAGAGCGGCCATCTTTAGTGATCACGCGTCTTAAAATGCACTCTCCGCAGTTATCTAGATCATTATCTTGTAGCCACTGTTCTGCGCTAGGTATCTCAGCAATATTGAAACTTGCTGTAATATCCGCTTTTTCAGCGCCTAACCTTACAGTGCCAGCTTCGGCACGGTTACCCAAAGTGAGGCCTAATGCGTCCAGCATAATGGACTTGCCTGCCCCTGTTTCACCGCTTACGACAGTCATGCCTTGATTGAGTTCTAGATCAAGGCTTTCAACAATTGCAAAGTCACGAATAGTCAGTTGATTCAGCATAATAAATTACATGTGTTTTTATACAGTACTTTTATATAAGCTTTTTTGTGTGCTGATGCAATATTTATCTGAATTTACCTGAAAAAAAGTGCCTTCAAGTGTTGAAAGGTGTCTCTTTGGCCCCATATATGCTGCAAATGAAATTAACACCTAGACTTTCCGTGACGTTAACGCGGAGCTGGCTGGAGAGTAGCAATGGCACATGAAGAACAGACACCACAAGATAAGCAGCAAACAGAATCTGTAAATGATGAGCAACTTGATGCTGCAGAAGCAGCAGCGGAAAAGCTTGTTGATGAAAATGAAGTAAGCGAAGAGCAAGATGCTGAGAAATTAGCACAGGAGTTGGCTGCTGCTGTAGCAGAAGTTGAATCCCTGAAAGATCAGATGCTTCGAATTCAAGCGGAAGCTCAGAATGTTCGTCGTCGCGCTGAGCAGGATGTCGAAAAAGCACATAAGTTTGGTGTAGAAAAGTTTGCCAATGAAATGCTTCCAATTGTTGATAGCTTAGAACGCGCAATTGAGGCTTTTGGCGATGATGAAGCGCTTCAGCCTGTGCGTGAAGGCGTTGAGATGACGATGAAGATGTTTTTGTCTGGGCTTGAGAAGTTCAAGATGGAACAGGTTAGCCCTTTAGGTGAAACGTTTGATCCTGCATTACACCAAGCGATGTCTATGGTTGATGCGCCTGATGCGGAGCCTAATAGCGTTATAGCTGTCATGCAGAAAGGCTACACATTACATGGCCGTTTGGTGCGTCCGGCGATGGTTGTGGTTGCAAAAGGATAAGTTTTTTTTCGCTTGTAACCCTTGAAACCTCATAAAACGTACTTATATAGATTGCATAGCATGAGAGATAGTTGAGAGCACGACAGTGTAGCTATCTTTTACAAGTTTTAAATACTGTCCGTCGTAATCGGGCAGCGCGAATTGGAGCAGATACAAATGGGTAAAATCATCGGTATTGACTTAGGAACCACAAACTCTTGTGTTTCTGTTTTAGATGGTGACACAACTAAAGTTATTGAAAACGCTGAAGGCGATCGTACTACACCTTCTGTTATCGCTTATACAGATGACGGCGAGATTCTAGTAGGCCAGCCGGCTAAACGTCAGGCGGTTACTAACCCAAACAACACATTGTTTGCGATCAAGCGTTTAATCGGTCGTCGCTTTAAAGATGAAGTTGTACAGAAAGACATCAAGATGGTGCCGTACAAAATTATCGAAGCAGACAACGGCGATGCTTGGGTTGAAGTAAAAGGTGAAAAATTAGCTGCACCTCAGATCTCTGCTGAGATTCTGAAAAAGATGAAGAAAACAGCTGAAGATTACCTAGGTGAAGAAGTCACTGAAGCTGTAGTTACAGTACCTGCATACTTTAACGACGCTCAGCGTCAAGCAACAAAAGATGCAGGCCGTATTGCGGGCCTAGACGTTAAACGTATTATTAACGAGCCTACAGCCGCTGCACTGGCTTACGGCATGGATAAGTCTAAAGGCGATAAAACAATCGCGGTTTATGACTTAGGTGGTGGTACGTTTGATATCTCTATCATCGAAATTGCTGAAGTTGATGGCGAGCACCAGTTTGAAGTGCTATCTACTAATGGTGATACATTCCTTGGTGGTGAAGACTTTGACTCGCGCTTGATTGAATTCTTAGCTGCAGAGTTCAAGAAAGATACAGGTATTGATCTGCACAACGATCCTCTTGCGCTACAGCGTCTTAAAGAGGGTGCTGAAAAAGCTAAAGTTGAGCTGTCATCTGCACAGAGCACTGATGTTAACCTGCCTTACATCACAGCTGATGCGTCAGGTCCTAAACATCTTAATGTTAAAATTAGCCGTTCAAAACTTGAATCTTTGGTTGAGGAACTTGTTGAGCGTTCACTTGAGCCTTGCCGTTTAGCACTTAAAGATTCTGGCTTGAGCATGTCTGAAATCGACGAAGTTATCCTTGTTGGTGGTCAGACACGTATGCCAATGGTTCAGGCAAAAGTATCTGAGTTCTTCGGTAAAGAGCCACGTAAAGATGTTAACCCTGATGAAGCGGTAGCAATGGGTGCTGCGATTCAAGGTGCGGTACTTGCCGGCGATGTTAAAGACGTTCTACTTCTTGACGTAACGCCGCTAACACTAGGTATCGAAACTATGGGTGGCGTTGCTACTCCAGTTATTGAGAAGAATACGACTATCCCTACGAAAAAGTCTCAGATCTTCTCAACTGCCGATGACAACCAGAACGCTGTGACAATTCACGTTGTTCAGGGTGAGCGTAAGCAAGCATCACAGAACAAATCACTAGGTCGTTTTGACTTGGCTGAGATTCCACCGGCACCACGCGGTGTTCCACAGATCGAAGTAACTTTCGATTTGGATGCAAACGGTATCTTGAATGTATCAGCTCAAGATAAAGCGACAGGTAAACAGCAATCTATCGTGATTAAATCATCTTCCGGTTTAAGTGATGATGAAATTGATCAGATGGTTAATGATGCTGAAGCACATGCTGAAGAAGATAAGAAGTTTGAAGAACTAACTCAGGCTCGTAACCAAGGCGATGCCATGGTTCACTCCGCTAAGAAAACAATGGAAGAAGCGGGTGATAAAGCGACTGAGGAAGAGAAAGCGGCTGTTGAAGCAGCGACTGCTGAATTGGAAGAAGCTTTGAAAGCGGATGATAAAGACGCGATTGAAGCTAAAACAACAGCATTAACTGAAGCGATCTCTGTTGTTGCACAGAAAATGTATGCTGAAGCTGCACAGCAAGCTGAAGCTGCTCAAGGTGCAGCAGGAGAGGAACAGACCGGCGGTAACGATGATGCAGTAGATGCAGAATTTGAAGAAGTTAAAGACGACAAAAAATAAGTCGTATTAAACTGATTTAAATGATCTATCTAGCATTGGCTTTCCGGTTTTTATAGCCGGAAAGCAGTATTACTCGGCACCGCGGGCTTTATGCCCGCGTTGTCATATCCGGCATTAAGCCCTGACAAGTGTTGTGACCATGTCGAAACGAGATTATTACGAAGTATTAGGTGTTTCCCGAGATTCATCTGATCGGGATATCAAAAAAGCTTTTCGCCGCATGGCGATGAAGTATCATCCGGACCGTAATCCGGATGATAAAGAGTCTGAAGATAAGTTCAAAGAGGTGAACGAAGCCTACGAAGTACTTTCGGATGCCCAGAAAAAAGCAGCTTATGATCAATATGGTCATGCAGGTGTAGATCCCAACATGCGTGGTGGTCAAGGTGGCGGTTTCGAGGGTAACTTCTCAGATATCTTTGGGGATGTCTTTGGGGATATCTTTGGCGGCGGTGGTGGCCGTGGCGGTCGTAGCTCCGTGCAGCGTGGCGCTGATCTGCGTTACAACATGGAGATGACGCTAGAAGAGGCGGTTCGTGGTGTTGAAAAAAGCATCCAGATTCCTACGCTTGTAGCCTGTGAAACTTGTGATGGTACCGGTGCTAAGCCTGGGACCTCTGCTAAAGTCTGTGGTACCTGCGGTGGTCAAGGCCAAGTGCGTATGCAGCAAGGCTTCTTCTCTGTACAGCAAACCTGTCCTACCTGTCACGGTGAAGGTAAAGTTATCTCTGATCCCTGTACTGATTGTCATGGACATGGACGCAAAGAGAAAACTAAAACCTTGTCCGTTAAAATTCCTGCTGGTGTTGATACGGGTGATCGTATTAGGCTGGCTGGTGAAGGTGAAGCGGGTACTCATGGCGGTCCAGCGGGTGATCTTTATGTGCAAGTGCATGTTAAAGAGCATCCAATCTTTGAACGTGACGGCAAACATCTCTACTGTGAAGTGCCAATCAGTTTTGTAGATGCTGCTTTAGGGGGTGAACTTGAAGTTCCAACCCTTGATGGTCGCGTGAAACTGAAAGTTCCTACCGAAACACAAACAGGTAAAATGTTCCGTTTACGTGGAAAAGGTATTGCCCCTGTTCGTGGTGGTTCTGTTGGCGATCTGCTGGTTAAAGTGGTTGTGGAAACACCCGTTAAACTAAGTAGCCGTCAAAAAGAGTTGTTACGTGAGTTCCAAGATGAAATGGAACAAGGTACGCGTAAGCACAGTCCTAAAAAGCATGGCTTCTTTGATTCCGTGAAGAAATTCTTTGAAGACATGACCTAAAAAGTTGTCCTAAATATCTACGTTGGCAGAATCACCTTCTGCCAACGAAGATGTTTACAAGATCATCGGAGATGGCATGAGCCTGAATCCAGAATGCCGAGATTGGCTTTGGCAAGAAATTACCGCAGAAGCTGAACAGGAAGTGATTGATGAGCCTGTTTTAGCGGGTTACTACCACGCCAATATATTGGGCCATCAAAGCTTATGCTCTGCACTTGCCTACCTATTAAGCCGAAAACTCTATGACGATGCCGTGCCTGCGGTAACTTTCCGTTTAGTTATAGAAGAGGTCTTTCGTGATGCGCCGGAAATTATCGCGGCTGTTTGTGCTGATATAGCGGCGGTACGTACACGTGACCCTGCTATCGATAAATATTCTACTGTTCTGCTTTACCTTAAAGGTTTTCATGCTATCGAAGCCTACCGTGTCGCCCATTATATGTGGAATCATGGACGTAAAAGCATGGCGATGTATATTCAAAGTCGTGTCAGTAGCGTGCTTCAGGTGGATATTCACCCTGGTGCGATCATCGGCCAAGGGGTTATGTTTGATCATGCAACCGGTATAGTTGTGGGTGAAACCAGTGTGATCGAAAATGACGTATCTATTCTGCAGTCGGTTACTTTAGGCGGAACGGGTAAGGCGACAGGCGATAGACATCCGAAGATTCGAGAAGGTGTTATGATCGCGGCGGGTGCAAAAATCTTCGGCAATATTGAAATTGGTGCTGGGGCTAAAGTTGGTGGAGGAAGTGTAGTGCTGGATGATGTTGCGGCACATACAACAGTTGTGGGTGTACCTGCCCGTGCTGTAGGTCATCCATCTTGTGATAAGCCTGCATTGGATATGGATCAAAATATTCTGCATGACAAAGACTAATGGAAAAACGCATGATTAAAGTGGCAGTGACTGGTGCAGCGGGTCGAATGGGTAAAGCTAATATTGAAGCTATCCAAATGACTGAAAATGTAGAATTAGGGGCCGCTATTGTTGAGCCTACAAGTACCTTGATTGGTGCTGACGCAGGTGAAATGGCCGGCGTTGGTAAGTTAGGTGTTGCTATTAAAGGATCTTTGGCTGAGGCTGTGGATGATTTTGATGTGCTTATCGATTTTACCGCTCCAGAAGTAACATTACAGAATGTGGCTTTTTGTGCTGAAAATGGTAAACAGATTGTTATCGGAACAACCGGCCTAAACGATGAGCAAAAAGCGGTATTACAGGAGCGTTCGAGTGACGCTGCTATCGTTTTTGCGCCCAATATGAGTGTAGGTGTTAATTTATGCTTCAAGTTGTTGGAAGTTGCCGCTCAAGCATTAGGTAATGATGATTACGATATTGAAGTGATTGAAGCTCACCATCGTCATAAAGTTGATTCACCTTCAGGTACTGCGTTACGCATGGGTGAAGTCGTTGCTGATACTTTAGGTCGAGATCTAAAAGAGTGTGCAGTCTATGGCCGTGAAGGGATTACTGGCGCGCGACCACGTGGCGAGATAGGCTTTGAAACAATTCGCGCAGGCGATGTGGTGGGCGATCATACCGTAATGTTTGCTACTGAAGGTGAGCGTATAGAGATCACTCATAAAGCCAGTAACCGTCTAACCTTTGCGAAAGGTGCGGTACGCGCATGTAAATGGCTAGAAGGTAAAAAATCTGGCTTGTTTGATATGCAGGATATTTTAGGCCTGAAATAACCCAGGTTGATGATTGATAACGAAAACCGCTTTTTAAAGCGGTTTTTTTATGCCTGCTTGTTCAGGTTTTGTGAAATAGCTGGCGCTGCCTAAAGGTGTGCAAGATTTGCCTAACTGAATCCTTCGATAATCCTCCCTTTCTATGAGCTTAGGGGCCGTAGGTGCTTAAGTCGCTATTACTGCTTGATTGTGATCTGTAATGGGGTTTTATATGAATCTTGCTAAGATTTTAGTAAGCAGATTAACACTCTTCTGCGAGGGTAAAATAAATGTGGAAATTAGCCAAATAACTTGGACGATCAATGCCGCAGATCAATTTGTTTGTTATCCATATAAAGCAGACTGGAGCCATGACTCTATCTCTGATCGGTTAGGTGATAGATTGCCTGAATTAGGCTTTGAACTTGAGTGGTTGTTGCTTACTTTATGGGTGGCAGATCCTTATAGGTGTGATATAAACAGGTAAAAGTACGTGTATAAATTGAGTTTTTTTGTACCTGAAGATCATTTAGAAAGTGTTAAATCGGCCATTTTTACTACAGGTGCGGGCCGTATTGGTAATTACGATCAATGTTGCTGGCAAGTGCTTGGTCGTGGGCAGTTTAGAGCCTTAGAAGGTAGCACCCCTTTTATAGGTAAGTACAACGAGTTAGAAACCGTTTCAGAATGGAAAGTTGAATTGGTTTGTGATGATGAGTTTATTAAGCAAGCAGTCATGGCTTTAAAGCAGGCGCATCCATATGAAGAGCCAGCCTATGAAGTTTGGAAATTAGAAACGTTTTAACTCATATTCGCACAATTATGATAGGGAGAAAGTTGTGACGCAGCTGCTGGTTAGGTATTCACGAATTCTTGAGATAGTGGGCGATATAGTCAAAGTTCATGTGCCACTGTCTGAGGAAGGTATTTCACCTATATGTTTTGGTGATCTGGCGTTAATCGAAAATGATGAGAATCGTGGTCAGCATGCCAGCTTGGCGCAAGTAATTTTACTCGACAAAGATGCCGTCTCCCTTCAGGTGTTTAGTGGTACTAAAGGTCTCTCTACTCATTCTGTTATTCGCTTTTTAGGGCGATCAATGGAAGTTACATTCTCTCCTAATATTCTGGGTCGCGCCTTTTCTGGCACAGGGAGAACTATTGATACGGGCCCCGCATTAACAGAAGAACCTAAAATTGAAATCGATGGGCCGACAGTGAACCCCGCACGTCGAGTCTTAGCCTCTCATATGATTCGCACTGATGTGCCGATGATTGATGTTTTTAATTGCCTAGTTGAAAGCCAAAAGATCCCTATATTTTCAGTAGCGGGAGAACCCTACAATCAGCTATTGGCTCAGATTGGTACGCATGCTGATGCTGATGTGGTTGTGTTTGGTGGGATAGGGTTAATCTTTGATGATTACTACTTTTTCCGTCAAGCCTTTGAAGAGGCGGGTGTTCATGCACGTACAGTTATGTTTGTACATCAAGGTTCAGATCCAACTGTTGAAGCGTTGCTTGTACCCGATATGGCTTTGGCTGTAGCGGAACGATTTGCTGTAGAAGAGGGTAAACGTGTTCTTGTTTTACTAACTGATATGACAGCTTATGCGGATGCGTTGAAAGAGGTAGGCATCTCTATGGAACATGTGCCTTCTAACCGAGGCTATATAGGTGATCTATACTCTCAGTTAGCCCGCCGTTATGAAAAGGCTTGTGATTATAAAGGCGCAGGTTCAGTGACCATTCTCTCAGTGACAACTATGCCCGGCGATGATGTTACACATCCTGTACCGGATAATACGGGTTATATTACCGAGGGGCAGTTTTACCTACACAATGGTGTGATTGATCCTTTTGGCTCTTTATCTCGCTTGAAACAGCATGTAATCGGTAAAGTTACGCGCGAAGACCATAGCCAAATTATGAACACTATGGTGCGCTTTTATGCAGAAGCGCAAGATGCCGTTCAGAAACAGGCTATGTCATTTGAACTGAGTGAATATGATGAGCGCCTTCTGAAATTTGGTGAACTCTTCCGTCAACGATTTATGGGTATAGACGTTACTTTGCCTTTAGAAGATGCGTTGGATCTGAGCTGGGAAACCTTAGCTGAATGCTTTCATGATCATGAGTTGTTAATGAAACAAGTGCTGATTGATAAGTATTTCCCGAAAAAAGCCGATGTTCAAAGTAGTGAAACTCTTTAACAGTAAGGTAGATAAATAGTGGCAAAGTTAGCGCTTAATAAAACCACGCTCAATAAAGAGGGGCGGCGCTTAAAGGCTTTTAAGCAGTTTGTACCTGCGTTGGATCTTAAGCGTAAACAGCTATTGTCGGCCCGCCAAGAAGCGGTTGCTGCCTTGGCAAATAATCAACAACAGTTGGCGTTATTGCAGCAGCAAGTGGTTGAACAGTTACCTATGTCTGCGGATTCAAAAATTGATTTAAACTCACTGATACAGGTTAAACAGCTGTCTATTAATTATGTGAATCTAGTCGGATTAGAGTTACCAAAACTGGCAGTGTTTGAAGTTGAAATAGCAAAATATTCTGTATTGTTGCTACCCCATTGGGTCGATGATTTCTTAAATTTGCAGACCAAAGCCTTACGAACTGAGATCGAAGTTAAGATCTATCAACAACGGTTAGAGTTGCTAGAGCTAGGTTTACAAAAAACCACACAGCGGTTAAATCTGTTTGATAAGGTTCTGATTCCTGAAGCACAAAAAAATATACGCAAAATTAGAATAGCGCTTTCAGATGCCGAGCGTGCTGGTGTTGTGAGAGCAAAGATTGCCAAAAATAAACGCAGGAGGATGCAGTTGTGAGTATCCTAGCGTTAAAAAAAGCTACCTTAGTTGGGCTCACTGAAGATAAGGCGCAGGTTTTAGATCAGCTCCAATCTTTAGGTGTAATGCATATTATACCTTTACAGGAATTATCCTCTTCGGCCCCCTCTCGGCATACTGAAACAAACTTATTGAAGGTGAGCCCAGAGCAGCTATCTGAAAGTTTACATTATCTTTTAAATTGTAAACAAAAGCGGAAACAGGTTGTTAGTGAACGTCATTTTGACCTGCTATCTGTAGTTCAAGGTGTCGAGAAAAACCGCCGCTTACGTCTCGATCTTGTAGAACGATATGACTTCTTACAAAAAAGAATTAAAGATTTAACGCCTTGGGGAAGCTTTGAGTTACCGGAAGAGAATGAACTTTATGGGCAGCGCTTTTGGTTCTATTTAGTACCCAATTTCCGTATGAAAGAGCTTCAGGATGTTGAGCTCCCTTGGCAGGTGGTTCATCGAGATAACCGCCACAGTTATATCGCCGTTATCTCTGAAAAAGAGCCAGGTATCAATGTATTGCCTGTTGTTCGAACCCACACGGGTGCCGTGCCGCTGGTTCATCTCAAGCGAGAATTAGAGGATATTGAGATTGAACTTGAAACCGTTGAAGCTGAGCGTGAAGGTTATACGCGGTGGATATATTTGTTGCAGCGCTCCATTGCTGGGACTGATGATGCTGCACAGTTAGCGGAAGTCTCTAATCAAACATTAGATAGAGATGAAATTTTCGCAGTTCAAGGCTGGCTTGCTGATGAGCATTTAGCGCAACTCCAGTTATTAGCGCAAGAACAGTGTTTAGCGCTTCAAGTTGAGTCACCTAAAGAGGATGAGCTTCCTCCTACCTTGCTTGATAACCCTAGGGTGATAGCGGGTGGTGAAGAGGTGGTCAACTTCTTCCAGATGCCTGGCTACCGTAGCTGGGATCCTTCTCGTGTTGTTTTCTTCTCATTCGTTTCATTTTTTGCATTGATAATGTCGGATGCAGGTTACTCCTTACTGCTGGCCGCGATTTTGCTTTTCTATTGGCAACGTATGGGCACGACTGAAAGTGGTATGCGCCTGCGCGCTATGGGCTGTGCTTTAGCTATTGCTGGATTTATATGGGGTGTGGTTGTTGGCAGTTATTTTGGTGCTCAAGCCCCATTTGAATGGCTCCAAGGGCTTAAAATGTTAGATCTTAACGACTTTGATAGCATGATGTTGCTCTCGATTACCGTCGGTGCTATCCATCTGATATTAGGCAATTTGATGATGGCTTGGGTACGTAGGAAGTCGCTACAAGCTTGGGCCGCAATAGGCTGGGCAATCAGTATAGCAGTGGCCTTAGCCGGTTGGATTCAAGGCTTTACTGTTCTGCACTGGTTGTTTTTTGCCGCAGGATTAATGCTTGTTCTATGTTTCTCTTCTGCACGTAGTGGCTGGAGTGGGATGAGGCTTGTTGATGGTTTGTTAGCTTTAACAGGTATCACCAAGCTATTTGGCGATGTTTTAAGTTATTTGCGCTTATTTGCATTAGGTTTAGCTAGTGCTTCTCTTGCTATGACTTTTAATAAATTGGCTGTTGATGTTGCGGCTGCTTTGCCTGCAATTGGTCTTCTTTTTAAAGTGCTCATCCTTTTGGTAGGGCATCTTTTGAACTTTTTACTGACTGTAATCAGTGGAGTTATCCACGGTTTACGCCTTAATTTGATTGAATTTTATAACTGGAGTTTGGCTGATGAGGGTTATGCCTTTCAGCCGTTCGCTAAACAGGAGGTTTCACCTTGGATAACCTAATCATTGCTTTGGGTTGGGCTGGTTTGTATGGGCCTATGGCGTTAGGGGCTATTGGTAGCATGATTGGTTGTGCTCTTGCTGGGCAGGCCGCATGTGGTGCTTTATTAGAGACAGAAACAGGCCATGGCCGGTATATAGGTATTGCTGCAATGCCTTCATCACAGTCAATTTATGGGATTGTGGTGATGTTTGCTTTGAACCGTGAGATTACTGTTGATAATGCGCCCGGTTTAGCGGCAATAGGTTTGCTTTGTGGCTTAGCATTATTGTTCAGTGCTGCTTGGCAGGGGCGTTGCTGTGCTTCTGCAATTAATGTTGCAAAAATTCGTCCTGAAATCTTTGGTATGTCGTTAGCGCCTGCTGCAATTGTAGAAGGGTTTGCTGTTTTTGCGTTTATTTTTGCATTAGTTATCAGTGCCGGTGTGCCAGCCTAGGTGGTCAATATGAATAACGAGCATAAAACGCAAGCCTCTTCGGGTGTAGAGGAGCTGATTGAAAAGCTACGTCAGCAAGGGGTACAAAAAGGTCAACATGAAGCCGAACGTTTAGTTGAAGAGGCTGAACATCGTGCGGACTGGCTGCTTGCACAAGCGAAGCAGGAAGCTGATCTTATTTTAAGTAAAGCCAAGAAAGAGGCCGCACAGCTTAAGCAAGCCGGTGAAGATGCATTACGTATTGCTGTGCGAGATATGCATCTTGAGGTGAGAGAAACTTTATCACACTCTTTTACTGATCAAGTTGAGCGGTTAGTCGATACTCAAATGGATAACCCTGCCTTTATGCGTAGCCTAATTTTAGAGCTGGTGGCTAAGGTTAGTACTGATCAAGGTATTACACAGGCGAAAACGATTGATGTTTTACTGCCTGAAGACTTTATCGGTTTAGATGAGCTACGTAGAAATCCTAAAGAGTATCGCGAAGGTAAACTTAGTCAGTTTGTCCAGTCCTTAGCGGCTGAGCAGATGCGGGCAGGGGTTAATTTTGAACTGCATGAAGGTAAGGGCATAAGGGTCTGCTTGAGTGGTCAAGAAGTAGAGATTGATTTAAGTAGTGAGGCGGTTGCTAAGCTTCTATTGAAACATCTACAGCCTCGATTTAGGGCGATCATTGAGGGAGTGATTCGATAGTGTCGGATTACTATACGCTGATGACGGCGCTACCATGGCTGCCGGAACTGGAGCAGTGTACTCAGCTGCCTATTTCGCGGATTGCTTTAGATCGTCGGTTGACCATGTTGTCAGACGAAGACAGTGCGCAGTTGGCTAAAATTGAAGCGCTATTTCATCCGATTATTGATCATTACCTTAGGTTGACGGATAAAGATCTGATTGCTCAGTGGAAGGCCGATATGAGCAAGGTCGAGTCCCCGGTTATGTTGGAGTTGATTAACTATCAGATGGAGCTAAAAACTTTGCTGGCTGCTTTGAGATGTCGGGCCGCAGGTTTAGATGACCCTTCACAGTTTCATGGTGTCGGACGTTGGGTTCAATTGATCAAGAAGCATTGGTTTGAGCCGGGTTTTGGGTTGGATCGTGTATGCCCTCAGCTATTGCAGTTGCAGCGTTTAATGAGTAAAGAAAAGCCAATGCTGTTAGAGCAATATTATAATCAGCAACTATGGATGAGTTTACGTCAGACAGAGCATAGCCATCACTTTAGCTTTGAGGCGCTCGCCTGCTTTGTTTTGCGCTGGGCAATTGCCGAACGCTGTTTACGATATGACGGTGATAAAGCCGTAGGCGCGTTTAATAATTCGCGAAGTGTGTTGTTAGAACTTTCTGGTTTGAATCAGCAGTTATTACAGGGGAATAATTAGTGAATCAGCATATTACAGCGCAGGTTGTGGCGGTAAGGGACGACATTGTTACAATTAAATTGCTTAGAGGTGACGATGGTGATTATTTCCCTATTTTAAAGAATGAAATGGTTCATATTTGCCCTACACGACTTGGTAAGGGAGGGCGGCAAGAAGCGTTGCAGGCTGAGGTTCTCCGTGTACGTCATGGTGAGGCGGATGTGCAAGTTTTTGAGAATACCCGCGGGGTTGCTGTAGGTGATGATGTCACGCAAAGTGGGCATATGCTGTCAGTTACTTTAGGGCCCGGGCTGCTTGGACAAGTTTATGATGGTTTGCAAAATCCTCTTGAGAAGATAGCCTCGAAGCATGGTTTCTTCCTACCGCGAGGTTTGGAAGTTGATGGGATAGATCGACAACAGCATTGGGCTTTTCAGCCTTGCGTGAAGATTGGCGATAAAGTGGAAGCGGGTGATGTTATTGGTCATGTGCAAGAGGGGCGCTTCAAACACCACATCATGGCGCCTTTTGATCTACAAGATTGTGCTGAAGTGAGCTGGATCCAAGAGGGAACATTTACAGTCGATACGCCTGTTGCCCGTCTTCGCGTAACTGATGATGCAGAGGAGATGGAAGTCTCCATGCAGCAAAAATGGCCTGTTCGTGTACCGGTAAGCCAGCCATTGTTAAGAAGTGGTAAAAGTGTACGCCAATATCCTGATAAGCCGCTGTTAACATCAATACGATTAATCGATACTTTTTTCCCTATCGCCCGTGGCGGTACAGCATGTATTCCTGGCCCATTTGGTGCGGGTAAAACCGTACTACAAAGCCTTATTTCTCGTTTTTCTGATGTAGATATAGTGGTTATTGTTGCCTGTGGTGAGCGTGCGGGTGAGGTTGTTGAGACGATTACCGAGTTTCCAAATATGTCCGATCCTAAAGGTGGCTCACTTATGGATCGTACCGTTATTATTTGTAATACATCGTCAATGCCCGTAGCTGCACGAGAAGCATCAATTTATACAGGTATAACCATCAGCGAATACTATCGTCAGATGGGATATAACGTGCTTGTGATCGCCGACTCCACCTCTCGCTGGGCACAAGCTATGCGTGAAACCTCTGGTCGTTTAGAGGAGATTCCAGGTGAAGAGGCGTTCCCTGCGTATCTGGATTCTGCTATACGCGCACTTTATGAAAGAGCAGGTGTTATTCAGAATAATGCAGGTGATTTAGGAAGTCTGACTTTGATCGGTACGGTCTCTCCTGCGGGCGGTAACTTTGAGGAACCGGTTACTCAATCGACCTTAAGAACAGTTAAAGCATTTCTTGGCTTAAGTGCTGAACGTGCTTATAAACGTGCATATCCTGCGGTTGATCCTTTAATTTCGTGGTCTCGTTATTTAGATCAGATCTCTGTTTGGTATAAAGAGAATTTAGGTGAGGGCTGGGTTGATCAAGTCAAAGAGATGCAGCTTTTATTGAGGGAAGGAGAATCTGTTCAACAGATGATGCAAGTGACAGGGGAGG
Source organism: Neptuniibacter sp. 1_MG-2023 (assembly GCF_030547185.1). Lineage (GTDB taxonomy): Bacteria > Pseudomonadota > Gammaproteobacteria > Pseudomonadales > Balneatricaceae > Neptuniibacter. The sequence goes on from NZ_JAUOQR010000003.1 coordinate 175,821, forward strand.
AAGGGGTAACGCTAGATGACTATGTTTTGTACCACAAGTCGATCTGCTTAGATCAAGTTTACCTTCAACAAGATGCATTTGATGATGTAGATATATCCGTGCCTTTGTTGAGACAAAAGGATACTTTTCAATTGCTACGTGCTTGTTTGTTCGCACCAGTAGTGTTTAAGGATAAAACGGAGGTCAGGGATCATTTTGTGAAACTGACAAGCTTGTTTAAGAACTTAAACTATAGCCGCTCTGGAAGCCCAGATTTTCGTCGGTATTATGAGGAGATTGAACGCTTTACAAAGCCCTAGTGGTTTTTGTTGATCTGAGTCAATAAATAAACCGACCATTCATCCTTAGTTTGAATAGCTTCTGGTAGAATCGGCCATTCGGGCCTGCATAAAGCAGATCTAAAACGCGTAGATGATGTGCGTTTCATAGGGTTGTGATCGTAGATACGAAACTAACTGCCTATATCGGATCGGTGTCTCAATAATTTATGCCTCAAAGTCAAATACATGCTTTTCCCCGATTCCTATTGCTTGGAACTGTAGCTATAGCTGTAGCTCTATTGGTGATTGTCGCCTCTCATTTCCTGATTAAAAATCACGAAGATAATAGGCAGCGTTTAGCTGCCCTTGAAGAGGAATTTCTACAAAAAGGCCAAGACCGTTTAGTGCTAGAGATTGACAGTGCGCAAGACTATATACGTTATGTGACGGCTCAAACTGAAAATGTGCTCAAAGAGCAAGCACGGGCTGAAGTATTAAAAGCCCATACCATAGCAACCACCATTTATGCGCGCGAGCATGACCGCCGACCTGAAGCTGAAGTTAAAACGTTAATTACCGAAGCCCTACGTGGTATTCGCTTTTTTAATGGCCGTGGTTATATCTTTATTGATGATAGCGCTGGCACCTGTATCCTATTACCGACCTCGCCTTCGGTTGAAGGCACCTCCCTCTACGACAGCCAAGATGATACGGGCCATTACATTATGCGGGGGTTGCTGTCTGCGGTTGATAATACACAAGGCGAAGGTTACTCCCGTTACCGTTGGTATCCTCCTCAAAACGAAGACCAGATGCTTGAAAAGCTGACGTTCGTGAAAAAATTTGAACCTTATGGTTGGGTGATAGGGGCGGGTGATTATCTTGCCCATATTGAAGGCGACCTAAAAAAACAGGCGATAGAGCGTTTGCAGGCGGTCCATTTCGGTAAATATGGTTATATTTTTGTCATGAGTCAGCAGGGCGAAATACTGTCGACGTCAGGGGTAAGTTATCAGGTTAGTGAACCTCTGAATAAAGAAGCCCAGTTATTAGAAAAACGGATTATCGCTAAGATCCGTAATAAGGCAAAGCAGGGCGGTGGCTTTATTCATTACGACTGGTTTCTGCCAAATGGTGAGGGGCCTTACCATAAAATATCCTTAGTAAAAAACATTGAAGCATTGGACCTGATCCTTATTGCAGGCTTTTACCCGAAGGAGGTTGAAGAGTTACTCCAGGAGCAGAAAGTATTGCTGGCTGAAACTCAGAAAGAGGACCGAGATCAACTGTATTTATTTCTTATATCGGTTGCCGTGATTGCGCTGACTCTGTCTTTTATCCTGTCTCAGTGGATGAAAAGAAAGTTCACGCAGTATCATCGTGATCTTGAGCAAAAGCAGAAAGAGCTTTACAACAATGCGGATCAATTAGAGTTAGCGTCACGGGTTTTTCATAATGCCAGTGAGGGCATTATGGTGACTAACGCCGACAATAGAATTATTGCAGTAAACGATGCATTCGCTGCGATCACAGGGTATAGCTCTGCTGATGTTATGAATAAAAATCCCAACTTTTTGCGCTCAGGACGGCATGATAAAGACTTTTATAGCAATATGTGGACTCAGATTAAAGAGTATGGGCATTGGAGTGGAGAGATTTGGAATCGTAGGAAAAATGGAGAAGTTTTCCCGCAATGGTTGGCAATTAGCACCTTTGTCGATGAGATGGATAATGTCCGCAACTATATAGCTTCGATCGCTGATTTGACGGAAAGAAAAGCTGTAGAGAAAAAGTTAGCGTACCTCTCTGATTATGACCCTTTGACAAACTTACCTAATCGGCGACTTGTTGGCCACAGAGTGGATCAAACGATCAGTGTTAGTAAGCAAAAAGGTGAGCAACACTTTGCGCTGCTTTATATAGATTTAGACCATTTTAAGAATATTAACGATAGTTTAGGGCATGGTTTTGGGGATGAAATCCTACAAAAAATAGCTAAACGTCTGAAGTCTTTACTCAGAGAAGGAGACACCGTAAGTCGTTTAAGTGGGGATGAGTTTGTGATCCTTATGTCAGAGTTAGACCACTTAGAGTCAGCGGTTAGTCTATCGGAACGTATTTTACATGAAGTCTCTAGGCCATTAGAAAATGATAGTCATTTAACGGTCACGCCAAGCATAGGTATTTCTGTTTACCCTAATGATGGATTAAGTTTTGATGAGCTATTAAGAAATGCTGATGCTGCTGTGCATTTTGCTAAAGCTCAAGGGCGCAATAACTATCAATTCTTTACCGCTGAGATGAATCATCAAGCATCTCAACGTTTGCATATTGAAACAGAGCTTCGTAAAGCGATAAAGAACAAAGAGTTTGAATTGTTTTACCAGCCTCAGTTGTGTTTGCAAGATAACCAGTTGGTTGGGTGTGAGGCTCTCATTCGTTGGCAGCACCCAATACAAGGATTGGTTTCACCGGATGCTTTTATTCCTCTATCAGAAGAGACTGGATTGATAATTCAGGTTGGCCGTTGGGTGCTAGAGCAAGCCTGTCTTCAAGCAGCCAAATGGTCAGAACAATATAATGCCAAGATCACGATGTCCGTAAATGTATCTGTACGGCAGTTTAGACCGGAACTGGTTGATGAGGTCCGTAGTGCTTTAAGTGAGTCGGGTCTCGCTGCAAATGCTCTTGTTATAGAAATTACAGAGAGCACATTGATGCAAAATGAAGAAGCGACTTTAGTGTTGCTTCAAGAGCTAAAGAATCTGGGTGTTCAACTGTCGTTAGATGATTTTGGTACGGGCTATTCAAGTATGGCCTACTTAAAACGTTTTAATCTGGATCAGCTCAAAATCGATCGCGCATTTATTAGTGATCTACCCCATGATAAAGATGATGCAGCTATCACATCGGCGATTATTGATGTGGCACATCATTTTGGTTTAGTTACCGTAGCAGAAGGTATTGAAACGATCGAACAGGTGAAGTTTCTGGCTGATGTCGGTTGTGTTGAGGGGCAAGGTTTCCTTTATGAAAAGCCGATTCCAGTTAAGGAGTTTGAACAGAAACACTTCTCTTAAAAAAATATTTAGGGGCTATATCTTATATAGCAGAGCCGTCATTTTCAGACTGTGACTAATTGTCACATGTGGCATTGGGTCACATTTATAATTACTCCTCTTTAGTTAAAATCGCCGCAATTCAACTCTTGTGGCTATTTTTCTATGAGTAAATATCTACCCTCTTTACTTCTCTTTGTAACTACCTCGTCAGTCGCTAATATCTATTGGCAACCGGTAGAGCAAACTCACTCTTCAGGTCATGGCCGTCAAGCTAAGCAGTTTCAGCTGATGGGTGAGCAGCCTGAGTTTAGTTCTGTTATCGAATTTATTCATTCGGATTTAGTGTCCGCTCCCTTAGATAAAAAGAACAGTATCGTTACACTGAAACCGACTGGGAAAGATAGTTATCACGCGCTAGTGGCTCGTCAAAAGAGTGATGATTTTCAGAGCCTAGCGGTTCGATATATTTATAACAACGGCCGTCCAGTTAGTACATCTCCCTCCGATCTTCTCGCTGTTGAATTGGGTGGTTTGCAAATAATCCCCTCTCCCTTGCCAAGAGAGCATTGGCGCTATGAAAGCTTAAAGACGTATAACTTTAATGTGGTTTTGGATGGCACTCCTTTGGCTGATCACCCTTTGCTCGCTACTACCACCTTAGGCAGTAATAAGGTGGTACATACCGATGATGAAGGCCGTGTGCAGCTGTTTATACCGGAAGATTTTCCAGAAATAGTGCCGCTTAAACGTGCCACCCCCGCTGCTGAACTGCAATTGTTTAGTGCGGTGGAGAAAGATGGCGTTACTTATGAGGCAAGTTTAACTACCGCTTACCACGCTAGCGAAACAAGTTGGAAAAGTGTCAGTTTAGGTGCAGGTGTTGCCTTTGCTGGCATTGTTTTTGGTTTTGTTATTAATCGCCGTTTACCTGAGCATAGCAGGAGAAAAGTGAAGTGAATACGTTGAAAAACCTAACGGTGCTGCGGCGTTTTGTGCAGTTATTTATGTTTATTTTCTTGGTTTATGGATCGACGGTTGTTGGTTTCTATGCGGCGGATAAGCTTTCCGGTGCTTTGCCATCATTAAGTTGCGCGTATGATTCTATGAACGCTGATTACTGTGCTCTTATTCCATTACAGCATCAGTTTCATCATCGTTTAGGGCCTGCAGTTGATAGCGGTGATTATTTGAAATTGTTGCTACCGGTGGGTACAACGATCGTTACTTTTTTAATGATGTTTGTACTTCTTAATAAGGCCTTTTGTGGTTGGGTCTGCCCTTTGGGTTTTTTCCAAGAGGTGATGGGGCTTATTGGTCAAAAGCTGGGATTGCGCCAAGTGAAAAGTTTGTCCCACGGTGCTGTGGATAAAGTAAGGCCTATTAAGTGGCTTATGCTCGGTGGATTAGTGTTTGGCCTACCAGCATTGACCAGTTTAGGTTTTCTGAGTGATGAGTGGGGTGATCCCTTCTGCCAAATATGTCCTAGCCGTATTCTGACTACACTGTTTACAGGCAGTGATGAGCAGTTGTTTGTTGATACTTCGACTCCTAGCTATATGGTGCTGTCTATCTTAGGTGATTTTATTTTTGGTTTGGTTATCGCTATGTCCATGACCTTACGTCAGCCGTTTTGCCGTATCTGTCCTTTGTTGGCGATGCATGCCGTGTTTCGCAAGATAGGTTTTGTTCGTTTAGTTAAGAAGGGGTCTTCGCGCTGTGATAAGTGCGGCCTTTGCGCTGAAGCTTGCCCTATGGATATAAAAGAGCTCCAGACAGATCACAATGCAACAGATAAAGCTAAAGATATCACCTTGCCTGACTGTACCTTATGCGGTCGTTGTGTCGAATTTTGTCCAGATAAAGATGTTCTGCAAATCCGTTACCTTAATATCCCGGTGTTTAGCGCTACTCCTCAGTATTTTAAGCGACGTAAAAAAGCCCAAACTCAATGGGAGAAAGTTAAGCTCATTGGTTTTGATCACTCTTTGGCTAAGCCGGTGAAAGTGAAATGATGAGCGCAGACCTATTGCAGTTAGGGTTTGTTGCTGCGACTTTCTCCGCTTTTTTAATCGGCCTTAGCTTTGGTACAGGGCCATGTAATCTAAGCTGCTTACCTTATTTAGGCCCTGTTTTACTTGGGCCTGGCGCTCAGCGACCTTTTGTCGAGGTGGTACTGCCTTTCATGTCCGGTCGTCTTTTGGGTTATCTATGCATGGGAACAAGTGCTGCATTGCTTGGCGGTATTATAAAGAGCTACCTTGCACATCCCTTAGTGTCTATTTTTGCTGCAGTCGTTAGCTTGTGGTTAGCACTAAAAATGTGGCGACAGGCAGGTGAAAAAAAATGTTCAAGTGCCGGTGTTCATCAACCTACTGCGCCTAAAAGTGACAATCTTATCGCTTCTGATGCACAGCCGCTTGATGCACGTAACGCATGGCAGTTGAGTATGCTTGGTTTCTCGTTGGCGTTAAATCCTTGTATCCCTCTACTTGGCTTGCTTGCTGCTGCTGCGCAAAGTGCAGATCCTGTTTGGGGAGGTGCTATTTCTCTTAGCTTTGGTTTAGGCGCCATCGTGATTCCTAGTTTATTAGTCCGTTACGGGGTGGCGTTATTGGGTAAGGAGTTGAGAAATCAATTGGTTCAGTGGCAAGCAGGATTAACACGCACCGGCGCATTAATGTTGGTTCTAGTAGCGGTTAATACGGCATGGCGAGGTATTCCAGGATGATGTGGATAGATAAAGGCGGACCTATAGTATGGATTTTGGTTGCCTATTCCGTTATTGGGTTTTCTATTTTGGCAGGGCGTTACTTACAACTCCTATTTACGCGACGGGTAAAGCTGGAACAGCCTATCTCACAGTGGAAGGAGAGCGCTGAAAAAAGAGTTGTTGTTAAATTACAGCAGAAACAAAAACGGCATGCTCATGGGCCTGAGCTTCGAGCGGCCGCTACCCATCTGATTTATAAAGAGATCAAGGTGTTTGAAACGGGCCTTAAAACTGTGTCTGTTCTAGCGAACACCGCACCTTTGTTGGGTTTGCTAGGTACTATTGCTGGCATGATAAAAGCGTTTCAAGTCATTGAAAATGCAGGTGGTAAGGTGGATGCGACCGCACTAGCAGGTGGTATATGGGAGGCGATGCTTACAACGGGTGTTGGGTTGGCTGTCGCCATTCCGCTATTAATCTTTCTGCACTTTCTTGAGTCCGCTCTGGCACGCTATCACTGGCGATTGCAAAAAGCGGCTGCGCTAGTATTAGATCATCATGATCTGGAGTCGTCGAGCGTTCCTGAGGTGGCTACGGATGAGGGGGCTGTTAGTGCGATATAAGTCTCCTGTTCAACAGCATGGGATCCTAAATTTAACCCCATTAATAGATATAGTTTTTCTTTTACTGGTGTTTTTTATGCTGACCGCGCACTTTGTTGATGAAAAGCAGATTGCGTTACAACTACCTAGCGCGGAAAGTGCGATGGATACCCATGTTGAGGACATTGTTACCGTGAGTATTGATGCGGCGGGAATCTATTTTATTGATGGAGAAGCCTTACATGCTCATATGTTGCGCGAGCGTTTGAAGGTGGAACAGGGTAAAAACCCTGAGATAATCTTGCAGTTAAAGGCCGATCAAGAGGTGAGTTATAGCAAGCTTGTTCATGTATTAGATAGTGCACGCTTGGTGGGAATATCTAGCATAGATATAGTTACAGAGTCTCTTTAATGTCTGTCCCGATTAAACCTTATCACCGCCTTCTTTTTGTCGTAGGCGTTCTTTTTTCACTTGGTATTCATGGGGTTGTTGGCTATAAACTGCAGGATACCAAAGTGGAGCAAACGCAGGAGTTAATGCCAAGTTATGCTGCTGTTCGCATCAATGTTTCCAAACCTATACCCGCCCCCGTACCTAACACCTCTGCGTTAGAAAAATCGGTAGTTCCTGTTGCCGAATTGCCACCTAAAATTGAAAAGCCAAAGCCAAAGCCAAAGCCAAAGCCAAAGCCAAAGCCAAAGCCAAAGCCAAAGCCAAAGCCAAAGCCAAAGCCAGCCGAACCGTTAAAGTCTAAGGATAATCAGGCTGCTCAGCCTCAGCCTCAGCCTCAGCCTCAGCCTCAGCCTCAGCTTGAGTCCATAGTGCCAAATGATCTACCTATTATAAGTAAGGCTGAGCAGCGGGATCGTTTGCTTGCTGAGTTGGTTCGGCGCATAGACAAAAATAAACAGTACCCCAGTCGTGCACTTAAGCGAGGGATTCAAGGGCGGGTGAGCTTCCGTTTAACCTTGAATAACGAGGGCTACCTGCAGAGTTTTGAGTGGATTGATGGAAACCGTTTGTTTTATAAAAGCACTTTAGCTTCGATCAAGCGATCTTTACCTATATCTATTCCTTCTGAGTTGTTAAATGGCGCTGCCTCGTTTAATTATGAGTTGGCGTTGCAGTATAAGATTCTCCGATAGCCTTGGCTGCGCTTTGTTTGTATCTTCCTTTTGAGATACTTGCTCCTTTCAGATTTATCCATCTAACAGATAGACGTTTTTATAGTTGAGCAGCTTCAGCTATTTCGGACTGTTTGTGCCTTATTTTAGTGATTACTTCTTTATTTAATCCCTCTTTTTATAAATTTACAGTTTATTTTTGATTTTTCATAAGTTAATTATGATTATTCGTATAATTACTTTTAATCATTATTCTTCTGTTTTTATTGAAATCTTTTCAAGTCAAAACAAACCTATAAAGTCCTTATATTTCAATGCCTTATATTCTTTTGAAGAAGAGAGTATTGCTCTTCTTGTTTTTTCTTTTTTTCTCTTATATTTCAATAGGTTACATGTCGATAATTATCTTAATTTATTTGTGATTTATCAATATAAAATATATAATTATCATTATAAATTAATGCTTATTCAAAAGGAGTAAATGAAAATGCAAGAAAAGGAAGTGAGGCTTTTATTTAAGGCGGGTGTGTTTGATTCATGCCAAGCAATGCCTATCTCTATGGCACGGGGATGGACGCTTAAATTTGTTACTAAACAGGAGGAGGTTTTTACACTTGAGCTTCAACGTTCTAAAAAAGAGCGAGAATTTAAAAGCTTAGATGGGGCGGCAGCCGTCGCTAAGCGAATTGGGTTTGAATGGTTGAAAGTTCAAATCGGTGATTTGGAATGGCAGGAAAAAGTTAAATAGATCGGTGTGTTTTTTGTAATAAAATTAAGGATCGGTGCTATTCAGATCACTCTTATTAAGTGAGGTCGGAATATTGATGCTCGCTTGGCTCTGATTTGAGTTAGACCGAGATTGTTTCTGAAAAGGGCTATAAAAAAAGCCATCTGTTACGATGACTTTTTGGTGGGGGTTTAAAGGTACGATTTAGAATTGATAACGATAACTCAGCATGGCTGATCGAGGCGCTCCAGGTGAAAAGGTTTTTTCACCACTAGTATCTTTTAGTGCTTCCACAGCGTAACGCTTATCAAATAGGTTTTGGATGTTTAGGCTGATATCGTGAGGACCTTTTGTGTAGCCAATATTAACGCTGGTGACAAAATCATAGCCGCCATATTTTTCGCTATTTGCGTTATCTAGATAATATTCGCCCCAGCTGTCGGCTTGTAAGCGTGCTTTTATGCCAGATGGGTGGGTATAGTTTGCATTGATGCTGTAGTAGTGTTTTGGCACAAAGGGTAGCTGATTACCTGAGCGGTCAAAGTTATCAGGAACGCCCATACTATAAACAATTTCAGAAAAGTCGTTATAGGTGTAGTCGCTATAGGCGTAATTGAATCCGAGTGATAACTCCCCAGGGAGTTGTTTCTCTAATACGTTTAATGCACCGCTAAACTCTATGCCCTTTTTATCTGTGCTACCTGCATTTTGGTAGATGCTTTCGCCGTTCGTGCGGACGTTAATAATCTCATCTTCTACTTCGCTGATATAGGCATTTAAGTCAAACTGCCATCTGGAGGCGCGACCTTTTAAGCCCACTTCAAAACTGCGGCTCGTTGAGTTTTTAAGATCTGAATTGCTCTCGAGCTCGCTTGCAAACGGCACTTGCTCACCTTGCGCCAAGTTACCGAACAGGGTGAGATTGTTATTGAGTTTATAACTAACACCAACGCGTGGTGAGAACAGATCAAAGCTATGTTGCATTTCACTGTTGCCGCCACTACCAGGAATTGTTAGATAACCGCCCATGCCATAGTTATATGAGGTATCGCTATTCCATGTTTCTTGTTCGACTTTGATATGATCAAACCTGAAACCTGCATCAATTAGTAATCTGTCGTTGGGGCGTAGGTTTTCCTGCAAGAAGAATCCGTAAACGGTATTTATTTCATTTTGTTCTTCTAGTAATTCACCCTTTCTATCAGATAGAGTGCTGACTAAGGTGGGGCCTGCTGTAACTATATCGGCGTAAGCATATTTTTGTGCGCCTATATTACGGTCTTGGCGATATGTAATACCGCCGACTAAATTGTCTTTACCTAGCAGATTATGAGCATAAGCAAGTTCTAAATCGGTCCCCCAGATATCAACTCCCGGCGTATCATTAATAATGCCCGTGACGGGATGGAAATGACTCCAGTGGTTATAGTAAACGCGTGGTTTCAATGTGATGGCGCCCAAATCTACATTTAGGCGGCTGTTGAAAAAGAAGATTTCAGAGTTCCGGGCAGAGTTTTTAAAGGCGTCGCTGTTATCTGTTTGTTTACCGGTGCGTTTGTACTCTTCAAACTGGCTTTCGTTCATGCTGCCGGGCAGATTGAGCTGCGCTTTTGTATAGCTGAATTCAGTCTCTAATTCGCTGTTGTCTGATGGGAGGAAGCCGCCCTTTATACTGAACTGGTTGGATTCAAAATCATTATGCTCGCGCCAATCATTATCTGCTTTTCGGTGGGATGCAGTAATGGCGAGTGCATTACCCTCCTCGGACATAAATGATTTACGTAGATGAAGGTTGCTCTGTCCGAATTCACCAGTACCCAGTTTTATTTGATCACGCCTATCATCAAAAACCGATTTTGAAATAATATGGATCGCACCACCGGTAGAGCCCGGTGCATAAATATTGCCTGGGCCTTTGCTGACCTCGATCTGTTCAATATCTTGGGTATCGATAAAATCCATACGCGTGAAGCTATCAGGATCGGTGATAGGTACACCATCCCTAAGCACCATGATCTCTCGTATACCGTACTGTGCTTTTAATCCTGCGCCACGGACTATCATGCGTGAGCTATAACCGCCGCTAGTAGATTCAATTAATACACCGGGTGTGCCTTTAAGTGCATTGGCAATGTTGGTCATATTCTCTTGTTCGAGTCGAGCTTGATCAACAATCGCAATGCTTTCAGGTACTTCAGCTGAGCTTCTTTCTGCTCGGGTAGCTGTGACCGTAATCGTATCTGGAATTATTTCGGGCGTTATTTTTGAGGCTGAGTCTTCATCGGCAAAAACCGAGAGAGGAGCAATCATTGCCGAAATGAGAATAGCTGTTTTTTTGGTGGGGAAGGGGGGCTGACATAGTGACATGTGATTTCCGTCCTAAATATATATTGGCGCGGAAAATAAGTGATTTTTAGTACGCTAACAATGTGGCACAGTGTCGCGCGGCATCCTGCCGCATGCGGCTGTTTGTCACGCTAATAGTGTTGCTATAGTCGGGCTTAAAGGGAAGTTAGTCTTTATTACTATCTATAGTTAGTTCTCTTAAAGGGAACTTTCCTTGTTTTTTATCTTCAAAGTAGAAGTTGAGGGCGTTTTTAATAGTGGAAAAGGCAAGGTCATCCCAAGGAATCTCCTTTTCGCTAAACAGTTCAACCTCAAGGGATTCATTGCTCGGTGCATATTCTGGCTTGTCTAAATGGGCGAGATAGATAAGTTGCACCTGATTAACGTGAACAATAGAGGTTAAGGTATAGAGATGGCTGATTTCGACATGAGCATTGGCTTCTTCATAAGTTTCTCGTAATGCTCCTTCCATAGTGGATTCATTGTTTTCCATAAATCCTGCGGGCAGTGTCCAGTAGCCTTTTCTGGGTTCAATTGCGCGTTTGCAGAGTAAGACCTTATCTTGATAAACCGGTAAACAGCCGGTGATAACTTTGGGATTCTGGTAATGAATTGTCTCGCAGTTATCACAAATATGACGCGGTAAATTGTCTTCGTCGGGGATGCCTAAGCGAAGAGGGTTTGCGCAATTGGAACAAAATTTCATCCTACATCCTTAAGCGTGCTGCTAGTGGTTTGCGAGTCTATAGATTATAAATATCGCAAAGAGATAGAGAGTCTATAAAATCTTACTTAATTTGTCGCTGTGCTTAAGGGTATGATTAAAGCCGAGTGAATAATAATGATATTTATATGATAACGACTATACGAAAACGTTTAACTGGATTAACTCCCGCTCGGTTTTCATCAAACCGACCGCAAGCCAGTGTGCTTATTGCATTAACGGATGATGATGATCCAGAAGTTATTCTAACTAAACGAGCCGCCACACTCTCAACCCATAGTGGGGAGATAGCATTTCCTGGCGGTAAATATGATGAGACCGATACAGATCTATTATTTACCGCGTTGCGTGAAGCTCATGAAGAGGTGGGTTTGCAGCCTTCATTGGTTGATGTTATCGGCCCTTTAGGGCAAGTGCTTTCTAAGCACGGTTTGCAGGTTACGCCTTGGGTGGGCGTTGTGCCTAAAACGGTTGAGCTGGTACCGAACTTAGGTGAACTTGATGAGATATTTAGTGTCCCGCTAAGTTTTTTCTTAGCGGATCAGCGTTACTCAACAGATGAGATACGCTTTAAGGGGAAATCACTTTATGTTCCCGCATGGGAGTATCAAGGGCATATTATTTGGGGCTTAACGGCTTATATGTTGGTTGAGCTTTTAAATGAAGGGTGCGGTGCTGATATTCCAATGAAACCGAGACCTGAATATGCAGTTAGACATTTTTTGCGTGAGTAGGAGAAGCTGTAATGTTGTATTCCCTTGAGGGGCAAAGTGTCAGATTAATAGGTAAAGAGCATTTTGTGGCAGAAAATGCGACGGTTATCGGTAATGTTGAGCTGCATGATTGCAGTAGTGTCTGGTTTAATGTGGTGATCCGTGGTGATAACGACCCCATTATCATCGGCTCAGGTTCAAATATTCAGGATGGTGCAGTTTTACATACTGATCCAGGATTTGCCTTACGTATAGGTTCAAATGTGACGGTGGGGCATCAGGCGATGTTGCATGGTTGTGAGGTGGGAGAGGGTTCTTTAATCGGTATTAATGCTGTTGTTTTGAATGGTGCAAAAATAGGCAAAGGCTGTTTGATTGGTGCGAATGCCTTAGTCACTGAGGGTATGCAAATTCCGGATTATTCGTTAGTGGTGGGATCACCTGCTAAAATAAAGCGCCCCTTATCTGTAGAACAGGTGGCTGAATTGACAAAGAATGCTGAGCATTATGTTGATAATATGCGCCGTTACAATCGTGGTTTAGAGCGACAAGAGTAAGTAATGACAGAACAGATAAACAAACCTATCCCAAATCCTTGTGTCGGTGTATGTGCGCTCGATGAAAATGACCTTTGTATTGCCTGTCAGCGTAGTGGTATCGAGATTGCTGAGTGGGGTGTTTACACTAACGAAGAGAAGGTCGATGTTTGGAAAAAGATCAAACAGCGAGAATCGGGCGATTTTTCAGAATAATTTTAGGGTCTGTTGGTTATGAATGTGATGATCGATATTTGTATTGTGCCTTTAGGGGTGGGCGTATCAGTCTCAAAATATGTAGCGGCCTGTCAGCGTGTTCTAAATGATGCCCATTTGAAACATGAAATGCATGCCTATGGTACCAATGTGGAAGGGGATTGGGATGAGGTGATGGCGGCGGTCAAACGTTGTCATGAGGTGGTGCATGAGATGGGCGCGCCACGGATAACAACCTCAATGCGTTTAGGCACTCGAACAGATCGTGAGCAGACGATGGATGATAAAGTTCAAAGCGTAAGGCAGAAGCTGGAGCGAGAAGAGGGTTGATTGAGCGCCAATTTTTAGCGGCGCTCAATCTTTATATTAAAGGGGTTAGTCTTCCTGCTCTTTTTTGAAAGCTATTATTCGAGCCGTCTTGATTACATTATCACTGATTTGCAGCGTTTCTATATGATAGTGCATTAACTGCAAGCAGACGTTAGCCTCAGGAATGGATTCCAAGGTTTCCGTAATCAAGCCGTTCATTGTTTTTGGGCCATCGGTAGGCAAGTTCCAATCCAATGCTTTGTTAACATCGCGAATATAGGCACTGCCTTCAATGTAATAGCTGCCATCTTCTTGCGGAAATATATCTTGGTCAGCCTCTCTAGGGCTAGACGATAACTCTCCGACAATCTCTTCGAGTATATCTTCTAATGTGACGATGCCTTGTATATCGCCATATTCATCAACCACTAGGCCTATACGTCTATTTTGCGATTGAAAGTGGACGAGCTGGGTTTCTAGTGGCGTACTTTCAGGTACAAAGTAGGGTTCCCGTATCACTTGAAGAATGGCTGCTTTTGTTACCTTCCCTTCATGGAATACCTGCGCAAGGTTGCGCATATGGAGAATACCCACCACTTTGTTTAGTTCACCTTGGTAAACAGGTAGGCGTGTATGCTCGGTATTGCTCAAACGGCCAATAATCGTATCAATATCATCATCTAGGTCGATTCCCATAACTTCGTTACGAGGGATCATGATGTCATTCACTGTTACTTCAGACAGCTCTAGTACGCCGAGCAGCATGCTTTGGTTATTTTGTGGAAGTAGAGCACCGGCCTCATTAACTAATGTTCTAAGCTCTTCAGTGCTCAGGTGGTGATTATTGTCACCGGTGACATTGACCCCAAATAAACGTAGGAAAGTGTTTGTAATGCCGTTTATCACCCATACTAGCGGGTAAGATATTTTAAGTAGAGGCGCAAGAAGATAAGACGCAGGGAAAGCGACTCTTTCCGGATAGAGCGCAGCCATTGTTTTTGGTGACACTTCCGCAAAGATAAGAATAATAACTGTTAGGCCAAAGGTGGCGATCATAATGCCGGTGTCGCCCCATAGGCGTACGCAAATAACGGTCGCGATAGCGGAGGCTAAGATATTAACAAAGTTATTACCTATCAGAATAACGCCAATCAGTCGGTCGGGGCGTTCTAGTAATTTGCTGGCTTTACGTGCTCCACGGTGCTTTTTCTTGACGAGATGTTTCAGTCTATATCGGTTAAGCGACATCATCCCGGTTTCTGAACTGGAGAAAAATGCAGAGCATAAAATTAAGAAACAGAGTATTCCAAGGAGAAATCCTATTGATGCGTCTTCCAAGACGGTATGCCTATCTTATGAATGGAGCGTCATTTTCAAATGTGGCCCCTGACCTGTCAAGGGCTATTACCCCTACATTTTGTCTATTTAGACGAATAGAGGTGGTTATCTGATAGAAGAGGGCTTAGATGAGTAATTCAATCACCATTTTGCTGCCAAAAAATCCGAGCGCGAGAGTGATAAAACTTGCAATAGTCCAGCGTACTGCTGTGTTGCTGCGCCAACCAAAGCTAATACGGCCAAATAATAAGGTTGCGTACAAAAACCAAGCACAGATAGAAAATGCAGTTTTGTGAACTAAGTGTTGTGCAAATAGATCTTCAAAAACAATAAAGCCCGTCACCATCGCAGCGGTTAATAAGACCAAACCAGTCCAAACCATCTCAAATAGCAAGCATTCCATTGTTTGTAGTGGTGGGAGGGATGAGACAAGTCCGCGAGTATGATGCTGTTTCAGTGCTGCTATTTGGAAGGAGAGCAATATAGCTTGTAGTGTTGCTACCGTAAAAATACTGTACGCCAAAATCGATAGCAAAATATGGACGATTACGCCGCCACTATAGATTTTTCCATCAGATACCCCAGTAGCCAGTGTGGCCAATGAAGCGATGGCGGCCATAGGAAAAACACCAATAAAAAGATTATCTATATTTTGGCGCAAGCTACTAAGAAGAACGATACTAGCGACGAGCCAAGAGATAAGTGAGCTAACACTAAAGAAGCTTAAGTTAATCCCATCTGGCTGGTGGAGTACGATATAAAGCGCCAAAGTATGGGAACATAAGCCAAGCACGCCTAGTAGTTGGTTGAAATAACGGGGCTGTTGGCGACTGCCGCGCATAACTTGCCACTGTAGGATTCCAGCAGCGCTATAAAGCATTACGGCAACAAGTGTTGATATAGCTAGCATCTAAGTCTCTTCTGTCCAGCGTTCAAGTAGAACAGTGTTATGGCATGAGGCGCTAGTTTGTCACAGATAGGCGCCGGATTAAAGAAGAGCAATAGAGATACAAAGAGTAATTTAAAGGGGCTGCTCAGGATGGCTCTTGTACGGTATAATGTATCGATAATTAACTTAGTTTATCTTTTTCCCTTAATAATATGCTTATCTATGAAGCGCTTTCGCAGGGGGAAAGTCGAGGCAGGACATGTTTGAGAATTTAACAGAACGACTTACGCACACGTTACGCTCAGTGACCGGTCAGGCGAAACTGACGGAAGATAATATTAAAAGTACTCTGCGTGAAGTGCGTATGGCGCTGCTCGAAGCGGATGTCGCACTCCCTGTCGTTAAAGAGTTTGTTAATAGCGTTAAAGAGCGTGCTGTAGGGACTGAAGTTACTAAAAGCCTGACCCCAGGGCAGGTATTTGTAAAGATCGTCAATGAAGAGATGGTCAAGGTCATGGGGGAGGCGAATGAAAAGCTGAACCTAGCGGTCGTACCTCCAGCGGTTGTTATGATGGCTGGTCTTCAAGGGGCGGGTAAAACCACCTCGGTGGCAAAACTAGGTCGTCACCTACGTGAACGGGAAAAGAAAAAGGTCTTAGTTGTTTCTGCTGACGTATATCGTCCGGCGGCTATCAAACAGCTTGAAACCCTTGCGGCTGAAGTTCAGGTTGATTTCTTCCCATCGTCCGCTGATCAAGATCCAGTTGATATAGCTAACGCGGCAATCGCTCATGCTCGTATTCAACACCATGATGTTGTCTTGGTTGATACGGCGGGTCGTTTGCATGTTGACGAAGATATGATGGGTGAGATTAAGCGCTTACATGAAGCGGTTAATCCGGTAGAAACCCTATTTGTTGTCGATGCGATGACAGGTCAAGATGCGGCAAATACCGCCAAAGCTTTTAACGAAGTATTACCTTTAACCGGTGTTATCCTTACCAAAACCGATGGTGATGCTCGCGGTGGTGCTGCTTTATCTGTACGTCAGATTACCGGTAAACCTATTAAGTTCTTAGGTGTTGGCGAAAAAGTTGATGCCTTAGAGCCTTTCCATCCTGATCGTGTTGCTTCCCGTATCTTAGGTATGGGTGATGTGCTTTCCTTAATTGAGGAAGCAGAGCAGAAAATTGATAAAGCCAAAGCGGAAAAATTTGCCCAGAAAATTAAAAAGGGTAAAGGCTTTGATCTAGAAGATTTCCGTGAACAGATTACCCAGATGAAAAATATGGGTGGTATGGCGGGCATGCTTGATAAACTTCCTGGCATGGGTCAACTGACTCAGGCGGCCAGTGCTGCAAACGCCGAGAAGGGTATGCATCAGATGGAAGCGATCATTAACTCAATGACCGCATTGGAACGTCGTAAGCCCGATATTATCTCAGGTTCCCGCAAAAAACGTATAGCTAAAGGCTCTGGAACCCAGATTCAGGATATTAATCGCCTGCTTAAACAGCATAAACAGATGTCGAAGATGATGAAAAAATTCAGCGGCAAAGGCGGTATGACCAAAATGATGCGCGGCATGAAAGGTATGTTACCGCCGGGCATGGGTGGTGGTCCTGGTGGTATGGGCGGCCCTGGTGGTTTCCCTGGGATGTAAGCCTTTTTAATTAATCGGCGAAAAGACTTTATTAGGGCGGGTAATTCTAGTAGAATTCCCGCCCTAATTTTTAATGGTTCAGTCTGCCTCAAAAACAGGCTGTTTTTCTAACTGTGGGCGATATTAAAACCCACTCAATAAAGGGATCTAACGCATGGTAACTATTCGTTTGTCTCGTGGTGGCGCTAAGAAGCGTCCGTTCTATCACATCTCAGTAGCAGACTCGCGTAATGCGCGTGACGGTCGCTTTATTGAGCGTGTGGGCTTTTTTAACCCAACAGCACGTGGTCAAGAGGAAGGTCTTCGTATCGATCTTGATCGTGTTGAATACTGGCAGAGTAAAGGCGCACAGCTATCTGAGCGCGTTGCTAAGCTAGTTAAAGAAGCTAAAGCAGCTAAGTAATTTTTAGGTTTTTGGTCAGGGTTAAAGATGAGCAGTGATCCAAGTAATGAACATATCATTGTCGGAACGATTTCTGCTGTCTATGGGATTAAGGGTTGGGTAAAAATTTACTCTAACACTGATCCAATAGAAAACATTTTTTCCTACAAACCGTGGTTGGTAAAAGTTAACGGTGTATTGAAGCCTCTCGAGGTGGAAACCGGTAAGCGCCATGGTAAAGGGCTAGTTGCAAAACTGGTTGGAGTAGACGATCGGGATGTGGCGCGTAAATATTGCGGGCTTGAAATCTCGGTTGATGCAAAGCAGCTTCCTAAATTGGACGCTGGTGAGTACTACTGGAGTCAGTTGCAAGACCTATTAGTTTATACCGAGTCCGATCAATTATTGGGCAAGGTAAGCCACCTGTTAGAAACTGGCTCAAATGATGTGCTAGTTGTGAAGGGAACGGCTGACAGTCTCGATCAAAGAGAGCGACTGTTGCCCTATCTTCCTGACCAGGTGATAAAAAATATTGACCTTGAAACAGGTACCATGCGGGTCGATTGGGACCCGGAATTCTGAACCATGTGGTTTGGTGTGGTAACTCTTTTTCCTGAAATGTTTGATGCAATTAGTTGCTACGGCGTTACAGGGCGAGGAGTAAAAAACGGTTTGATACAGATGCAGTGCTGGAATCCTCGGGATTTCACGCATGATAAGCATAAAACTGTAGATGACCGCCCTTATGGTGGCGGCCCAGGCATGTTGATGAAATTTCAACCGCTTAGGGATGCTATTCATGCGGCAAAAGACGCTGCGGGCGACGAGGTAAAAGTTATTTACCTATCCCCACAGGGACGACGTATGGATCATCAGGGTATGCAGGAGCTAGCTTCTCGCAAGAAGCTGATTCTGGTAGCAGGGCGCTATGAAGGTATTGATGAGCGCCTAATAGATGCAGAGATTGATGAAGAGTGGTCGCTAGGCGATTTTGTGCTTAGTGGTGGGGAATTACCCGCGATGACTATGATTGATGCAGTTTCTCGTTTGGTTCCTGGTGTTTTAGGACATCAAGATTCAGCTACTGAGGATTCGTTTTGTGATGGATTGCTAGATTGCCCGCACTACACTAGGCCGGAACAGTATGATGATATGCAGGTACCTGAAGTGTTGCTGAGCGGCAACCATAAAGAGATCAGACGCTGGCGTCTGAAACAACAGCTGGGAAGGACTTGGCAGCGCCGACCTGACCTGCTCGAATCTCTTGAGTTAAACGCTGAGCAAAAGTCATTGTTAACCGATTTTATCCGGGAGACCCAAGGGTCCGAAGGTTGAATGTTTAGGAGCAAGCGATGAGCGGCAAAAACCTAATTATTCAGCAGCTTGAAGCTGAACAAATGAATAAAGAAGTACCAGAATTTGCACCAGGTGATACTGTTGTAGTTCAGGTTAGAGTTGTAGAAGGCGAGCGTACTCGTCTGCAGGCGTTTGAAGGTGTAGTTCTAGGTAAGCGTAACCGCGGTCTGAACTCTGCTTTCACTGTGCGTAAAATTTCTCACGGTGTGGGTGTTGAGCGTACTTTCCAAACTTTCAGTGCTACCGTTGATAGCATCGAAGTTAAGCGTCGTGGTGCTGTACGTCAGGCTAAACTTTACTACTTGCGTGAGCGTAGTGGTAGATCTGCACGTATTAAAGAAAAATTGGGTTAATCACCTACTTTTTCTTTTATTAAAAAAGCGGCTTCGGTCGCTTTTTTTATGTCTAGTGTTTAACTGATCTTAATATCTGTTATAAAGATTGGACAGAGTTGAATATCCACGCCCATAATATTAGGGTTGAAAAGCGGCTAGTTTCGCAAGTTTTGGGTACAGGGAGTTAATCTTAGGTCAGCCTATGAAAAACAAAACCATCAAGCACATTGTTTCATTATGTTTAGTTATCCTAGTTCCCGTCTTACTATTTGCCGGAGCTTATGGATTTGTTTGGTGGAAAGTATCTGAGTTCGCAGATGACTTTGCTCGTGATATCTCTCCTTATGCTGATATGAAATACCAAGATATTTATATCGACCTATTTCAATCTGAGGTTGGTCTGCGTGGCATGAGTTTTATTCCTGCTGGCATGAAAGGCGAAATAGGGATTGATGCTACGACTTTAAAAGCGCCCTCGTGGGGATTTATCCTTAGTTTGAATGAGCAGTTGTCCAAAGGTGAGCTGCCAGAATCATTTAATATTGAGATTACAGGGATAGATCTTAACCTCCAAAGTGGTTATATGCAGGATTGGGGGCGAATGGCCGCCGATGCGCAGCGCCAAGTAGGTCCAAGTTACGACACTTTAGCTTGCGGTGATCTGCATTTCTTTTCGATCGTGGATGTTCGCAAAATGGGCTATAGCCGCATTCGTAGCGATCTCTCTATCCAATATACTTTTGACAAAGTAGACAAGCAGCTCAATTTTGATCTGCAAAGTAAAACTGCGCAGATGGCTGATGCGAGCATCTCTATGAATATTGGTGTCACAAGCGACACGTTAAATATGCAGACAATCGTGTTTGCTCAACCGCAGTTAAAAAGAATTAAAACCCGTTTTTATGACCGCGGATATAACGTCCGTAAAAACAAATTTTGTGCGGCTTTAAATAAAGAACCAGTACAGGATTATCGTCAGCGCTATGCTGAGATGTTAAATAGACGGCTAAATTATGAAGGTTGGACAGTCCCTAAACCTTTGTTTGATGCTATTGATAGTTTAAATAACCCCGGCGGTTCTTTTTATCTGCGTGTTGATATTCCACAAGGGTTCGGTATGCAGTCAATGGCATTAATTCAGCAACCAACGGACCTCTTGGATGCTTTAAATCCATATATGGAATTTAATGGTAAGGCTGTCTCTTGGGAGGGTGTTGCTTGGAATGAGCCTGATCCTGAGGGGGAGCGCTTACTGCATGAGTTGAATGTAGGTGCTGATGAGGTGCTGGAAGAACAAGTATCAAGCGCGCTTCCTGAAGAAGATGCAGAACATTTTGATATGAGTATAGCTATGCCTTCTCCTGTTTATGAGCGCCGTAATCAGCATGCTCTAAAACGATTGAAGCAGCAGGAAAATGAAAAAACCTTTAAGCCCGTCGAACTGTCGAATTTAGAGCCCCACTTAGGTGAGCCGGTGATTTTGTATACCTATTTTGGACGTAAAGTTGAAGGCCGTTTGATTGATGTGAATCCTGATGTGATTACCGTTGAGCATCGTTTAGTGGATGGTCGCGGAACTGCGACTTATCCGATCTCTCGGGATAAAATTCAAAGTGCGCGCCTTTATTATTAATTCCTCTTGCTGTTCTATGTATCTATCTTGTGTTGGATGGAGTGATTGTGTCGTCTTCCATTAAAGCTGCTGTTGTTCTAAGTGATAAAGATAGCCAGCTCATTGATACATATTTAGATGCTATTTGGATGGAAAAAGGCTTGAGTGAAAACACGCTTTCCTCCTATCGTCGAGACCTGAATCAGTTTGGTTTGTGGTTAAATCAGCGCGGAGGACACCTTATCTCCTGTGTTCGATCTGAGTTACAGCAGTATTTAGGCTGGCGAGTTAAAGAGCGCTTACGTGCGAGCTCTACAGCCCGAATGCTCTCATGCTTGAGAGGGTTTTATCGTTATCTGTTACGTGAAGAACTAATTAGTGAAGATCCGGTACTCTTAATAGATAGCCCGAAAAAGGGACGAAGTTTACCTAAAACATTGACGGAAGATGATGTTGAGCGCCTCTTAGATGCGCCGGAACTAAACGATCCTATCCACTTTCGTGATCGTGCTATGTTAGAAGTCCTTTATGCTACAGGGTTACGTGTTACTGAATTAGTCAGTTTGCAGTTATTTGAAGTAAATTTGAATCAAGGTGTGATTCGCGTAATGGGTAAGGGGGGCAAAGAGCGATTGGTCCCGTTAGGTGAAGAAGCGATTAGTTGGGTGCGGCGTTATTTAGTGCAGGTTCGGCCTATTCTATTGGGTGAGAATGTGAGTGATGTGCTGTTTCCTAGCCGGCGAGGGCAGCAGATGACACGGCAAACCTTTTGGCATCGTATAAAACATTACGCCTTGGTTGCGGGTGTTGATAAGCCGTTATCACCCCATGTAATTAGACATGCATTTGCGACACATCTGCTGAATCATGGGGCTGATCTTAGAGTGGTGCAGATGCTATTGGGACATAGTGATCTATCAACTACGCAAATTTATACCCATGTGGCCCAACAAAGATTACAGTCTTTGCATCAAACCCATCATCCGCGGGGTTAATTACTGGAACTTCGCCAGGAAAATAGAGTCCTAGATATAATACGCAATTAGGCAGTTGGAATAGTTAGAGGGAAATGATGAAAAAAATCTTAATATCGACCATGCTGTTAATGAGCAGTTTGAGTATTAATGCCCAAGCAGCAAGTCCTGAGGAGCTGATTACGCAGAACCTGCAAAAGGTTAATGCGCGTCTCCAAGTTGAGACCGTGGTCAAAGCTCCAGTGGATGGAATGTATGAGGTGTTATTGAACACTGGTGAAGTCCTCTATTCCGATGAGCAAGGCAAATATTTCTTATTAGGTAAGTTGTTTCAGTTTAGTGAGTCTGAAGGTTTTATTGATCTGACAGAACAGAAACAGAGCATTATCAGAAAAGAGACCCTTGCCAAAATCGATCCTGAACAAATGGTTGTCTACCCTGCTGAAGGCGAATTAAAAGCGACAATTAATGTGTTCACCGATGTGGATTGTCCTTACTGCCGTAAACTGCATGCCGAAGTGCCTAAATTGACTGCTATGGGTATCCAAGTTAATTATCTGGCTTTTCCTCGACAAGGTGCAGGCACTGCAACCTACAGAAACATGGTATCCATTTGGTGTGCTGAAAGTGCAGACGGCCGTCGGAAAGCGATGGATGCAGCTAAAGGTAACGGAGAGCTAACATCTAAAACTTGTGATAGCCCTGTGATGGAACAGTTTAATATGGGTCAAAGCATGGGGGTTACTGGTACTCCTGCCATTGTTCTATCTGATGGTAGTTTACTGCCTGGTTATGTCCCTGCGGCGCAATTAGCGAAAGCGTTAAAACTGCAGTAAGTTCGTTTATATTCTTAATAATAAGGGAGCCTAGGCTCCCTTATTTATTTGTTGCTACAGAATGATTGCAGAGATAGAGCTATTGCATTGTTTTGGCTATAATACTCGGCTCATTTTTACGGAACTTATGTAAGTGGATCAATTTGCCATGTTTCAATGTTTATTGGCTAAGTTGGTTTATCTGTTTCCGTTAGATTTCTAAATCACAGTTATGACTCAATAGGTATATATACTGTGAGAAATAGTTGTTCAACAGCATGCGAGGTGCAAGTTTGAAACCGGTCAAAGTAGGTATCTGTGGATTAGGTACAGTCGGTGGTGGCACATACAATGTGCTGAAGCGAAATGCCGAAGAGATTGCTCGTCGGGCAGGACGTAAAATCATAGTGGAAGAAATTGGTGCTCGTCACACTAATCCGGACTGTGATACCAAAGGTATACAGCTTACAGATGATGTTTTTGCGGTGGCTAAAAACCCAGAAATTGATGTAGTTGTTGAGTTGATCGGTGGTTATGACGTAGCAAAAGAACTTGTGCTGACAGCTATAGAGCACGGCAAACATGTTGTAACTGCGAACAAAGCCTTAATCGCTGTTCATGGTAATGAGATATTCGAAGCTGCGCAGAAAAAGAATGTCATGGTTGCATTTGAAGCATCGGTTGCCGGTGGTATCCCGATCATCAAAGCGATCCGTGAAGGTTTGTCTGCGAATAAGATTAATTGGTTAGCCGGTATTATTAATGGTACAGGCAACTTCATCATGACCGAAATGCGCGATAAAGGGCGTGATTTTGACGATGTACTCGCTGAAGCTCAAGCGCTGGGTTATGCAGAAGCTGATCCAACCTTTGATGTTGAAGGTATTGATGCGGCTCATAAGTTAACGATTTTAGCCTCTATCGCGTTTGGTATCCCTTTGCAGTTCGACAAAGCCTTTACTGAAGGCATCAGCAAAATTACTCGCGATGATGTGCAGTATGCTGAAGAGCTTGGCTACCGTATCAAACATTTAGGTGTTAGCCGTCATACGGATAAAGGTGTGGAGCTGCGAGTGCATCCAACACTGATTCCTGAGTCTGCGCTTATCGCTAATGTAAACGGTGTGATGAACGCAATTTTGGTTGATGGCGATGCGGTTGGCCAAACTATGTATTACGGGCCGGGTGCTGGCTCTGAGCCAACTGCTTCCGCTGTTGTGGCCGATATAGTCGATGTCGTTCGCACCTTGACTGCTGATCGTGATAATCGTGTACCTCATTTGGCCTTCCAGCCATCAGAGTTATCAGATGCACCGATTCTGCCAATGGAGCAGACAGAAACTGCCTACTATCTACGCATGAATGCCCAAGAGAAACCGGGTGTGCTGGCAATGATTACCAGTATTCTGGGTGGCGAAGGCATCAATATTGAAGCCATTATTCAGAAAGCGACAAGCGAAGACCAAGTGCCGGTTATTATTTTGACCCAGACTGTGGTTGAGCAGAAGATGAATGATGCAATTGCAAAAATCGAAGCGCTAGATGAGATTAACGGTAGTGTTACTCGTATTCGCGTTGAAAATTTTGGCCGTTAAGGAGTAATCCCGTGAAATATATCTCTACCCGGGGAAAAGCTCCGGCAATGAATTTTGAAGAGGTTCTTCTAGCTGGTTTAGCAAGTGATGGTGGCCTATATGTGCCAGAAACATTGCCTACTTTCAGCAAAGAGGAGATCGCCTCTTGGGTCGGTCTGCCATATAACGAATTGGCTTATAAAGTGATAAAGCCATTTGTGGATGACTGCGTAGCCGATGCAGATCTGAAGCAGATGATTGATGAGACCTATGCGGGTTTCAATCATATTGCTGTTGCACCGATGAAAGAGCTAGGCACTAATGAGTGGATCCTAGAACTTTTTCATGGCCCAACCTTGGCATTTAAAGACTTTGCACTTCAGTTGCTAGGTCGCTTGATGGATTACGCACTTGAAAAGCGTGGTGAACATTTAGTGATTATGGGTGCAACTTCAGGTGATACAGGTTCAGCGGCGATTGAAGGCTGCTGCCATAGTAAACATCTGGATATTTTTATTCTGCATCCGCATAACCGCGTATCAGAAGTGCAGCGTCGTCAGATGACAACCGTTATTAAAGACAATGTGTTTAATATTGCCTTAGAAGGTAACTTCGACGATTGTCAGCAGATGGTTAAAGATAGCTTTGCTAATCAAGACTTCCTTAAAGGGATGAAGCTAGGGGCAGTAAACTCGATCAATTGGGCGCGTATTATGTCCCAGATCGTTTATTACTTCTCAGCTTCGCTTGCTGTCGGTGGTCCAGAACGTGAAGTGAGCTTCTCTGTGCCTACAGGTAACTTTGGTGATATTTTTGCCGGTTATCTAGCTAAGCAGATGGGTTTGCCGATCAAGCAGTTGGTTGTGGCTACTAACCGTAACGATATTTTGCACCGTGTTATCTCCGGTAACGATATGTCCAAAGGTGAGTTGGTTCATACCTTATCACCGTCTATGGATATTATGGTGTCGTCAAACTTTGAACGTATGTTGTTTGATGTATACGGCAAAGATGGTGCAGCGATTGATGATCTAATGGCACGTTTCTCGAAAGAATCGGTTGAACTCGATTCTGACCGTTGGGATAAAGTGCGTGAACTGTTTGATAGCTGTGCCGTTGATGATGACGCGACCTGCGAAACAATCAAACAAGTCTACGCTGAGACAGAATACCTACTCGATCCGCATACAGCGATTGGTGTTAAAGCCGCGCGTGAATGCAACCGTGATAAGTCTGTACCGATGATCACTTTAGCGACTGCGCATCCGGTTAAGTTCCCTGAGCCTGTTGTTAAAGCGGGTTTAGAATCCCCTCAGTTGCCAGCCCATATGGTTGATCTTTTTGAGCGTGAAGAAAAGCTAGACGTGTTAGATAACGATCTAAATACCGTTCAGCAGTTTATCGCGAGTCATGTTCATTCAGAATAATTAATTGTTTGAATATGATACTCTCAAAACCCGACCTTGTTTGTGTCGGGTTTTTTGTATCTGGCGATTGATCTTTTTGTGTTAAAGCAAAGGAATAACTGCGATGACTGATCTGTTTTTTTACTTGTCGAAAATATTCTGGGTAGTGGTTCAGCCAGATCATTTTTTGCTACTCATGTTATTTGTTGGCTTACTACTTTGGCGCAGATTATTAGGGGTGTTAATGGTCTGGAGTTCAGTGTTAATTATGCTGGCTTTAAGTGTATTCCCGATCGCTAACTACCTTCTAGAGCCTTTAGAACAACGTTTTCCTAAGCCAGATCTTACTCAGCTTGAAGCGCCTATTGCCGGTATTATAGTGTTAGGTGGAGGTGAAGAAGCGGAGCTGTCCGCTGTACATAATATGCCTCAGTTCAACCGTGCTGCGGAAAGACTTATGATGTTACCGGCTCTGATGTTGCGTTATCCACAGGCTAAAGTTATTTTTACCGGTGGCTCAGGTTCATTATTAAAGCCTGAATATCGTGGTGGTGATGTGGCTAAGCAGTGGCTGACCGAGCAAGGTTTAGGTGCACGGCTTATTGTCGAAAGGGATTCACGAAATACCTTCCAAAATGCAATATATACCCGTGAAATTATTGATGAGCTTAAAAAAACAGATAAAGTAGATGATCTGGTTGGCGGTAAATGGCTGCTTGTGACCTCTGCATTTCACATGCCACGCTCTGTAGGGGTTTATCGTCAGGCGGGTGTTGATGTTATTCCTTACCCTGTTGATTTTAGACAGTTGAATAGTCAGATCCAGCTCAGTCTTAATGCCAATATGGCGGAGCTTAATCAGGTCGTTCGAGAATGGATCGGTTTAGGTGCCTATTATCTGACAGATAAAACTGCTGAGTTGTTTCCCCGTCCTTTAGATGTAAGCGCGTCAAAAACGTCGCAGCAAAATATAGATCAGTCAAAACCGGAACCTGAAAACTCCAACCTTTTACAACCTAAGCCTTTATTGGATGGAACAGCAGAAACTTAATGAAAGAACTGGTTATCACTCAACGTCAAGACACCGACTCTAACTTACCAATATTTAGGCAAACTAATCCCGTTCTTGCACGAATTTATGCCTCTCGTGGTATTCACGATTTAGAGGGGTTAGGGCGCAACTTAAAAGAGTTGCTGCCCGATAGCGGTTTAGCCGGTATGGATGCTGCCATAGAACGCTTAGTGGTTGCGCTTAAAAAGCGTGAAAAAATCATGATTATTGGCGACTTTGATTGTGATGGCGCAACCAGTACAGCGGTGGCGGTACTGGCTTTACGCATGATGGGAGCAGAGGATGTTTGTTACCTTGTTCCTAATCGTTTTGAATATGGTTACGGCCTAAGTCCCGAGATTGTGATGGAGGCGTTAAAGCAAGCCCCTGATCTATTGATTACTGTTGATAATGGTATCTCCAGTATTGAAGGGGTTGCCGCCGCTAACATCGCTAATTTAGATGTAATCGTGACGGATCATCACCTTGCTGGCCAAGAGCTTCCAGCGGCATATGCCATAGTGAACCCTAATCAGCCCGATTGCCGTTTTAGCGCTAAATCGACCTGCGGCGTAGGTGTTATCTTCTACGTGATGATCGCACTAAGGCGTAAACTGCAAGCGCTTAACTGGTTTGAGCAGCAGGGGTTAGCACTGCCTAACCTCGGCAGCCTTCTTGATCTTGTTGCCTTAGGCACTGTGGCTGATGTGGTTCCTTTAGAACAGAATAATCGTGTGCTGGTCTATCAAGGCTTACAGCGCATTAAAGCGGGTCGCTGTCGACCCGGTATCAAAGCCTTAATTGAACTATCAGGTCGCCAACAGCATAAAATAGCGTCCTCTGACTTAGGCTATGCTTTAGCGCCACGTTTAAACGCTGCGGGGCGTTTAGAAGATATGTCGATCGGTATTGAATGCCTATTGACTGAATCTGAGCAGCAAGCAAAAGAACTAGCTGCGACGCTAAATGACCTTAACCAAGAGCGCAAAGGCATAGAGCAGGAGATGCAACAACAAGCCTTAGATCTGTTGGCGCACCTTCAGCTAGATGATGAAGCCTTACCTTACGGGTTATCGCTTTATGAGCCAGAATGGCACCAAGGTGTGATCGGTATTTTAGCCTCCAGAATCAAAGAGAAAACCCATCGGCCTGTTATCGCGTTTGCTCAAGGTGATGAGGGAGAACTTAAAGGCTCGGCCCGTTCAATTCCCGGTTTTCATATTCGAGATGGCTTAGATGCGATCGCAGCGAAACACCCCGCACTTCTGCGTAAATTTGGCGGTCATGCCATGGCAGCAGGATTAACGATCAGTGATAAAGATCTAGGCTTATTTCAGCAAGCCTTTGATAGCGAAGTGAGACGGCAGTTATCAGATGCGGATCTACAACAACAAGTGATTACCGATGGTGCATTAAGTGCCAATGATATGACCATTGAGTTAGCTGAAATGCTCCGTGATGCCGGCCCTTGGGGTCATCAATTTCCAGAGCCATTGTTTGAGGGTGAGTTTTCACTCCTACAGCAACGAATTGTCGGCCATCGCCATCTGAAAATGGTATTGATGGAACCCGCTTCAGGATTAGCGGTAGATGCGATACAGTTTAATGCCGATATGGACCAATGGCCGGATGAATCGAAAACCCATGTACGGGTTATCTATCGTTTAGATGTAAACGAATTCCGTGGCCGCAAAAGCGTACAGATGCTAGTCGATCACCTATTAATCCCCGATCAGTAAAAAGAGTGGAATACTAATTATGAATGAATTTAACTTAGAAGAGCTAAACCTACTTTTAAGCGTATTTGAAAAAGCGGGTATCAGCACTGATCAAGGCGCAGAAGGTGAGATGCTACAACGCTTAAAAGCTGCCCAAGAAACCCGCCAAGAGCTAGAAAGTATGGACTTTGACGACTGCTTAGGCGGCGCCTGTAAGCTATAAGTAAGATACTATCCATTTGACCTGATCGCTCAGGTCAAATGGGTGCGCGCTATCGCCCCTGTACCTGATTATTGTCGACGCCCATCGGCCTGTGTAGGCGCTCACCCTTTGCCCGACGAGAATCAAAGCGAAAGGCTGACGAAAATTAAAAGGGGCAGAGCCCTTTAAATGTCTAATGTAGGAGCTCACCCTGTGAGCGAAGATACTTGTATTACCACCCTGCTTAGGTTAAAAATAGTTATAAATCAGACAGATGGATGTCTGGCATGGGTATATATACGCAGCCTTTTTATATGAGCTATGTATATCAATTGCTAATGCGCATGCTCGTTTTGTCACGGAAGAGTACGATTTAATTCTTTAGCTTCTCCTTCCTTTTCAAATAATTACATCTGTTTTTAATTAATAGCGCTGCGGGTAGATACACGGTCCCCTGTATATACAAATGTTAGGCATCACAAATATCATATCGCGTATTCAGGGAGACTTATGCAGGAATTTTTCAAGCAAGAATACATTCAAATAGGTTTTTATATAATTAGCCCGATAGCAACGTTCTTAGCTGTTGCAACTGCATATTTAGCTATTTATAGACAATCTAAACCCAATATTGTTGTTTACTATGAAACATCTGCAGCTGGATCAGTTATTGACTTAGTTATTTGTAATCATGGAAATGGTACCGCAAAAAATTTAGAGTTTTCTAAAGCATTACCTATAAATTGTTGGGGAATTGAAAACGCAGATAAAGTAAATAAATCAGATTTCTTCAACTCTAAAATACCGCTTCTAGCATCAGGAAAAGAATTACGTTATCAAGCAGGCCAATATGGTGGTTTAAGCTCAGTCATAAAAGAAAGCTACTCACTAGAAGTAACTTATACCTATAAGACACCGTTAAGGAGCAAAAAAGGTGTTGATTCTATAGTTCTCGATATTCGCTATATGAGTCAAATGCAATCTAAGAATAGTGCGGCTCTCGATTTATCAGATGCATTAAAAGGCCGTAATAACACTATATTTAAGGAACTTAATAAAAGTCTAAAATCGATTAACACAACACTAACTAGTATATCTAACAAATTAGATAGGAAAGATGAAAGTGATGCCTAACAAGTGGCTGTTGGCGGACGCACCTGCGCTGGCGCTCCGGTGCGCCGCAAAGCCAAAGCGTTAAATGAGCAATACCGTATTATTTGGCAGAGTTTCTAAAGACTCTGTTAGTTGGGATTGTGATGAATAGTGCTGCCCAAAGGTGGAGCTGGTAGGGTGGGTATCTTGCGTGCGAGGGAAGCGACCCTTACAATCAGTATGAAAAATGCGGGTAGTTAATAATAAATGTGCGAACATTTAGCGCTTTTATAGTAGTTTACGGCCGTCCCAGCCGCAATGATGCATTGCAGTAGTCCGAGTGGGTAGGCTAGAGTAAACGCGAATAGTCAGTTTGTTCCGCTTAGGCTCTTGATAATTAAACGAGGAAATAAGATGAAAACTGCTTTCACGTTTGTTGCCTTTTTATGTTTCACTCATACCACGGTGATGGCGTCGAATGCTGTCATTGATGATATACGTGCGAAAGGAGAGACATGTCGGGCAATGGCTCAAACGGCCGAAGGCCAGAAGCTCGCCCATCTGTGTTTGTCGAGTTGCGCACGCTATGGTGATACGTTAACTCAATATCCTGAATTGTTGAGTGATATTGGGGTGAAAAGATGCCATAGGGATTATGCGAGGGCGCAGAAAGGTTTGACGAAAACGCCACCGCCCGTTAATCGAACACAAAATGCCCCAGCAAAAGTGGAACCTGCTCGCACAACTATGCCGGATGTTGAAGGCCTATGGACGGGAATACTCAGAGGAGAGATGCGAGTGCGGGCTGATGCCCGTACCGACTGGCAACAGATTTGCCGAGGTACAGCGATGGTCATGGCGTTTGCCCATGATTCAACGGATACGATAGAGCAGCAAAAGCAGCGGCGGCTTGATCAAACCGCATTTTTTAAACAGCTTAAACGTAAAGATCAAGTGCGCTTGATTGGCATCACATACGATCCAGCTAGAGCCGGGCAGCAGCTTCATTGCCAAGCTGAGCGGGTTGAGATTATCGGCTCGAATTAAGCTTGCGTATTTTTCGAATAATTGGGGTCAGAGTTAAATTAAGTTTTCAACGTGTTGATATTTAGAGTTAATCAAGTATGACTTTACTCTGACTTCGAACTTAAAAAGCTTTACCCAATCACAATAACTTTTCTAAGTCGAAAACGCATAAGTCTTATGCTCTAAAAAAGTTACGTATTTATTCTAGCGAGCTAGTTTTTTTGTAGTAATATTCATAACCATTAACCGTGTTGAAAACAGATTTTCTGGGTAATATCGCATAACCTAACTTATTGACAGGCTAGCTCAATATAAGGGCAAAAGGGTATATTTATTACTTCAATACAATATATTAGGGCGTTTGCGCCTTATACTAAATGTTAAAGCGTCTGAGTTTTTAAGGGTAAAACATTTAAAATAAAGACTTGTTTAAAACCAAATTCAGTATTTAAAAACAGTAAAAAACAACCAGGCCTGGTAACTTTAGTATTGGTGTTTATAAAAAAGTGTAATGTTACAGGTTAAAAGTACAACAACCACTTCAAGCATCACGCTTTAACAAGCGCTTCCAGCCTGACGCCAAAGACTATGCGTTTTTTGTGCCACTCGCTGCGCTCAAATATTAACACAAAGATACTCCTGTTTTGGTGCAGCTGAAGCGGGCGTTAGTTTGCTAAAGGCAGCGGTTAACTAGCCTAAGCTTGCTCTCACATCAGCAATGGTGATGAAGAGTTTATTTTCAGCGTCTTCAAATGCTATGAAAACCATAGCGTTCTAGCAATTTTTCGCACCGTCTTTGGCATCAACGATAACAACTGGAAATGCAACGCTATCACTAGCAGCTAACAGCTTTCTGAGTGCATCGATAAGCAGCCATTCACCAAAGCCTTTCCCTTTATATCGGTCATCGACAGCAAGACGGGCAATCAGACCACCGGAGGTGGATGATGGGAAACGGTAAGTAAGGACAAGCACTTTTACGTGTTTCGGCAACACCTCTATGGGTGGGGATATTGCCCTTGTCTCTGTGTCGGGGAGACTATAGCCACTTCACTGGCAAAAAGCGCTAATGGTCAGTGTCATCAAAAAAAGTATTCACGTGAGCCATCATGCTGCCCACTACACCAACGCCAGGCTTACCGGCGTCCCGCTTAGCTTGTTGAAAACTGCTTAATCGCTGAATAATTTCGGCTCGCCAAACGGTTCGGGTGGGTGTGTTTTCTAGGTCAATAGATTCAATAATGCTGCAGCAGGTGCTGCGATCAATGTCATCACTTTTAGCGTCAGGATCACCTTGAGCCCATGTATATTCACTAGTGGCTTTCATTTGTATGGCCAAGGCTTGCAATAAGTGGTCGACATCAACTCGGGTAACAGCACCACATGAGTGGGGACTCATCTTAGGGTGCGTCTGTGGATTGTCTATTGCTGTTTTTTCTCGTGATTTTGCTTTTTGCACTAAGCCTACACCGGCGAATACCAGTAGTATCGCCAGCAATAGGAGCCAATCTAACTCGATATCTTTTAACATTCATTACCTTTTATACCGAGACCTTGGGAAAGTCAGTACGGTCAGTCAATTGTCTTATGTCGTTTTAACGACAGCCTTCCATATATTTCACTGCTGGATACCTTCCCCAAAGAAACTAGGGCAGACACTGCCTTTTTGTTTGCAGTAAGAAACTGCCCGACACTCAATGACAACCGAAGCACGCTTAGGGGGAAACTGAGCGCTGACTGTCAGGTAGAACGCTCTGCTCGCGTTTGCTCCGGCCTGACGTTCCTTATTTCAGTACTCATTGAGGGCTATTATGCGGTATCCGTCATATGTATTGGATGGCATAGGGTAGATGGTTTTTTATACATGTTTACTCCACTTTTACCGAATCATCAATGCCTGCGTCATAATCAAGCGTTTTTGTCCGCAAGCGAAAAAACCTAGGCGTCAAAAAATCTAGGGGCAGGTCGTGCTTGTTGCAACAGATGACTAACCTAGCTAGCAGCGGTATTCTTTATTCCCTTTTCGAATGATGTCTATGTCGCAAAGCCACTTATTTATAAGGAATTTTTGATGTGAAGAAAATCATGCTAACTACAGTGCTATCGGTAGTCTTTCTATCTATTGGTTTTATAGGTGGTTGGTGGGCAAATTCGCCAAGCTTTGATTTATTATGCTCAAAGCCATACGTGCATACTCTGGGTAAAGCTATTGAGGCTCAAGGTATGAGTATAGAGGCAGGCACAGAAATTGATTTAAGGTCTTGTGAATATGCTAATCGTTTTACTGTTAGTTTAACGTACGATAAAGGTGCCCATAGAGAGCTATTTATTCCTAAAAATAGTGCGCCAAATATTGGCAATCATGGCGCAAAACAATATAGCATTTCAGATATTAAATAATTCAGAGGGCGGTAGCCTGTATCTCTATTTATCCAGTAATGCTATGAAAAAACTAATTTTTGGCATATCTATTCTGTTCTTTATCGCTGCGCAGTCATACTTTATCTATGGCTTGCTGCAACCGGAAACTGCTGAATCTTTTCGACAGCTTTGGGCTAGCTTCGGTATAAAGCAAACGGCGTATTCGACGTTTGTTTTCCGTACGATTCAATGGTGGGTCGCTTTACCTATTTTATGTTTAGGCTTGGCGGTTTTTGCGTTGCTTCGCTCATCTAAGTTGTTTTTATTTATAACAATTTTGATAGGCTTTGTCGGGACCGTGGCGCTTTATTGGTCAGTCTATGCACCTGCGCTACTTGTGCAGCCTTGAGAGCTAAGTGTTTTTTGTCGTCTGTTTCGAGTTTTTAATGTAACTGAATACAGGGGTTAGGTGCGGTTAAATAAAAGCGCTTTAACATTTAAAAGGAATATTAGATGAAATCATTAATTTTTATATTGGTTGGTTTATACCTTTCGTGGCACTACACGGATCTAGCGTCTGATAGCAGTATTCAAAACGCATTAGCCCCCTTGGGTGTATTCATCTTTCTGATTTTATTGGCTATGTGGTTTGTTTCAAAAGGGGATCGTCGAGGAGGAACGGGTACGAGTGGCGGTTCTGGCGATTACAGTGGGGATAGTTGCTCTGGAGGAGATGGTGGTTGCGATTAGGGCTGCGACCGATAACACCTTTTTCATTAATATCCCTTTTATATCGATAAATAACGTATAGAGCCAGTAGTGACTTAAAAACCGGCAGCTTGGTTGAGCAGGTCTAAATATTTTTTAAAGGCCCCAATCTTTTGAGTGCATGCAGGTTTAGAGTTTTCCTCGCTTTCTTTTGATCGATAAGCGCCGAGCAAGCCTAGGTCGCTTGGCAATAAGTTGTTGCTGACGTGTTTTTGCATTGTTGCTGGCGGTGTTGTAAATGTTCATTAACTCTTCTGCGCTCACATCGATAAACATATCTTCTTTTTCTAGCGCACCGTAAAGATCTTCGATCTCAAATATATGTGTTTCATCGATTTTATTCGCTATTGCCGTGTTTAAAAATGATGGGTAGCGCCGCCAATAGAAGGCGTTATTGATGACAAAAGCCAGTATGAGTAGGGCGAGCAGATTGATGGCTAATGGATAGAGTAAAAACTCATATCCCATGGCGTGTATGCTGTTTCCGCCAACCACACAAGAGAGTGCGGTGGATCCCCCCGGTGGGTGCAGGCAGCGTAGGTAGTGCATAGTGATAATAGATACGCCAACGGCCACTGCTCCTGTAATAAACGATGAGCCAAACGCCTGAAAAAAACTGATACCAATAAATGCGGAGATAAGGTGGCCCATCAGAAAGGGCCAAGGTTGTGATAATGCACCATGGGGGACGGCGAACAATAGAACTGCGCTGGCGCCAATGGAGGAGAGCACCAATAAGGAATCCGGTATAGATAAAAAGGTACGCGAGAAATAAAAGACACTCAGCAGGGCCACAAAAGCCGTTACGCCTGAAATAAGGCGCTCAAAGTGGGAGGTTTTATTTGTTTCTATACCAATGAATTGAGCCGTATTACGATATAAAGAAGTGAGCATTTGGACAGTAGAGCCTTACAAAAATAATAGCTGTTTTAGAGAATAAAAGTAAAAGTACAACCTTGCCCTAAGAACAGTTCACTCTACATTTACCTAGTAACGGCGCCATTTTAATGATTAAAATAGCTTCATGTATAACGAATTTAAATGAGGTTTAAGTGCAATAATATTGCATTTAAAATCAGTAGAAATGGAAATTGATCAAGCTAGAACTTTTTTAGAGATTATTCACGCAGGGACATTTGCGCGTGCGGCAGAGCGATTACATGTTACCCAAACAACTGTGACTGCACGTGTACAAGCATTAGAAGCTGCGCTGAATTATAAGCTGTTTATTCGGAACCGAGCCGGTGCAAAGCTCACCCCACATGGTGAAGCTTTTGTTAAGCAGGCGAAAAATATGATTGAGGCTTGGGAGCAAGCTAAGCAGATCTGTGGACATGGGGAGTATCAAACCCAGCAAAGGTTAAATGTGGGAGGGGAGATAAGCCTATGGAATCCAATCTTAAGTGATTGGATTATCGCCTTGAATGAGGACTTGCCTAATTTAGTTATCAACAGCCGAGTGACAACAACTGATATGCTGTATCAAGCTCTGCAAAAGCAAGAGGTTGAGGCGATTATTGTCCATAGTCCTCGCTACTTGCCGGGGTTGGTTATCGAACAGGTGGCTGAAGAAAAGTTGATACATGTTGCGTCGACGACATGTTCAACACCTGATCTTTTTATTGATTGGGGTGAGGAGTTTTCCCTGCAATTTGATCGTTGTGTGCCTTTTAATCGCCGCTCAGCTATGCAGTTTTCCCTTGGCCCTATGGCACTAAAATACCTATTAGCTAAAGGCGGGAATGGATATTTTAGGACGCGGGTGGTTGATCGATATTTACAAAGCCAGCAATTAACTAAGGTCCGCGGTGCTACGGAATTCACATATCCCATTTATCTTGTTTATCACAAGAATATCGCTTTGCCAGAGGTTTTTGATCAGGCTAAAAAGCTCCTTTTAGAGAACGCGAAAACTTTCTCAAGTTGGTCTATTTAAGGGGCTATCGTATTTTGCTTATAAATTTAATGCTGCCTTTCTAAGGGCGGTTTATATACTATCTTTTGATGACTCTTGGAGATTAGGAACCCGCATGTTTTTTGGCAAAAAAGAGAAAAAACTCTTTACGTTAACAAGGACCGACCCCGAGCATCCGTTGGCCTCATACGCTAAGTATAGCTTTGAGCTGGATGGTCATGAGTGGCCGTCGGTAGAGCATTATTATCAAGCGATGAAGTTTGCTGATATGGATTATGTTGAGCAGATTCGTCTGGCGCCTACCCCAAAAGATGCGGCTGCATTGGGTAAAAGTAAAAAACATCAAAAGCGTAAGGATTGGGATAAAGTTAAATTGATCTTTATGACCCGTGGCACTTACATAAAATGCCGTACTTATCCTGAGGTGGCTCAAATTTTATTGAATACAGGTGAGATTGATATTGCCGATGTGAGTCAGTATGACTATTTCTGGGGTAGTGGGCGTGATATGCGTGCAAATAATGCTTTTGGCAAAATGCTGATGGATATTAGGGATAAGCTTCGAGAAGAGCTTAAGTAATCTTGCATAGTTTTATTGAGTATTATCCTAAATGAATCAACAGCCTTATTATATTGGTGCTCATGTGAGCGCCTCGGGTGGTGTGCAAAATGCACCGCTTAATGCGAAAAAGATTGCTGCTAATGCGTTTGCGTTCTTTACCAAAAATCAGCGGCGGTGGGTTTCTAAACCACTAGAAGAGAAAGCTATTAAGGCTTTTAAGGAGAACTGCGCAGCACTCAATATTTTTCCTGAGCAGATCCTTCCCCATGATTCCTATTTAATTAATTTAGGTCATCCAGAGGCGGAAGCTTTACAAAAATCCCGTGAGGCGTTTTTGGATGAGATTCACCGTTGTGAACAGTTGGGGCTGATTTATCTTAACTTTCACCCAGGTAGTCATCTTCGTACACTTTCAGAGTCCGAGTGCATTAGTAGAATTGCCGATTCTATTAATTGGGCGCTAGCACAAACTCAAGGGGTCACTGCGGTTATAGAAAACACGGCAGGTCAGGGCAGTAATTTAGGTTATAGCTTTGAACAGCTAGCTGAAATCATCGCTCAGGTTGAGGATAAATCACGTATAGGTGTCTGTATCGATACTTGCCACATGTTCGCCGCAGGTTACGATATTCTCACCTTAGAAAGTTGTGCTGAGGTATTTGATCAGTTCGCAAAAGTTGTGGGCTTTGAATACCTTAAAGGGATGCACCTGAATGATTCTAAAGGTGGATTAAACTCCCATCTTGATCGCCATCACAGTCTTGGCCAAGGTGAAATCGGTTTAGAGGTGTTTAAATTTATCATGTCTGATGACCGGTTTAGAGGGATTCCGCTAGTTCTTGAAACCATTGATGAAACAATCTGGGAAGCTGAGATTCAGATGCTAAGGCAGTTTGCCGCTGGGGTTTCGGTGTAAAGGGAATTAAACATTTTCACTCAAATGTAATATAGGGACGTTAGCCTACGCACTACCTTAAATAGTGTGATTGATTAACCTATGTTACGTGCAACTGATGAAGTAGGCGCAGAGATGCGTCGTAAGCTGTTGTTAGAGATTTTAGAGACAGAGTCTCTATATCCACACTTTCAGCCGATTGTTGATTTGAAAAAAAGCGAAGTTATTGGGCATGAGGCTTTAATACGAGGCCCTTCCGGCAGCGCAATGGCCTCCCCCGGCGCTCTTTTTCAAACAGCAATTGAAAATAACCTCTTACATACCTTAGAGCTGCTGTCTCGGCGTTGCTCCTTAGAGCATTTTGCTAAGTTAAAGCCGGGTGGCAAGCTGTTTCTGAATATTAGTGCCTCCTTATTGGGAACGCCTGAGCACACAGAAGGATTTACCTCTGAGTTGTTACAGGAGCTCGGTATATCTATTGCAGATATTGTTATTGAGCTGTCAGAACAACATCCGTTTGATAAGCAAGGGCTGACACATAATGCGGTTGAGTACTACCGCAATATGGGGTTTCAGGTTGCTGTAGATGATTTAGGCACCGGTTACTCTGGGTTAAAGCTTTGGTCTGAGCTCAATCCTGAATATGTAAAAATCGATCGTCACTTTGTCTCTCATATTGATACTGATCCGGTTAAACGTGAGTTTGTGCGGGCTATTTATAATATAAGCACCGCAACGGGCTGTAAGGTTATTGCCGAAGGGATAGAACGCAAGGAAGAGGTCGCAACCCTAATGGAGTTAGGTATTAATATAGGCCAAGGTTTTTATCTAGGTTACCCCAGTCCAGAGCCTCAACCTACATGGAGTGCTGAGGGTATTAGCGATCCGATTTGTAGTGAAGTCATGGTTAATATGGCTCAAGACGAAACAGCGATCTCTCTTTTACGTCAAACTCCAGCAGTTGCGCCAGAAGATACAGTGCTCTTTGTTAGTGAGCAATTTAGATTACACCCAGAAGTCGGTGCGCTGCCTGTTATAAGGGATGGTATCCCTTTAGGTGTAGTGAAAAAATCTGATCTATTGGAGCTGTTTTCTACCCAGTATGGCCGTGCGTTATATGAGAAAAAGCCGGCCTCACGTATTTTGAGTGAAGATGTTCTGCTTGTTGATAGCCAATTAAGTTTAGTGGAAGTCTCGCGCTTAGTGACAGATCAGGAAAGTAGTGCCTTGCAGCAAGATATTATTATTACTGAAAGTGATTGTTACTTAGGTATGGGGAATCTTCGTGATCTATTGAAGCGTTTAACCGCTTTGAAGATCCAAAATGCTCAGTATGCGAATCCTTTAACGTTATTACCTGGGAATGTGCCGATTAATAATGAGGTGGATTCTCTGCTAAAAAGCACCGCAGATTTCCATGTTGCTTATTTTGATCTCAATAACTTTAAACCCTTTAATGATTGCTATGGTTATTCGAAAGGTGACCAAGTGATCCGCTTATTGGGCGACCTGCTCACCCGTTTTATTAATAGCGATAAGAACTTTATTGGACATGTAGGTGGCGATGATTTTGTTGTGATTTTCCGCGCACCGGATTGGCAATTAAGCTGTGAACGTATTATTAGGGAGTTTGATCAAGAGGTAAGAGGGCTTTATCTACCTAAAGATCTTCAGACTGAAGGGATCTGGTCCACTGATCGAAAAGGTGTGCGCTCTTTCTTTCCATTGTTGGGTTTAGCTATCGGAGTTGTGCATCCAGACCCTTATAAATGCGACAGCTATCATGAGGTTGCTGAATTGGCGGCTATGGCTAAAAAAGAGGCAAAACGGGGGGTGGATAGTACTTTATTTGTTTCCCAACGCCGCTCTACCGGCGGCGATCTTAAAAAGTTACCGGTTGCATCATGTGGTATCTAAATGCCTGCAATCTCGCGCATCGCTTGGTCGGTTGTAAAATAGATGTTTCCAGGCGATAACCGTTTAATAAAATGGGTACTGTTTAGCTGATCCATAACAGGCCCTTTTACCTCAGCCACGTGTAATCTGACCCCTTCATCGCGAAGGTTAATAATTAAGTTCTCTAAGGTTTCTAGTGCGCTGGCATCAATAAAATTCACCGCAGTGCAGATGATAATGACATGTTTGATGCTTTTGTTGTCTGCGCATTGTTGCAAAATAAACTCTTCAACAAAGCGTGTATTAGCGAAGTAGAGGCTTTCATCTACACGTAGCGCTAGTGTGCTGCTGTCTGTAGTGACATCGTGTCGGTTAATATTTCTAAAATGTTCGCTGTTACCTACACGGCCTACAATGGCAATATGGGGCTGGCTCGATCGGTAAATAAGCAGGGCGATGGAGATCGCAATGCCCGATAAAATGCCAACTTCAACTCCAGTAAACAGAACTAAGAAGAAGGTGGCAGCTAAGGTTAAGGCGTCCGCTTTATTAAACTGCCAGCACTCTTTAAATGCGGCAATATTAATAAGTGGAATCACAGCCATTACGATTATAGCTCCGAGTACAGCTTTAGGTAGGTAGTAAAATAGTGGGGTAAAAAACGCCACAGTTATTGCTACTAATATAGCGCTAATTGCTGAAGCGATAGTCGTTTGGGCTCCTGCGCTATAGTTGACCATAGAGCGTCCAAATCCACCTGCCACAGGGTAGGTGCCGCTGAATGCAGAACCAATATTCGCCATACCAATCGCCACTAACTCTTTATTGGGGTTGATCCGTTCCTGTTTTTTACTGGCAAGAGCGGTGCCGACAGATACGCTTTCTAAGAATCCAATTAAGGCAATCAGCAGGGCGGGTGTAATCAACTGTTTCCATAGCTCTATATCAATATGAATGGCTTGGAAGTGGGGTAGTCCCTGTGGAATCATACCTACGGTTTTCACCGCTGATGCTTGATCAAGGTGAAAATACCAAACGACGATTGAACCCATGAGTAGCGCAAACATAGGGCCCGCTTTGCTAATCGGCTCGGCCAGCGCTTGTGGGCATTTAAGTTTAATCAGCTGCTTGCAGAGTGTATTTTTGCAGTACCACAAAATAATAAAAGCAACTAAGGAGAGTAAGGCTGTTGCTACATTGGTGTCAGTTAAGTGAGTGCTAATATCGACAAGGCTTTGGTCTATACGTTCGGCGCGGGCTAAGTCTAGCCCTAAAATATGCTTAACTTGGCTTAATGCGATAATAATAGCGGCTGCACTAGTGAAGCCTGTCAGCACTGAATGACTGATGAAATTTACAATACCGCCCAGCCTTATGCAGCGTAGAAATAGAAGGATCAATCCCACTAATAGGGATAAGTTTATAGCGGCATTTAGATACTCCGCACCACCTTGTGGGGCTATTTGGCTAACTGAGGTGTTTACCATAAGTGAGGCGATAGCGACCGGTCCTACAGCAAGGGAGCGGCTACTGCCCAATAGGGAATAGATAAACAAAGGTAAAATGCTAGCATAAAGACCGTATTCTGGTGGAAGCCCGGCAAGGATGGCGTAGGCCATAGACTGGGGAATTAATAATATAGCTACAATCACGCCAGCCATTAAGTCGCTGATAAAAGTTTGGCGTTGATAATTTTTTAACCAGCCTAGAATTGGAAAAACTTCGACCCAAAGTCGCATCTTATAATCTCAGTGACAGCGGTTAGAATTGGTATGCCAATAAAGAATAAGCATATATCAAGTAATTATATAGCTTGATCTAGCCATAAGGCTAGTGATTGCTATAGTGAATTTTTCTGTGGGTCGTAACGGGGATCAATATATGTCTGAAGATTTTACTTCGCAGGGTTGGGAGCCAACCTATCAGCAAAAAGATTTCAGCATTGATAAGCAAGAATCACTTTACGATGGTTTTTTTAAAATGCTGAAGCTTCATCTGACCCATAAAACATTTGCTGGTGATTCGATTAGTATCCAGCGGGAGTTGTTTTATCGTGACGATGCTGTTTGTGTTTTACTTTATGATGCGAACCAACAGGTGGTCGTGTTAGTCGAGCAGTTTCGTGTAGGGGTTTTTGATAATCCAGAGGGGCCTTGGTTGTTAGAGCTGGTGGCTGGGATTGTTGAACAGGGTGAAAGCGCAGAAGATGTGGCGCGGCGCGAGTCTGAGGAGGAGGCTGGAGCTCAGCTGGGAGAGGTGGTGAGTATTAGCCGTTTTGTCCCAAGCTCTGGGGGTACGCGTGAGTATATTGATCTGCTTTGTGCTAGTGTGGATTCGAGGGATGTAGAAGGAATTCATGGTCTTCCCCATGAAGGTGAAGATATAAAGGTACATAAGATCCCGGTTGATAAAGCGTTTGAATTAGTGAAGAGTGGTAAGATTAATAACGCACCGGCAATGATCGCATTACAGTGGTTGCAGCTAAATAAAGCAGAATTAGATCAACGTTGGTCTAATTAAGTTACAACCGTGTTCTAGTCCAATGAGGCTTGTGTCAATTTAAATACGATAGTTGAGATGTATGAAGCGTAAATATATTCCAGATCTAACAAGGCAGATGTCGCAATGTGAAGCTAACTATGTGCGCCTCATGAAGCTTCTGCCTGATCTGGATAGTTGTGATGAGAGAGAGTTCCAAGTTAGTTGGCCCGAGCATTCGGCCTATCTACGTCTTCGGGTTGATGAACGTTTTAAATACACATCTACAGTTTTGGTGAGTCACCGTTATGAAAAGTGTTCGCCTTGGTTGGAATCTCCGGGGTTGGTTGTCCGTCTCTACCATGATGCCTCTATGGCGGAAGTGATCTGTATGCAACGCCGAAAACAGTTAGAGGGTGTCTATCCCTACCCTAATCGTAATATGCACCTGCCTGATGAAAAGCTTCAGCTCAATGAATATTTAGGTGAGTGGTTAAATGAGTGCCTAAGCCATGGTCACTCTATGGAGACAGTATACAGTGGCTAGTGATCGTCCAATTAGGTTGCTGCAAGTGACCGATATGCATCTACAACAGGAGCCTTCTTGTTTGATGCGGGGAGCTAATGTAGAAGCTCGGTTTCAGCAAGTTATTCATCAAATAGAGCAAGAAAATGCAGATTTCCTCCTATTAACAGGGGATCTAACCCATCATGCTCCACCCGCTTATGATCGTTTATCGTCATGTTTACAAGGTTTGCCGTTCCCAGCCCATTGGATTCCGGGGAATCACGATTTAGTGGATGAAATGGCCCGTTTTTCTGATCTTGGTTATAACCAGAAAGTGATTGTAGGTGGTGATTGGCGCATTATCTTGTTGGATAGTACGTCCAATCCTGATGGTAAAGGAGGAGGGGCGTTGTCCGCAGAGGAGCTGGATTTTTTAAATACCCAGCTGGCGATACTGACTTCAGAACAACATGTTTTAGTGGTATTGCACCATCACCCTGTGTCGGTAGAAAGTGAATGGATGGATCAAATTGGTTTAGCAAACAAAGATCGACTGTGGGAATTATTAGCGCACTATTCTCA
Organism: Neptuniibacter sp. 1_MG-2023; assembly: GCF_030547185.1. Lineage (GTDB taxonomy): Bacteria > Pseudomonadota > Gammaproteobacteria > Pseudomonadales > Balneatricaceae > Neptuniibacter. Next base: position 218,549 of record NZ_JAUOQR010000003.1, read on the forward strand.
AGTTAAAGGGGTTGTTTTTGGTCATGTTCATCAAGAATTTCAGCAGCAGCGGGGCAATGTGAAGTTGTTGGCCTGTCCTGCCACGGCGCCACAATTTAAACCATTCTCTGTCTCTGCGGTTACAGAAGACGATCCCCGTTTTATGGGGCCTGCTTACCGTCGTATCCAGCTTTATGATGATGGCGAGATTCAATCAGAAGTGGTTCGGTTAAGATCCTAATTTAGATGGGTATTGCACCAATCTTTCCCCTCCGGTAAGTTCTTGTTCAGAGGACGAAAATGAATAAACCAATCTTTATTTACGTACATGGTTTTAATAGCTCGCCAAAGTCGATGAAAGCTCAGTTATTTTTGCAGTATATGCAAAATAAGGGCTGTGCCGATCAAGTGCTCGTGCCAACCTTATCGCATTGGCCTGCTGAGGCTATGGCGACATTAAAATCCTTAGTAGAGCAGCATCAGCAGCGGCCGGTGATATTATTGGGCAGTTCATTGGGTGGATACTACAGCATATGGTTAACTGAGCATTATGCTCATGTTCGTACTGTCTTAATTAATCCTTCCATTAGACCGTTTGAGCTACTACCCCAGTATTTAGGGGCGAATGAAAACCTTTATAGTGGCGAAAAATATGAGCTGACAGAGCAGCATTTAGCGCAATTGTTAGCGTTTAACTGTGAACAGATTAAGAAACCTGATTCATATCTATTGCTTGTTCAGACTGGGGATGAAACATTAGATTATCGTGAGGCTGTGGATAAGTTCTCTGAAACGCCGCAGTTTGTACAAGCGGGTGGTTGCCACGGTTTTGAACAGTTTGAAAACATGATCCCTAGTATTTTAGCTTTTGCTAAAGGGAGGATTGAGTTGCCAGACGTTAAGTTAGTATGAATTTAATCATCGTGAGTAAAGCTTAGTTTTGGTTATATGAGCTTTAGAGTGATACATAGCAAGCATAGCAACAGGAAATACGATTGATGTCCAAGCAATATGATGCTGGTTCCATTGAGGTCTTAAGTGGGTTAGATCCGGTAAGACGCCGCCCAGGGATGTATACCGAGACGGATCGCCCTAATCATCTAGCGCAAGAAGTTATCGATAACTCGGTGGATGAAGCTTTAGCTGGTCACGCCAAGCAGATCGATGTCGTTTTAAATAAGGACAACTCATTAAGCGTAACTGATGATGGTCGAGGTATGCCTGTCGATATTCACCCGGAAGAGGGGGTGAGTGGTGTGGAGCTGATTCTTTGTAAACTCCATGCGGGGGGTAAATTCAACAACGATAACTACAACTATTCCGGTGGTCTTCACGGGGTAGGTGTTTCAGTTGTTAATGCCCTGTCAAAACTGTTGGAAGTACAAGTGCGCCGCGATGGGCAAGTTTATCGAATTGGTTTTGCCGATGGTGAAAAAGTATCTGAGTTAGAAGTAATTGATACCTGTGGCAAACGTAATACAGGTTCGACCGTTCGCTTCCTTGCGGACCCTAAATATTTTGATTCACCTAAATATAGTGTCTCTCGTTTAAAGCATAATCTCCGAGCTAAAGCGGTACTGTGCCCAGGGTTAAAAGTAACTTTTACCGATCTTACTGGCGCTAAACGCGAGAAAGAGGAGTGGTACTACGAAGATGGTTTGATCGATTACCTAAAAGGTACGACTCAAGTTTTTGAATCTTTGCCTTTGGAGCCGTTTTCCGGATCCTTACAAGGTGAGGAGGACGCTGTGGAATGGGCGGTGCAGTGGCTACCTGAAGGTGGCGAAATGACCTGCGAAAGCTATGTGAACCTCATTCCTACGGCTCAAGGTGGTACTCATGTTAATGGGTTGCGTACAGGGCTTTTGGAGGCGATGCGTGAGTTCTGTGAGTTCCGTAGCTTACTGCCGCGGGGGGTTAAACTTACCGCTGATGATGTGTGGGATAAGTGCTGTTATGTGCTATCTGCGAAAATGCAGGATCCTCAGTTTGCGGGGCAGACAAAAGAGCGTCTATCTACCCGTCAAATTGCTGCCTTTATCTCAGGTACGATTAAAGACGCATTCTCTTTATGGCTTAACCGCCATGTAGAAGAGGGTGAGCAGTTAGCTGAAGTGATCATCGCTAATGCTCAAAAACGTATGCGCTCCAACAAAAAGGTGATCCGTAAAAAGGTTACCCAAGGCCCTGCTCTACCGGGTAAATTAGCCGATTGTTCGGGTGCAGATACTATGCAGTCAGAGCTGTTTCTGGTGGAGGGTGACTCTGCGGGTGGATCTGCAAAGCAAGCCCGTGAACGTGAGTTTCAGGCCATTATGCCCCTGCGCGGTAAGATTCTTAACTCGTGGGAGGTTGATCCTAGCGAGGTTCTTGGCTCCCAAGAAATTCACGATATATCGGTTGCTATAGGCGTGGAACCGGGCTCGGATGATTTAGAAGGGCTGCGCTACGGTAAGGTCTGTATTTTAGCGGATGCGGACTCGGATGGTTTGCACATCGCGACACTTCTATGTGCGCTTTTTGTTAGGCATTTTAAACACCTTGTTAGTGAAGGGCATGTTTTTGTGGCTATGCCGCCACTCTATCGTATTGATGTGGCGAAAGAGGTCTATTACGCGCTAGATGATGCGGAACGTGATGGCATTATGGAGCGTATTCGTGCGGAGCGTAAGAACGCTAAGATCGGCGTACAGCGCTTTAAAGGCTTGGGTGAGATGAACCCTTTGCAGCTACGAGAAACAACGATGTCACCGGATACTCGCCGTTTAGTTCAATTGACGGTGGCTCCAGGTGATGGCACGAACGAGATGATGGATATGCTGCTGGCTAAGAAGCGTTCTGGTGATCGTAAAGAGTGGCTGCAGAGTAAAGGTAACTTGGCGGATATTTAAACCTGCACATTTAGGTTTAATAGTGACTGTCAGAGGAGTGATTTAAAACAGTGGTTGTTTCAGTTTTAAGCCTTCACTCATTAATGAAACAGATATTGATAAGCGGTAACAGGTAGATATGACGGTACAAACAACGTTCGAAGATGGCCATGAGCGCATAGCACTTAAAGACTTTACAGAAAAAGCGTATCTGGATTACTCCATGTACGTCATTCTGGATCGTGCGCTACCTCATATTGGCGACGGCATGAAACCTGTACAACGCCGAATAGTTTATGCAATGTCGGAGCTGGGTTTAAAAGCGACGGCGAAGTATAAAAAATCAGCCCGTACAGTGGGTGACGTACTAGGTAAATTCCATCCCCATGGCGACTCTGCGTGTTATGAAGCGATGGTTTTGATGGCACAGCCGTTTAGTTATCGCTATCCCTTAGTTGATGGTCAGGGTAACTGGGGTTCACAGGATGATCCTAAGTCATTCGCGGCCATGCGTTATACCGAATCACGTTTGTCTCCTTACGCAGAAGTCCTTCTGGCTGAAGTGGCGCAAGGAACAGTGGAGTGGGCGCCTAACTTCGATGGCACAATGCAGGAGCCGATGATTCTACCGGCCCGCCTACCTAATGTACTGCTCAATGGTACAACAGGTATTGCTGTTGGTATGGCGACTGACATTCTTCCCCATAACTTGAATGAAGTGACCCGAGCCTGTATTCACCTGTTAGATAACCCTCGTGCAGACCTTGATGAGCTTTGTGAGTTTGTTCCAGGCCCTGATATGCCAACGGATGCTGAGATTATCACCTCGCGTCGTGATCTTCGACAGATCTATGAGACAGGCCGTGGCTCTGTACGCATGCGTGCAGTTTATGACAAAGAGCAGGGTGAAATAGTTGTCACTGCACTACCCCATCAGGTATCTGGGGCTAAAATTCTGGAGCAGATTGCGGCGCAGATGCAGCAGAAAAAACTGCCGATGGTCAGCGACCTGCGTGATGAATCAGATCATGAGAATCCAACCCGTCTTGTGATTATTCCTCGCTCTAATCGTGTGGATGTTGAACAGTTGATGGCGCACCTGTTTGCCTCAACTGATTTAGAGCGTACTTATCGTGTCAATATGAACATGATCGGTGTTGATGGTAAACCGCAAGTTAAAAACCTACGCCAGATTTTGGTTGAGTGGTTGGGCTGGCGAACCGATATAGTTCGCAAACGTCTACAACACCGATTAGAGAAAGTATTGGATCGGTTGCATATCCTTGAAGGTTTAATGGTGGCCTACCTCAATATTGATGAGGTTATCGCCATTATCCGTCACGAAGATCATCCCAAAGCTGAGTTGGTTAAGCGTTTTGGGCTGACGGAAGTTCAAGCGGATGCGATTCTGGATTTGAAATTGCGTCATTTGGCTAAGCTGGAAGAGTTTAAAATTCAGTCTGAGCAAAATGAACTGGATGAAGAGCGTCAAAAGCTGGAAGCCATTCTTGGTTCTGACAGCAAGATGCGTAAGCTGATTAAGCAAGAGCTAAAAGAAGCAGCAGAGATCTATGGCGATGATCGCCGCTCACCGATTGTTGCCCGCGAAGAAGCGCAAGCGTTCAGTGAGAAAGACCTACTAACCTCAGATCCTGTGACAGTCGTTATCTCGAAACAGGGGTGGGTCCGTGCGGCAAAAGGCCATGATATTGATGGTGCGGGTTTAAATTATAAATCCGGTGATGCCTTTAAGCTTGAGTGTAAAGGCCGAACGAATCTGCCGACGATTCTGTTTGATACGACCGGACGAAGTTTTACGGTTGATACGCATAATCTACCGTCTGCCCGAGGGCAGGGCGAGCCGATTACTGGCCGTATTACCTTGCCAAAAGGCTCTACCATTGATGCAGCAATCGCGGGTAAAGACAGCGATAAGGTCTTAATGGCATCGGATGCGGGTTATGGTTTTATCACTAAGATTAGTGACCTCACCAGTAAAACTAAAAATGGTAAAGCGGCACTCACGCTGCCTAAAAATGCTCAGATCTTAGCGCCCACACTTGTGAGTGATACCTCAAACCTATTGGCAGCAGTGACCAATGAGGGGCGTCTCTTGGTCTTCCCTGTGGCGGAGTTACCGGAGCTAGTGAAAGGTAAAGGGAATAAAATTATTAATATTCCTTCTGCACGAGCAGCAAGCAGAGAGGAGCTGGTGGTTGCCATTGCTATTTTATCGGCGGATGACACCTTACTCGTGCATGCGGGTCGACAACATCTGAAACTGAAACCTTCAGATATTGAGCATTATCGTGGTGAACGTGGCCGACGGGGCAATAAGCTTCCACGGGGTTACCAACGGGTGGATAGTTTAGATGTTGAGCGCGCAGAAGTTGAACCAGTAGAAACGGTGGAATAAGTGCGATTGTGTAAAATTTTTCTAGGTTGTTGGTTTGCCCTGTTTGCTAGTAGCGCTTTGGCTGTGGACTTTTATGTGGTTACGGTGGATGCGCTAAATGTTAGGCAGGGGCCCGATTATACTTGGAATGTAATTGCCAAAGCGCCGCAAAATCAGTTAGTGCTGGAAACCCGCCGAGAGGGTGCTTGGTCAGAAGTTTTTTATCAAAATGCCAACAAAGCTAATGTTAAAGGCTGGGTGTATAGCAAATATATTCAGCCTCAAACATTAACACCAGAGACAGGAAAATCGGCTAAGTTTGCTATAAAAGTTACGGCAGAACAGCCTGTATGTGAGGGTCGTTCGATGATTACTGGAGGCTCTCTATGCTATTTGGATGTTAGTTTTAATGTCCAAAGTAAAACCGTTTCTCAAGAGCGCATAACCGTTAGCTGTTGGGCTGATTTTGTTGTGCCAGGTCGAGAGAGTGTAACGCCTGTACAGGCGACGGTGACGAAAAACTACCTGTTAGACCGTGGTGGCGTTGGGGATACCGTACGTTTAAAGGCAGGGCTTAAACAGCAGTTAGATTTAACAAACTTGAATGTTGCTTACTATAATTGCAGCGTTAACTGACATGGATTGTAATTAAGCCGCTTTGATTGCATTGCCTGTTCAGATGATTAAGAGCTAACCTCGATTAGGTTAGCTCTTGCTACGCTGATTTAGAAATATGCATCAGCGAGGTTTATCTCTTAGTTAGTCAGGTACATTGCTGACAGCGGGAACAACTGCGGATGGCAGATCTGACAGTGCTGCCAGTGCAGCTTCTTGGATTTGAGCCGCTGGAACATCTTTTCCTGTTACTTTTGAAGGTAGGGCTCTTGTCGCTGTTGCTGATGCGACGACTGTCGGGTTGTAACCTAATGTAAACGCTGCACGAGCGGTTGAATTCACGCACATGTGAGACATAAATCCGACCAATATCAGATTCTTAACCCCAGTTTTTTCAAGTAATTCATTGAGCTCTGTTTGTGCAAATGAATTAGGATAGTTTTTAGTGATTACTGCTTCACCCTCTATAGGTGCTACTACCTCAGCAATTTGACCAATATGTTCATTTACATCGTAAGGTGTGCCTGGGCCTGCATCGTGTCTGATGTGGTAGATAGGTCTGCCTGCTTTACGGAAACGCTCTAAAAGCTTTCTACATTCAACTAAGGCTTCTTCTACACCCTCCAGTTTCATTATCCCTTCGCAATAGGTGTTTTGCGCATCAATAATAATCAGAGCGGATTCTTGTACTGAGCTTGCTTCATGTCCTAGACCAGCAAGATCGCGAATAGTGCTTAAGCTTGTCATATAAAATACCCTATCAATTGTTATGGCTGATTTAGTTTTATGTATGGAATAATCATTGGCTTATCGCTGTCTATTATTCGATGATTTTAAATCATATACTGGGGGCATAATTGGCATAAAAGAGGTTGTATATGACAATAAAGCGGATTGAAATAGGTATAGTGCATTATCCTGGTGCTTTATTGTCGGCAGTTCAGGGTATCGCTGAGCAGTTCTATCTGGCGAATCAGATCTGTCAGCAGCATGAGTTGGGTGAAGTGTTTAGTACTTCAATTTGCGTGAGTCAGCAGCTTGATGATGTTGATCATCATGGGGCATTTAAACCGCTTAATATTATTGTTTTACCACCCTGTTTAGATGACAGTTATTATCTTAAGCCGCAGCCCTCTTTATTAGCTTGGTTAAAGCAGCAGCATAAAAATGGGGCCATAATTTGTTCTGTGTGTGCGGGGGCTTTTGTCTTGGCTGAAACGGGTCTATTGGATGGCCGTAAAGTGACGACTCATTGGGCGTTAGCGGATGATTTTGCTAAGCGCTTTCCTAATGTCATGCTTGAGACAAACAAGTTACTAATAAACGATACCGATATTATTACAGCGGGTGGTTTGATGAGCTGGATCGATTTGGGACTGGAGTTGGTTGCGCAATTCACAAACTCAAAAGTGATGCGGCAGCTAGGGAAGTTTCTGATCGTTGATACGGGGCCGCGAGAGCAAAGTTATTATCAGAGCTTTTCGCCAAAATTAGACCATGGTGATGAGGCTATCATTAAAGCTCAGCACCAGTTGCAGCGTAATTTTAAGAATACGATTGTTATTCAACAGCTTGCTGAACATTCCCATTTAACTGGGCGGACATTTTTACGGCGTTTTGTGAAAGCCACGGGGCTGAAGCCTACTCAATATTTGCAGCGTCTTCGTATTCAAAAAGCGTGTGAAATTATTGAGACAAGCACGACCTCTTTTGAGAACGTTGCAGCAGAAGTCGGTTATGAAGATTTAAGTGCTTTTAGGAAAACCTTTACTAAAATTACCGGCCAGACACCTAAAGAGTTTAAGAAACGCTTTGTAAAATAACGCGTTTTACAGTAGCTATCAGGACTTTTTGAAGATTTTTGTCAGAAGATGGTTTGCTTGTTTTTGTAAGAGTGCTTGATGCTTTGGTGTGACTTTAAGCAGCAATACTTTATCTTCATCTTCTCGGCGAATATCCGCTTGTTCCAGCAAGGCGCGTTTTAGTAAAGGCGCTTCGGTCAGGGCTGTATGGCTAATTAGTTCGTTGCTGTTTGTGGTGCGGGTGAGGAAATGAGCTTCCTCTTTGACTAAAGGATATTTGTCATAATGCCCACGTGATAGGGACATTTGTAGGCTAAGAACAGGCTGAAAACCTTTAATTCTTGCTTGGTTGAATCCTTTATATAAGAGACTAAAAAGTATGGCTGCGCATAGTGCGTTTATGCCATGACTATCGTTGCTGTCTCGTAATTCAAAACGTAGCAGTATGTCGTTATTTTCTAGCTGTTCAGACTCGCCATTATAAATTCGCGCGACCTGTTTAGCTAAATGTAAGTAGACATTGAGCAGGGTCGCTTTTTCATCAGGGGGCATATTATCTGAGCTGGCTGTATTGCTATCTATGTAGAACAGGTAAATGGCATCTTGAGGTGCTAGAAATAACTCCAACTCATCTTCAAATGAATAGAGCCCAAGCTGGATCTCTTTTCGCTCGCGCGTTTCATCCGACATTGATTCTTTGAATAGCGGATTTTTGGTTTTTGTTGGGCTTTCGTCGGCATTGCCCTGTTTTTTATCAATAAGCTCCTCTTCAACGGAGAACTCATCTGGGCTTGCAGTATCTTCAGCGGGCTCTAAATCTTGTGGGTGATGCTCGAATTTTGGCATCTGCGGAGCATTACTATGTTCCGGTTTGAGTAGATCAACAAGAGATTCGGTGTGCAGTTGGTCGTCTTGTGCGGCGTCGTTGTAAGAGTCCGCTTCCTCTTCCGGTTGCGTTACCGTTTCTCGCCGGGGGTGGACATTAGCAGTGGTTTCAGGAGTTGTATCTACTTCCTTCAATGCTGATTCTGTGCCGCTTTCTGTCGATATAGGTGTGTCTTTGCTTGAGAGGGGGCTTTCTTCTGTCGCATTAATGTCGCTAAAGCGCCCTTCATTTTGTATAGCTAAAGATTCAGAGAATGTTAGACCGGATAAACGATCAGATGCGGGGTCGTCCGGTGTTTGCTCCTCCTGTTCATCGGCTGCTGGATAGTGCCCAAAGTACCAAATAGCGAGTAATGACAAGAGAGCTATTACACAAGCTAGAAAGAGTAGAGGCCAGAACTGACTGCGTAGAGCTTTTTTGAGTGGGTCAGGGGTTAGCCATAAAGTGACTGTAGCAATGGTTTTCTCTTGCTGTATAAGTCGCTGTTGTAATTTTATGTCGTTTGCTTCGCCGGATCTGGCGATAATTACCCCGGATTGATCGGCTACTTGTAAACCTTTGATATAGGGAATCTGTTGCAGTTCATTTAAAAGGTAATTAAGGCTGACGCGATCATTTGAGAGGAGTAGCGGGCGAATTAAAATATCGCTTTGCTGGGCAAGTGCCTGACCTAAATGTTGGGTTTCACTTTCAGCTTGCCTCGCAGTAGAGAACTGCATGAAAAGGATGCCAAGGCTTAACCCTGAAAATAGAATTAAGCCGACAATAACCAGAAGGTTTTGTCTTGAACGGTTGTTTTTGAATCGGCTTAATGTCACAGGGCAAAATTAGCTCAAAATAGATCGAAAGTCAGATAATAACAGTTCATAACGGCGAGTGTGAATATCAATTGCATTCTGACCATGACCCCGCGTTGTCAGGCAGGTATAATACTGGGCTTAATGATAGGAAGGACGGCGATGAACGTACAAGAATATATGATCGAATTAGGCGAGAACGCACGTGATGCGGCTCGTTTAGTAGCAAAAGCAGATACTAACCTGAAAAATCAGGCTCTGTTGGCCATGGCTGATGCAATCGATAGTAGCCGACCGGAACTACATGCAGCGAATGCTATAGACCTAGAAGGTGGTCGTAATAACGGTTTAGATTCAGCGATGTTAGACCGTTTGGAGCTAACTGATGCTCGAATCGATACAATGATCGAAGGTCTTCGTCAGGTGGCGACACTGCCTGATCCTGTTGGCGCGATTAATGATCTTAAATACCTGCCAAGTGGTATTCAGGTGGGTAAAATGCGTGTGCCTCTCGGTGTCATTGGTATTATTTATGAGTCTCGTCCTAATGTAACGGTTGAGGCGGCAAGTTTGTGTCTTAAATCGGGGAACGCAACGATTTTGCGTGGTGGTTCCGAAGCGATTAATTCCAACCGAGCTGTCGCTAACTGTATCAAAAAAGGTTTAAAGCTAGCAGGTTTGCCTGAAAATGCGGTGCAAGTCGTTGAAACGACTGATCGTGAGGCGGTAGGGCAGATGATTACTATGCCTGAATATATAGATGTTATTGTGCCGCGTGGTGGTAAAGGGCTGATTGAGCGCGTTAGTCGCGATGCGAAAGTTGCTGTTATCAAACACCTTGATGGTATCTGCCATGTTTATATTGATGATCAGGCTGATGCGGGTAAAGCGGTTAATATTGCGTTAAATGCTAAAACTCACCGCTATGGCACCTGTAATACGATGGAAACGCTGTTGGTGAATAGCTCGATTGCTGAGGAAATTCTATCTGAGCTGTCTGAACGTTATCAGGCCGCGGGTGTCGAATTGAGAGGCTGTGAGCGTACCCGTAAGCTGCTTCCGCATATTAAATTAGCGACAGAAGAGGATTGGAGTACTGAGTACCTTGCTCCTGTTTTGTCGATTAAATTGGTTGATAGCATGGATGAAGCTATTCTCCATATTAATCGTTATGGGTCGCACCATACGGATTCAATCGTGACTGAAAACTACACTAAATCACGGGCATTCCTACGTGAAGTGGATTCCAGTTCGGTGATGGTGAATGCATCAACGCGTTTTGCGGATGGTTTTGAATATGGTTTAGGGGCTGAGATCGGTATCTCTACTGATAAGATCCATGCCCGTGGCCCAGTGGGTCTTGATGGATTGACCTCAGAAAAATATGTTGTTCTAGGTGATGGTCATATCAGGCAGTAATGATCATATGAGCGTTAATGCTTACGTGTTTATGGGTGGAACCTTTGATCCTATCCATAATGGCCATTTAAGAACGGCTTTAGAACTTCAACAATGGATGGGAGTAGAGAAGGTATGTTTAATTCCTTCTAGAGATCCTGTTCATCGTAAAACGCCAGGTCGAACAGCTGAACAGCGGCTGGAAATGGTTGAGTTAGCGGTGGCTGATGAGCCTGCTTTAGCAGTGGATAAGCGAGAAGTGCTGTCCACTCAACCATCATACTCATTGCATACATTGGAATCGTTGCGTCGTGAGTTAGGCGAAAACGTATCACTTTGTATGATAATGGGGATGGATGCCTATCAGACATTACCCCATTGGCATGAGTGGCGGCGTTTTACGGATTTTGCACATCTGCTGGTGGTCAAGCGGCCTGGTTACAGCTTGCCCCAATGTGATGTGCTGAATGAATTTACAGAAAAACACCAAACGACAAGTTTACAGCAAGTGTTATCGACCCCTGCTGGTTGTGTGCTTTTCCATGAGCTGACACCTATTGGGGTTTCAGCGACTCAGATTCGCCAAACTATAGCGCAAGGGCACTCCCCGCGTTATCTGTTTCCAGATCAAGTTTGGCAATATATCCAAGACAACCGTCTTTACGGTTTAACTAATTGAAGCGAAATAATGCAAACTGAAAAAGTAATTGAGATTGTTCATAACGCCCTTGAAGATATGAAAGCAAAAGAGATCGTGGATCTTGATGTGCGAGGCCGCTCAACCGTTACCGATTATATGGTTATAGCTAGTGGTACCTCTAAACGTCATGTGGGAGCTATTGCCGAAGAGGTCGGAATCCAAATTAAAGCGGCAGGTCTTCTACCTTTAGGTTCAGAAGGGCAAAGTGTTAGTGATTGGATACTGGTCGACTTAGGTGATGTGGTTGTCCATATTATGATGCCTGATGCGCGTGAGTTTTATGATTTAGAGCGCCTATGGGGCGTTGAAAAAGACGCATAAAACTTTTTATGAAAATTCGGATCATAGCTATTGGTGGAAAGATGCCTTCATGGGTTAATGAAGGTTATCGTGAGTATGAAAAGCGTCTGCCGAATGACTTTCAATTAGAGATGATTGAATTGCCTTTAGGCCACCGCGGTAAAAGCAGTGATATAGCTAAAGCAAAAAAGCAGGAGGGTGACCAAATGCTTGCGGCTATTCCTAAAGGGGATCGGGTTATTGCTTTAGAGGTGCTTGGCAAAAACTGGTCAACGGAGCAACTTGCTGCTCAAGTGGAAGATTGGCGTATGGATGGGCGTAATATTAGCTTGTTGATAGGTGGACCTGATGGTTTAGATAGCCGTTGTTCCGCTATTGCGGATCAAAAGTGGTCCCTTTCTGCATTAACTCTACCCCATCCGTTGGTTCGTGTGATGTTAGCTGAGCAACTTTATCGTGCTTGGACTGTCATTCAAGGGCACCCCTACCATAAATAATGTTTATTAATTTACCTATAGAGAAGAAGCGCTGACGTATATGGGAGCAGAACGCTTAAAAGATCACTCAAAAGAGAGTCGCACATTTAAAGTGCGTGCCGTTTTGGCCTTTTTTGTTGTGGTTGTGATGTTGTGTGTACTCGTTGGCCGACTCTATTACCTCCAGGTTGTAGAGCATGATCGCTACGCCGCTATGTCGGAAGCTAATCGTGTTCAATTGCAACCGGTGCCGCCGACCCGGGGGCTTATTTATGATCGTAACGGTGTATTGCTGGCTGATAACCGGCCTAGCTATAGCGTTACTATTTTAAAAGAGGAGGTGGAAGATCTAGACACCACCTTAACTGAACTACGCTCTTTAATCCCTATGACTGAGCGTGAGGTTGAGAGTTTTAAAAAACGTTTAAAGCAACGTCGTCGTCCTTTTGAATCTATTCCGGTGCGTTTTCGTTTAACTGAGGATGAGATTGCTAAGATCTCAGTGAACTATCACCGTTTACCCGGCGTGCGAGTGGAGGCGGAGCTGATCCGTTACTACCCTTATGGTAAATCTTTGGTGCATGCGATGGGGTATGTCGGACGTATCAATGAGAAAGAACTTGGTCGTGTTGATCCTACTAATTACGCTGCAACCCATTACATAGGTAAGCTGGGTATTGAGAAGTTTTATGAAGATGAACTTCATGGCGAAGTGGGGTTCCAGAAAGTAGAAACAAATGCGCGTGGGCGCGTTATGCGTGTATTGGAGCGCCGTGATCCAAGGCCTGGTAAAGATATTGTTTTAAACCTTGATCTGCGTTTACAGCAAATAACTGAAAAATTGATAGAAGGATATCGCGCATCTATAGTCGCGATTGAACCTAAAACAGGTGGGATTTTAGCACTGGTATCTACACCCGCTTATGATCCAAATATGTTTGTTACGGGGATCTCTTCAAAAAACTATAACGCTTTGCGTGAATCTCCTGACCTACCTTTATTTAACCGCGCGATCCGCGGTCGCTATCCCCCAGGTTCAACTATTAAGCCTATGATCGCATTGTCAGCGATTGATAGTGGCATTGTGACGCCAAGTTATACGATTTTTGATCCCGGTTGGTATTCGTTGACCCATGGCGGTCGTAAATACCGAGACTGGAAAAAAGTGGGTCATGGTCGGGTTAATATGTACGACGCGATTGCCCAATCATGTGACACTTGGTTTTACGATGTATCTCATAAGATGGGGGTAGACCCCATGTCAAAATATTTAGGTATGTTTGGTTTTGGTCAAGTAACAAGTCTTGACCTTCCTGAAGCTTTAGGTGCTATTTTGCCCTCAAAAGAGTGGAAGCGAAAAGCCCGTAAAACACCCTGGTATACAGGTGATTCCCTTAACATGAGTATTGGGCAGGGGTTCTTTGTTGCGACCCCTCTACAGTTGGCAACGGCAATGGCCGTTATTGCTAATCGTGGTGAGTGGGTGCCTCCGCATATGCTCAAGGGGACGAAAAAGATCAATGATGCAGGGGCCGAGGTATTAGAGCCTGCTGATTTCTCTGACGGCAAACCAACCCCCGCCGATGTTGTGTTAAATGATGATAAGCATTGGGATGATATTATCAAAGGTATGCGCGATGTTATGCATTCCAAACATGGTACCGCCAGACGGTCGGGTGCTAATTCCAGTTATGAGATTGCAGGTAAAACAGGGACAGCTCAAGTGGTTGGTATTAAACAGGATGCGGTTTATGACGCTGAAAAATTAGCAGAAATTCACCGTGACCATGCCTTGTTTGTTGCCTTTGCGCCGGTTGATGACCCTAAAATTGCTATCGCCGTTATCGTTGAAAATGGTGGCGGTGGCTCAAGTACTGCAGCACCTATTGCGCGTAAGATCCTTGATGCGTATCTCTTAGGTACAGATCCATTAGTTGAGGATCAAGATGATAAATAATCGCGAGTTTGAGCGTTATATGCCAGAAGCGCATGACCATCTGCGTCAAAGGCCTAGTCTTTGGAGTTACACGCGCTTAGATGGTTGGCTGTTGTTGCTTCTTTTTTTATTGTGTGGATTTGGTTTATTTATTCTATATAGCGCTTCAGGCCAAGATATAGGCTATGTCACGCGCCAAGCGATACGTATGGGTGCGGGTTTTGTTGTGATGGTTTTTTTAGCCCAGTTAACGCCACGTTTTTTTGGCCGCTGGGCTCTTTGGCTCTATGTTATAGGCGTACTATTACTGGTATGCGTAATGCTATTTGGGGTTGGCGCTAAAGGTGCACAACGCTGGATAGCTTTACCTGGGTTCAGATTCCAGCCTGCTGAAATTATGAAGTTGATTCTGCCCCTAACGGTTGCCTATTACTTGGCCCATCGCTCTCTTCCGCCTAGTTTTAGGCATATATTTATTAGTTTAGTGCTGATTGCTGTACCGACTGTGCTGATTATGAAACAGCCCGATTTAGGTACATCCCTACTGATCGCCGCATCTGGGGTGTTTGTTCTTTTACTGTCGGGTATTTTGTGGCGATATATTTTTATAGCTGTAGGTGTTGGAGCCGCGGCATTGCCTGGTTTGTGGGCAGTGATGAAAGATTATCAGAGGCAGCGTGTTCTTACCTTTCTTGATCCGGAGAGCGACCCGTTAGGTTCAGGTTGGAATATTATTCAATCCAAGACGGCTATAGGTTCGGGAGGCATTGATGGCAAAGGTTGGCTAAGTGGCACACAATCCCAGTTAGATTTTTTGCCTGAATCCCATACGGATTTTATTATTGCAGTGGTTGCTGAGGAACTTGGCTTCATTGGTGTACTCATACTTTTAACCTTGTATGTGTTGATCATTGCTAGAGGGCTGGTGATAGCCGCAAGGGCTCCGGATAGTTTCGGACGTTTGTTAGCTGGCAGTTTAACCTTAACGTTCTTTGTGTATGTTTTTGTAAATATAGGTATGGTTAGTGGTTTGTTACCGGTTGTGGGTGTGCCACTTCCTATGGTTAGCTATGGGGGGACATCTATTGTTACGCTTATGGCTGGATTTGGAATGATCATGTCGGTTTATAGCTATAGAACCATGCTTTTAAAGTAAGGATTAGCAAGCGGTATAGTTTAGGTTGTATAAACCTGTGTTAACTGGATCAAGTATCTGAGTTGTGATCTGTTTATGGATTTTTTATTGGGAGTTTAGAGTGAATCAGTCTTTATTATTTACGGTTATTTTGGCGGCCAGTCTGTCTCTCAATGGTTGTGCAACTTCAACGGAGCAATCTGTTGCAACTCAAGATGAAGGTTCGTCGAACAGTGAGGTTAAAAAACAGACGCTAACCCCAAGTAAGGAGGCTGTCGTAACGCCGGTAACGCAAACTAAGAAAGTCGTTGCTGCCCCAGAGAAGCCTGTAAAAGAGTCTGTAGAGAAGGTCGCTGAGCCTTTGTTATCGGGTTCCTATGCAGATTACCCTCAGGCTCAAGCCTTTATCGATGAGATGAAAGCGGAAGGTTTTAGTGAAGCTTATTTAAAAGGTGTTTTGGGCGAAGCGAAAAGGCAGCAATCCATTTTAACGGCGATCTCACGCCCAGCAGAAAAAAGCTTAAATTGGGGTGAGTACCGTAAGATCTTTATACAGCCAAAACGTATAAAGCAGGGCGTTCAGTTTTGGCAAGAAAATCAAGCCGCGTTAGCTTTAGCTGAAAAAACCTATGGGGTTCCCGCTGAAGTTATTGTTTCTATTATTGGTGTAGAAACCCGTTACGGTCGTATTATGGGTAGTTATCGAGTTTTAGATGCGGTGGCGACCCTTGGTTTTGATTATCCAAGACGTAGTGAGTTTTTTCTGGGGCAGTTGAAAGAGTATCTACGTTTGGTGCGTGAAGAAAAAACTGATGTTACCGCGCATAAAGGTTCTTATGCGGGAGCTATGGGATATGGGCAGTTTATTCCATCCAGTTACCGTAGTTTTGCTATAGATTTTGATAATGATGGTCATCGTGATATCTGGAACAATAAGACAGATGCTATAGGCAGTGTAGCTAACTATTTTGCTGAACATGGTTGGGCAAAAGGTGAGCCAGTCATTAGTGGGGTTTCTTTTAGCCAAACGGCGGATGAGGCATGGTTTAGTAAAGGCCGGAAAGGATTGATTCCTGAGTTGACGATTGCTGATTGGCAGCAAAGAGGGGTAGAGCCTGAGTTGACGTTGTCGCCTGAAGGTAAAGCTATTCTAATGAGATTAGAGATAGGTGAAGATGCTCAATATTGGTTAGGTTTACATAACTTTTATGTGATCACTCGCTATAATCACAGCAAGCTTTATGCAATGGCGGTTTATCGTTTAAGTGAGCAGATTAAAATGGCTTATGAGAAATCGCTTTCAGAAAAAACTGTAACGCAAACTAAAAAGTAGAGTGGACTATGTATAACAGGCTCTTTGTTTTTAGTTTGATTGTGTTACTCGCTGGCTGTTCCTCTACGAGTGAAAATAGTGGCCGCTATTCCATGAAGCACGATAAAGCGCCAGATGCCCCCGTTGATGTGTCGCATGTGAAGGATGCAGTGCCTCAGGTAGAACCTAAAAGCAGAGGCGGAAATAAAAGCCCGTATACTGTACTAGGTAAACAATATTATGTAATGCCGAGCGCTAATGGTTACACCGCTACGGGAACAGCATCTTGGTACGGACGTAAATTTCATGGCCATCAAACCTCCAATGGTGAGGTTTATGATATGTATAAAATGTCTGCTGCACATAAAAGTTTGCCACTACCAACTTACTTGCGGGTAACTAATTTAGCTAATGGTCGTCAAGTTATCGTTAGGGTAAATGATCGAGGGCCGTTTCATGATGATCGTTTGATCGATCTTTCTTATGCGGCCGCTTCCAAGCTGGATATGCTCAGTAAAGGCACCGCTCATGTAAAAATTGAAGCGCTTGATCCGCGCGCTTGGCAAAACTCAGAGAACCTTATCTCTTCGCCGGTTGTGAATCATCAAGTTTCTGTGGCGGGGAGATATTTACAGGTAGGTGCGTATTCTAGCCGCGCATCTGCTGAGTATGTTGAAAGTCAGTTAAGACCTATTTTGACCGATCTTGCGGTGATTATTCGTCCACTGACTAATCAGCAGGGAACTGTTTTACATAGAGTCCAAATAGGCCCGCTGAAAAGTACGACCTCTTTGGCAGATTTAACTCAGAAGGTAGAACAAATGGGCTATGCAACTCCGCACTTGGTAGACTTCCCTTAATAGCTTAAGTAGAGTTACCTACGGCGTTAAGTGGACTTAAAGTAACTATGAAAATTAAGTGTGTTATCGCTACTATATTGCAGTATCAGTAGTGGCCTCACTTAGATTTCTTTAATGATTGTTTTGGATGAACATGTTTAATAAGGTTTGGTTTAAAAAGGTGTTTTTAAATAAAGTTTCAAAAGTATTTAGTCTGCTATTTTTGACTATTGCGGTTGTCAATTTTTCATCTGCCGCAAGTTTGATTCCAGCAGAACCTCAGATCGCAGCGACTGCGTACCTTGTTATCGATGCCGATACAGGCAAAATTATTGCCGCTAAAAATGAAAATGAGCGATTTGCCCCCGCCAGCTTGACGAAAATGATGACGGCTTACATCCTCGAATACGAATTGAGTAAAGGGAATGTAAGTACTGATGATCTAGTATTGATCAGTGAAAAAGCGTGGCGTACCCAAGGCTCGCGTATGTTTATTCGTGAGGGTACGCAAGTCCGTTTAGGTGATCTGATGAAAGGGATCGTTATTCAATCGGGTAACGACGCATCGGTTGCGGTAGCTGAACATATAGCGGGTAGTGAAGCTGCTTTTGCTGATTTGATGAATCAGCATGCCAAACTATTAGGTATGAAGAATACAAACTTTATGAATGCCACCGGCCTTCCTGCTGAGGGACACGAATCTTCTGCTTTTGATTTGGCCTTATTAGCTAAAGCAATAATTCAAGATTTCCCTGAGCATTATGGGATCTACTCGGAAAAATATTTTACATATAACAAAATTCGCCAACCTAACCGTAATAAGCTTCTATGGCGCGATAAAACAGTCGATGGGTTAAAAACTGGCCATACAGATGCTGCTGGTTACTGTCTTGTTGCTTCAGCTAAGCGTGATGGCATGCGTTTGATTTCGGTAGTACTCGGCACTAGTGATGAAGAGGCCCGTGCTCGTGAGAGCCAGAAGCTACTTTCTTATGCTTTCCGTTACTATAGAACTCATCAGCTTTATAAAAGTAATGTTGTCTTGAATACCGCTAAAGTTTGGTCGGGTACTCAAGATCAATTACGTATCGGAATTTCTGATCCACTATCGGTAACTATCCCACGCGGTCAAGCGGATAAGCTGCAAGCGATAATGGATGTGGATAGAGTTATTACTGCACCTATAATGAAAGGTCAGGAGTTAGGTAAAGTACGTGTAACCTTAGATGGTGATTTAGTAACGGAAGTGCCTTTAGTTGCAATGGATGCAATTCCTGAAGCAGGCCTGTTAAAACGTATTTGGCACGCGATACTTTTATTCTTTACTAGCCTAATCGGGTAACTGTTTTTAGCGCTAGTCCTTTAATAATTGCATGGATGCCCGCATCTATATTAAATACTGAAGAGCTGTATGTAGCTTTGGTTCGGTTTTTAATATTGATGCGGGTGTTTGCGTTTAGGTTATATGAATACAGTCTATCTCAATGGTGAGTTTTTGCCGGCAGAGGAAGCCAAGGTTTCGGTATTCGATCGTGGTTTTCTGTTTGGCGATAGTGTTTATGAGGTGATCCCTTTTTATCAAGGGGTCGGTTTTCGTTTGCAAGCGCATCTTGACCGTTTACATCACAGTTTAAGAGCGGTGCGTATTAAAAATGAGCAGCATTGGGAAGAAATTTTAGAGTCCCTTGTTGCGCGTAATGGCGGCGGTAATCTATCTGTTTATCTGCAAGTCACGCGCGGTAGTGCAGGTAAACGAAGCCACGCTTACGATGATTCACTAGAGCCTACAGTATTTGCGTGTTGCACACCGATAAAAGATGTCTGGAAAGCGGGTGTTGATAGTGTTGTCCCGCTAAAAGCTATAGTGACGGAAGATTTACGCTGGCATCGCTGTGATATTAAATCAACCTGTCTACTGCCTAATATTTTAGTGTTGCAGCAAGCGAAAGATGAAGGGGCTCAAGAGGCGCTTTTCTCACGTAATGATAAGCTGACAGAAGGTTCTGCTTGTAACCTATTTTTGGTTAAACGCGGCGTTATTTATACACCTAAGCGTAGTTCTGAGATATTAGGGGGAATTACGCGTGAGCTGATTCTTGAATTGGCAGATAAACATGCTATTCAGTTTCAAGAAGTGGATATTGATTATCAGCAGTTACTTGTTGCTGATGAAGTTTGGGTTTCTAGCTCGACGCGCGGGATTGTGCCAGTGGTAGAAGTCGATGGGCATAAGATCGGAAAGGGGCAGTCTGGGCCTGTATGGCAAAAAATGTTTGAGCTTTTCGCAGATTTCCAACGTAAGTTAATGACGGGACTGTGATAGTTAGTGATTAGTGGTATGAATAGATGACAGATAAGCAGCAAGAACCACCTAAAATTGAATTTCCATGTCCTAACTACCCTATTAAGGTGGTAGGCAGAAATGACGATGACTTTCGTGATTTTGTGATCGAGATTGTACAGGTGCATGTGCCTGATTTTGATTTTACCTCGGTTACTCTTCAGGACAGTCGGAATGGTACCTTTCAGTCTGTACGGTTTACTATTACCGCTCAAGGTGTAGAACAGCTTGCTGCACTACATGAAGCATTAATTGCTTCAGAGCGTGTAAAGATGGTGATTTGATGCTTTCAGATCAGCTAATTGTACGAGATTTAGGTTTACTGCCTTATGAACCCACTTGGCAGCGGATGCAGTCCTTCACCAACGAGCGTGGTGAAGATGTAGTTGATGAGATCTGGTCTTTGCAGCATGAACCTGTGTTTACGCAGGGGCAGGCGGGTAAAGAGGAACATTTGTTAAACACAGGTGATATTCCTGTAGTACAAGTGGATCGGGGTGGGCAGGTGACGTACCACGGCCCAGGACAGGCTATAATCTACCTAATGCTGAACCTTAAGCGTAAAAAGTTAGGTGTGCGTGAGCTTGTTTCTATAATGGAAGAGGCGGTTGTTGATACGCTTAACGAATTTCAAATTGACGCTTACCCAAAACCTGATGCACCTGGGGTCTATGTTGAGGGTAGTAAGATCGCTTCTTTAGGTTTGAGAGTTAGACGGGGCTGTTCTTTTCATGGATTAGCACTAAACCTCGCGATGGACTTAGAACCTTTTTTAAGAATAAACCCATGCGGCTATGCGGGTATGGAGATGACACAGTTAGGTATGTTGGTAGAAGACCTTGATCAGGCCGATGCTACCCAGCATTTACTTAACCATTTGATTAGTAAACTCGGGTATGCAGAAGTGACCCGAAAAACCACTCTGGATTGAGTCTAAATGTCTGAACATAATAAAGCTACGGCGAAAAAACGAGTAGAGCAGGGCGTTAAATTACGTGGTGCTGATAAAGTCGATCGTATTCCAGTAAAGGTGATCCCAACTGAGAAAAGCGACATGCTACGTAAGCCAGAATGGTTGCGTGTCAGGATGGGTTCAAATGCTGAAGTACAACGGATTAAAGACAAGCTGAGAAAGCATAAGTTGGCTTCAGTTTGTGAAGAAGCAAGTTGTCCGAACCTAGGTGAGTGCTTTAGTCACGGTACCGCGACCTTTATGATCATGGGAGATATCTGTACACGTCGTTGTCCGTTCTGCGATGTGGCCCATGGCCGTCCAAATGAGCTTGATAGAAATGAGCCTAAAGAGTTAGCGGATGCTATCGCTGATATGGGGCTTCGTTATGTAGTCGTAACCTCAGTAGATCGTGATGATCTACGTGATGGTGGTGCTCAGCATTTTGCAGATTGCGTACGTGAGACCCGCGGACAAGTACCGAGTATTGAGATGGAGATCTTAGTACCTGATTTTCGTGGCCGTATGGATATAGCGATTGATATTCTTACTGAAACGCCACCCGATGTTCTTAATCATAATATGGAAACGGTGCCGCGCCTTTACAAAGCGGTACGCCCAGGATCTGATTATGAGTGGTCTTTACGTCTGCTGAAAAAATATAAAGCCAAAAATCCAAACGTTCGAACTAAGTCAGGGTTAATGGTGGGTATTGGTGAAACCAATGAAGAGATTATTCAAGTAATGAAAGATCTTCGTGCCCATGATGTAGACATGCTGACTATAGGGCAATATCTACAACCGAGCGGTAATCATCTTAAGTTGGAGCGTTATGTAACTCCCGCGGAATTTGATGAGTTTGCTCGGATTGCAAAAGAACTCGGTTTTACTCATGCGGCTTGTGGCCCGCTAGTACGCTCCTCATATCATGCGGACTTACAGGCTAAAGGCGAAAAAGTTAGTTAGAGCCGTAAATAGGGCTCTCTTTATCGGTATGCCCTGCATAAAGACCGTCTCCCACATATGTACCTTATGTGGGAGGCTTCCTTCCTCTTATGTTTTCTATCCAATGTGAGACTTTCCATAAAGGCGTCCTAAGCCGGAGAGGCTTATAGATTGATCAAAACAGCTTTTCTTTGAACCTTCTGTGATTAAGTAACGCTTAGTCTTTCATATCAATGAAATCGTATTATTCTACGTTGTTGATCGCTTCTATATTGTTTTTTACTTTATTAATAATTAAATTAGTATTATCTAATTTAATTATTATGGAGCAGTTCAATGGGTACAAAAACAATCACTGTTATGGCTAATATGGGCTCAGGTTGTGCGATAACTGCGGATATTCGAGAGCATCATGTAGTGATTGATCAGCCAACGGCTAATGGTGGTGGTAATCAAGGGCCAACACCTTTAGAGTATTTTTTGTTCTCATTAGCGGGTTGTATCGGCAGTATTGGGCATATTGCTGCGGGTCAGCAGAAGATTGATCTTAGAGCCATGAGTATTAAAGTTGAAGCTGACCTTAATTCAATGGGCTTACTGGGAAAGCCTACTGAGGATCGTACTGGATTTCAGCAGATTCGCGTTGAAGCTACTATTGATGCTGATCTAACTGACGCTGAGAAGCTGGCGTTTTTAAATGAAGTTTGTGAGCGTTGCCCATTACATGACAACATAAAACTAGCGACTGATGTTGTGCACTGTCTTGTTTAAGTACAAGTTTCATCGCTAAGGCCAGAGAGCTGGGTGTTTTCATCTAGCTCTTTATCCAATCGACCTAACTGTTTGCAGACAATGCCTGTAAAATCCTTCATTATTCCTATTGTTTGAATTTATCTATTTTTAATAAATAGGGGTCTTTAGGATGTGGCGTAATACTATGTTTACAACGCCTGTTATTAGTTCGCTTTTACGATTTTTTTCTCTAGTTTTGCTTAAAATATGTGGCTGGAAGGTGAAAGGCTCTTTTCCAAAAGATATGAAGCAGTGTGTATTAATTGCTGCGCCACATACGACTAATTGGGATATGCCGTTTTCTTTGATGATCGCTTTTGCATTGAGGATGCCGCTGCATTGGGTTGGTAAATCAAGTATTTTTAAATTTCCATTTGGTTTTTTGATGCGTTGGATGGGAGGAATACCGGTCGACCGTGTGAAAAAAAATAATATGGTTGATGCGACCGTTGAGAAATTTAAAACTTATCCAGATCTGAAAATTATGATGGCCCCTGAAGGAACTCGATCTCAAGTAACCCACTGGAAATCAGGTTTTTATCATATAGCGGATGGCGCAGGGGTGCCTATTGTTTTGGGTTTTATAGATTATAAAAATAAACGCGGAGGGATTTTAGGCGTATTTCATACACAGGGTAATTATGAAGATGATTTAAAATTGATCCAAAAATACTATCAGCCTTATATGTGATAAAGGCTTTACCTATTAAGATGTCTTTCAATAAGGTTTACCGTGTACTCAGATACAGCCTCAGCTTGATTGTCCGATAGCTGGGTGAATGTGGTCATGCCGTGTTTAGGCGAGGCTTTGTTGAACTTGATCATCAGCATGACTTTATAAGGTTTTAAGTTTTTTTCCCCAGTATAGCGTTCCATATTGGCGCCGGGGCCTTTCAGCTCGTGACAATTTTTGCAGTAATAGTTATAGAGCTCTTCTCCCGACTGCATGTTCTCAGGGGTCGTTTCCCCATCGCAGCCACTCAGTAAAATGGTCGTTAGGATCAGTGTAGATGCCCGTTGAGATAAGTGCATAGGTAATTATACGCCTTGTGATTTTATAGTTATCATAGTTAATTTTGTCAGGTTGAGCTAATAGATCAAGGGTATAAACTGCAAGCGGTGAATGCTATCCGGCTGTTTTACACTAGGTTTTAATATGTGCAGGCATTGAGAAGGGTTAATGGTTGCCCTGCTAGCGTAAGCGAGATGGAGGTGAGAAGTAGCCAAGCATCACCCGATGCAAGCCCTTTAACAATTTTATCGACTTCGGCACATTGCTGTAGAGCTAAGTTTATCTGTTCAGTTGAAATGCGCTGAGCTGTTTTACGGACAAGAGGTTTACGTTTCCCCCATATTCTTTCCCGTTGGCATACGGCATCGAACGATTGACCATTATGTTGAGCTTGTTGGATAGCAGATAAGCTACGTAGCTCTTTTGAGAGTGCCCATAGAGCAACCGGTGGCTCTGTACCATCCTGCTTAAGCGCCTGAAGTATTTTACAGCAGCGAGCGGCTTGGCCATTTAATGCTGCATCGATCAGACCATAAATATCATATCGAGAGCTATCAGATACTGAGTCGATAACATCGTCAGCGGTAACAACTTGATGAGGGAAGAGTAGGCTTAGTTTATTGATCTCTTGTTTTGCTGCAAGCAGATTGCCTTCAATACGGTCACATAAGAGTTGTATTGCTTCTTCATTCAGTTGTAGGTCTATTTGTGCAGCTCGTTGTCTAATCCAATTAGGTAACTGTTCTGTTTCTACGGGCCAGATCTCTATGATAATTCCGCATTTATCGATGGCTTTGAACCATGCGCTCTTTTTGGCGCTACCATCTAGCTTATTTGCGGTGATTAAAAGGATATTGTCTGGTGCGGGATTATTAAGATAGCTTTGTAGTAGCTCACTGGATTTCTTATTCAGCTTTTGACTACCTAAACGGAGCTCGATAATTTTCTTTTCAGCGAATAGAGATAAAGCGTTGGCGCATTCGAGAAGATATTCCCAGTTAAAACTACCATCTACATGGAGTACTTCACGTTCATTAAAGCCTTGTTGCTGTATGCGGCTACGGAGCAAATCTGAGCTTTCTTCTAAAATAAGCGGCTCATCGCCGGTAATAAAATATACCGGCGCTAGGCCTTTTTTTAGCTGAGCCTCTAGCTGCTCCGGACGTAGCTTCATTCTGACTTATTATTACTGGCTAGATAGCGACGTAATATAGTTTGTGCAATTGAATCGTATAACTCGCCACGTAGAAGTTCTTCTTGCTCTGAACTTGCTGCCGCAGCGTCTGTGTCATAAGTGTAGATTCGCTCGCGCTGAATTTTGATGTTTTGCGTAAGAGGCTGTCCTTGCTTATCGGTTAGAAGCATAGTCACCTCAGCAGAGATCTCATATTCATCTACATCAGCACTGCTACTAATGGTCGCTGCACGGCGTTTATAGCGAAAGTTTGAAAGACGAATCTGGTAGTTCGCATTATCAATTTCACTGATGCCATTAAACTTCATGTTCTGTCGCAGGCTACGGAGTAACTGATTATTAGTGTTACCTGGTATAAGTGTTACGAGTTTCTTATCTTCGGATACGTCTTGTAGTCCTCGAAGTTGGAAACCGCAGGCAGATAAAAGGCTGAATAGGGTTAGTATCAACACGAACTGCCCTATTAATGTTTTCCACTGTTTAATCATGTTTACTCCTTAACCAGCGATTTCGCTTTAACCTACAACAATGTTAACTAAGCGGCCAGGTACAACAATTTTTTTACGGATTGTTTTATCTACCATATGCTTTTGTACGTTTTCATCGGCTAAGGCGGTATGAAGAATCATATCTTCATCTGCATCAGCAGCAACATTGATTTTGGCTCTTACCTTACCGTTGACTTGGATAACGAGTTGCACTGTATCTTGGATAAGCGCTGATTCGTCTATCGTTGGCCATGGGGCGGTAAGTACTTCAGAGTGACCTAGTTCCTGCCACAGCTGATGACTAATATGAGGCACTATAGGTGATAGAAGTAGGACCGCAGCTTCAAGCGCTTCTTGCATAACTGCGCGGCCTTGTTCGCTAATATCAACGAATTTAGCCACTGTGTTAGACAGCTCCATAACCGCAGCAATTGCAGTGTTGAACGTTTGGCGACGCTCCATATCATCACTTACTTTTTGAATAGTAGAATGAACTTTACGGCGCAGTTCTTTCTGCACATCAGTCAAATTGTCTTTGTCGATCGCAGCCGATGAGCCACCTACATTTAGGTGATCATGGACTTGCTTCCAAAGACGTTTAAGGAAACGGTGAGCACCTTCTACACCGGTATCTGACCATTCTAAAGATTGCTCAGGTGGTGCAGCAAACATCATAAATAAACGCACAGTATCTGCGCCGTATTTATCGATCATAATCTGTGGATCGATGCCGTTATTCTTTGATTTTGACATTTTAGACATGCCGTCGTGCTTAAGGCTTTGGCCTGTAGTGCGATGGGTTGCACTGATCACACGGCTTTTTTCATCGGTCTGAATATCAACTTCATTTGGGGCAACCCAAACTTTTCCACCTTTATCATCTTCGTAGCAGAAACTATCGGCTAGAACCATACCTTGGCAAAGAAGACGTTTAAATGGCTCATCACTGTCTACAAGTCCTTCATCACGCATTAACTTATGGAAAAAGCGTGAGTAAAGTAGGTGAAGAATAGCGTGTTCAATACCGCCGATATATTGATCGACAGGAAGCCAATAATTCGCTTTTTCCGGCTCAAGCATGGCGTTATCACTGCTACGTGAAGCATAGCGTGCGTAATACCATGATGATTCCATAAAGGTATCAAATGTATCGGTTTCTCGTTCTGCGGGACCGCCACATTTAGGGCAGGTGGTATTAATGAAGCTTTCCATTTTTTTGATTGGAGAGCCGCTACCATCAAACTCAACATCAGTAGGAAGAACAACGGGTAGTTGCTCTTCAGGTACGGGAAGTGCTCCGCAGCTTGGGCAGTTAATCACAGGGATCGGTGCGCCCCAGTAACGTTGGCGAGATACGCCCCAGTCACGTAAGCGGAAGTTAACCGTGACCTTACCTTTACCTTTAGCTTCTAGATCAGCTGCGATCGCTTTAAAGGCAACGTCAAATTCTAAATCATTATAGTTGCCAGAGTTAACTAAGGCGCCTTTTTCTGTATAGGCTTCAACACTTAGATCAACGGCAGAATCGTCTAGTGGACGGATAACTTGTTTGATCTCTAGACCATATTTGGTTGCAAACTCCCAATCACGCTGGTCGTGGCCAGGTACAGACATGACTGCGCCTGAGCCATAATCCATCAAGACAAAGTTAGCAGTCCAAACAGGTACTTCTTTACCTGTAAGAGGGTGTATAGCGTTAATGCCTAGCGCCATACCTTTCTTTTCCATCGTTGCCATATCAGCTTCGGCAACTTTAATATTTTTGCACTCATCAATAAATGTAGCGAGCTCTGAGTTGTTTGCAGCTGCTTGTTGGGCAAGCGGGTGTTGTGCTGCAACAGCAACGTAGGTAACGCCCATTAGCGTGTCTGGTCGTGTTGTGAATACTTCTAGTGGACCGTAATTAGCAACATCAAAGGTAAGTTCAACCCCTTCAGAGCGACCGATCCAGTTTTTCTGCATCGTACGAACTTGCTCTGGCCACTCATCAAGTTTGTCTAAGTCCGACAGTAACTGATCAGCGTAGTCTGTGATTTTAAGGAACCACTGCGGGATTTTTTTACGTTCGACTAATGCGCCAGAACGCCAGCCTCGACCATCAATAACCTGTTCGTTGGCTAGAACCGTTTGGTCAACTGGATCCCAGTTTACTTCTGCTTCTTTTTTGTAAACGAGGCCTTTATCCATCAACTTAGTAAAGAACCACTGTTCCCAGCGGTAGTATTCTGGATGACAAGTAGCGAGTTCGCGGTTCCAGTCATAACCAAAACCCATAAGTTGCAGCTGGTTACGCATGTAATCAATGTTTTCGTAGGTCCATTTAGCTGGCGCTACGTTATTTTTCATCGCCGCGTTTTCAGCAGGCAGGCCAAATGCGTCCCAACCCATAGGTTGCAGAACATTCTTACCTTGCATACGCTGGTAACGGGAAACTACATCTCCGATAGTGTAGTTACGAACATGACCCATATGGAGTCGACCGCTAGGGTACGGAAACATGGATAGGCAGTAGAATTTTTCTTTCTGCAGATCCTCTTCGCACTTAAAGCTATCGTTATCTTTCCAATGTTGCTGGACCTGTGGCTCAATCTTTTGTGGGCGGTATTGTTCGTTCATGTTCGTAAATCGTGATGCCTTTGATAGAAAAACCGGCATCTTTTGATGCCGGTTAATAAAAGTTTGCTTATTGGGGTATAGCATACAATATATACAGGTAAGCAAACAGAGTTTCCGCTCATAACGAGGTGGTTTTATGTCGCAAAATAATGATAAGCAAAATAAATTAGCTTCTGAGGACTACGATAGGGTCTTGTTACGTCTTACTAAAGACCTAGAGAATTCAAAAGCGGGCTCTTGGGATCTTTTGCAAGAGAAAATCCATGATGCAGTAGAGCTTGAGTTGGCAGCAGAGGAGATGACCCGCGATGAGCTTGATCTACTGAAAGCTTATTTAGCTAGAGATCTGAAGCAGCTAGGTTATTACGCTAATGAAACAGGTGAAGGTTTAGCTGCATGGCTAGGTTTTGATCTGAATATATTAGAACAGACATTGATTGAGCAGTTGAGATTAATTGCAGATCAAACACGTATAGGGCAAGAGCAGCTTCGAGAACGTTTAGATCATACTGATCAGCAGTATATGGCGGGAGAGTTGGCCACAGTAGGCACGCTTGAATGCCTTAATTGTGGGACTCAATTTAATTTATATAAAACTGAAAAGCTCAAACCTTGTTCTGAGTGTGAGCAAGGTTATTTCAAGCGCGTGTCAGCGCCTTGGCCTCACAAGTAAGCTTTAAATGGGCTTACCTGAAATTGGGATAGCGCTTAGCGTTATCTTGATTTCTGCGTTGCCCCATAGATAGAACAGTTAAACCAAGCGCTAGTAGTAACACTGGTAGTGATCCGTAACGCTGAAAAGGGGTTTCCCCTTCCATGCTGTGCGCTGTCCCTCGTAAAACGGCTGCCCGAAATTGTGGTAGTTGGTCTACTATGCTGCCTTCCGAATCAATCAGCGCTGTAATGCCATTGTTGGTTCCACGTATTACCCAGCGGCCATTTTCAACCGCTCTTACACGAGCGATTTGTAGATGTTGTGCGGGTGCAATGGATCTACCAAACCAAGTGTCATTGGAGACGGTGAGTATGATATCTGCGTGCTTTGATGCTTTTCGTACCAGCTCTGGGTAAGCGATCTCATAACAAATGGCAGCACTGAGTTTGACTTGACCAACTTTTAATAAAGGCTGCTGCGCTTTAGGGAGTGAGAAGCTAGACATAGGTAGATTAAAAAAATCAAAAAGCCCTCGAATATAGTTTTCCATAGGTACGTATTCACCAAAAGGAACAAGGCGCTGTTTATGGTAAATACCGCTGCCGCTTGTCAGTACGGCTAGGCTGTTGTGGATAAGGTAGCCCTTAGGATGGTTCTGATCGGGTATAGCGCTAGGCAGGCCACTGATTAATGTAGTGCCTTTTGTATCTAAATCGTTGAGTAGCTCAGCCAGAGGTGTTGCTGCATATCTGAACAGCGAAGGAATGGCTGTTTCCGGCCAGAGCACTAGCTGTGCATCTAAATGGTCTCTTGTGAGCGTTTCATATTGAGTGAGTATATCTTCACGGTAGTTTGTATCCCACTTAACCGCCTGCGCAATATTAGGTTGGACTATAGCCACTGAAAGCGTTTCTTCGTTAGGTGTTGTCCATTGCAGTGGTAATAAGTAGCTGCCGATTAGGGGGAGAGGGGCAATGAGCAGGGGGAGTAGTTTTCGTGATCTTAACAGTTCTGCAATAGCTAGCGCTGTGATTAATATAGCGGCGCTGGCTAACCATATCCCGCCTAAAGAAAGGGTATTCTGGTAAGGGGTATCTAAGGATGCGTTACCTAAATATAACCAAGGGAATCCGGTAAATAACCAGCTTCTTAGCCATTCAAAGAGTAGCCATAAGCCAACAAAGCTAGCGGCTAAGAATCTAGCAGAAAAGAGTTTTTTCCAGAGATAAAGTTGCACGCTAAAAAGTAGAGCGAGAGCTGCTACAAAGAGTGCGGTTAAGCCGATCGCTATAGGTAAAGGCGTTTGGCTATGTTCTGAAATGCTAACAAAAACCCATGATACACCACTACCAAAAAAGCCTAACCCGAAGGCCCAGCCAAGTAGTGCGCTTTGTTTATTGTTTTTTTTGTAGCTTGAAAGGTAAAGAATAGCCGGCGGAAAAAGCGCTAAATAGGGGATATTGAAAGGGGCTAAGCTAGGGGCAATCAGTGCCCCTGCAATTAAACATATAATAAATTGCAGAGGCATAGTGCTTACTCTTCTCTTGAAACCTGTAGTAGTCGAATGCGTCGAGTATCAGCGGATAGGATTTTAAAGTGAAAACCGTCTATCTGTACCGATTCATCTTTTTTTGGAAGATGGCCGAACTGTTGAGTAACTATACCGCCAATGGTATCAAACTCTTCATCGGGGAAGGAGATAGAGAAGTAGTCATTAAAATCATCAATCGGTGTTAAAGCTTTTACAATAAACGCGTTGTCATCGAAAGGTTTGATGTTGCCATCATCTTCTTCGCTGTCGTGTTCATCTTCAATTTCGCCAACAATCTGTTCCAGCACGTCTTCGATGGTGATTAAGCCTGAAACGCCGCCGTATTCATCCATAACAACAGCCATATGATTGCGAGTCACACGGAACTCTTTAAGCAAAACATTTAAACGCTTGGATTCAGGGATAAAAGTAACGTTACGGAGCTTACTTTTTAGATCAAATTGCTCAAGGTTTCCTTCAAGTATTAAGGGTAATAAATCTTTAGCTAGCAAGATCCCTTGTACTTCATCGGGTGTTTCCCCGATAACCGGAAAGCGGGAGTGGGCGCTAGATATAATAATAGGTAGAAATTCTTTCGGTGTTTGGTCCGCTTCAACGACAACCATTTGGGAGCGTGGAATCATAACGTCGCGAACTTGCATGTCAGCGACTTGCATCGCTCCCTCCATAATAGTGAGGGCTTCGCTGTCTAGTAGGTTGTCATCGGAGGCCTGACGTAAATCGGTTAACAGGTCTTCTCGGCTTCTTGGTTCATCACTAAATGCATGGGTTAGTTTGTCGAACCAGCCTTTGTTTTGTCCCGATCGATCTTCGCTCATGGTGTTTATGTTCGTCCTTAGTTAGTTTTCTTCCCGGTAGGGATCAGCAATATCTATGCTGGCAAGAATCTTTTTTTCAAGGCTTTCCATCTCTTCAGCCTCAGCGTCATTTATATGATCGAAACCGATAAGATGCAAGCAGCCGTGTACAACCATGTGGGCCCAATGGTCGAATGGCGCTTTGTTTTGCTCATGTGCTTCTTTCTCAACGACATCGGCACAGATAACTAGGTCACCTAGTAGCTGCAGTGGAATACCTTCTGGTACTTCAAATGGGAAAGATAACACATTAGTGGGTTTATCTTTGCCTCGGTAGGTGTTGTTGAGTGTCTGGCTCTCTTCGGGAGAGACTATACGTATGCATAGCTCACCCTCTTTAATTTGAGTCGATAAAGCGGCTTCTGCCCATTTATTGAATTGAGCTTCAGATGGCAGCGTTCCTTCAATTTCATATTGTACGTCGCAGTCAAAACTCATAAAGGTTTATCCTGAGAGCTGTCTTGTTTTTCGAAACGATCGTAGGCACGCACTATATGTTGAACTAAGGGGTGGCGAACAACGTCCTTAGCGGTGAATTGTGTGAACCCTATATCTTTTACCCCATCTAACACTTGCATGGCATGGATTAAGCCGGATCGAGTACCTTTTGGTAGATCGACTTGGGTAATATCACCAGTGATCACAGCGGTTGTGCCGAATCCAATACGGGTCAGGAACATCTTCATCTGTTCTCTTGTGGTATTTTGGCTTTCATCAAGAATAACAAAAGAGTTGTTGAGTGTTCGACCACGCATAAATGCAAGTGGCGCGACCTCAATCACATTCCTTTCTATTAATTTACCTACTCGTTCAAAGCCGAGCATCTCGTAGAGAGCGTCGTATAAAGGGCGCAGATAAGGGTCGACTTTTTGACTGAGATCGCCCGGTAGAAAGCCTAGCTTTTCGCCCGCTTCGACGGCAGGACGAACCAATAGAATACGGTCAACTTCTTCACGCTCAAGGGCATCTACAGCACAAGCCACCGCTAAATAGGTTTTACCTGTCCCAGCAGGGCCAATACCAAAGTTAATGTCGTGTTGTAGAATAGAGCGGACATAGCCTTGTTGGTTTTCACCGCGAGGACGGATTAATACTTTTTTGGTGCGGATGCTGATATCGATATCTGTTACTGCTGGGTTGCTCGTTATCTGCTCTATACCGCTTTGCTGGATCAGTAGATGAATTTGATCGGGTGATAAGCGCTTCTCTTGAACGGCGTCTTTATAAAGGTTTTCCAGCATTCCAGATACTGTTTTGATAATGTCGATATCGCCGAGCAGTTGGAAATGGTTACCGTGGTTGCGGATCTCAACCCCTAAGCGTTTTTCCAATAATTTGAGGTGCTCATTAAATGGCCCACAAAGGTTTGCCAAAAAATCGGCATTTTCTGGTTCAAGTGTCAGTTTTATTGATTGTGCAGTGCTCAAGCTAAGCCCGCCTTTTGTGGGAAGTTATCGTCTAGTTCCGAACATAGTAGCTCACCTACTAGGGAGTTAGCGTATGCGTCGACGATAGTTACATCGGCAAAATGACCGATTAGATCTGGATTATCGCAGCGGAAGTTCACTACACGATTATTTTCTGTTCTGCCTGACAGTAGTCCGGGATCTTTTTTAGAGTAGCCGTTGACGAGGATACGTTGTGTCGTACCGACCATCTTGCGACTGATCTGCTGTGCGTTTTGAACAATACGGGTTTGCAGTATTTTTAGTCGCTGTTTTTTAGTTTCGTCATCGATATTATCGGGTAGATCTGAAGCGGGAGTGCCGGGACGACGGCTGTAGATAAAGCTATAGCTGTTATCAAACCCTATATCTTCGATCAGTTTCATTGTGGCTTCGAAATCGGCATCAGATTCATTTGGGAAGCCAATAATAAAGTCAGAGGATATTTCAATATCAGGACGTACTTTACGGATACTGCGGATTTTAGACTTATACTCCAGTGCAGTGTGGCCTCGCTTCATCGCCATTAAGATCTTATCAGAGCCACTTTGTACTGGTAGATGAAGAAAACTCACCAGTTCAGGTACTTCTGCATAGGCTTCGACAAGGCTATCTGTAAACTCGACAGGATGGCTGGTGGTAAACCGAATACGGTCAATACCATCAACTGCGGCAACGCAGCGAATGAGTTCAGCTAGATCAGCTGTATCCCCGTCATGGGTTTCGCCGCGATAAGCATTTACGTTTTGGCCAAGTAAATTGACTTCGCGTACACCTTGCTCCGCTAGCTCGACACACTCTGTAATGACATCATCTAGCGGTCGACTGACTTCCTCACCGCGGGTGTATGGGACTACGCAGAACGTACAATATTTTGAACAGCCTTCCATAACGGAAACAAAGGCTTCAGCCCCTTCTACTTTAGGTGCGGGAAGGTGGTCAAATTTTTCGATCTCAGGGAAGGAAACGTCCACAATACCAACGCCGCCTGCATCTGATTCATTAATCATTTCGGGTAGGCGGTGCAAGGTCTGCGGGCCAAAAATCATATCCACATAAGGGGCACGCTTGAGGATATTGTTACCCTCTTGGCTTGCGACACAGCCACCAATACCTATCTTTATATCAGGATTTTTTGCTTTCAGTTTGCGCCAGCGTCCTAATTGATGGAACACTTTTTCTTGCGCCTTTTCACGAATAGAACAGGTGTTAAGCAACAGAACATCTGCCTCATTAGCATCTTCTGTTAGCTCTAGTTCATGACTTTCTCCCAGAAGGTCAGCCATACGCGCAGAGTCGTATTCGTTCATCTGACAACCGTGAGTCTTAATAAATAGCTTCTTCGCCATTGTTCACCTGTATCTAGCGTGTATCGTTGGATTGTCAATAAAGTGACAAGCCTATCAAAGGACCGGGCATTATACTGAAGCGACTAGATAATGAACAGGTTGAAGAGTGGTTGAGGTTAGGCTTTTTTTATCCAGTTGCTTTAGCTTCTGATATAGCGTGGTATATCTTGAAAAAGAGGATCCTGCCCTTACTTTAAGGAGGCAGTTAGTTCTTTTATAGACTCAGTTTTTGATAAAAATATAGCAAAAGGTAGGCTATGGCTAAGGGTGATCGTCTTTATCGTGTTATTTTTGTAAATGAAGATCAAGTGTTTGAGATTTATGCGGAACATGTTTATCAAAGTGATATGTGGGGTTTTTTAGAGGTCGAAGGCTTTGTATTTGGCAACCGCTCTGAATTGGTCGTTGATCCTAGCGAGGAGAAACTAAAGGCAAAATTCAGCGGTGTTAAACGCTCTTTTATTCCATTCAATGGGATTATTAGAATCGATGAAGTCGAGCAAGAAGGTGTGGCAAAAATCACTGAAGCTAAAGGCGTCGTGGCGGCATTTCCTATGCCGCCAGCACCGAAAAGGTAAGAATTAGTTAATATCCACAACTGAGCACTTCATGGTGATATTTATCGCCTTATTACTAAAGGTTTATATTATGTCTTACGGCGATTCTAACAGTTATCAACTCCCTGATTCACATGACCAGCAGGTAAAATCTTTTATGCGCTGGTTGCTGTTAGGTATAGCCCTTTTTATAGGCTTAGTTGTGGCCGTTATCTGGTTTGCTGATCGTTTGCTGATCCATGTGCCATTAAGTGCTGAAGCGCGTTTTGTTAAACCATATGAATCCCTATTTGAAAAATACAATACCCTTGACGCGGAGGAGCAGCGTGTAGAGCGATATTTACAGAATATTGTGGATGATCTCTCCGCTAAAAGTGGGTTTGATGAGCCTGTTCGCATAAACGTTCATTACCTCGACACGCTAGAGATCAACGCGTTTGCGACCTTAGGGGGTAATATTTTTGTTTTACGTGGATTGGTGGAGGCGATGCCCAATGAAAATGCACTTGCAATGGTGCTGGCCCATGAGATCGCACATGTAAAACATAGAGACCCTATTGTGAGCGTGAGTCGTGGCCTTGCTTTACAGGTGGCTTATAGTTTTTTTGCCGGTGATCCCGGCACCGTTTTTAATACAGGTTCTGAGTTGGGAATGCTGGTGTTTAGTCGGGGGCAGGAGGAAAGCGCTGATTTAGCCGCGTTAGATACATTGCAGCGCCATTATGGGCATGTTGCGGGTGCGACGACGTTTTTCACTATTATGCAGGAACAATATGCAGCGAAAGATGAAACTGAAAAGCTGCCGACATGGTTGCTTAGTCATCCAAAACTGCAGCACCGGATTGATACGATCAATGCACGGATCGATATGAAAAATTGGTACAAAGGCCAAGCGGTACCGGAGCAAGTAAATTTGTAATTGAAAGGAAGGTGGCGTTACGTGCTGTATAAGACACGTAGCGCCGAGTTGTATTAGGCTGGCTTGATCGTATGACCGTTTTTGTCTTTGAAAGATCCAACAGCGATCATGATGAAGTCTACAAGCGACCAGATGCCTAACCCACCTAATGTCAGCAGCATAAGTATGCCTGTACCAACTTTTCCTACATAAAAGCGATGAACGCCTAATACGCCTAAAAAGAAGCAAAGTAACAAAGTAGGAACGAAGCCTTTTTCGCTAACGATAACTTCAGGTGCTGCATTTACTGTTGTTGGTTCGGTCATTTTTCTTATCCTTAAAATGGGGTTTTTAGCTTTTGGCCGGGGTAGCAAACGTACTTTCCTTGGCCGTCTTTAAATGATCCTGTTAGGAGCATAATGGTAATAATAAATGTGTGGATACTATCTATCGCAAAGCAAGCGCCAGCCCAGAGCAGTTCACCGTTGGCGTAAAAATAGATGGTCAATACAAAGAGACTAAAATCGATGATGCCTTCAATATATCGGCCAAGATAGAAGTGATGTATACCCATAACACCAAAAATTGCGGAGATAGAAACGGCAATAGCGTAACTTTTTGGTGAGGCTTGAGGGGAGGGCTGCATTCGCGTTTCCTTTGATATCCATATACGCGACGTTCGTATAAGTGCTTTTGATGCTATTGAACATCACTGTTGTCGTCAAGTTAAGATGTTGATTTTTTACATTTTATATAACTAAATCAACTTGTTGTAAGGTTCCAGTATCGCCGCTCTCTGTTAAAAATAGTCCTGTTGCGCGTACTTTACCTGCTATTTCGTCACTATTAGGCCCTGCATTAAGATCCCAATCAGTATCGGTGTAACCTAAATAGAGTGCGCCTACATCTTTTTCTGCCAAGGTAAACAAACTGCTACTACCATCATCATGTTGAACCCAGATACGTAATTTATCCCAAGCGTCATCATTTTCATCAATAAAACCATTGTGATCATCATCATAAGCGGCAAGTTCTTTGAAACCGTTGCCACTGGATGCACCAAATAACTCGCTGCCATCATCAATTTGGCCATTACCATTATGATCAAGTGCGATGTAGCCACTCTGTTCAGATAGTTGGTGAATTAATTCTTGATCACCGTCCATATCTATATCAAAACTAATTTTATTGGCTGTTAATTCTGCTGCTTGACCAGAAAAGTTTATTACTAATGGGTCTTTCAGTGCAGCGCCCATACGTATATGTAGACTTTCGCTTTCACTGGCTGAGCGGCTTAGGTTGAGTTGTAGATCTAAATCGATCACTTTGCCATCCGCTGTTCTCACTTGTCCTTTAGCTTGGAATTGTAGTTGCTCTTGGTGTTCGGTGGTTTCCGTGTAGCGGTAATCTAAACCATATTCAACAGCGCCTACCTCTGTAGCGAGCGATATAGCGGATGGTGTCGAGCTACTCTCTGAGGACGGGTTTTCTATGTTTCCGCTATTAGTGCTTGTATTGGATAGGTCGAGTACGCCGCTGTGGAAGGTTTTTCCTGTTAGATGTTCATAAATTTTTTTTAACAACTCTATCTTCATTTTATCTTCAGGCGTGAGTTCAAAGAGACTCGTGCTATCTCTGCCTGTGATATTAGTCAGTAGCTGGTCTAGCGTATATTTTCCAACGTTCTCTCGTGCAGCGTCTTGCCTGAGATCTGAATAGGTAGGCGTTTCTGTGATCTGGTTTGTTGTTTCTGTTCGTGTTTGTTCTGTATGTGTTCCTGCGATGAGATTGTTTTTACTGAAATTGCTCCCTGTAAGCACGTAGCCTTCAGTAAGTTGTTCCCTGATATGAGTGTATGTTTGGCTGTTAGTTTGTGTATCAAATGAGATATCTGAGGCAGAAATACGCATAAAATCACCTTTTGCACTTAGATAATTTGTTATCGGCAGTATTCTTGGTTTCAGAAGATCTATTTTTGAAGCAAAGCGGTTTTGTTATCTAAGGCTAAGGCTTTAATAAAGTTTTTGAGCCTTTACCTGGGATTTCGCGAGCTAACCTAGGTAGCAGGTAACCTGGGAGTATATTTTGCAGTTTTTCAAATAGTGCAAGGGCTTCCGTATCGCTAATGTTGAAATGTGCGGCTCCCTGAACGGGATCTAAGGTGAAAAGGTAGTAAGGTAAAACACCATAGTGAAAAAGGGTTTCGCTTAGCTCTTGTAATGTATCAACGCTGTCATTGACGCCTTTTAATAGCACTGCTTGGTTAAGTACGGTTACCTGAGCACTTTTTAGTGCTGTGACTATCTTAACTGTCTGCTCGTCTAGTTCATTTGGATGATTTGCGTGTAAAACCATCACGGTATCAAAGCGGCACTCTTTCAGGATTCTTGTCAGTGATGTTGTTACTCT
Source organism: Neptuniibacter sp. 1_MG-2023 (assembly GCF_030547185.1). Lineage (GTDB taxonomy): Bacteria > Pseudomonadota > Gammaproteobacteria > Pseudomonadales > Balneatricaceae > Neptuniibacter. Next base: position 256,052 of record NZ_JAUOQR010000003.1, read on the forward strand.
TTGGGGGATCACAATAGGTAAGCGAGTGTGGATACGCAGCCGTTTTAAGTGCGGGATCTGCTCAAGATCTTTAATCATGCGGGCTAAGCGTTCATCGCTAGTGGCTAGCGGATCACCGCCTGAAAAGATAACTTCACTGATGCTCGGGTCGGCTGTCAAATAAGCCAGTATCTCTTGCCATTGTTCAGGGCCTAAACGGTTTTCCTGATAAGGAAAGTGCCGGCGGAAACAGTATCTGCAGTTGATTGCGCAAGCGCCGCTGAGGATGAGTAGCACACGGCCTTTGTATTTATGAATTAAGCCATCACGATGATTAGCGCTCATCTCCGCTAATGGGTCGATAACGTAGCCGGGAATAGCGTCTAACTCGGCATCTAAAGGTAAAATCTGTCGTAGTAATGGATCCTGTGGGTCCCCTTTTTTTATTTTGGCTAGGTAAGGTTCGGGTACTTTAAGGGGAAATTCATTTGCACCAGCGATGGCCCCATCAAGGTAGCTTTCAGAAAGCTCTAGCCTTTGTAATAATGCTTTAGGGCTGTTAATAGTATGGCTTAATAGGTGCTGCCACGGAGTGTTTTCGCCAATCTGAATCGCTGTTTCACTGATTTTGGTCGTTTTTGGGACAGAATTCATAGTGTTTTTCGGCAGAATGGCAGCTGGAAGTTGCTCGCATTCTCCTTTCTAGTAGAATGTCTGTCAATTTTACTGCTGACAGCGATGTTAGTTGAATAGCAAATTATAAGAGATGCGTAGGACATTATGGCGAATTTTTCTTCTAACCAGTTCAAGAACGGTATGAAAGTAATGATCGATGGTGATCCATGTTCAATGGTTGACGTTGAATTTGTGAAGCCGGGTAAAGGACAAGCATTTACACGTGTTAAGTTGCGTAACTTAATGTCGGGTCGTATTTGGGAGCGTACTTTCAAATCGGGTGAAAGTGTTGAAGCAGCAGATGTTATGGATACGACAATGGAGTATTCATACTACGATGGTGAGCTTTGGTACTTTATGGATCCGAATACCTTTGAGCAGGTGGGTGCGGATGAAAATGCTGTGTCTGATGCTAAACCATGGTTAAAAGAGCAGGATTCCGTCACGGTAACTTTGTTTAACGGTAATCCAATTGCTGTGATGCCAGCTAATTTCGTTGAGTTAGAGGTTGTTGAAACTGATCCAGGCCTAAAAGGCGATACTGCACAAGGTGGATCTAAACCGGCAACTTTAGCTACTGGTGCGATTGTTCGTGTTCCGTTGTTTATCAATCAAGGCGAAGTGCTGAAAATTGATACACGTACAGGTGAATATGTTTCTCGTGCGTAATTGATCGAATCGTTAGTAAAAACGGCAGCTTAGGCTGCCGTTTTTATTGGTGCGGGATTTTATGGTTTGTTTTTGTGTAATGATTAAGTGAGAGAGTATGAGTGACTGGCGGCCATCGGCAACAATTGAAAACTTGCGTCATCGGGCGCAGCTTTTTGATCATATTCGCGACTTTTTTAAGCAATTAGATGTGCTAGAAGTTGATACGCCAGTGATGTCGCAGTGTGCCGTAAGTGATCCTTTTATCGATAGTTTTGAGCTTAACTATTGTCCCGTCGTTGGTGTTGATGAGCAAACCTATTATCTTCAAACATCACCTGAATATGCGATGAAACGTCTACTGGCTGCGGGTAGTGGCGCTATCTATCAAATGAGCAAAGTGTTTCGCAATGGTGAGTATGGCAGCCGCCACAACCCTGAGTTTACTATGTTGGAGTGGTATCAGCCCGGTTATGATGATCATCAGTTAATGGATGAAGTAGAAGCGTTAGTGGTACCTATTTTGGGCTTAAAAAGTATAGAGAGAATTACCTACTCAGACCTTTTTATGCGTTATTTAGGTTTTCGCCCAGAGCTGGTGGGAGTTGATCGTTTGGTTGCTGAAACCAAAAAATATGTGGATATAACGCTGCAAGATGATGACCCTGATACGTGGTTGAACCTTTTGATCTCCCATGTAATTGAGCCTCAGCTAAAAAAGGTCGCTGCGATTTTCGTCACTGAATACCCAGCCTCTCAAGCTGCGCTTGCGAAGGTGCGGAAAAATAGTGCTGGTGGATGGGTTGCGGCGCGGTTTGAGTTGTTTGTGAACGGTGTTGAATTGGCTAATGGCTATCATGAGCTGACCGATCCACAAGAACAACAGAAGCGTTTGCAGATTGATCAAACACACCGAGAGCGATTGCAGCTTCCGCAGCGCCCCTTAGATTATCGCTTAGTCGAGGCGCTGGAAGCAGGCTTGCCCGATTGTGCTGGAGTTGCCTTAGGTGTTGATCGCTTATTAATGCTTGCATTAAATGCGGGTTCTATTGCTGAGGTCATCCCTTTTGATTATTCAAAAGCTTAGTGAGTTAGATGGCGAATAAGGGTGGCTCACTTACCGAGTGTGACTTTTCCCTATGCTCTTCGCTTTAAGTTGGCAACTCATTAAGTAAGGCCGTTTTAATACGGTGTACGGCTTCTTCTAATGTACTTCTTGGGCAACCAAAATTTAAGCGCATATAGTTCTCGTCACCAAAGTCACGGCCTGGAGACATGCCAACCCCCGCTTGTTCAAAAAAATGTGCAGGGTTAGTTAACTTAGCACCGGATACATCGATCCATGCAAGATAGGTTGCTTCGATAGGGAGTAGTTTAAGTCCAGGGATCGAGTTGATCTCCTTTTGCAGATAATCACGGTTGCTGCGTAGGTAGTCGAGCTGTTTTTTGTTCCACTCATCCCCATCTTTATAAGCGGCCATTGTCGCGGTATAGCCGAGTAGATTGACATCAGGGACTATGCCTTTGCGCACGTTTATGAACTGCTGGCGTAATTTTTTATCTTTGATAATGGCAAAAGAGCAGCCAAGCCCTGCGATATTGTAGGTTTTGCTGGGTGCCATGAGGGTAATGGTGCGTTGAGCAATCTCTTCATTTAGTGAAGCGAGAGGGGTATGTTTTAATCCCGTTTCTAAGATAAGGTCGCAATGGATTTCATCGGAACAGACATAAAGGTTATGTTTGATAATAAGGCTGGCAAGTGCTTCGAGTTCCTCTTGTCTGTAAACCGTTCCCCCTGGATTATGAGGGTTGCAAAAGAGAAGTAAGCGAGTGCGATCAGTTAAGTTCTTTTCTAGTGCCTCTAAGTCAAGGATAAAGCGTTGATCCACTTTTTTCAGTGGGACTGTGCATACCTCTCTATTGGATAGTCGCGGCGATGAAATAAATGGGGGATAGATAGGTTTTGGTGAGATGACGCTATCACCACTTTTACCAACCGCACGACAGGCAAGGTTTAGTCCGCATACAAGTCCGGGTAGCCAGATGATTGAGTCTGCATCTATTTCCCAATGATATAAGGTTTGCATACGCTGTATGACTAGCTGGTTTAATTCGCTAGGAACGACGGTATAACCAAAAATACCATGATCTATACGCTCCTTCAGTGCGTTGATTACGCATGGAGGAGACATGAAGTCAGTATCGGCAACCCACATTGGCAAAATGTCGCTATCACCGTACTTTTCCCACTTTTGGCTGGCGGTTCCTTTTCGGTTTATTGGGCGATCGAATTCTTTATCCATGATGATCTTCTTTTGTTGTATTAAGAGGTAAACATTGGTTGCAAAACATAGCTCCGGCGCTATAGTGGGTGGTCACTGGGTAACCACGCATATCCCTACTTTTATAGCCAAGTAATAGGCTATATAAAGAGTATTACAACGCAGATTGCTATTTCCATAAGATAGCCAGTTTTAGCTATTAAAAACTATTTTTTGGAACTTAGAGTATAGTTCTCTAGTGCCCTTTTTTGTCCAGTTTTTGTAAAGAATTTAGAGAGTGGCGATAATAGTAAATATTGATCGCTGGTGAGTTGGTTTGGAGCGCTCCTAATGAATAATGATAATCGTGTAATTATATTTGATACAACCTTACGTGACGGTGAGCAAAGTCCTGGTGCGTCCATGACTCGTGACGAGAAACTGCGTATTGCCATGCAGTTAGAGAAGATGCGAGTCGATGTGATTGAGGCTGGTTTTGCTATTGCCAGTCAAGGGGACTTTGAATCGGTTAAGGCGATTGCTGATACAGTAACTGGAAGTCGTATCTGTTCATTATCCCGTGCTTTAGATGCCGATATTGATCGTGCAGGCGAAGCGCTACAAAATGCGGCAATGGGGCGTATCCATACCTTTATTGCAACCTCGCCTATTCATATGAAGTACAAGCTTCAGATGCAGCCTGATCAAGTGGTAGAACAAGCGGTTAAAGCGGTTACTCGAGCACGTAATTTGATTGACGATGTTGAGTTCTCATTAGAAGATGCCAGCCGTTCTGAACTTGATTTTATGTGTCGAATCATCGAAAAAGTGATTGATGCGGGTGCTCGCACTATTAATATCCCAGATACTGTAGGTTATGCAGTTCCGGGTGAGTTTGCGAATACTATAGGACAGCTGATTCAACGTATCCCTAATGCGGATAAAGCGGTTTTTTCAGTGCACTGTCATAATGATTTAGGCTTGGCTGTGGCTAACTCTCTTGCTGCGGTGGGAGCCGGTGCGCGTCAGGTTGAATGTACGATTAATGGTTTAGGTGAGCGGGCAGGTAATGCTTCGCTTGAAGAGATCGTTATGGCGATTCGGACACGTAAAGATTCTTTGGGTGTTTCGACTAATATAGATACCACTCAGATTGTTCCAGCTTCTCGCTTAGTTTCTAGTGTTACTGGTTTTCCTGTGCAGCCAAATAAGGCAATTGTGGGGGCTAACGCGTTTGCCCATGAATCAGGTATTCATCAGGATGGTGTACTTAAGCACCGTGAAACTTATGAGATTATGACAGCTCAGGATGTGGGCTGGAATACTAACCGCATGGTGTTGGGTAAGCACTCTGGGCGTGCTGCATTCCGTAGTCGTTTAGAGGAGTTAGGTACATCGCTGTCCTCTGACCTTGAATTGAATAATGCCTTTTCGCGTTTTAAAGAGCTTGCCGATAAAAAGCATGAGATCTTTGATGAGGATCTGGTTGCTCTAGTGAGTGATACACGTGCAGCAGCAAGCAGCGAGCAATTCAAACTAAGCAGTTTGTCGGTGGTATCACAAACAGGTGAAACGCCAACAGCGACTATAGTGATACAAGTCGGTGATCAAGAGAAAACGGCAGAAGCTGAAGGGAGTGGTCCAGTGGATGCGACGTTTAAAGCGATCGAATCTATCGCTAACTCGGGTGCTAGTTTACAGATCTATTCGGTGAATGCCGTTACTGAAGGCACTGACTCTCAAGGTGAAGTAACTGTTCGTCTTGAAAAAGGTGGGCGTATCGTTAATGGTTTAGGCGCAGACACTGATATTATTATCGCTTCAGCTAAGGCTTATATCCATGCGCTGAACATGCTTGAAGCAAACGTTCAGAAAGCGCATCCCCAAGTATAACAAACAGTGAAGGTTTAGATCGTCAATATGGAGCAAGAGCAGCTTCGTCATCAATATTTAGAGGCCCTAGGGGTCTCTAGTTGGCTGCCTTGTGCTGTATTACCTAATGCTGCTGATTCGGCGGAGTGGGTATCTGATTTTAGATATCCAGCGCCAGATATTCCTTTTGAGTCTGATCGGGTCGCAAGTGCTCGTTCGGCTTTGGGGCAGCAGGGGGCGTCTAAAGGTAGTTCTTCACCTCAAACTCAAACCCGTGGTTCTACCGCTTCTGTGGCAACTGCTCAGCAAGGGATGTCACAAGCTAGAGCTGCTTTAGGACTAGCCGTTGCTGAGCCTGCTGAGAAAACAGCAGCGCCATCTCCTTCTGTTCAGACACCTTCGCTATCACCAGCTGTATCCGCACCTTCGTCACCTATTGTTGAGGTGGGAGTGAGTGAGGATGATGCCGCCGCAAGTGTACAGGTAGATACTGATCTTGAGCCACCACGATTTAAGTTAGCTTATTTCAGGGTTGGAGAGTTGTTAGTGATTGATAGTGTACCTCCTCAAGGAGGGCATTTTGGGGATAACTATCAAGCATTGGCCATCGCAATTGCGGCTGCTCTTGGTTTTAGGGGTGAGCAAGGATCCGCTTTTATGCTGCCTTGGCCTATGTTTGCAAGCAAAACCTTAGATCAAGGCTATAAACAGGCCGCTATTGCGGTACAGCATAAGTTGAGTAAGGAGTTACAGGCGCATCCTGTTAAAGCAGTTTTACTATTTGGTGAGATCGCTGTTCAAATGGTAATGGAGCGTCAAGAGCCACTTGAGCAGCTGAAAGGTATCTGTTTTGAGGTACGGGCGGGTATTAAAGCCATAGCGAGTCATAGTTTGACCGAAGCGATGCAGTTACCTGGCATTAAAAAACAGCTTTGGACCGATTTGCAGCCGTTATTAGCAAAGCTTCCATAACATGATGGCGATTATTCAACCGCTTACGGCCGCCAATTTATCGGCACTTATCCAATTGGAAAACGAGTGTTTTGTAGGGGGGTGGTCTCAAACTCAACTTGTCAGACAGCTGGAACATCCGCGTGGAATCTCTTTAGGGATATTTGCGCCAGATCTTGTCGGGTTTATTTTGCTGAGCACTTTGTTGGATGAGGCTGAGTTATTGCAGATCGCTGTTGATTCTCAACATCGCGGTGAAGGGTTAGGCCAGCAGCTGTTAGCCGCTTGTATGCCCTTACTTGAAGAGCAGCAAATAAAGCGTTTGATGTTGGAGGTTCGAGAGTCAAACCTTGCAGCGCGATCGTTGTATAATAGTTTTGGATTTATTGAAGACGGTCGGCGTAAAGGTTACTACGTTTCGTTAGAGTCTCCTACGGTTCGAGAAGATGCGCTCCTGCTTAGTTTAATGCTGTAACAATCTTAAGCACACTGATATGAAGATATATTATGAGTTTCACTAATGGATTAATAACGGCTCCTTGGTTGTTTCTAGGGGGAGTGGTTTATCTTTTTGCTTTAGGGTTTGCTTTACGCAATACCCCTTGGCGTGTCTTCTTAGATAATAAAACCTTACAGCACATGCTGGGTGGAGCAACCGTTTTATTGGTGGTTCTCTGGTCTATGCGGGCAGGAATTTCGCCGGGTTTAGGGATTCATTTTTTAGGCGTGACGATGATGACACTAGTTTTTGGTTGGGATCTAGCGATCTTATCAGGGACTGTGGCTTTGTTAAGTATGGGAATCATCGGTCGAGAAAGCTGGGATAGTTTGTTTTTAAGTGGCGTGTGTTCCATTCTTTGCCCTGTGGCTATTACCTGTTTCGTTCATAGGTTTGTGGATAAAAAGCTAAGTAAGAACTTTTTTGTCTTTCTTTTTCTTTGTGGCTTTTTCGGAGCCGGTTTATCTTCCGCTGGAGCAGGGTTGCTTGCGAGCTCGGTGTTAGTTTTAGATGGTGTGTACAGTCTGGAAAAGGTTTTCTTAGAGTATCTACGTTATTTGCCGCTTATTATGTTTCCTGAGGGGCTGATGAATGGGATTATTTTGACCGGGATGTTGGTTTTTCATCCTGATTGGGTGAGAGGCTTTGATGCTAAAGCTTATATTGATGATCAATAAGGTTCGCTTAGTGATTAACGTTTGACGGGACGTTTAGCTAATTTCCGTTGTAAGGTTCTACGGTGCATCCCTAACGCGCGTGCCGTGGCTGATATATTGCCTTCATGTTCGTTAAGTACTTTTTGAATATGTTCCCATTCCAAGCGATTAACTGACATAGGTTGTTCAGTAACTTCACGCTCAGCATCGGCTTCCACTTGATCTAAGGCGGCTAAGATTTGCTCAGCGTCAGCTGGCTTGGGTAAGTACTGTGTTGCTCCAAGTTTAATCGCTTCTACTGCGGTCGCTATGCTGGCGTAGCCGGTTAGCATTAGAATCCGCATCTCTGCATTTTTTTCTTTCAGGTGAGGGATAATACTTAAACCTGAACTACCCTCCATTTTTAGGTCGACAGTTGCTAAGTCCGGTATCCAATTCTCGATCAGCAGTGCTGTATCTTCCGCACTTCGTGCGACTTGAACATCAAACCCCCTGCGAGTCATGGCACGGGATAGAACCCGGGTAAATGTTGGATCGTCATCGACAATAAGGAAGCGCTTAGTCATGTTTTTTCCTTATTGGGAGAGTAACTTCTGTTAATGTCCCCCCTTCGGAATGGTTATATAAACGAACATCACCATCATAACGGGCTAGCGTTGTGGCGGTTAAGAATAGGCCAATGCCTAATCCTTTGCCTTTAGTGGTAATAAACGGCTTGCCTAAGTTATCACTTTGTTCAAGGCTAATACCGGGTCCCCAATCATGAATGCGGAAGTAGGTTTGTTGTTGATCCCAATCTAATTCTATTTGAAGATTTTTTGGGTTTGCATCCGCTGCATTATTGAGCAGATTCAGTAATGATTGTTTGAGTGATGTTGTGCAGCTGAGATAGGGTGCATCACCTAGTCCCATCACTGTATAGCTCTTGCTGACCTCAGGGCGCTGCACCATTAGTTGCTCTAAAGTGTCCTCAATAAGCTCAGTTGCTGGGATCCACTGTGTTGTCGAATGTTCATCTTTAACACTTTGAGTCATCTGCTTTAAGCGATCGGCACAGATCTCCGTTTGCTGGTAAAGCAATTGGAGGTCTTCTTGTAATTCGGGGTTTTGCTTATGTTCATATTCAAGTTCTTTTAGTAGCACTTGCATAGTGCTCAAGGGAGTGCCGAGTTCGTGTGCGGTGCCTGCAGCCATGGTTGCTAATGATAATAGCTGTTGATCCTGGATATGCTTTTCTCTTTCTTGTTCCAGCTTTTCCTGCTGGTGTTGCATGGATTGGCGCATTCTAACAATGAAGTAAGTAATCACTAACACTGTCAGTAAAAAGTTAATCCACATGCCTACAATATGTATATCAAAAAGCTCCATAACACGGTGCTGGTGGCTGTCACCTAGTTTGAAAATGGGTTCGTAGTAGAACAGTAAGGAGCTATAAATGACGACGATCATAAGAGCGATAAGCCACACATATCGTTTAGAGAGTGTCGCTGAGGCAATAATAAGCGGGACTAGTAATAAAAAGATAAAGGGGTTTGTTGCGCCCCCGGTATGAAATAGTAGAGCGCCATATAATGACATCTCGGCTATAAGCTGAGTAAAAAATTCAGGTTCAGTAACCGGCCAAGGTGAAAAAAGTCGTGCGTAGGTGATTAAGTTTAGGAGGGCTAAAGTTCCTAAGGTTGAGCTGATTTTCCAAACATTTAAATCTGCGTGTAAGCCATAAATAGCGAAGATAACAGCAAGACACTGACCAAACAGTGTGACTGAACGAATATAAGAAAGCTGTAATAGATTGTCGCGATGATTAGCCATAACGATATTATACCCCAGAGAGGGTTAAGTAAGGCGAGGCAAAATGTCGCAGTTAGGCGGTTTTTTATACCTAGGATAGGGGTAGAGTATTTTTCTACTTCTATAAATTTAGATTTAGGTATAGGTTGTGAAATAGAGAAGGGATTAGGGTTTTTGATTGGCGAAAAGGGGGAGATTGCCATTTTCCCTGTAGTGATAGACTTCCTTTATTTTTGGCTGGATATTATAATCAAATTATAATATCCAGCCAACGGAAACGAATATGGAATCTAAAACTGCTCGCTTTACTGTTCTGCTCGATCCAAGAAAGAAGAAAGCTTTTGAGCAATTATGTGCGTCGCAAGATTTAACCCCTTCCCAAGTTGTTCGTCAACTTATGCGAGGTTACCTTGAGCAGCATGGCGTTGATTATTTGAGTAAAGCTGAGGATGATAGCTAAACCTCAGACTAATCCTTTTTGCCATCTGGTTGGTTACTCGTATCTTCAAAGTATTGGCGGCTAGCGTCTAAAAAGTTGTTCATGATTAATCGGTCATCCTGCTTAATATCGTTCATTTTGAGCAGTTTGCTAATCGCCTGAGTAAAATCACTAAAGAAGTACTCTTCACCTACTAAACTGACAATTCCTGCTTTTTTGAGTTTGCGCTCTACGCGTTTGTTCGCGCCTGACATTAAAACAATGACATTACGTTTATGCAGTGCGCTAATGACCTCTTCTAATGTTTGTAATCCTGTAGCGTCAATAAAGGGAACCCATTTAAGACGAATGATCAAATATTGAGGGTCTGTATGGGTGTTCGCGAGTGATCGCTCAAGTGTTTCAACTGCACCAAAGAAGAAAGGCCCTTCTACAGAGTAAACAAGGACTGAGTCAGGAAGTTTTTGGGTGCCTAAGTGAGTCAGTTCTGCATGAATATCACTAGATTCAGAGACGGATACTTCCACGCTGGATGCCATTCGGCGTAAAAAATGCAATGTGGCAATAATAACGCCAATATTGACTGCAATAACAAGGTCTGCAAAAACGGTAAGGAAAAAGGTAACCAGTAAAATAACAACATCAGCGCGGGGAGCTTTTGTCATGATTTTTGTGAAGTGTCTGACTTCACTCATATTCCAAGCAACCACAAATAAAATAGCTGAGAGAACACAAAGAGGAATATCACTGGCCAGTGGCGCTAATAAAACCAAAATAATGACCAAAACAGCAGAGTGAACAATACCGGCAATAGGGCTGTTACCACCGTTACGGATATTGGTTGCTGTACGGGCAATAGCGCCTGTTGCTGCAAATCCACCAAATAAAGGGGTGAGTACGTTAGCTATGCCTTGGCCAACAAGTTCCTGATTTGAGTCGTGTCGTGTACCTGACATGCCATCGGCGACGACAGCTGAGAGTAAGGATTCAATTGCGCCAAGCATAGCTATAGTGAATGCCGGACCAATTAAGGAGATGACTTGCGGCCAAGTGAAAGAGGGGACTGAAAACTCAGGTAGTCCTTGTGGTATCCCGCCGAATGCACTTCCTATTGTACGTACATCTTCGAATTGAAATATTGCTTGGGTAAGGGTGATAACAATCAAAGCAACTAAAGGACCCGGAACTTTTTTTAATCCAGGTATATGTGCTGTGATAATAACCAAAAATAGGGATAAAATGGCTAAAGCGGTAGTGGCTAAATGGAAATCGGGTAGTAAGTTGAAGAGGCTTATGGCCTTCTCGTGAAAGTGTTGGCCGTCGACTTTAGCTAAGCCAAAAAAATCCTGCCATTGGCCTACCCAGATGATGACAGCGATGCCTGCGGTGAAACCCACAATAACAGGGTCGGGGATAAACTTTATAATGCTTCCCAACCGAGCAACGCCCAAAGCGATGAGAATAAAACCGGCCATTAACGTTGCTATTTGCAGCCCAGACACACCGTATTCGGCGGTGATTCCCGCCAAAATAACGATGAAAGCACCCGTGGGGCCTGCGATCTGCAATCGGCTCCCACCGAAAATAGAAACCGCCAAGCCCGCGATTATGGCTGTATAAATACCCTGTTCCGGCTTGACGCCTGAAGCGATCGCAAATGCCATTGCTAGAGGCAGTGCTACGACGCCAACAATGGTTCCAGCAACAATATTTCTTAACCAGTTTTTATGCGAAAATAGTCCCGCTTGAAAGGCATCTCTGATCGCGATCATATGCTGTATACACTCTAGTAAATCTATTATCATGTGATTATAATAAAATTGTAATGACAAAAGAAGTGATTATCCAAATTTCACCCTAAGAGAGGTCGTAATGAGTCTGCCTAATTGCCCAAAATGTGAGTCTGCCTACGTATATCAAGATCAAGAGATGCTGATCTGCCCTGAGTGTGCTTATGAATGGAATCCGAATGATAGCGGAGAAGAGGAAGCGGTAACCCTTAAGGATGCGAATGGTAATTTATTGGCGGAAGGGGACAAAGTTACTCTGATTAAAGATTTAAAAGTGAAGGGCTCATCTCAAGTACTTAAGATCGGCACAAAGGCTTCAATTAAACGTTTTGTCGATGGCGATCATGATATTGATTGTAAAGTAGATGGTGTTGGCGACATGATGTTGAAATCGAAATTTGTTAAAAAAGCATCGTAATGACTTATAAGAGTCGCGCTTAGGCGGCTTTTAGATTTTCTTTGCATATGATTTTGGAATGAGATTATTTAGCAAAGCGATCTTAGGGGAAAATGACTTAGCAGTGGCATTTTTCTGGATGAAGGCTAGCCAGTTTTATATTGGCTAGCCTTTTTATTAATTGGTGGGATATTCTAGTATTGGATGTTGTTTACCAACGGTTTTGATGTCTGATTTTTAGGTAAGCCTAGAGAAATAAGCGCTGTTAAAATAATAAAAGCGCTAGATATCCATAAGCATGCAGCCATTCCAAAATCTTGATAAATCCAGCCCGATAGCACTGTGCCTATCAGTCTACCCATCGCATTGGCCATATAATAAAAACCAACATCTAGTGATACACGGTCGCCACTGGCATAGCTGACAATTAAATAACTGTGTAAGGCAGAGTTGACGGCAAAGAGCGCCCCAAACGCAAGTAATCCGCTAATCAGAACGATCTGTACATTCCAGTCATAGGTTAAGGCAAGGGCGATAATAGCAGGTGTGATGCTTAGCGCTAATGCCCAAGCAATTGCATGCCTTCCATCAGGCATAAGGTCTTTGTTTTTTCCTGTGATTTTAGGGGCAAGGCTCTGAACTATGCCATAGCCGATGACCCAAAGCGCTAAAAAACCGCCCACATACCAATGATCCCAAGCAAAGGTGTTGGCAAGGAAAACAGGTAAGGCGACAACAAACCATATATCTCGTGCGCCAAAAAGAAACATGCGTGCTGCAGATAGGTAATTAACCGCTCTGCTTTTGGAAAATATAGCTGTGAACTTCGGTTTACTTTTGGCCTTTCCTAAATGCTGTTTAAGGCTGATTAGGCTCAATATCCATACGCCAGTTAATGCAATGGCCATAGTTAATATGGCACCCGCAAAGCCTAAAAGACTTAGCAATGTACCGCCCAGAAAAAAGCCTATACCTTTTAGAGCATTTTTCGAACCGGTTAAAATAGCTACCCATCTATATAACTGGCTTTCAGTGCTTTTTGAATCAGGAACCAATAATTTAATAGCGCTCTTTGCGCTCATTTTATTTAGATCTTTAGCTATACCTGACAGTGCTTGTGCTCCCATAACCCAAGGAACTGTCAACAAACTGGTTGGAACCAGTAGCATCGCGAGAGCGACTATCTGTATAAAGAGACCTATATTCATGGTCCTGTTTAGACCTAGCCTCGCGCCCAGCCATCCGCCAATTAAGTTGGTGATTACACCAAAAACCTCATAGAAGATGAATAGCATTGCGATTTCCAGCGGGCTATAGCCTAGCCCGTAAAAATACAAAATAACCAACATTCTTAAGGCGCCATCGGTCAGGGTAAATGCCCAATAATTACCCGTGACGATTATATATTGGCGAACTTGAGGAGATAGCTGCGCGAGTAATTGCATCTCAGTTACTCTTTGTCTGAGCGGCCAACGAGGCGAACGAGCTCAACCGTACGATTTGCATAGCCCCACTCATTGTCATACCAAGCATAAAGTTTAACTTGGGTACCATTGATAACCATAGTTGATAGCGCATCAATGATGCTAGAGCGAGGATCTGTTTTGTAATCAATTGATACTAAGGGGCGCTCTTCATAACCGAGAATTCCTTTTAACTCGCTCTCGGCCGCTTCTTTGAGTAATTGATTAACTTCTGTCTCAGTTGTGGATTTTCCGACTTCAAATACACAATCAGTTAAAGATGCATTAGCTAATGGAATACGTACCGCATGGCCATTAAGCTTACCTTTAAGTTCAGGGAATATATGAGTGATCGCTGTTGCAGAACCGGTAGTTGTCGGTATCAGGCTCATGCCGCAGGCCCTAGCACGACGTAGATCTTTATGAGGCGCATCTAAGATGGTTTGCGTATTCGTTATATCGTGAATGGTGGTCATGGAGCCGTGTACTATGCCAAGCTTTTCATGAATCACTTTAACAACGGGGGCTAAGCAGTTTGTTGTGCAGGAAGCAGCCGTCACAATTGAGTGTATAGTCTTGTCATATAAGTGCTGATTGACGCCCATAACCACATTGAGCACGCCTTCTTCCTTGACCGGTGCGGTGACAACAATGCGTTTTACACCTTGTTTTAAGTAATCCTGTAAAGCGGCTTTCGATTTCATTTTACCGCTAGCTTCAATGACTACATCACAGTTGGACCAGTCTGTATCAGCGATCGCTTTGTTTTGGGTGCAATGAATAGGTTTGTCGTTAATAACTATATCTGAACCTTCGGCGCGGGCCTCATGGTGCCAGCGGCCGTGCACAGAATCGAAGGTGATCAGGTGAGCGAGTGTTGCAGCATCACCCGCAGGATCATTAAATTGAACAAATTCTACATCATCCCAATCAAATGCAGCACGAAACGATAGCCGTCCCATACGTCCTAAGCCATTGATACCTACTTTAATCGTCATAAAAACCTCAAATCGAATAACGTCTATAAATTAATGCTAAATGTGTCGAAGTTAATGTGCTGCTTTCTTGTATTGATGCACTATGTTTAACGTCGCTGGTTCACCCTTCGCTTAACCATGCTTGGATTTGTTCTGTATGTGGTATCGAGCCGGAGTGAACGAGTTGCTCATCTACAACGACGGCAGGTGTGCTCATTACCCCGTAAGCCATGATAACTTGCGGATCTGTCTCTTTTGTTACATTCACAGAAACGCCTTGTTCAAGCGCAAGCTTGTTGATTAATTCAGCCGTTTTAGTACATTTTTTGCAGCCGCTACCTAGTACTTTTATCTGTTTCATAGATCACCTTATAAAAAAGAAGAGAATGCATTAAATAGCCATCCAACCACAGTGAATGACACGAGTAATAAGAAAAATACGGTGGCTAATAGTCGCCACTGCATGACCTGTTTAAGTAGAATGAATTCAGGGAAGCTTGCGGCAACAGTACTCATACAAAAGGCCAGTGTTGTTCCTATAGGTAAGCCATTAATAATTAAACTTTCCATTACAGGAATGACACCCGTTGCATTGGAATACAGCGGGATACCTAATAAAACCGCTGCGGGAACTGACCACCATTGACCATCTCCGAGGTATTGCTCTATCCAGCCGTCGGGAACAAAACCATGCAGCGCGGCACCCAACCCAACACCGATAATGACCCATTTCCAAACGCGGCCAAAAATCTCGAACGTTTCATCTTTCGCAAATTGATGGCGTTCTGAAAATGGCATAACTACTGGTGTACCTTCATTTTGAGGCTGGTCTTTTTGCTGTCCCTGGACAAGGGCTTTTGCAGCAAAGGACTGTAACCAGCGCTCCGCTTTAATGCTATCAAGGAAAAAACCACCGATTGTGCCTACGCAGATCCCTATGGCGACATAGAGCAGAGTGAACTTCCAACCGAGCAAACTCATCAGTAGTAAGATTGCTACTTCATTAATTAGTGGTGAAGTGAGAAGGAACGACATAGTGATGCCTAAGGGGATACCTGCTGAGGTAAAACCAAGAAATACAGGTATGCTTGAGCAGGAGCAAAAAGGTGTAATCGCGCCAAAACCTGATCCTAGTAGATAGCCTACACCACGGTTTTTTCCCGAAAGGTAATCTCTAACGCGTTCTATATTTAACGACGCGCGCAGGAGCGCAATAAAGTAAATCATGACGATGAGTAGCGCGTAGATCTTGGTTACATCTTCGATAAAAAAGTGTACGGCATCGCCCAATTTTGAATCAGGGGATAAGTTCAAGATTGAATAGGTTAACCAGTCAGCTAATTGTGTAAATATTGCAAACATTAGATCTCTCCAAACCAATGTCTAGTGCGGTTAGCGAACCAAACTAGACTAAGCATAACGGGAACTTCGACGAGCACGCCGACCACGGTTGCCAGTGCTGCGCCTGAGTGGAGGCCGAATAGTGAGATTGCGACAGCGACGGCTAATTCAAAAAAATTAGATGTGCTAATCATGCAGGCAGGTGCTGCAATGTTGTGAGGAAGCTTCATCTTTTTAGCCCATAAATAAGCAAGGGCAAAAATACCATAGGTTTGAATCAGCAAAGGGATCGCGATTAAAGCAATGACCTCCGGTTGAGATAGAATGATCTCTGCCTGAAAGCCAAATAATAATATAACCGTTGCTAGTAGCCCGATCATTGACCAAGGTTTTAGGCTTGCCAGCAAGGTATTCAGTTTGGAATGGTCGTTTTTGTTGTCAATGCTTCTGCGGGTCAATACTCCCGCAACAAGCGGAATGACAACATAGAGAACTACGGATAGAAGGAGAGTATTCCAAGGTACAGCTATATCTGTAACACCTAAAAGAAATCCTGCTATAGGAGCAAAAGCGAAAATCATAATCAGGTCATTAATGGAGACTTGTACTAATGTGTAATTGGGGTCACCTTTAGTTAGTTGGCTCCAAACAAAAACCATAGCGGTGCAGGGCGCAACGCCTAGCAGAATCATGCCTGCGATATATTCAGTTGCTGTTTGTGGATCTACCCAGCTGGCGAAGAGAACTTTAAAAAATAACCAACCAAGAAAGGCCATAGTAAAAGGTTTAATCAACCAATTTATGACTAAGGTGAGTATCAGCCCTTTAGGTCTTGTACCAATATCTTTAATTGACGAGAAATCAATTTGCACCATCATTGGATAAATCATAATCCAGATGAGTACCGCTACGATTAAATTTACATGCGCAAATTCTAAGGTAGCAATGAGTTCGAAGAGGTCAGGGAATATATTGCCTAAAACTACGCCAGCGATAATGCAAAAGCCTACCCAAACAGATAAGTAACGTTCAAAAATGCCCATCAGAATCCTCGTTCTTTAATGTTGCTTATTACAGACTAGCTTTATGCACAGCATTGGCGTGTGCGTTCAGGACGGTCGCCCATTTTATGAAGACGAATTTGATTTTCTTCAATAAATGCGGAGTTATTGTTTAGCGTTTCCGTTAAGACCTTTTTCGCCCAAGAAGGGAGTGCCTGATTAATGCTATAAAACACCCATTGCCCTTGGCGGCGATCAGTGAGTAAGTCGCAATTTCTCAACTGTGCCAAGTGTCTAGAGATCTTTGGCTGGCTTTCATCTAAGGCTTGCATAAGCTCGCACACACACAGCTCTTGCTCAGATTCAATTAATAGTAGGCAGCGAAGGCGTGTCTCGTCTGAAAGGCACTTATAAAACTGGGTAGGGGACATGGAAATTTTAAACTCCTATTATCATGCTGTGGTTATCGTATATGATATTCTATATATATGTAAATACATATATGTGAAAAAGTGTATATTTGGAGCAAGAAGGGTCGCCTGCGAGTGTAGGTTCATCTAACTGATCTCTTTTCACTAAAGAGGGTAGGCGACGATGCGACGTTTTATGGGGAAAGGCTTTAGACGATGTTAGATCCTTAGGTCAAGGAAAAGTGGCTGGTATCGGTAGCCACTTTTCTTGTACTTCGCCTGATGGTGCTCAGTTGCTAGAGTTTAGGGGAGATAAACCCTTCCGGTTTAATTGCGAGGACTGAGCACTTAAGCTGAGATAGAACGGTTTCTGCTGTATTTCCAATGAGTACGCCGGCAATGCCTGAGCGAGCAACGGTTCCCATGACAACTAAATCTATATCCATTTCTGTTGCTAGTTTTGGAATTTCCTCGCCTGCAATACCTCTGACAATATGGGAGTGGGGGGAGACGTATTTATAGGATTCGTCACCTAGTTGTTGCTTCATAGTACTTAAAAGTGAATCCATATTTTGTGTGCGCAAGCGGTGTTCAGATTCAAATAATTTTTGTTCTATTTTGTCGGGCTGTTCAGCCCATAAACTAATAAATCCTGCTTGCGGAACATCGTAAACATTCACTATATCGAGGGAGGTAAAATCTGATAAGGATAGAGAGCTGGCAAGGTCAACAATCATATTGTTAAGATTGTCGTTGCTCTCATTTTGGTTGTCAGTGTCAAAATCAACAGCAGCCATAATACGCTGATAGTTCTCCTTCTCTTCGTCTTTCTTCATTAGCCAGACTGGGCATGGGCACTGACGTAATAGATGCATATCATCACTGACGATTAAATGGTCAAGCCAGTTATATTCGTCAGCCTCTTTGATGACTAAGTCAAAGTTGTGAGATTGGACTGCACGTATGCTTTCGACATATTTCTTACCGGATTTTATGAGAACGTTGAGGTTAATCTCTTTCTCTAAGGATTCCGTGAGTTCTTGCAGGTTGGCGTCTTCTCGCTCTTTAATCATTTTTTGGAGTCGATTTTCATCAATACCAATGCCTTTTGCGTACATTGGTAAAGAGGTATTCGTTTGCATAGAGAGCAATGTTAAATTGGCTTGATTGTTTTTAGCTAAAGAGACTGCACGTGTTAATGAAGCCGATGGTTCATCGTTCTGATTGCTCATGACATACAAAATATTTTGAAATCTATTCATGCTGATCTCCTTTTAATCTCTTTGCTTATTGGCTTGAGCGTCAGGGCTTTCAAGTAGGAGTTCAGAAGCTCTGTCAGCAGCATCTTGGAAAGGTTCTAAGATGAGGTCTACACCAAGTAACTCTAACTCTTCTGTTTCTAGCTTGCTTTGTGACACTGTTGCCAATTTCCCTGTAAAGCCTGCAGAACGTGTTAATTGAATGATGGTTTTTCGAGTATCTTCAGATGAAAGTCCCGTATGGTGGTGGGGAATCGTTGTGACAATCCAGCGTGCATGCCGGAGAGGTAGTTCGGTTATAAATTCGGCATCAGTGACATCACCATACTGAGTATCTAACCCGATTTTATTCCAATGTTTGATCGTGGCAGGGTTAAAGTCGAGCCCTAAAACCTTGACCCCTTTCTCTCTAAGCCGCATCGCTATAGCGGTGCCTAAACGGCCTAACCCAAAGATAATAATAGGGTAGCTGCCACTGGCGTGAGTTTCCTCGGGCTGTTCTCGTGGTGCTCCTCTGCGCTCAAATATACCTAAAACGGGTTCAAGCAGCGTGTATAGCTGGTGGGAGTAGGTGATCATATAGGTTGATGCCGCAATAGTGACGATACCGACAAGTGTAACTAGACCTAGAATATCTTGCTGTAGGTGTCCTAAGCTGATCCCCATCGCAATAAAAATCAGTGAGAATTCACTAATCTGTGCCACGGTTAAGCCAGCGAGAAAGCCTGTTCTCTTACGGTAGCCCATAAGGCCCATAATAATTAAAACAATCAGAGGGTTTCCTATAAGAACAAACAGTGAAAATATCGCTGCGCCCGTTATATGGGAACCAAGGAGAGATAGATCCAGCGTTGCACCTAGTGCAATAAAGAAAAACAGCAGAAGAAAGTCTCGTAGTGGTGCGAGCCTTGCTGCAATACTTTCACGGTAAGGTGTAGAGGCGAGTGCCACACCCGCAAGCAGGCCGCCGACTTCCATGCCTAGGCCTACAAAATTGCCTATTGCTGCGAATAATGTTGCTTGAGCTATAGCATAAATAACTAATAGTTCGGGAATTTTTGCGAGTTTCTCGGTAAGTGGGTTGGCAATATAGCGGACAAAAATAATAACAAATAAAAGTAAGCTGAAGCCGGAGATCGCTACATTCCAAGCTGATGCATCACTGGCATTTCCGTGGCTATCTCCTATACCTATTGCGGCGAGCACAATCATTGCTACGACCACCACTAGATCTTGGACAATTAGAAAGCCGAGTGCGATTTGACCATGTAATGAGTCAATCTCCCTTTTGTCTGACAAGAGCTTAACAATAATAATAGTCGATGAGAACGTGAGTGCGACTGCAACGTAGAGGCTCGTCGTATGGCCCAGTCCAAGCCCAAGTCCTATAAAGTAGCCAATAATGGAGGTGAACGCGACTTGGCCGAGGCCTGTCATTAATGAGACACCACCTATAGAGCGAATAAGCTTTACATCAAGCTTAATACCAACAAGAAATAGGAGTATGGCAATCCCTAGCTCTGAAAGAAGGGTGATCTGCTCTTTGGAATGAACAATATCAAGAATGGATGGGCCCGCAATTAAACCGACAGCGATAAAACTCACGATTAGCGGCTGTCTCATCAATAAACCGATGAAACCTATTACGGTAGCCAAGACCATCAAAGCAGTAATTTCGGTGAAGGTTGATTGGGTTATTAATTCGACTAGACTCATATATTAAAACTCATTCCTTGTATTTGTAATTTATGCTGTTGCCTGTTTTTCTATTCTTTTTTGGGTGGAATTCCTATTAAGGAAATACTGGTTTTATGCAGTGATTTCTACCGTTAATAACATGAGTTAAAGTAATCATGTTGGCTGGCGAATACAATTGACGCCGGTTAAAGAAACAGAGGATAGATAACTAAAATAGAGTATCTATACATCTTTGCTTGCTTTAGATTGTTTTTGTTAGGCACTCAATTTAAGTCCAACAGAAACAATCCGAATACCATCCGTTTCTTTGACGATAATTTTTACAAGTCCAAGTTGAACTCGGTCGCCTACAACGGGCGTACCGTGGAACTGTTTGGTTAAGTACTGTTCAACGGTCATTTCCGCATTTATTGGGTCGAGCTCAAAACTATACTCTTTAGCTAAATCAGCCATTTTGGCGTTAGGTAATAAAGCAAACTCACCAAAAAAGCGTTTAGCTTTAAGCATAGGTGATTGAGTGTCTGGAGCAAAAGTACGTCCTAAAGCTGCTCTTGCCTCACTTGTTGCCAAAATCATTACTTGGTCTTCAGGTATAAGTTTTTGCTCTTCTGTATTGCTTATTAACCGCCCGTGCCTAATGACACCCACCATCTGGCAAGTATCAGTTAAGGGTATATTCGTAGCTGATGTACCAATAACACTGCTTCCCGCTGTTATAGGGTAGATTAAGAGATCTTTATCTAAGTCATGTTTGATAGTGAGATGTAAATAATTGGGCTCGGGTGATGTTGGGGGAAGCTCAATTTTTAGCCATCTCGCCATAGGCGCAATAGTCCAGCCTTGAAGTACCAATGATATAAGTACAACGAAGAAGACTAGATCAAAATATGTTTGTGTATGTTCTAAACCCGCTAAGGATGGGAACAGCGCCAAGATAATAGGGACCGCACCACGTAACCCGCACCAACCGATAAAGACTTGTTCCCTCCACGGGAAATGGAAAGGTAGTAAAGACACCGCTACAGCGAGAGGTCTGGCAATAAAAATAAGCACAAATGCGATAGCGATAGCGGGAATAATGATCGGTATCATATGGCTTGGTGTGATGAGCAAACCGAGCATCAAAAACATACCAATTTGGCTTAACCATGCTATACCGTCATGGAAACGATGAATCTCGTTACTGTAAATAAGTGGGGTATTACCAATGATAACGCCCGCTATAAAGATTGCGAGAAAGCCACTGCCATTAAGTAGGTTGGTTACGCCAAAGATGCAGATGCCGCCGGCTAAAGCGAGAAGTGGATAGAGTGATGATGGAAGTGGCAAACGCTTAAGTAGCTGAGCGACTATATGGCCACCCGCGAAGCCGAAAGCTAGACCTAGCCCCATCTGACTGAGTAGCTCGCTCGCAATTGTCCAGCCTTGGCTACTACTATCGCTAAGTTGAAGTAGTTGCACTAAGGTGATCGTTAAAAAGATCGCTATTGGGTCATTAGATCCTGACTCTATCTCTAGGGTTGCGCTTGTCCGTTCTTTTAAATCTAAACCAGCGCTTCTTATTAAGCCAAAGACTGCTGCAGCGTCAGTCGATCCAACGATGGCGCCTATTAATAGCCCATCGAGGAGCGGTAAGCCTAAAATAATATGCGCGGCATAGCCTGTTATGCCTGCAGTGGCGATAACACCAACGGTGGCTAATGAGAGTGCGGGTTTTAGACTGACACGAAAGCTCTGTGTTTTTGTGCCGAGCCCACCATCAAAGATAATAATGGCAAGCGCGATATTGCCGAAGAGAAAGGCCACATTAAAATCGTCAAACTTAATACCACCGATTCCATCTTCCCCTGCAAGCATACCTAATACTAAGAAAACCAATAAAACAGGCGCGCCAATACGACGAGTCAGTACGCTGGCAACAACACATAGCATTACCAGTAAGCCGGATAAGAAAATGTATTGATAGGTTAGGTCGATGGTCATGCAGTGCCCTTAGTCAAAATTTGTATAGTGGTGGTTTGTAGATTGGCCGACACTCATTAGTGTGATTGATATGAGCGTTATTCCCTGCGTTACTTTGTGGTTCCTCCTTTTTTGCGTATACGGTTCAGTTTTTGTGATGGGGTTGGGACAAAATAGATATAAATGCGCTGCTAAATTTAGAACCTGCATAGGTGTTACACAGATGACTAAGGGTATTGTTTCAGCATTTATTATTGTTTTAGGTGATACGCCTGCAAGCGCTAAAGCCCCAAAAGGGTAAGATCATTATTAACTGATCTGTTTCTAATTACTTATGGGCCCAGTTGAATATTTCAAGGACCTGAGTGGTTATTAATATGCCTATTCTAGCATTTAAATACGGCGCCACAATATGCTTTATAGGGTGGAAGGGAAATCTCAGGGGCTTTATATAAAAGTTTTTATTATTTGATCTGTTTACTTATTTTGTTGGTGTGAACGTGAAATTAACTACAGATGGCCTGCCAGCCTTTGATTTAGTGTTTATTGTTTTCTCTTGGGTAGTTGAATAGATTATGTTTAGTATCTTTTTAGTGATATTTGCCCTTTATTTCTAGGAAATAAATATCTTGATTTGATACTAAAGAATAGGGTGTGTATTCGAGTTAATTTTTTCTATTCGCGTGTTAGAGGGGGTCTGTTTTATCGTTGATAGCGTGTTAAATACTTTCTCCTAATCCGTCTAAATCGGCTTCAGAACTCATTTGCTCGATTGCAAAAAAAAGAATGGAAATATTTTACGCAAGGAGGTGAACGTTTACATTTATTCTTGAGTAAGATAAAAGGCTGTTATTCGTTTAAGAGAATGTAATGGCGTCGTAGGTTGTTTTCTCTGCGGCATTGTAAAACAGGTCTCGTGTATAGAAGTAAAAGGTATTGGCTGATATGAGTGAAGTAAACCTAGAGAGCCCCTCGCTACCCAATATAGATGATGCGTTGCTGGATCTACCATCGTTTGGAAAGTGTATCGGAAAGCAGAGTGAGCATGCGCCGCGTTTGTTATTACTCTATGGGTCTTTACGAGAGCGTTCTTTTAGTCGTTTGGTCATTGAGGAGTCTGCACGGTTATTAACTCGTTTTGGCGCGGAGGTGAAAATTTTTAACCCTGAGGGATTACCTCAGGTGGATGCTGCAGATGAAAATCATCCTAAAGTGCAAGAGTTGCGGGAATTGATGATGTGGTCTGAGGGCCAAGTGTGGTGCTCTCCTGAGCGTCATGGTGCGATGACCAGCATATTTAAAAGCCAGTTGGATTGGGTGCCTTTAAATATGGGAGGGGTTAGGCCGACACAAGGCAAAACGCTTGCTGTTATGCAGGTTTGTGGTGGTTCGCAATCGTTTAATGTTGTGAATCAACTTCGCGTGCTAGGTCGATGGATGCGGATGGTTACTATACCGAATCAGTCCTCTGTTCCTAAGGCGTACCTAGAATTTGATGACAACAATAGAATGAAGCCGTCGCCTTACTACAACCGTATTGTGGATGTTATGGAAGAGTTAATGAAATTCACTTTATTGCTACGTGATAATAAAGACTATTTTGTGGATCGTTATTCTGAGCGTGTAGAAACTGCCGAGCAAGTGAGTGAGCGGGTTAACCAGCGATCGTTATAAATGTGGAGTCTAGGGTTGATTGATCCCTGTTTTTGTTCTGCCGTTTGCGAATGTAGTAGTGTGCAAAGGGTTGAGTATGACGGATGATCGATCATGCAGAGGCAAAGGAATTTTGGTAAATGATGCGTAGAGATAAACGATGATAGTTATCCATCACAATCCAGACTGCGGTACATCGAGAAATGTGCTTAAAATCATCCAAGACTCAGGCTATTCACCGGTAGTGATTGAGTACATTAAAGAGGGCTGGACTAAAGCTCAGTTGCAAGGCTTGCTTGCAGCTGCTGATTTAACCCCACGTCAGGCCCTTAGAACAACTAAGTCTCCTGCGGAAGCCTTAGGTTTGTTAGATGAAGCTGTCTCGGATGAGGTGATTTTTAGCGCAATGTTAGAGCACCCCATTCTAGTCAATAGACCTATAGTGTGTAGCCCAAAAGGCGTTAAGCTGTGCCGTCCGAGTGAAGTCGTGCTTGATCTTTTAGACCGCTGGCCCACAGGTCCCTATTACAAAGAAGATGGGCAACAAGTTTTAGATACCTTAGGGCAACGGTTTATTTCGAGCCAGTAAAGCCTTTTTTCTGGGGCCGCCTTCTACGCTTAACCTTCTGCAATCAAGTTGGTGGGGGGATTTCCTACGTTCAAAGACTCAGTGTTTCTATTTCTGCGAGGCAAGCCGGCTTGATTTCACTGCCTTACAGCTGTATTCGAGGATGGATATAGTCTAGAAACGCAGTAATTCGACTGGAAAGGGTGGTGTTACGGTAGTAGACCGCATGTACCAACTCGCGGTTACTTGGGCTGGTGATATGATTATCTAGCACTTTAACCAGCCGTCCGTTGGCCAAGTCTTCACAAATCATAAACTCGGATAGCAGTGCCAAGCCTTGTCCAGCCAAGCAAAGTTGGCGAATGGTCTCACCGCTGCTACTGCTTAGGGTTGGGGACAGTGCAACATGACGGGTAAGGGGCCAGCGATTCAGGTGGGGTGCATCGGCAAAGCCAATGATTTTGTGCTGTTCTAGCGCTTCGGGGGTTTCCGGTGTGCCTTGTTGAGCAAGATATGAAGGCGAGGCGACGATATGCAACGGGCTGCGTCCGAGAAAACGGGCATGCAAGTTTGAATCCTGTAGGGTACCAATGCGAATTGCCAGATCCGTCTTGCGCTCAATCAGATCAATGATGTTTTCATTGGCTACAAGTTCTAACTCGATCTTTGGATGGCACTCACAAAAGCCTGCTACCAGTGGGACTAACTGGTGCAGGATAAAAGGAGTAGCGGCGTCCACTCTGAGCCGACCTGCCGGTATACCTTTTAAGGTTCTGATCTTTTCTTCCGCCTCTGCCAGCTGATGCAGCCCGTTTCTGACCAGCTCGGTAAAAATGCGGCCTTCTTCAGTGAGTTCCAGCTTGCGGGTGGTGCGATTCAGCAATGTGCAGTCTAAATCCTTTTCTAGTCGGCTGACAGCGCGCGACACCTTGGCAACTTGAATATCTAGGATGCGGGCGGCGGCTGAGAAGCTGCCGCTATCAATTACGGTTAGCAGAATCTCAAGATCTTCAGTACGGGATATTATTGCCATATATGTAAAGGTATTTTGTCACTGATGCTGTTTTTGTAAAAGATAGCAGTAGGCATACTCCGTAGCAACTAAAACATACAAGGAGATTGAAATGCCTATTGCTCTTTTTGCGCTGACACTCAGCGCATTTGCAATCGGTACCACCGAGTTCGTGATTGTTGGTTTGGTACCTACTATCGCCCAAGACCTGGGCGTTTCCCTACCTTCTGCGGGACTGTTAGTCAGTCTTTATGCATTGGGTGTTGCTATTGGGGCGCCTGTCCTTACAGCCCTGACTGGGCGCTGGCAGCGTAAAAATGTGCTGCTGGCGGTAATGTTATTGTTCGTAGTTGGTAACCTGCTGGCTTGGATGGCCCCTACCTACAGCTCACTGATCACTGCGCGTATCTTGACTGGCTTGGCCCATGGGGTGTTTTTCTCAATTGGATCAACCATCGCAACTAGTTTGGTGCCACGTGAAAAAGAGGCCAGTGCTATCGCTATCATGTTTACTGGCTTGACTGTTGCATTGGTCACTGGTGTGCCTTTGGGGACCTGGATTGGTCAGAACTTTGGCTGGCGTGCGACCTTCATGGTTGTGGCTGCTCTAGGGTTAATTGCGCTGATCGGTAGTGCATTGCTTGTGCCAAAGAATCTCAAACAGGCCCCGCCTGCACGTATTGCCCAGCAGCTAAGCGTATTGACTCAACCACGCCTGCTGCTGGTCTATGCCATGACTGCGGTTGGTTACGGTGGCACTTTTACCGCTTTCACCTTCCTTGCTCCGATTTTGGAACAGGTGTCCGGCTTTGAATCGGGTGCTATAGGCCTAATCATGCTGGTCTACGGTGTATCGGTTGCCGTTGGTAATATTTGGGGTGGTCGTATGGCGGATCGTATGGGGCCGATCAAGGCATTACATATAATCTTTACTGCACTAGCGCTTGTACTGTTAGCGTTTACCTTTACCGCCGGAAATCAGATTGCTGCTGTTATCACCATTTTAATTTGGGGAGCCTTTGCCTTCGGCAATGTACCTGGCTTGCAAGTGTATGTAGTTCAATTGGCAGAGAAGTACACACCGCAGGCAGTTGATGTGGCCTCGGGGCTGAATATCGCAGCGTTCAATGTCGGTATTGCATTGGGTTCGATCCTCGGAGGGGTTGTAATAGAAAGAATGACACTGATGGATACCGCTTGGATTGGAGCACTGATCGTTGCATTGGCACTCGTGCTTACTCGACTGTCCGGTTTTCTCGACAAGCGTGACCAGCTACAGACCATCTGAAGACACGAGAGTGCAAGGGCGAAGCCTAGCTTCGCTCGGGAGTTGTTTAAATGAATCTTGAAAAACTGACTCAGGGCGGCTTTTCCATCGGTGTGGAACTGCCTCTAGATAATGACTGGTCAGCAAGCGGCGATGCTAATCGAAAGCGTGATGGACGCCCCTTTGGTGTTCCGGATATGCAGCATCATGCAGAGTTGATTAAACAGGCTGATGATCTTGGGTTCCGTGCCGCTTGGGTGCGTGATGTACCCTTGTATGACCCTGATTTTGGTGATGCTGCACAAATATTCGAAACCTTTACCTATCTGGGTTATTTAGCGTCCCATACCCAAAATATTCTACTGGGAACGGCGGCTGTGGTATTGCCATTGCGTAATCCATGGTTAGTGCGTAAGGCTGCCGTAACGGTACAAACGTTAAGTAATCAGCGTTTGTTGTTGGGGGTTGCTAGTGGTGACCGTCCTAGTGAGTATCCTGTTTTCGGCGTTGATTTTCATAGTCGGGGTGAAAGCTTCCGTCAGGCTGTAGAAATTCTGCGTGGGGAACAGGACAACAAATTGGCCAGTGGTATGCGGGTATTACCGGATGCACCGCAGCCTCCTTTACTGGTTGCCGGTTTAGCCCAGCAAAGCCCCGCTTGGGTTGGGGATAATATGCAGGGCTGGTTGGCCTATCCGGGCGCCCCTGAGGACCATGTTAAACGCGTTGGGTTATGGCGTGACGTTGCCGGAGACAAACCTTATATCAGCTTTATTCATCTTGATCTTGTGGATAACCCGGACGCACCGATTAGGCGCCATCGTTTTGGTGTCAGTACCGGTGTGAAAGGATTGATTCAAGAACTGGAATCCATGAACGCAGCGGGGGTGGATCATATTGGATTACATTTCCGTCGTAACCAGCGACCGCTGGACGAAACCTTTGAACAGATCGGTAAATCAGTATTGCCGCTGTTTCATACCTAAAATAGGAGTTATACAACATGAAAACGATACCATCTTTGGGAATGGGGACCTTCCGACTGGAAGGAGAAGTGGCTTACAACGCTGTTAAAATGGCGTTGGAAACAGGCTATCGTCATATTGATACGGCGCAGATCTACGGTAACGAAGCTGAAGTAGGTCAGGCGATTGCCGACAGTGGTTTGGCTCGGGATGAGTTTTTTCTGACCACTAAGGTTTGGCTAGACAACCTAGGAATGGAGGTCTTCAAATCCAGTGTTGAAGAAAGTCTTCGCAAGCTGCAGGTCGAAGCGGTTGATCTACTGTTGATTCATTGGCCGGATGTCAGTGGCAAAGTTGAAATGGACAGCTACCTTGAGCAACTGCTTGAAGTACAACGGAAAGGACTGACTCGATTGATTGGTGTATCCAATTTTACGAATGCACAACTGGACGAAGCTGTTGAGATTCTGGGTGCTGATGCGATTTTTACTAACCAGGTTGAAGTTCATCCTTACCTGCAAAACCGCCGCGTTATTGATCATTGCCAAGCAAAAGGCATTCAGGTGACCGGCTTTATGCCGCTGGCCGTTGGCAAGGTAATGCAGGACAAAGTACTACAGGCTATTGCGGCCACTCATAACGTGACTGTGGCTGAGGTCGTACTGGCTTGGCAGCTACAGCAGAACCTTGTCACCATTCCATCATCCACCAAACGCGTGAACCTAGAAACCAACTTGAAATCTGTAGAGCTTGTTTTGAGCGATGACGAGATGGCGAAAATTGCCCTCTTGGATAAAGGTGAACGTATTGCCAACCCTGAATTTTCCCCAGAGTGGGATTAAGTAGGAGATAAACTAAGTATGAGTACCATTGAGCCATTGCCGGAACAGATGAAAGCTTGGGTTTGGTCTAAGGAGGCTCGTGTGATCAGCTTATCAGATCAGGCCGTTCCGACATTGGCTCAGCACGATGTCTTGATTATGAACAAGGCGGTTGGACTGAATCCCGTCGACTGGAAGTTTATTGAGACCGATTTGGGTGATCGCTGGTCGCATGGGCATATTCCTGGCGTAGATGGTGCAGGAGTTGTGATCGCGGTTGGTGATGCGTCCAATCAGCATTGGTTGGGAGCCGCTGTGTGCTATCACCAGTCACTATACCGTAGCGGTAGCTTTGCCGAATACACGGCAATTGATGCCCGTACCCTGATTCGTTTACCGAAGCAAATGACTTGGATGGGCGCTGCAGCATTCCCTTGTCCAGTGATGACTGCTTGGCAGGCTATCGAAAAGGTACCAGTCCAGCAGGGAGTAGATATTCTGATTACCGGCGCTGGGGGGGCCGTTGGACGTATATTGGTTCAATTGGCGCGTGCACGTGGCTTCAAGGTGACGGCGCAAGCATCGCGTAAACGCCACAGCGAATTGTCTGAATTGGGGGCGGATTTATGTATCGAGTCGACAGAGCAACTGGCGCAGCCCTTCTATGCGATCTTCGATACTGTCAGTGCTGAGCATGCGGAGCGGCTGGCTTCAGGTGTGGAGGCCAACGGGCATCTGGTCTGCATTATGGGGCGGCTGGAAAAGGCGGCTGTACCGGTATTTTCCACTGCTATATCCCAGCATGAAGTGGCGCTTAATGCTTTGCATGGCACAGGTTCAGTTGTACAGTGGCAACGTTTTACTCAGATGGGTGAAAAGCTGCTCAATCAGTTTTATCAGGGTGAGCTTAAAGGGCCTGATATTCATGTAGTTAAATTCGATCAGTTGGCAGAGGCGTTGCGGGAGTTTAAGAGCAATCGTAAGGCCCTCAAATACACTATTGAACTGGCATAGGAACGCTTTTCTGTTCTATTTTATAACGGTTCTAAGGTGGATCAGGCGCACGGGGCAACTGGGGTTTGATATAATGCCCATGTGCTTTATTTATCAGCTTTTAACCTCAAGGCTTAATGCAAAAATCTAATAGCGAGGATTAATATGGCAGATCTTTTTACACCGGTTCAGCTCGGTGCTCTAACACTGGATAATCGTGTACTGATGGCGCCTTTGACGCGTACTCGCGCTGATGCAGACCATGTTCCCACTGATCTTATGGTCGAACACTATGCCCAGCGTGCTTCAGCGGGCTTGATCATTGCCGAAGCCACCATGGCAATGGAAGGTAACTCGGCATTTTGGCGTGAACCTGGTATCTACTCCGAGGCTCAGGTTTCTGGCTGGAAGAAAGTCACTGACGCCGTACATGCCAAGGGTGGCAAAATTTTCTTGCAGATCTGGCATGGCGGTCGCGCTTGCCATCCCTTGCTGAATGAAGGTCGTGTACCGGTCGCGCCGAGTGCTATGGCTATCACCAATGATGAAGTTCACACGCCAGAAGGGAAGAAGGCTTATACCGTCCCCCGTGAACTGGGTGATGAAGAGATTCCGGCCATTATCGAAGGTTTTCAAGTGGCAGCGGAAAATGCTAAGAGAGCCGGTTTTGATGGTGTTGAAGTACACGGCGCGAATGGTTATTTACTGGATGAGTTCTTGCGTGATGGCGCCAACCACCGTAAAGGTCCTTATGGTGGCCCGATCGAAAATCGTGCTCGTTTGCTGCTAGAAGTTCTAGACGTTGTAACTCAAGTTTGGGGCAGCGACTGTGTTGGTGTGCGTCTGTCGCCGTTGAATAGCTTCAACAGCATGAAAGACAGTGACCCAATTGCGCTGGTTACTTGGTTGGCCAAGCGCCTAAATGACTTTGATCTGGCATATTTACACCTTATGCGTGCTGATTTCCTTGGTGAACAGCAGGCCGACGTGGTGACGCCTGTACGTGAATACTACCGCG
Organism: Neptuniibacter sp. 1_MG-2023; assembly: GCF_030547185.1. Classification (GTDB taxonomy): domain Bacteria; phylum Pseudomonadota; class Gammaproteobacteria; order Pseudomonadales; family Balneatricaceae; genus Neptuniibacter. The sequence goes on from NZ_JAUOQR010000003.1 coordinate 286,418, forward strand.
GCCATTTGATGCTGAATATGGGCTATACCGGTGTCGAAGCCAACACTGTTATCGCTTCAGGTCAAGCCGATAGTATCGCGTTTGGTGTGCCCTTTATCGCCAATCCTGATCTGCCGGAGCGTTTGCGGAATGATGTAGAACTGAATCAGGCAGACCCTGCTACTTTTTATACTCAGGGCCCCGAAGGCTATATTGACTATCCGATTATCAGTGAATTGGCAAACGCCTGAGGCCGGTGCGGAGGTCTTTAGCCCCCCAGCTTATAGGAGAGATGAATTTAGATGATCCATGTTATCGCCACAATAAAAACAAACCAAGGGTGCAAAAATAAAGTGCTGGAAGCGTTGCTCGCAATTCAACCTAAAGTGCTTTTGGAAGAGGGTTGTCACCAGTATGAGCCACTGGATGATGTGCAAAGCGAACTGCCTAGGCAAGTGTCGTTTCGATCAGACACTATAGTGCTTATAGAACAGTGGGAATCTGTTGAGAATCTTAAAACTCATCTAGCAACACCTCTTTTGAAACAGTATCAGAAAATGGTGGGAGACTGGGTGCAGAACGTCAGTTTACAAGTTTTAAAAAGCGTCGATAAATTATTGTAGTTTTTTAAGGGGATTGACGGTTTAAAGCAGTAGGTGTTGAATCTTTGGAGGTTTTTTGCTGCTATTTTAGCAAATAATAATATGACATGGGTTCTAGCTCTATTGCTGCCTGTCGACCTATACTGCTTATGCTTTACTTGTTTCTTTTTTTGGGGTGGAGTGATTTGTTGCTCGTCTTGACGATGTTAAAGAAATAACTTTTAATCCCCTCCAATACTCGGTATCCCGGCCAACGGCAACTACAACACATCATGTGTGTAAGTCGACAGACGATCATCGTTTTTTGTAGCAAGGAGTGTGTGGTTTAGCCCTAGTTGTTCATGAGCGGGGCGTTAATGGTAACCAATTAAATAATCATTGATTGTTTATAAAGTCCAGATCAGCGAAAATAGCCGCCAATTACGATTAACATAATGGATGTCACACGCAAGGCGCCAAAAAGGGGCTTTCTCAATGTGTACCGCTCCGGTCTAAACTAAAAGAATTTATTAATGGCTGATCAGCATTTTCTCGATGAAGTAAACAAACGCAGAACCTTCGCTATTATCTCGCATCCTGATGCGGGTAAAACGACGATTACTGAAAAGTTGTTGTTGTTCGGACAGCTTATTCAGCAAGCGGGTACGGTTAAAGGTAAAAAAAGTGATCGCCATGCTACCTCTGACTGGATGTCTATGGAGCAGGAACGTGGTATTTCTATCACCTCCTCTGTTATGCAGTTTCCCTATAATGGGCGCATGGTTAACCTGCTGGATACGCCGGGCCACGAGGACTTTTCAGAAGATACCTATCGTACATTAACGGCTGTAGATTCAGCGTTAATGGTAGTGGATGGGGCTAAAGGTGTTGAGGCGCGAACCATTAAGTTGATGGATGTTTGTCGTCTGCGAGATACACCAATTTTTTCGTTTGTGAACAAAGTTGACCGTGAGATTCGTGATCCAATTGATCTGTTGGATGAGATCGAAGAGGTGCTTAAGATTGAATCAGCGCCGATCACATGGCCAATAGAAGTCGGGCCTCGTTTTAAAGGAATCTATAACCTTTATACCGATACCATCCATGTCTTTACTCCGGGTCAAGGCAATACTATTCCTGATGATATTCGTATAGAGGGTTTAGAGAGTGATGAAGCTAAAACGTTGTTAGGTGAGCTTTATGATGACTTTCTTGAAGAGATTGAACTCGTTCGTGGGGCAACTCATCAATATGATCAAGAGGCGTTTTTAGCGGGTAAGCTGACCCCAGTATTTTTTGGTACAGCTTTGGCTAACTTTGGTGTGCGTGAAATGTTGAATGATTTTGTGAAGTGGGCGCCAGCGCCGATTGCACGATCTACCATTACACGCCCTGTTGATCCTGCAGAAGATAAGTTCAGCGGTTTTATCTTTAAAATTCAGGCGAATATGGATCCAAAACATCGTGACCGTATCGCCTTTATGCGTATCTGCTCTGGTAAATATACTAAGGGTATGAAAATGCGCCATAGTCGTATCAATAAAGATGTCAAAATTGCCGATGCGGTAACCTTTATAGCGGGTGACCGTGAAAACGTTGAAGAGGCGTGGTCAGGCGATATCATTGGTTTGCATAACCATGGAACGATCCAGATCGGTGATACATTTACTGCGGGCGAGGATCTGAAATTTACCGGTATTCCTCATTTCGCGCCAGAGATGTTTCGTCGTGTGCGTCCTTTAGATCCTCTTAAAATGAAGCAGCTGCAGAAAGGCTTGCAGCAGCTATCCGAAGAGGGGGCTGTGCAGCTTTTTCAGCCGTTTAAAAACAACGACCTTATTTTAGGGGCCGTTGGTCAATTGCAGTTTGATGTTGTTGTTTTCCGCTTAAAGGATGAATACAAAGTCGACTGTAAGTATGAGCCTATTAGTGTTCAAACTGCGCGTTGGGCTGACTGTGAAGATGAAAAAATTCTGGCAGAGTTCCAGAAGAAAAATCATGATAACTTGGCGCTTGATGGTAGTGGTTTGTTGACCTATCTTGCACCGACACGGGTTAATTTAAGTTTGGCTGAAGAGCGCTGGCCGGATGTTGCTTTTAGAGCAACGCGCGAACACTGATTGTTTCGTAGTTTGTAAAGGCTTGGCGTAAACTTGCGTCCAAGCCTTCCTCCTATTACTCTGCTTTGATGCAGCTTATTGATACCCATTGTCATATCGATTTCCCACAGTTTGAGTCGTCTCGAACTGAGGTGTTAACGCGTGCCGCTGAAGCGGGTATCCGTCATATTATTGTTCCTGGTGTTAATGCGGCGGGTTGGGGTGGTATTGAAGCCTTATTTTTAGCCCATTGTAAGAATAGGCCTCGTCTTCATATGGCGCTAGGATTGCACCCTTGTTTCCTTCATGGACACCAGTCTCAAGATCTTGAGCAGTTGGAACAACTGTTATCGTCTAAACCTGTATGCGCTGTTGGTGAAATAGGCCTGGATCTCTTTATCCCGCAGGCGGATCTGGATGAACAACTCAGATTTTTAAAACCCCAGTTGGCGCTGGCTGAAAAGTATCAGCTTCCTGTTTTATTACATGTTAGAAAGGCCCACGATCAGATGCTTAAGCAGCTTAGGTTATTTAAGCTTACTCGAGGTGGGATTGTGCATGCTTTTTCCGGGAGTGAGCAGCAGGCTCATCAGTATATTGAACTTGGGTTTAAGTTAGGACTTGGTGGGACTGTGACTTATGAGCGTGCACAGAAATTAAGACGTACAGTGCAAGCTATAGCGGTAGAACATTTTGTTTTAGAGACTGATGCGCCGGATATGCCGTTGAGTGGCTATCAAGGTAAGCCTAATGAGCCTTGTCGAGTATTGGATGTTGCCAAGGTCGTTGCGGATCTGAAGGACTGTACGCTAGAGGAGGTTGCTGCAATCACCTCTCAGCAGGCGTTGCAGCTTTTTAATATAGATCAGTCAAGCGTTGTCGATTAACTGCCAGAGTCAAATAGATCGTTTAGGATGCTGGAGAGTGTGTTCCAGACTAGATCAGTCGTGTCGTTTTTAGGTACTTTAAAAAATCGACCCTCATTGCCCACGGGTGTTGCTTTATAACTCCCATCGTTGGGGTTCATGATCATCAACATTAAGGATACCGGATAATTCGGGCCTTTGACTTCTTGGTTGTAAGCCTTTTCGATGGGATACAGTTCGCCACGAGAGGAAACAACCTTAGTCATATCTTTGCAGCGTTTACTGTCCCCTTCACAAAAGAATCGGTATTTAGTATCGATCAAGTAATAGCTAGTATCTGTTTCAGCTTGGAAATCCGGTGTTATAGCATCCATATTAATACAGCCATTAAGACCTATGATTGCTATTAGGGTGATGAAAAAACGCATCGCCAGTTCCTTATAAATTATTAGTTAGCAGATATCGTCAAAAGGGTTATCAATATCCAAGTTAATAGGATTGCTGTAACCCGGCATAGTGATCTGTTTATCACTAATGCTAAGGTCTTCGCCCTGAAGGACATTATGATCATACAAATAGATCGGCTTAGCGTCTCCATGAAGAGAGGCTTGGTCGTATGCAGTAGCTGCCATACGCGTTTTGTCGAGTTTTGTTTGGTAAGCCAATAGCTGAGATTTGCTGTAGCGCTTGTTCAGCATGTTACTTACAATGTGAGGGGCGAGCACAGGTGCAGATGCGTTATTGCCACCAAAACCTTTTGAATTTAAGAAAACGGTATCCACTCCTTGGCTTCCAACCTCAATATGCTGGTTGCTCAAGAATAGATTACTTTGATGTACATCGCTGGCGAATTCATCTGTAGTTAAAATACCGGGAATGTAGCCGTACTTCCAAGTACCTAAAGATAAGCTAAGCTGGTCTCCTCCGGCGGTGCCTTGAGAGTGTCCAATATAGGATTTAATAGCAGCAACCGGCCAGTTTTGTATGCCAAAGGCTTTTGCCGTTTCGTTAATCACATGGGATTCAGTCACGCGATTTTGTGGTGTACTAGTACCGTGAGCTTGGACAAAGCTCCTTTGCTGTAAGGACTCTTCGCCAAGCATTTTTCGAACAAGGGCTGCGGATTTGGCTAAAGTGATGTAATTGCCAATACCTGGTGCGGAGATCGATTTTTTATGTCCATCCGCGCTTACAAATACTTCTGGAACTGCGCCATATATTTCCGCGCCTAATTCAATGGCTAAATCATCGCTCATCAAAAGAACAAATTGGCTGCTTTCACCTATAGTGAAACCGCAGTTATTGCCGAATGGACGGCAGGCTTTGCGGTAATCATCAGCTGTGAGTTCTGATAGATTGTCGAGTGCTAAAAGATCTTTGTCTTCCGCGAGTGCTCCCATGGCTTTGAAGCCTTCAATGACTTCTGGGATTACTGGCGCGTCACTCCCGCCCACGAGGACGACTTTACGGCGTCCTGAGCGAATATCATTGACGCCGCTGCGAAGGTTGTAGAGAAACGTTGCACAAGCACCTAGTGCGCCTCCAGTGGTGCCTACATTGCCTAAGATGTAGGCATTAACAAAATCGGCAGGCATCTGTGCATAGCCTAATGGCATCTGTTTGGATGTTGTGCGCTTCCCTATAGCAGGGAACTTTGTAAGTCCGCCAAAACCAAAATCATCAAGCTGGCCTATAGAGTTACTGGCATAAACCGCAATCTGATCCGGTGCAACGCTGTTGGCTATCGTTTCGAAAGGGATGCCTGTCGAAGAGAGCGCATCGGATGCTGCAAAAACAGTCATCTGAAGGTTGCGAGGATGGTTGCGCGATTGGTAAAGCTTGCCTGGTTCGAAGCCTGAAGGTAACTGACCGGCAGACTGGACAGGGGCAACTTTGTTATCGGGTAAGATAACATCCATTTTTGATGAAACATGGATGTCGAACTGCCCAGGTGCGGTTTCAGTGACTGACCAATTAGAAGGTATCTCTAATGGCATCTGTCTTTTGCGGAGGTGGAATCTGAGTGATCCATCTCCGCAATTTAGAGTGGCAGCTTTGTTAAACATAACGTGGTTTACATCAAAGCTACTTTTTTCAATTCGGCGAATTAAAGTGCTATCAAGCAACTGTTTTTGCAGATCTTTGATTAATTCGGTCGCATTGCACTCAATGCCATCCTGATTTTTATATTTTCCATCAGATGATGTGGCAAGACCTGTCAATATAGCTAGGTCCGTGAGTGTCTCTTGGCGCGAATGCTCGTCGAGTTTCTCTATAATTAATCGGCGATATGCATGGTGAAAAGAAGCGCGCCCAGCAGGGTTTATACCACCAAAACCAACAATGACAGGAAGCTGGGACAATTGAATCTCCTAAAAACGAGTACTACGTAAAATTAACTTATGTTCAATACAGTGAGTGGAGTTTATATGAAACTGCATTGTTGGAACAATACGATTATTTTATCGGTGTTTCGCATGACTGACTAGCGGCAAGTTAGTATTTATCTATTTTTTAGTCAGTGTTTATTCAGCCATAGTAGAGTTATTATGGTGCAATAGTCATTTCTTTGGAGTTAGTTATGAAAAAACTGTTCGCAGTTTGTGTTGCCGGCGTTCTGTTGGGTGGGTGTCAAACAATCGATCCATATACAGGAGAGGAGAAAGTAGGAGGCACAACTAAAGGCGCAGGTATAGGTGCTATTGCCGGTGCTGTGCTGGGTGCAGCTGTTTCCAGTAAATCTGATCGTGGTAAAGGTGCTTTAACAGGTGCTTTGGTGGGTGGCGCTGTTGGTGGTGGTATTGGTTACTACATGGATCAACAGGAGGCACTTCTGCGTCAAGAGCTGCAAGGTACTGGGGTTCAAGTTGAGCGTATTGGTGATTCAATTCGTTTGATTATGCCAGGGAACATTACGTTTGCGCTTAATTCTGATCAGATAGCGAATAATTTTTATCCCGTTTTAGATTCTGTTGTAAAAGTCTTAGTTAAGTTTGATAAAACTGAGATGAATGTGGATGGCTTTACTGATAGTACAGGGTCATTTGAGTATAACCAGCAGTTGTCTGAGCGACGTGCGGCCCGTGTAGCTGACTACTTGGCGAGCTCGGGTATCTCTCGTCTTAGAGTGAATGCGCGTGGTTTTGGTGAGCGTTACCCCGTAGCAGATAACACTACTGAAGCCGGCCGTTCTCAAAACCGCCGTGTTGAAATTAATATCAGTGGTACGCGTACGGACTAAGTTAAATGATGACTCCCTTGTATTGGCAGGGGAGTCGTTCTTTAGGTGTGATTAACGTGCGATCGCTAAGTCTCCCGTCCGTATATTATATGTGGCGGCGGGTGAGCTGATGTGACCTGATGAAAAGCCCATTTGTACATCATCAATAATTAAGGTTTGTTGGGTGTTGGTTAATTGGGTGTTGCTGTTCATTTGTGGTGTAAAAATAGTTGAACTGCGGTAGATAGTGAGCTTGTCACCACGCTTTAAACCATGCTGTTTACCTGCACTGATCCAGATGGTTCGATCTTCAACTTGAGTTATACGAGCACTAAAAGGTTCGCAGCGCAGTTCTGCGGATATTTCTGATGCAATTTTATCTTCGAGCACTTTTACCTTCTGACCGTAGTCTTGCTTAATAAACCCTGGTGTAGCAAACCCCGTTGTTATTGTCCGATCAAGACTCCATAGGCCTGCGGTCTGGTAGTGCTTTTGCGAAACAAGTTGACCTGAGAAACCGTCATGTATAAATAGGTCGATTTCAAAATTCCGTAGGTGTCTTTTACTTTTGAAATCGAGTCTGTTGTAAAGATCCATAAAGTAGTTATTTTCGGCATGAGTGCGAGGATCAACCATAGAGATATCACGGATAACGCCGGAAATTACATAGTTGACGTCGAGCTGACCGATCGTGCTTAGCATGCTTGTTAGCTTGCCGCTATCTAGTTGTGATGAGCTAGCTTGGCTAGGATTAGGGTAGAGGTTAATTAAACCCGCATTGTAGGTGATCGTTTGTGATTTGCTATTAAAGCGTTGGCTTAATTGTGCAGGTAGTGTGCTGCTAATATTATGGAGTCCGCCCAGATTAGCTTGGCTTAATTGTTGAAGCGGAAAAGCGGCAAAGGCTATGGTTTTTTTGTAATTGTTACTACTTCCGTTGCTGCAGCCTTCATCAATCTCTACATTTGCTTTGATTCGAATATGCAGTGTTGAGCCAATGATTTTCTCATCTAGTATTTCGATATTTGAAACTTGGCCCAAAGAGCTGATCTGCATATTGTCTATCTCAAGAATGCCATCTCGTACGACTTGACTGCTAGACACATAAACAGCTGCCTGCATAGATGCTTGTTGAGAAGCATCCCTGATTGCGGCCTCTCTGGCAGCGGTAATATTTTTGTTGGCAATAATAGCTTGCCCCTCGGCCTCAATGACAACTGCTTGGGCTATAGAAGTTAAAGATAGAAATAAGCTAACAATAAGAAAATTCAGCGTTTTATTAAACATATCTGCCTAATGACCGATTACTAAAAGAGGTCGAGTAAATAATTAATCGTTTTCAGAACAGTATTTTATTGTGTGCCTGTTGTAAACGGTTTAAGTCGACTCCCTATGCTTGGTGGATTATGTTAGATTGTCGAGCTTAACCTTTTGAGTTTGGAATATCAGGATGAAAAAGATTTTACTGCTGTTAATGGTTTGCTTTTTAAGCGGATGCTTTCAGCAGGTTAATACCCAAGATAAGCAGCCTGAAAAGGTGCATATTGAAAGTATGAGTCCTGAGGTTGTTGAGCAGTTGCATCAACTAGAGAAAGCGCATATTGCGGAGAAAGAGGCACTGCTGGAAAAAGAGCGATCGATGTTGCAGCGCCAAGTTGTACAAGTTGAGACTTTGCCAAATGGGTTGGATCCTATTAGTGAAGCGGTGTCTCAAATGGCTGTGCAGATGAATGCTGGCTTGCAGGAAAATCGAGTAAAGCGCTTCCCTGTTGCGGTTATTCCATTCACTAACTTACACAATGGTAGGAAAGTTGGTCGTTTTGGTGAGCGATTAGAGCAAGGATTTATCTATCAATTGCAGCAGCACGGTTATAATCTTGTTGATTATCGTGCGGCTGGGCTCACGACTTCGACCAAGCAGCCGTTATCGAAACAAAATCTTTCGGGATTGCGTACGCGTTTTAAGGTTTATTTCTTAGTGACAGGGACTTATGCCCAACACTCAGATGGCTTAGTGATCAATGCGCGTGTTATTGATACAACGACGCGACAAGTATTGGCGACAGGTCAAACCCACATTCCTAACGAACGTTTAGAGGGTGCTATTCCAGGGTATGATCCATTGGAGGCTCTAAATCAGGGGCTTATTATTGAAAATCGCGGTGGTCCTGTTGGTAGGTGATAATGAAAAGAATAATAAGTAAATCTCTAAAGCTGACTGCTTTTGCGCTGTTTTTTCCTATGTTTCTAGTTATTCAAGGTTGTGAAACGGTTGTGGAATCTACGGTTGAGGTGGTGGATGCGTTACCTGATATTAATTTTCCACCGCGTGTGGAGGAGCCGAAAGCGCCAAACTGGGTGCGTGCAACAGGTTATGCCCCTATAAGTTTACAGCCTGGCCAAACGCAGCAGCATAAAGTACTGATGGCTATGCGGGCATCTAAGTTGCGTGCTTACCAAGAGTTGGCAGGTGTTGTTCATGGTCAATATATGTTCGGCACGACAACGGTTAAAGATATGGTTTTACAAAGCGATCAATTTAAAACCGCTATATCCGGTATAGTGCGCGGTGCGAGAGTGGTGAAGACCTTCCCTGTACAGGAAGATACATACGCCACTACCCTTGAGGTGGATATGAATCAAGTGCAACGTGCGTGGGTCAGTAACTAAAACTCTACTGAATCGGTTGATCAGTAGAGTGTTTAGCTATTTGTTTTGCGTAGCTTCAAACGCTGCCATCTGTTCTGGGGTTGCTTTCGCTTGATATTTCTCTTTCCAGCTATCGTAGGGTTCTCCGTAAACTAACTCTCTCGCTGCTTCGTAATCGATCTCTTCACCTCGTTCCTCAGCTTCCGCTTTGTACCATTTGCTTAGGCAGTTGCGGCAAAAGCCCGCAAGAATCATTAAATCGATGTTTTGTACATCCTTCCTTTCATCTAAGTGGGCCAATAGGCGACGAAAGACGGCAGCTTCTATCTCGTTTTGTTTATTCTGATCCATATTGCTCTCAACCCTATTGTTCATGCTGGATAGTTTCATCTAACTGATGGCATATATCTTCTTGCAACTTTTGGCACACATCGGGATCGGAAAGGGGCGTTCCTTCTTCATCAGTGATAAAAAAGAAATCCTCTACTTTTTCGCCGACACTTGTAATTCTGGCCTTTCTAACCGAGAGGTTATGTTCGGCAAAAATGCCACCTATGCGGGCTAAAAGGCCAGGTCTGTCAGGTGTTATAACCTCTAAAACGGTCTGTTGAGAAATTGAGTCGTTGCTTAAATACACTTGTGTAGGTGTCGCAAAGAGTTTCATTTGGCGAGGGACGCGCCGTTGAATGATCTCTGGATAGTCGTCTGGATCATCAAGCTCTTCAATCAGGCGTTCTTTTATCTGAGATAGATGGTCTGGGTTTTCTGATAGGGGAGTGTTGTCATCAGAGAGTACTGTGTAGGTATTCAAAACTTCACCGCAATCAGTAACTATGATGCGTGCATCTTGAATGTTGAGGTGTAGCTGGTCCATTGTTGAAACGGTGGCTGCAAACAGGTTTTTGAAATCTTGGCTGTAGATGAAGATTTCAGTTGCTCCCTCAAATACTCGGTGTGATGTTTGTCTTATTAAAACGAGAGGTTCGTGGGGCCTATCATGTTCAATAATTGCCTTTGTGTGCTCGGCAATGCTTTGTGAGGTTTCACGTAGGAAATAATCATCCCCAATGGATTCCCATAGCTCTTTGAACGCGTCTGCTTCCACACCTTGGCGCTTGAGAATAACGAGCGCTTCGTTTTGTATCTGCTCAATGCGGTCTTCTTTGTTGATTGGGTTTTCTAAGCCGCGCCTTAATGCGCGTTTAGTATCTGTGTACAGCTTGCGCATTAAGGTTGCACGCCAGCTGTTCCAGAGCGTCTGGTTTGTAGCGTTAATATCGGCAATAGTTAATACATAAAGGTAGTCTAAGTGGACAACGTCACAGACTTGTTTGGCGAACCTATGGATGACTTCTGGGTCTGATATGTCTTTTCGTTGGGCTGTCATCGACATTAGCAGATGGTTTCTGACTAACCATGCAACGAGGTGACTGTCCCATTTGCCTAAGTGGTGCTTTTCGCAAAAAGACATTGCATCTTCTGCCCCTAAATCAGAGTGATCTCCACCTCGACCTTTTGCTATATCGTGGAAAAGTGCTGCAATATAGAGAAGTTCAACCTTTGGAAGTTGGTTGACTATTCTGTGAGCTATAGGGAATTCTTCTCGTGCGTCGTTGTGTCTGAATTGTCTACAGTTTTGAATGACCTTCATGGTATGTGCATCAACGGTATAGATATGAAATAGGTCGTGCTGCATCTGACCTATGATTTTACCGAATGCAGGTAAATATCGTCCTAAGATACCGTAACGGGTCATGAGTTTAAGCTGAGTAGAGACGCGTTCAGGTGAGCGCATCAATTCCATAAATAGACTGGTGTTACGTATATCGTTTCTGAAGTCGTCATCTACTCGATGGCGATTGGCGCGCAGAAGTCGGATTGTAGATGCTCTAACACCTGCTATATTTTCGTTTTGCGCGAGTAGTACAAACAGCTCCATTAATGCAAAAGGGTGATGCTCGAAAACCTTGTCGTAAGTGACTTCTATGAAGTCGTTGTGGATCTGAAAGCGGTTGTTTAGAGGTTTGATGACCTGTTCTTCGTCGGCACGAAGGATCGCTTCATCGAAGTGCTGTAACAGTAAGCCGTTGAAGACCGACATTGCCATTGCTATGCGGTAATACTTGCTCATAAACTGTTCAACAGCTAGCTTTCCATCTTTGTCTTGGTAACCAAAGAAACTGGCTAATTCGCGCTGGTGATCAAATAAAAGGCGGTCCTCACGTCGTTTACATAGCATGTGTAGTGCGTATCTTACTGACCAGAGGTAGAGCTCACCTTTGTTTAAAATATCTAGTTCTGATTCGGTTAGAAAGCCATCTTCTACTAAGTCGCGAATATATGTAGAACCAAAATGCCGTTTGGCGACCCATCCGATGGTCTGGAGGTCGCGTAAGCCTCCCGGAGAGTTTTTGAGGTTAGGTTCTAAATTGTATTCTGTGTTATTTGTTTTTGAGTGACGGTCTTTCTGTTCTTTCGATTTGGCAAGGAAAAACTCTTTATCGGTCCAAGCGCCTTCAGAGGTGACTTTGTCGTACATCTCTGAGTGTAAACCTTCATTGCCGATAAGTGTTCTGGACTCAATTAGGTTGGTTGCGATGGTGATGTCATTTTGAGCTTCGTTGTAGCATTCACTTAGTGTGCGGACGCTAGAACCTATATCTAAATTTATATCCCATAGAAACGTTAAAAAACCACTGATTGAGTCGTGATGCTCTTCAGGGTTTAGTTCGTCGCTTAACAGTATCAGCAAATCAATATCAGAATGAGGGTGTAGCTCTCCGCGGCCATAACCTCCAACAGCAATCAGTGCGATTTGGTTTTGAGGCCATTCGAACTGTTCCCAAGCTGTTTGTAGAATGCGATCAATCTCCCATGCGCGTCCATAGACAAGTTTTCTGATGTCTTCGCCAGCTTTGAAGCGCTCATCAAGGTTTTGATTAATCTCTTTTAGTGCATCTTTATAAACAGGAATTTGGGATGTTGCTGAAGCGAGTTTATTTTTGAAATCGCTGAGATTGATAATCTCTGTTTCGGCAAGCTGCTGTTGTAAAGTAATTGGCATTGCATACGACCTTTTATTGAATGCGGCACTAATTTTATAGGTGTAGATTAAATTGTATCATCAGGTCTGAGTGTTAATATTTCATAACCATCGGCCGTCACCAATATAGTGTGTTCCCATTGTGCGGAAAGGCGGCGATCGGATGTTTCCACGGTCCAACCATCTTTCTTTGAAAGCTTAACTTGGCGTTTGCCCGCGTTAATCATCGGTTCAATAGTGAAGATCATCCCTTCTTCTAAGATCTCGCCAGTGTCGGGTCTGCCATAATGTAATACTTGAGGTTCTTCGTGGAACTCCGCGCCTATGCCATGTCCGCAGTATTCGCGTACAACGGTGTAATGGTTTTGTTCCGCATAGGTTTGTATGGTGTGACCAATATCGCCTAGACGAGCACCTGGTTTGACCAATCGAATCCCTCTGTACATGCATTCTAGTGTTACATCGACCAGTCTACGTGCATGTGGAAGCTCCTTGCCAACAAAGAACATCTTGCTTGTATCGCCATGATAGCCGTCCTTAATGACTGTAATATCAATATTAATAATATCGTTATTTTTTAGGGGCTTATCATTGGGGATGCCATGGCAAACGACTTGGTTTACCGATGTGCAGATTGATTTTGGAAAACCATGGTAATTGAGTGGTGCGGGAATAGCTTGCTGTTCGTTGACAATGTAGTCGTGACAGATCTGATTGAGTTCGTCGGTGGTGACGCCGACTTTTACAAAAGGTTCAATCATGACTAAAACATCGGCAGCTAAACGGCCTGCGATGCGCATTTTTTCGATCTCTTCTGGGGTTTTAATCTTGATGCTCATAGCTGCCGGAATATCCTTCTAATTCTTGTGAGTACTGTATGTAAAAAATAACTGGATGGGGATTGTATCAATCAACTGAGGTTAAAAGAAATAAGCTTTATCTCTATGGGCAGTTATGGTATAAATCCGCGCTCAATTTGCATAAGCAAAAATGTCACACACGTGCCGACACAATATTCAGGGTGCCTTAGGGTTGAATGTTGGGGTTCGTGGAGGTCTAACCCAAAACATTTAGGAAAAAACAATGGCTAAAACTACTATGCGTGACCTGCTTAAAGCAGGCGTTCACTTCGGTCACCAGACTCGTTACTGGAACCCGAAAATGTCAAAATTCATTTTCGGTGCTCGTAACAAAATCCATATCATCAACCTAGAGCACACACTTCCTGCTCTTAATGGTGCATTGGATAGCATCCAGAATATGGCATCTAACAAAAATAAAGTTCTTTTTGTTGGTACAAAACGTGCAGCAAGCAAAATCATTAAAGAAGAAGCTAGCCGTGCATCTATGCCATACGTTAACCACCGTTGGTTGGGTGGTATGCTGACTAACTACAAGACTATTCGTCAGTCTATCCGTCGTCTTCGTGATCTAGAATCACAGAGCCAAGACGGTACGTTTGAAAAGCTAACTAAGAAAGAAGCTTTGATGCGTCAGCGTGAAATGGAAAAGCTAGAGCGTTCTATCGGTGGTATTAAAGAGATGGGCGGCCTGCCTGATGCTCTTTTTGTAATCGATGTGGATCATGAGCGTATCGCTGTAAATGAAGCAAACAAGCTAGGTATCCCTGTTATCGGTGTTGTTGATACTAACAGTAATCCTGATGGTATTGACGTTATTATTCCTGGTAACGATGATGCGTTGCGCGCTATTCAGATTTACGTTAAGTCTGCTGCTGATGCATGCCTTGAAGGTTCAGGTGCTGGTGCTGGCGACAAAAACGAATTCGTAGAAGTTGAAGAGACTCCAGCTGCGGCTGAGTAATCGGACTGTAAACACAGTCAATTATTCTCTTTGATGACTTAAAGAGGGGGCTAGGCCCCCTTTTTTGGATTTTTTGATTAACCCACGACTATTTTATTAGGGGTATCGATAATGGCGAAGATTTCCGCTGCAATGGTTAAAGATCTGCGTGACCGTACAGGTCTAGGCATGATGGAATGTAAAAAAGCACTTCAGGGTACTGATGGTGATGTAGATAAAGCGATTGAAGAAATGCGTAAAGCATCAGGTATGAAAGCAGCTAAAAAAGCTGGTCGTACTGCTGCTGAAGGTGTTGTTCTAGTTAAGGTCGCTGATGATAATAGCTACGCTGTTGCTGTAGAGGTTAACTCTGAAACTGATTTCGCTGCGCGCGATGAAGGTTTCTTAGCGTTTTCAAATGTTGTTCTTGATAAAGCATTTGCTGGTAAAGAAACAAACGTTGAAACTTTGATGGCTGGTGAATTGAACGATGCACGTGATGCATTAGTTCAGAAAATCGGTGAAAACATTGGCGTACGCCGTGTGTTCTTAGTTGAAGGTGGTGTTGTCGCTGCCTATGTTCATAGTAATAACAAAATTGCTGCAATGGTTCAGCTTGAAGGCGGTAACGCTGAAACAGCTAAAGATATTGCTATGCACGTGACTGCTGTTAATCCTCAGGTTGTAAGTAAAGATGATATGCCTGAAGATGTAGTTGCTAAAGAGAAAGAAATTATTCTTGCTCAGCCAGATATGGCTAGTAAGCCAGCAGAAATTGCTGAGAAAATGGTTGTTGGTCGTATCAATAAATTCTTGGCAGAGAATAGCTTGGTAGAGCAAGCGTTCGTTAAAAATCCTGAGCTTAAAGTGGGCCAGGTTGCTAAAGATGCTGGTGCGACAGTTAAATCCTTTACTCGTATAGAAGTGGGTGAAGGCATTGAAGTTGAAGAAGTGGATTTTGCTGCTGAAGTTGCTGCTCAGTTGAAAGGCTAACTTGCTGTAAAACCTTCCGATTGCGCATGTTCTGCATGCGCAATCTTCCCTTTTCCTGATACACTATCCTGATCTCAATTTCTGCGGAGATAGACGGATGCCATCTACCGAAAAACGATCCAAGTATAAACGTATTCTGCTCAAGTTGAGCGGTGAAGCCCTGATGGGCGAAGAAAGCTTTGGTATTGATTCCAATGTCCTCAATCGAATGGCGCTTGAAATTGGCCAGTTGGTTGGAATAGGTGTGCAAGTGGGTATGGTGATCGGTGGCGGGAATTTATTCCGCGGTGCCGCACTCAATGCTGCTGGCTTAGATCGAGTTACTGGCGATCACATGGGAATGTTAGCTACGGTTATGAATGCATTAGCTATGCGCGATGCTTTAGAACGTAGCAATATTAATACACGTGTTATGTCTGCAATTCCTATGAGTGGTGTCGTTGATCATTATGATCGTCGTAACGCGATACGTTACTTGAATCAGGGTGATGTAGTTATTTTTGCCGCGGGCACAGGTAACCCATTTTTCACTACAGATTCTGCCGCTTGTTTACGTGGTATAGAAATTGACGCAGACGTTGTGTTAAAAGCGACAAAAGTTGATGGTGTATATACTGCCGACCCAGTGAAAGATCCAACAGCGCGCCGATACCTTCATTTAAATTATGATGAAGTTCTGGAGCAGCAGTTAGGAGTGATGGATCTGACGGCGATATGTTTAACGCGCGATCATAATATGCCTGTTCGTGTATTTAATATGAATAAATCAGGTGCTTTGGCTAACCTTGTTGTTGGTGGTAATGAAGGCACGTTGATTGATTGCAGTGAAACGGTTGGAGAAAAATATGCTGAATGAAATTACTCAGGATGCTTCCGAACGCATGCAGAAGAGCTTAGATGCTCTAGTAAATAATTTTAAAAAGATTCGTACTGGGCGCGCACATCCAAGTATTTTGGAAGGTGTGCAGGTTTCCTATTACGGATCTGATGTGCCTTTAAGTCAGGTTGCTAATATCTCGGTTGAAGATGGTCGTACACTGTCTATTGTGCCTTGGGAAAAACCAATGGTGCCTGTGATTGAAAAAGCCATTATGACATCGAATCTGGGGCTTAATCCTGCTACGGCCGGTGAAAATATCCGTGTCCCTATGCCGCCTTTGACAGAAGAAACACGTAAGGGCTACATAAAGCAGGCTCGTTCAGAAGCTGAGAATGCGCGTGTATCTGTACGTAATGTTCGTCGTGATGCTAATGGTGATTTGAAGGATCTTCTGAAAGAGAAGGAGATTACTGAGGATGATCAACGCCGTGGTGAAGATCAGATTCAGAAGATTACGGATAAGTATGTTGCTGAAGTGGATGCACTTTTGGAACAGAAAGAAAAAGATCTAATGGAAATTTGATCGTAGCAGCGGTGCTGTAAAGTGCCGCTGAACTTATGTCATGAAATCTACTAATAGCTCGTCTAGTCTAGCTGCGAAAACGCCGCGACATATTGCCATTATAATGGATGGTAATAATCGCTGGGCGAAAGAGCGGCGCTTGCCCGGTCTTGCCGGACATAAGGCTGGTGTTGACTGCGTCCGTTCCACTATCGAAGGCTGTATTGAGTCTGGTGTGGAAGTGTTGACGCTTTTTGCGTTTAGTTCTGAAAATTGGAAACGTCCACCCCTTGAAGTTAAAGGGTTGATGGAATTATTTAAATTAGCTTTAGATCGCGAAGCTAAACGGTTACTGAAAAACAATATTCGTTTGCGAGTGATTGGGGATAAGTCTGCTTTTAGCGCTTCTCTACAGAAAAAAATTGAAAAAGTTGAGGTGCTGACCGAAAAATGCACAGGCCTTCAGCTAAATATTGCAGCAAACTATGGTGGTCGCTGGGATATAGTTAATGCCGCTCAACGAGTCGCTGAGCAGTGTGTGCAAAATAAAATATCGCCTGCTGATATTACTGAAGAGTTGTTTTCTGCAGCGGTAACGCTTGATGAACTGCCTGAGCCTGATCTTTGTATCCGCACAGGTGGTGAAAAGCGCATAAGTAATTTTCTTATTTGGCAATTCGCATATACCGAACTTTATTTCTCTGATGCTTATTGGCCAGATTTCGATAAATCTCACCTATTGGCTGCTATTGATGATTTTGGTCGTCGGCAGCGTCGTTTTGGGCGTACTAGTGAGCAAGTAGAGGCTGAGATGAATGCTTAAACAACGCATAATTACGGCGATGGTTCTTGCGCCTCTGGCGTTGTTTGGTGTTTTTGGTCTTCCTTTCTCCTCCTTTGTCTTTTTAATGGATACTGTCATATTGTTGGCTGCATGGGAATGGGCGAATCTCGCTGGTTTTCAAAAGCTTGGGGCGAAATTAGTCTATGTATGCCTTGTGGCTGTCGTTGTAGGTTTGTGCCACTATCAATATCAAAATATAGATGTCTTTTATGTTTTTTCTCTTGCTGTTGCCTTTTGGTTTGTTGCGCTCTTTTGGGTGTATAGATTTCCGCGTGTATCTAGTTGGGGCCCAGTCTTAGCGCGAGGTATGATTGGTTTTATTGTTCTTCTGCCTTGTTGGTTTGCGTTTGTTGAAATGAAGTCCGTAGAACAGGGTGATCAGTTGATTCTTCTACTGTTATTGCTTGTCTGGGGAGCGGATGTAGGTGCTTATTTTGCGGGCAAGCGTTTTGGCCGAACAAAATTGGCGCCCAGTGTGAGCCCTGGAAAGACGCGTGAGGGATTGTATGGCGGCTTAGTCGCGTGCTTAGCTGTTGCGGTTATTTATAGTTTTATTGCTGGGGTGGCATCAGTCAGTATATTTCCTTTAGTTATTATGGCGCTGCTGACGGGGTTGATTTCAGTCTTAGGCGATCTTTTTGAGAGTATGTTAAAACGTCATCGAGGCATTAAGGATAGTAGTCAATTGTTGCCTGGGCATGGGGGGGTACTGGACCGTATCGATAGCATTACCGCCGCTTCGCCATTGTTTATCTTAGGAATGCAGTATTGGGTGTTTGTGTAATATGGAATTTCTGCATACTGTTTTTATCACCATTCTAACCTTAGGTATTTTGGTTACTATTCATGAATGGGGACATTTTTATGTTGCGCGTAGATGCGGCATTAAGGTCTTAAAGTTTTCAATCGGTTTTGGTAAAGCTTTATATACTTGGCGTGATAAGCAGGGCACTGAATTTGCAATTGCTGCTATCCCGTTGGGTGGTTATGTGAAAATGCTAGATGAGGGAGAGGCTGAGGTTCCTCCTGAACAGTTAGATCAAGCATTTAATCGTAAACCTGTCTTGCAGCGGATGGCTGTTGTGGTTGCGGGGCCTGCAGTTAATCTTATCTTTGCTGTTCTTGCTTATTGGTTTATGTATCAATCGGGTGTTTCTACAGTCGTGCCTGTAGTGGGTACGCTTATCGAAGGCTCTATTGCGGATACAGCTAATATACCTGTGAATAGTGAAATTTTATCTGTTGATGGTGATGAAACCCTATCTTGGGATGAAGTAAATTTAAAACTAGCTTCTCGCGTTGGTGAAAGTGGTTCTTTAGTGCTCACTGTGCGGCCAGTGGATAAAGTTAATGCTGTACCTGAAGAGTATGCTGTAGATCTGAAGAAGTGGCATATTGACCTTGAAAATGAGTCGCCATTAACTGCATTGGGTCTGATTCCTTGGCGACCAGAGGTGCCGGCAATTATTGGTCGTTTAGTTGAGGATGGGCGAGCTAAAGCCGCAGGGCTTCAACTAGGTGACAAAGTAGTAAGTGTAAATGCAGATGTAGTTGATGATTGGTATTCTTTAGTTGATGTGGTGAGAGCGAGTCCTAATACGCCGTTAACGCTTCAAGTTCAGCGTGGTGTGGATTTGCGCGAACTGGTTTTATCTCCTGCACTTAAAGTGGATGAAACGGGCGAATCTTATGGCTATATAGGAGCGGCTGCGCAGCCTGTAGATTGGCCACAAGAGTATAAACGTGAGCTTCATTATGGTTTTTTTGATGCTGTGGTTAAGGCATTTAACAAAACTTTACAGATGATTTCTTTGACCCTTGATTCTATCTGGAAGATGATTGAAGGGGTAATATCAGTAAAAAACTTGAGTGGGCCTATAACCATTGCTAAAGTGGCCAGTGCTTCTGCTGCCTCTGGCTTAGAATCCTATGTGAGTTTTTTAGCTTATCTGAGTATTAGCTTAGGTATATTGAATTTATTGCCGATCCCTGTGTTGGATGGCGGGCACCTTCTTTACTACACAATTGAGTTGTTGAGAGGGAAGCCAGTCAGTGAACGAGTTCAATTTTTAGGATTGAAGATAGGGATGGCAATGCTGTTAACGCTTATGTTGGTAGCTCTGTTTAACGACTTTATGCGATTGTGATATTAAGTTACAGTCGGTTTTATTTTTATAATGGGTAAGAAGTACTTCATGAAACGCGCCATTGGACTTCTGGTTACGCTTTTTCTTTGGGCCTCATTGGCTCAAGCAAACACATCATCTTTCGTGGTTGAAGATATTCGCTTGGAGGGGTTGCAGCGAGTATCGCCAGGTATAGTTTTTAGAAACTTCCCTATTACCGCAGGGGATCAGGTCGATCCTTTGGTTCTAGCGGATGCTTCACGGAAGCTGTTTGAATCTGGTTATTTTGATGATATCGAATTGTTACGTGATGACTCTGTTCTGATTTTACAGCTTCAGGAGAGGCCATCGGTCAGTTTGATTCGATTGGATGGTAACAAAGTTCTTGAATCTGATGCGTTGTTAGATGGTCTTAAGCAGACCGGCTTGCAAGAGGGTGATGTTTTTAAGCGTTCCACCTTGGAGCAGATTAAGCAGGATATTGTTCGAGTATACTCATCACAAGGGCGTTATGGTGCAAACGTTGAAACTGATGTTGAAACGCTACCGGGTAATCGTGTTGCTCTAAATATACATATTAAAGAGGGACAGGTTGCGACGATTCAGCATATAAATATTGTTGGTAACAGTGTTTATACTGATGAAGAATTAACTGATCTGTTTTCCTTGAAGCTACCTAATTTCTGGTCTTTCTTTAAAAAGGATGACCGTTACGCTAGACAAAAACTATCTGCGGATATCGAGCGTCTTCGCTCCTATTATCTGGATAGTGGTTATGTGAATTTTTCCATTGATTCCACGCAAGTTTCAATTACACCTGATAAAAAACATGTCTATATAACCGTTAATGTCACTGAAGGTGAAAAATATACTGTTCGCGATGTAGATATTGCAGGCGAGATGGTTGTACCTGAAGCTGAATTGAAGAAAGTTATTCGCGTTGAGAAAGGTCAGACTTTTTCTAGACGCTTAATTACTGAGTCACAAGAAGCGCTGAGTAATAAAATTGGCGATGTAGGTTACATGTTTGCGAACGTATCTCCTGCGCCTGAGTTACATGATGATAATACTGTTACCGTTAAGTTTTTCCTTGATCCGGGTAAACGTACCTATGTGCGTAGGATTGCTATCAGAGGTAATACGCGTACGGCAGATGATGTTATTCGTCAGCACTTAAAGCAGATGGAAGCGGCAGTTGCATCGAATGAGTTGATTGAACAATCTAAGCTGCGATTGGAAAAAACAGGATATTTTAAGGCTGTTAGTGTCGAAACTATCCCTGTTCCAGGGAGTACAGACCTTGTTGATGTGCAGTATTCAGTTGAAGAGCAACAATCGGGTTCCTTCTCTGCAAGTTTAGGTTTCTCTCAAACCTCAGGTATCATTCTGGGCTTCCAGCTGCAGCAGGATAACTTCTTAGGTACAGGTAAAAAAGTCGGTATAGGTATCTCCAATAGTGATACTTTAACGGAATATTCATATAGTTTTGTTGATCCGTACTATACGGTAGATGGCGTAAGCCGAGGTTTTAACCTTTACTACCGTGAACGTGACTTTGACGAAGATAATACGAGTGCCTTCTCAACCGATGAGATTGGTGGTGGTGTTAACTTTGGTTATCCTATTGATGATTATCAGCGTTTGAATTTTGGTCTAAATGTTGAACAGGTCACCATCAATACAAACGCTTCTGAAACGCCTGATGAGATTAATCAGTATCTGCTGGATGAAGGAAATGATTATTTCAATATGAGCTTCACGGGTTCGTGGAGTAGTAACCACCTTAATAGGGGGTATTTCCCAACTAAAGGTTATTCCCAAAGCGCATCTCTTGAGGTCAGTATCCCTGGAAGCGATCTAAGCTATTACAAGGCGTTGTATAATGCTAAATGGTATCGCCCTCTAACTGAAGATCGTAATTGGGTACTCTCAATGAAAGGGCGTCTTGGTTATGGTGGTGAGCTGGGTGACAACGAATACCCGTTTTATAAACATTTTTATGCAGGTGGTTTGAAAACGGTTCGAGGGTACGAGCAGAATACATTAGGGCCTCGTGATACTAACGATGATCCTTTTGGTGGTGATGTATTGATTACCGGTGGTGTTGAGCTTATTTTCCCAATGCCGTTTGTTAAAGATAAATCCTCATGGCGTACGCTTTTCTTCTTTGATGCGGGTAACGTGTTTGATACTAGTTGCTCATCTGCCTCCTTGGCGGGCAACTGTGAAGATGGTGTGAAGTTGGATGAACTACGTTATTCTGCAGGCATTGGTTTGAGTTGGCTTACACCTATAGGCCCGTTATCAGTTGCTTTAGCAACACAGTTAAATGATAAAGCGGGCGATGATACGGAAGTATTCCAATTCGCATTAGGTCAGACTTTCTAAGGGATAAGATATGAATTTTAAAGCGTTGTTAGGTTTTGTTTTAGTTGCAAGTATGAGTTTCTCGGTACATGCAGAGAAAATAGCGGTACTGGGTGTGCAGCAAGCCTTGTTAGCTTCGTCTGCGGCAGCTGACTTTCGTGAGAAGCTTAAAAGTGAGTTTTCTAAAGAGGAGCGTTCACTTTTAGACTTAGAGAAACAAGTGAAAACAGCTCGTGATAAAGTTACAAAGAATAAAGATTTAGCTTCAGCTGACGAGCTGAATAAAATGAAAATACAGTTTCAAAAGGTCTTCGCGGAATATCAACGTAATGGACAAGCGCTACAGCAGAAAAGAATGGAACGGGAGCAAGCTTTCGTCCAAGAGATGCGCCCTAAACTTGATAAAGTGATCCGAGCGCTTATTGAAAAAGAAGGCTATGATGTGGTTTTAGCAAAGCAGGCAACTCTTTTTGCAAAGAAAGAGGTTGATATTACGCCGCGCGTTGTTGAACTTTTAAATAAGCAATAGGCTTATATGGGTTCATGAAAAATCATCATTACACGCTTAGTGATATTGCGACGTTTCTTTCGGCAGAGTTTGTTGGTAATGCTGATTATAAATTGAGCTCAGTATCTACATTGCAGTCGGCATCGTCGGCTCAGCTCTCTTTTATAGCAAATAATCGCTATCAGAAGTATTTGCGTACAACCCAAGCTGGCGCAGTGATTCTGTCGCCAGCAGATCTGGAAAACTATTCAGGCAATGCTATTTTAGTTGATGATCCTTATTTGGCTTACGCTAAAATAAGCCACCTGTTTTCTTCAGCTCAAAAACTATCACAAGAGATATCACCTTCTGCACATGTTCATCCTTCGGCCGTTGTTAGTAAAACGGCCTCTGTGGCTGCCGGAGCTCATATAGGCCCCAATTGTACAATTGGAGATAATGTTACTGTCGGGGCTAATTCGGTCGTAGGCGCAGGATCAAGTGTTGCAGATAATACTGTGATCAATGCTAATGTGACGATCTACCATAATGTGAAAATAGGCGCTAACTGCCTAATTCATGGCGGTGTGGTTTTGGGGGCGGATGGATTCGGGTTTGCTAAAGATGGCGACGACTGGGTTAAAATTGCTCAGTTAGGCGGTGTCTGCATAGGTAATAATGTTGAAATCGGCGCGGGCACAACCATTGATCGTGGTGCTTTAGACGATACTGTTATCGAAGATGGTGTGATTTTAGATAATCAGATTCAAATCGCTCATAATGTTACAATTGGCAAAAATAGTGCATTAGCTGCTTGTACTGCAGTGGCTGGTAGCACTAAAATTGGCGCCCAGTGCACAATTGCTGGAGCTTGCGGAATTACAGGTCATTTGTCGATTGCGGATGGCTCGCATATTACTGCAATGTCGCTTATTACAAAATCCATATTGAAGCCGGGTGTATATTCATCAGGTACGGGAATGTTACCGAATAAAATGTGGAAAAAAAATGTTGTTCGTTTTCGACAGCTGGATCAAATGGCGCGTCGAATTAAGTCTATTGAAGACGAGATTATTGAGATTAAGGGTTCGTAAGAAATGATGGATGTGAATGAAATTCGGGAATATCTTCCGCATCGTTATCCTTTCCTTTTGGTGGATAGGGTGTTGGAGTTAGAAAAAGGAACGTCCATTGTTGCGATTAAAAACGTTACAGTTAACGAACCCTTTTTTAATGGACATTTCCCCGACTATCCTGTGATGCCTGGTGTTTTAATTGTTGAAGCCATGGCACAAGCTGCAGGCCTTCTCGGTTTTAAAACAATGGATAAAACGCCACAAGATGGATCTATCTATTATTTTGTGGGTGCGGATAAGCTACGCTTTAAACGTCCTGTAGTTCCAGGAGACCAGTTAAAGTTAGAAGCGACTGTTGTATCTGAGCGTCGAGGTATTTGGAAATTTGATGTGCGTTCATCTGTCGACGGTGATACGGTAAGTACTGCAACTATTTTGTGTGCTGATAGAAAGGTTTAAGTCTTGATCGATTCTCGTGCTGTTATAGATCCCTCTGCAAAGCTGGCCAGTGATGTTGTTGTAGGGCCATGGTCTCTTATTGGACCTGATGTCGAAATCGGTGCGGGTACAGTTGTTGGGCCTCACGTTGTTATAAAAGGCCCAACGACAATTGGCAAAAACAATAAGATTTTCCAATTTGCTTCGGTGGGTGAAGATTGCCAAGATAAGAAGTATGCAGGTGAGCCGACCAAATTGGTTATCGGTGATAATAATATCATTCGAGAAGGCGTAACTATTCACCGAGGTACTGTGCAGGATGCCGGGGTTACTCAAGTAGGTAGTGATAACCTTTTTATGGCCTATGCCCACGTGGCACATGATTGCATTGTTGGTGATCATGTCATTATGGCTAATAATACTGCTATTGCTGGGCATGTTCATGTTGGTGATTGGGCTGTTCTTGGTGGGTTTACTGCTGTACATCAGTTTTGTCATATTGGTGCGCATGTCATGTGCGGGACTAGTACTGTAGTGCTTAAAGATATTCCTGATTACATTATGGCCAATGGTAATACGGCAGCCCCTCATGGTATTAATGTTGAAGGTTTGAGGCGAAGAGGTTTTTCAGCTGATGCTATTGCCAATTTACGCCGCGCCTACAAGATTATTTACCGTAAAAAATTGACTATTGCTCAAGCGCTAGTTGAGTTACGGGAGCTTGCGGAAAGCTGTCCCGAAGTCCTATCTTTGATTCACTCTATTGAATTATCAAGCCGCGGCATTATTCGCTAGGAGAAACTATGCCGAATCCTCTGCGAATAGGCATTGTTGCGGGAGAAGCCTCAGGTGATATTTTAGGCGCGGGGCTTATCCGATCACTTAAAACCAGATTTCCAGATCTTATCGTTGAAGGTATAGGTGGTGAGCTTATGCAGGCTGAGGGCTGTATATCTCGTTACCCGATGGAACGTTTATCTGTGATGGGGTTAGTTGAAGTTCTTGGTCGATTGTTTGAGTTGCTTAAAGCCCGTAAAGCGCTTATCCAATATTTTATCGATAATCCCCCAGATGTTTTTATTGGTATTGATGCGCCAGACTTTACCCTCCATATGGAAGGTCGTTTAAAAGCGGCAGGGATTCCAACGGTTCATTATGTAAGCCCCTCTGTTTGGGCGTGGAAACGTAAGCGTATTTTTAAAATAAAGCAAACAACGGATTTAGTGTTAGCTTTGTTTCCCTTTGAACCTGCTTGTTACCAAGAAACAGGCCAGAGAATTGAGTTTGTTGGTCACCCATTGGCTGATCAGATTGTAAATGATCCCTCCCTTCGAGACCCTCGAGCTCTATTTGATATTAGCGAGACCCAGCGAGTTGTCGCGTTATTACCAGGTAGTAGAGGGAGTGAGATAAAATATCTGGCAGAGCCCTTTTTACAAACAGCAAGATGGTTAACTGAAAAAGAGCCTGATTTGCTTTTTCTTTTGCCAGCGGCTAATAAGCAACGATTCAATGAGCTTGAAGCTTTACTCGACGAAGGCTTTTCTGAGCTTAATGTTAGATTAGTGCTGCAGCAATCTAGGCAAGTGATGGCTGCTGCTGATGTTATCTTAATCGCTTCAGGTACGGCTACGCTCGAGGCGACTATCTTGAAAAAACCGATGGTTGTCGCCTATAAAATGGCATCATTAACTTATGCTATTTATTCGCGAATGATTAAATCTCGTCATATATCACTACCTAATTTGCTGGCTGATGAAACTTTAGTTCCAGAGGTTTTACAGGATGATGTGACCCCCAGCATTTTAGGCGAGTCGCTATTAAAAGCTCTGAATGATCACTCTTATATTGATTATGTGCAGAAGCGTTTTGAAGATGTTTATACTCAGCTACATCAAGATGCTGATGAGCGAGCCGCATCTGCGATCGTTCAACTGCTTAAGGACAAAGGGGCGCTGTAATGGATAGTTTGGGTTTTGATTTTGGCGATGGGAAGCGGGTAGCCGGTGTGGATGAGGTGGGTCGAGGTCCACTGGTCGGTAATGTCGTAGCTGCTGCTGTTATTCTAGATCCATCGAAACCGATTGTAGGTTTAGCCGATTCAAAAAAATTATCTGAGAAACGTCGAGAATCACTTGATCTTGAAATAAGAGAGAAGGCACTTGCTTGGTGTATTGCTTCTGCATCCCCTGTGGAAATTGACGAGCTGAATATTCTGCATGCAACAATGTTAGCTATGCAGAGAGCTGTCCAGGGATTAGATATAGCGCCTGAATTTGCTTTTATTGATGGTAATCGTTGTCCCCAGTTATTATGCCCAAGTGAAGCTGTGGTTAAAGGGGATAGTAAAGTTGCTGAGATCAGCGCTGCGTCTATTATTGCTAAAGTTGCACGTGATAAGGAGATGCAGGAGCTTGATGTTTTACATCCAGAATATGGGTTTGCTAAGCATAAAGGTTATCCGACTGTTCTTCATTTAGAGGCATTAAAAAAGCATGGCCCGTTAGTTCAGCACAGACGTTCTTTTAAACCTGTACGTCAGTTATTAGAAGAAAATTAACTTAACCCATTAGATTGAGCACCATGTCAGAGCTAGCCTTAAACGATCCTAAATTTATTCATCTACGTGTACATACTGAGTTTTCCTTAGTAGATGGATTAGTGCGTGTTAAAGAGCTTATTGCAGCCGCAAAAGCGAATAATATGCCTGCTGTAGCGATGACAGACCAAACTAATCTTTTTGCTTTAATTAAATTTTTTAAAGCAGCCACAGGTAGTGGTATTAAACCACTATGTGGGGCGGATCTTTGGGTTGAAAATACGGATGAACCTGGAGGCGAGCCTTATCGATTAACCTTCTTAGTGAGAAACTCTGAAGGTTATCTGAATCTCATGGAGCTGATCTCCCAAGCTTATTCTGAAGGGCAAAATATCATTCATGATATGGCGCTGGTTAAAAAAGAATGGGTTGTGGATAAGTCTGAGGGTTTAATCGTACTCTCGGGTGGTAAGCGGGGAGAAATTGGCCGTTCCATTCTGGCTGAAAATGGTCAGGCTGGTGATATTTTACAATATTGGATGGATGTATTTCCTGATTCTTTTTACTTGGAAGTACAACGTACAGGCCGAAGTGGTGATGAGCAGGTGGTTCACGGTTCAGTTGCTTTAGCTAAACAGTATAACTGTCCAGTTGTTGCGACCAATGAAGTCATGTTTATTAAGCCTGAAGACTTTGAGGCCCATGAGGTTCGCGTTTGCATAAACCAAGGACGAGCTTTTGAAGACCCTACTCGCCCTAAAGATTATAGTGAAGAGCAGTATTTCCGTTCTCAAGATGAAATGGCGGAGCTTTTTAGTGATATTCCATCGGCTGTTAGCAATACAGTAGCTATAGCGAAACGTTGTAATATTGAAATTGAAATGGGGACTTACTACCTGCCGAAATATCCCATTCCTGAAGGGATGTTGATGGATGATTATTTTCGCAAGGTCTCCTATGACGGTTTAGAAGAGCGTTTAGCCATTCTTCTTGATCGTGATGATCCTGAATATGACGCTAAACGTCAGCTATATGTTGATCGGCTTGAATTCGA
The DNA here is from genome assembly GCF_030547185.1 of Neptuniibacter sp. 1_MG-2023. Lineage (GTDB taxonomy): Bacteria > Pseudomonadota > Gammaproteobacteria > Pseudomonadales > Balneatricaceae > Neptuniibacter. Next base: position 313,964 of record NZ_JAUOQR010000003.1, read on the forward strand.
GCTTGAGATCATCATTCAGATGGGTTTCCCCGGCTATTTCCTTATCGTGATGGACTTTATTAAATGGGGTAAGGAGAACGGTGTACCTGTAGGGCCCGGTCGAGGTTCTGGTGCGGGCTCATTGGTGGCTTATGTACAAAAGATCACTGATCTAGATCCACTTGAATACGACTTGCTGTTTGAGCGATTCCTAAATCCTGAACGTGTTTCTATGCCGGATTTCGATATCGATTTCTGTATGGATAACCGGGATAGGGTGATTGACTATGTGGCCAGAACTTACGGCCGTGATGCGGTATCTCAGATTGTTACTTTCGGTACTATGGCGGCCAAAGCGGTTGTCCGCGATGTAGCGCGTGTGCAAGGTAAGCCTTTTGGTTTGGCGGATCGCCTATCTAAGCTTATCCCGTTTGAAGTTGGGATAACGCTGAAGAAAGCGATGGAACAGGAGCCGATGTTAAGTGACTTTGTGAACTCGAGTGCTGAGGCGCAAGAGATCATGGAGATGGCTTATAAGCTGGAAGGGATTACTCGAAATGTGGGTAAGCATGCGGGTGGTGTGGTTATCGCTCCAACCAAACTGACCGATTTTGCTGCAACTTATTGTGATGAAGAAGGTAAAGGCCTTGTTACCCAGTTTGATAAGGGCGACGTTGAAGAAGCGGGTTTGGTTAAATTCGACTTTTTAGGACTGAGAACGCTGACAATTATTGATTGGGCGTTACAAACGATCAATAACATTCGAGAGAAAAATAATGAAGCGCCTCTCGATATAGCGTTAATTGATTTAGAAGATAGAAAAACATTTGATCTTCTGCAGTCGGCTGAAACTACTGCTGTGTTCCAGTTAGAGTCGAGTGGTATGAAGGATCTTGTCCGCCGCTTATTACCCTCTCGTTTTGAAGATATTGTCGCACTTGTTGCACTCTTTCGTCCGGGGCCTTTGCAGTCGGGCATGGTTGATGACTTTATCAACCGTAAGCATGGCCGTGCCGAGATGGCTTGGCCGCATCCAGATTACCAATTAGATAGTTTGCAGCCAGTATTAGAGCCGACTTACGGTATTATCCTTTACCAAGAGCAGGTTATGCAGATTGCTCAGGTTATGGCTGGATATACCCTTGGTGGGGCCGATATGTTGCGTCGTGCTATGGGTAAGAAAAAGCCTGAGGAGATGGCGAAGCAGCGCGCTTTGTTTTTAGAGGGCTCTGAAGCTAATGGTATTGATAAAGACCTAGCAGGTAATATCTTTGATCTTGTAGAGAAGTTTGCGGGTTATGGTTTTAACAAATCCCACTCCGCCGCCTACGCGCTTGTCTCCTATCAGACTGCGTGGCTGAAAACCCATTACCCTGCTCCTTTTATGGCTGCAGTGCTTTCTTCTGATATGCAGAACACTGACAAAGTAGTGATCTTCGTTGAAGAATGCCGTCAGATGAAGATTGCACCAACCTTGCCTGATGTTAATAGTGGCGATTATATGTTCACTGTTAATGATGATGGCGACATCGTTTATGGATTAGGGGCTATTAAAGGGGTTGGTGAAGGGCCGATTGAAGCGATTGTTGAAGCAAGAGCTTCAGGAGAAGAGTTTAAAGATCTGTTTGATTTCTGTCAGCGTGTTGGGGCAAAGAAATTAAATAAACGGGTGCTTGAAGCACTGGTTCGATCGGGTGCGCTGGATAAATTAGGTGCTGAACGTGCTGTGTTATGGAAAGCTATTCCTGATGCCTTGCAGGCTGCCGACCAAACCGCTAAAAATCAAGATGCGGGAATGTTTGACCTATTTGGCGAGGCAGAGGCTGAGTTAGAACGTGATCCTTATGAAGAATATAAAGGTGTTAGGCCTTGGACTGATAAGGAGCGTCTAACGGGGGAGAAAGATACCTTAGGTTTATATTTAACAGGCCACCCAATTGATGAATATGCAGGAGAGCTTAAGCATTTTGTTAGTAAGCGTATTGTTGAGCTGCAACCTGCCCGTGGGCAAGCACAAAAAATTGCTGGTTTGGTTGTAGAGATTAGGCTTAAAAAGACCAAAAAAGGGGATAATCTCTGTTTTGTGACTTTAGATGATCGTAGCGCCCGTATTGATGTGACGCTTTTTGGGGATACCTATGATGAAGTTAGGGAGTCTGTGCAAAAGGATGTAGTTCTGATCGTAGAGGGGGAAGTAGCAGAAGACCACTTCTCGGGCGGTTTGAAAGTGCGTGTTAATAAAGTGTTAACGATTCCTCAGGCACGCTCACAATATGCATCAGGTGTTCAGGTGGTTGCAACGGCGGATCATTTTACCGGTAGAAAGTTAAAAGAGTTCGAAAGTTTACTTAATACCTACAAGATTGGCGGTCAATTGCCGGTCAAAGTACGTTATAAACGAGCAGATGCTGAGGCAGTACTTACCTTGGGTGATAATTGGAGGGTACAAGCCAGTGATGAGCTACTTATTGCATTAATGGAGCGTTTTGGTCACGAATCAGTCTCTTTGAGTTACTAGGTCTGGTTCTTAAAGCTGCAAAAAGGTACACTTTGCACAATTTTTCACTTAAGCATAGATGAGTCATATGAATCCTAACTATCTGGATTTTGAGCAGCCGATTGCGGAGCTGCAGGCAAAAATTGAAGAACTTCGTTTGGTTGGAGATGATACTGCCGAGTTAAATATCTCTGAAGAGATCTCTCGCCTTGAAGGTAAGAGTCGTGCTTTGACGGAATCAATCTTTTCAGACCTTTCTGCATGGCAAGTGTCTCAGCTAGCACGTCATCCTCAGCGGCCCTATACATTAGATTACATTGAATATATTTTTGATGAATTTGATGAGATACATGGCGATCGTCATTTTGCGGATGATCAGGCTATTGTTGGTGGTACAGCACGCCTTGATGGCAAGCCCGTTATGATCATTGGGCACCAAAAAGGGCGTGGCGTTCGTGAACGTCAAAAACGTAACTTTGGTATGCCGCGTCCTGAAGGCTATCGTAAAGCATTGCGCCTGATGGAGATGGCTGAACGTTTTAAAATGCCTATTCTTACCTTCATTGATACACCGGGCGCTTATCCTGGTATTGATGCTGAAGAGCGTGGCCAGTCAGAAGCTATAGCGTTTAACTTGGCTAAAATGTCACAATTTAAAACACCCATTATCTCTACCGTGATCGGTGAAGGTGGATCTGGTGGTGCGTTGGCGATTGGTGTATGTGATGAGCTTATGATGATGAGCTACTCTACTTACTCCGTTATATCTCCTGAAGGTTGTGCATCGATTCTTTGGAAGAGTGCTGACCGTGCAGCTGATGCAGCGAAAGCGATGGGTATTACATCTGAGCGTTTGCATGAACTAGGCCTTGTAGATCAAATTATTAACGAGCCATTGGGTGGTGCACATCGTGACCCAGCTCTAACTGCTGCAAACTTAAAACGTCACTTATTAGGTGTTTTAGATCACTTGGATGAGTTACCGACTGATGAATTGCTTGAACGACGTTATAAGCGTCTGATGGCTTATGGTTTTGGCGGTGAAGAGTAACCCTGAAGCGGTTGCTGTCCTCAAAAAATGTGAGCGCCAATTTTCAAATGCGCTCACAGTTATTTCTTCTTCAAATATAGAGCGTTTCCTTATTGCTCATAGTGGTGGTTTAGACTCTCAGGTCTTGCTAGTGCTAGCTTCTCGCTTGTTACCTTCCTCTAAGATACATGTTGTCCATATTAATCATCATTTACAAAATGAGGCTGATAGTTGGGCTGCTTTTTCGTGTGTTCAGGCTTCTATGCTTTCTCTTGCTCATGAAGTGGTTGATGTTTTTCCTGAAAACTCATCTGAAAACGCTGCGCGAGATGCTCGATACACTGCATTTGAGCAGGTAATAAGGCCTAGGGATTTGTTGTTAATGGGGCATCATGCCGATGATCAGGCTGAAACCCTTTTATTTAGAATGCTGCGTGGAGCTGGATTGCTGGGGTTGTCGGGCATGGCTGCGATGCGTTCTTTGGGGGAAGGGGCTCTGTTTCGTCCATTGCTTAAGTTGAGTCGTGCAGAGTTGGAGCAGGTTGCTGATCTATTGGAACTTGAATATATAGATGACCCGAGCAATCAGGATGAGAGTTACGATCGAAACTTTTTGCGTCATCGTGTGATGCCGTTGTTAAAGCAACGCTGGCCTCATGTGTTGACTCAGTGGCAGAAAAGCGCCGAGCTTATGGCTGAATCGCACTCTTTGCTAGAGTCCTATCTGGAATCTGACCTTTTAGACTGTACCGATCAATGGGGATGCTTAGATTTACAGAAGTTAGAAGGCTTTGAGCCGAACAAGCGTCGAGCGTTATTGCGTCATTGGATCTATGTGAAAACAGGTATTCGAATTAATCAGGAGCAGCTGCAAGTGATTTTTACTGATGTTGTGCTTGCTAAGATTGATGCGAATCCTGTTTATATTTTGGGTGAATATAAGTTGCGGCGGTTTTTAGGTGCACTTTATGTAGATCGTGATGATCTATCCTTGCCTAACTTGTTGTGTGATGGTCTCCCAGCTGAGCGCGAAGGGGAGTACGATCTGGGTGAGGGAACATTGTATATATCCGCTGCGACAATGGGGCTTAAATCCTTATCTGGTGTTGTGGTAAAGCGCCGTAAAGGTGGAGAGCGCTGTCGCCCTCAAGGTAAAAAACACTCAGTCTCTGTTAAAAAACTATTACAAGAAGCAGCGATACCGCCTTGGTATAGGGAGCATTGGCCGTTGCTTTATGTCGGTGATCAGTTGGTTGCAGTGCCTAGTATTTGCGTTTGTGAGGGATGGTACTCAGAAAAGTCTGGCTTTTCTGTTTTATGGTGCTCCTTTTCATTGTCTGAGCGCTGCTAATTTGCTATCTTATAGCGCCATCTCCAACTTAAAATTTCCTCGTTTAATACACGATCAGACAGGTTCTGCATGACGCGATATATCTTCGTCACAGGCGGTGTTGTGTCCTCATTGGGCAAAGGCATCGCATCCGCATCTCTAGCTGCCATTTTGGAAGCCAGAGGGCTGAAAGTAACTATGTTGAAACTGGACCCATATATCAATGTGGATCCAGGGACTATGAGCCCTATTCAACACGGTGAAGTTTTTGTAACAGAGGATGGTGCAGAAACCGACCTCGACCTTGGTCACTACGAACGTTTTATTCGTACGACTATGAGTAAACGTAATAATTTCACTGCCGGGCGTATCTATCAGCATGTACTCCGTAAAGAGCGCCGTGGTGATTATCTTGGTGGTACAGTACAGGTTATTCCTCATATTACCGATGAGATTAAGCGTCGCGTTATTGAGGGTGCTGGTGATGCTGATGTTGCCTTGGTAGAGATTGGCGGCACTGTTGGTGATATTGAATCGCTACCGTTTATGGAAGCTGTTCGCCAACTTAAAGCGGAACTCGGTTCATCTCGCGCTATGTTTATGCACTTAACCTTAGTGCCTTATATTGCTACTGCGGGTGAGATCAAAACTAAGCCGTCTCAGCATTCGGTTAAAGAGCTTCGTTCAATCGGTATTCAACCGGACATCTTGGTATGTCGGTCTGATTTTGCGATACCCGATTCATCGCGCCGTAAACTATCCCTGTTTACTAACGTGGAAGAGCGGGCGGTTATTTCGCTACCTGATGCCGATACTATCTACAACATTCCTCGTATGCTGTCAGAACAGCATCTTGATGACATCGTGATAGAGCGTTTTAATCTTGAATGTGGTGAAGCTAATCTTGATGAATGGGATCGTGTAGCTGATGCACACTTGAATCCAGAAGGTGAAGTTAAGATTGCCATGGTTGGTAAATACATGGAGCTTCTGGATGCTTATAAATCATTGATCGAGGCGCTTTCCCATGCGGGTATCGCCTTGAAGAGACGAGTTAAAATTGAGTGTATCGATTCTGAACGTGTAGAGCGTGAAGGGGTGGGTATTCTTAGTGATGTTAATGCCATTCTTGTGCCTGGCGGTTTTGGTGAGCGAGGCGTTGAAGGGAAGATCAGTGCTGTTCGTTATGCGCGTGAAAACAAGGTTCCATACTTAGGTATCTGTTTAGGTATGCAAGTAGCAGTGATTGAATTTGCGCGTAATGTTGCAGGTCTGGAAAATGCTACTTCGACTGAGTTTGATGCTCAGGCTGAGTATCCGGTTGTTGGTTTGATTACTGAGTGGAGAACATCTGAAGGTGATGTGGAAACGCGTGGTGAAACTGATGATCTAGGTGGAACAATGCGTTTGGGCGCCCAAATTTGTCATTTGGCTGAAGGATCTACGGCGGCTAAAGCTTATGGTTCTACAGAGGTAACTGAACGTCACCGCCATCGTTACGAAGTGAATAACAATTACGTCTCTAAATTAGAAGATGCTGGCCTACGTATCTCTGGACGTTCAGTTGATGGTGAGTTGGTCGAAGTCGTAGAAGTAGCGGATCATCCTTGGTTTGTGGCTTGTCAGTTCCATCCTGAGTTCACGTCAACTCCTCGTGATGGTCACGGGCTGTTTACCGGTTTTATTCAGGCTGCGATAGACCAACAAGCTAATTGAAAAATTATGGACGGGGGCTAAAGCCCCCTGAACGAAAAATTTCTGGAGTTTTTTACCCATGACACAGATTGCTAACATTAAAGCCCGCGAAGTATTGGATTCTCGTGGAAACCCAACTGTAGAAGCTGACGTTATCCTAGCGTCAGGTGTTGTTGGTTCAGCCTGTGCCCCATCTGGTGCATCAACAGGCTCTCGTGAAGCACTTGAACTTCGTGATGGTGATAAAGCGCGTTACTTGGGTAAAGGCGTATTGAAAGCAGTTGCTGCAGTCAACGGTGTTATCCGTGAAGCGCTAATTGGAATGGATGTTACTGATCAGCGTGCGCTTGATAATAAAATGCTTGAGCTGGATGGTACCGAAAATAAAGAAAACCTTGGCGCAAACGCTATCTTGGCGGTTTCTTTGGCGGCGGCTAAAGCAGCGGCTGTAGAGAAAGGTATTCCTCTTTATGCGCACATTGCAGATGTGAACGGCACGCCAGGACAGTACTCTTTGCCTGTGCCTATGATGAATATTCTGAATGGCGGTGAGCACGCGGATAATAACGTAGATATCCAAGAGTTTATGGTGCAGCCTGTTAATTTTGATAAGTTCTCTGAAGGTTTGCGTTGTGGTGCAGAGATTTTTCATGCATTGAAAGCGGTTTTAAAAGCCAAAGGCTTGAATACAGCGGTCGGTGATGAAGGTGGTTTTGCGCCTAATCTAGCGTCCAATGAAGAAGCGCTGGTTGTTATTAAAGAAGCGGTCTCAAATGCAGGTTATGAGTTAGGTAAAGATGTAACTCTAGCTTTAGATTGCGCCGCATCTGAATTTTATAAAGATGGTAAATACGATCTTGCTGGCGAAGGTAAGGTTTTTGATTCCGAAGGTTTTAGTGATTACCTTGCGGTTCTTACTGAAAACTATCCAATCGTTTCTGTTGAAGATGGTTTGGATGAGTCAGACTGGGAAGGTTGGGCTTATCTGACTAAAAGAATTGGCGATAAAGTTCAATTGGTTGGTGATGACCTGTTTGTAACTAATACTAAAATATTGAGCCGTGGTATTGAGCAGAGTATTGGTAACTCAATACTGATTAAATTTAACCAGATTGGTTCTTTGTCAGAAACGCTTGATGCTATCAAAATGGCTAAAGATGCTGGATTTACTGCGGTTATCTCACATCGCTCAGGCGAAACAGAAGATACCACTATTGCTGATTTGGCTGTGGGTACGGCTGCTGGGCAGATTAAGACAGGTTCACTATGCCGTTCTGATCGTGTTGCTAAGTACAATCGCTTGCTTCGTATAGAAGAAGAGTTAGGTGCAGGTGCTATCTATAATGGTCTGAAAGAAATTAAAGGGCAGGGCTAACGTAGTTGTTTGCTCAATAGTCTGATATAAAAAGAGGGCTGTTTGCCCTCTTTTTTTGCTTAAAGAATATCTATGTATCGCTGGTTAATTACTTTACTTATTATTCTCTTGTTGGGACTGCAATACCGATTGTGGTTCGGAGAGGTTAATGTGCGTGATATTTGGGATTTAAATGCCAAGATTGAACTGCAGAAAAGTATTAATCAGGAATTGATCCAAAGAAATAGTGAGCTAGAAGCTGAAGTTCAAGATTTAAAGAAAGGAAAAGCAGCGTTAGAAGAGCGTGCCCGTAGCGAATTGGGCATGATACGTGATGGCGAAACTTTTTTTCAGTTGGTTGAGCCTGCAGAAGAGACTAAATAACACGTGATAAGCCTACCGACAGATTTTAAATATTTATACGGCGTTCCAGAGAGCGAAGCGGTTATTCGTTCAACCCCTGAAGATTTTCAAGTTATAGAGCAGCTTGGCTTTGAACCCGAAGGGCAGGGAGAACACGTATTTTTATATATCCGCAAATGTGGAGAGAATACAGATTGGGTTGCACGTCAGTTAGCTAACTTTGCTCAAGTTAGTCCACGTGATGTGAGTTATGCCGGCAAAAAAGATAGGCATGCGGTTACTGAACAGTGGTTTTGTATTAAATTCCCTATTAAGCGCAATCTAAACTGGAAGCTGTTTGGTGGTGATAGCATTGAGGTGCTTAAGGCGGTACGCCATCCGCGAAAACTTCGCTTAGGTACGCTAAAAGGGAATACATTTAGACTCTGCTTACGACAAGTTACGGATATGGATGCGTTGAAGCGTCGTGTGGCTGTTATTGAAAAAGAGGGTGTGCCCAACTATTTCGGTGAGCAGCGTTTTGGTTTTGATTTTGGTAATTTATATAAAGGCATAGCCCTATTAAAAGGGGAGATTCAGGAGCGGCAGCGGAATAAAAAAGGTATCTATATTTCTGCAGTCCGTTCATGGTTGTTTAATCAGCTTTTGTCTTCACGTATAGAAAGCGGCTTGTGGAATAGCTTAATGGATGGTGATGCTTTGATGATCTCCGGAAGCCAGAGCTGTTTTGTTGAAGAAAAATCGAACGATGAGCTGCAACAGCGCCTTAATAGTGGCGCTATTACGCTTACGGGGCCTTTGTGGGGGCGTGGCGATATGTTACCCCAAGGTGAGGCCGAGGAGTGGGAACGCTCTACTCTTCTACAATGGAAAGATGTTTCCGACCTTTTAGAGACCTTAAGTTTAAATCAGGAGCGAAGAGCTTTGAAGCTGCAGCCTGAAAACCTTAAGCTAGAACAAATAAGCGAGACAGAGTGTTGGATTGAGTTTGGTTTGATGTCCGGTGCTTTCGCAACAAGTGTACTTAGAGAGCTGTGTTCAACTTCTGTGTCAGAGTAACGACGGATATATGAAGATATTAATCTCAAATGATGATGGTGTTTATGCTCCTGGGTTGTCGGCGTTAGTCCGAGCCTTGTCTGATTTAGGGGAGGTTTTAGTTGTCGCTCCGGATAGAAACCGTAGCGCCGCGAGTAACTCTTTAACCCTTGATAGACCATTGGAAATTGTTCACCACGAAAATGGATTTTATAGTATCAATGGCACGCCGACCGATTGTGTTCATATTGGTGGGTCTGGAGTATTAGGCATGGAGCCGGATATTGTAGTGTCGGGGATCAATGCGGGTCCTAATCTTGGTGATGATGTTATCTACTCAGGAACGGTTGCTGCGGCGATGGAAGGGCGGCATTTTCGTTATCCTGCTATTGCTATATCATCAGGCAGCTTTCATCCAGCTTCCTATGAGGCAGCCGCACAAGTAGCCAAAGATATAGTGGCTAATATTCAGCAGTTGAATGTTGCGCCGAGGACTATTTTGAATGTTAATGTGCCTGACTGCTCTGTGGATGAATTTAGCGGTATTCATGTGACCCGTTTAGGGCATAGGTCATGTGCAGATAAGCCTATAGCAACTCATGATCCCCGTGGCAAAGTGCGTTACTGGGTTGCGGGTGCAGGTCTTGCTGCTGATAGAGAGCCCGGTACTGACTTTTATGCGTTAGATGAGCGTTGTGTATCTATTACGCCTTTACATGTGGATATGACGGAATATTCAGGTATGGATAATGTAGGTGATTGGTTGGAGCGTAGTTTTTGAACGATCAGCAATTACGTGGGATAGGAATGACCTCACAGCGAACTCGAGACCGATTAATTAACCGGTTAAGAGAGCAGGGTATAGTTAATGAATCTGTACTCGAAGTGATGCGTCAGACGCCTAGACATATTTTTATTGATGAGGCTTTATCGCATCGTGCGTATGAAGATACGGCTTTGCCTATTGGTTTTAATCAGACCATATCGCAGCCTTTTATTGTGGCGCGTATGACCGAAACCTTATTGGCGGATGGACCTTTAGATAAAGTGTTAGAAGTAGGTACCGGTTCAGGGTATCAAACATCTATTTTGGCGCCTTTAGTGTCCGAATTGTTTAGTGTAGAGCGAATTCGTCCTTTACAAGAAAAAGCGCGAGAGCGGCTAAAGCTGCTAGGGCTCAGAAATGTCCACCTTAAGCATACCGATGGAGGCATGGGGTGGTCAGTCAAAGCACCATTTGATGGGATATTGGCTGCCTGTGCTCCGGAAGAGGTTCCAGAAGAGTTGAAACAGCAGTTGGCTATTGGTGGAAGGCTGATTATTCCTGTAGGTGGAAGTGATAGTCAGGAGCTTAAGTTGGTTATACGTCTCTCAGAAGATGAGTTTTCAACAGAAGTACTTGAGTGTGTGAAATTTGTTCCATTATTAAGCGGTACTGTACGTTAGGGAGTTTAGATGCAAGAAGGGCGTTCACTGCGTGATTATATTGCGCTGTCGGGTAAAGGTATGATGATGGGGGCTGCAGATGCAGTGCCTGGCGTGTCTGGAGGCACGATCGCCTTTATGATGGGAATATATGAAGAGCTTATATTTTCATTAAAGCAGTTTGGACCAGCAGCTGTATTGATGTTGTTTAGAGAGGGGCCTGTTGCTGTATGGAAACATGTAAATGGCTCGTTTCTTTTAACACTGATTTCCGGAATACTATTTAGTTTATTAACTATCTCTCATGTTGTTCTCTATTGGTTGGCGGAATATCCGGAATTACTTTGGTCTTTTTTCTTCGGCCTGATCTTGGCTTCAGTATGGTCAGTCTGTCGGCATATAGATCTATGGGATCGTAATACTTATACCTCTTTTATTGTTGGGGTGGTTACGGCTTACTTTGTTACATCGATGTCCCCTACAAGCTTGGAGGTAACACCTCTGTTTATCTTTTTGTCTGGTATGGTGGCGATCTGTGCAATGATTCTTCCTGGTATCTCAGGAAGTTTTATTCTTTTGCTCTTAGGTATGTATGCGCCGATCTTGATGGCTATTAAAAATCTAGAACTGCTTACCTTAAGCCTATTTGCTGGTGGCTGTGTTGTCGGGTTGTTAAGCTTTTCCCGCGTGCTGAGTTGGATGTTTAGTTCTTTTAAAACCACCACCTTTGCTCTGTTGGGTGGCTTCATGTTGGGCTCACTTAATAAAGTGTGGCCTTGGAAATATACAACAGCCTATACCATTAATCGTCATGGAGAGGAGATACCCTTAGTGCAAGAAAATATCTCTCCGTTTTCTTTTGAGTCGCTTACGGGTGAACCCGCGTTATTAATGTATTCTCTATTATTGATGTTTGTAGGGGTTCTGATGGTTGTAGTGATTGAAAAAATGGGGCGAAAATCAGAGGTATAGTATTGTGCTGCTAAGATGGTTTTTAGCGTTTACTATAATGGGATCGCTTGTAGCATGTGGTGGACACACTTATGCGCCCGTTAGTGAACGTGCTGTGCCTGCAGCTATCCATCCGAATACAGCAGAATACATTGTTAAAAAAGGGGATACGCTTTATTCCATAGCGTTTCGTTACGGGATGGATTATCGGCAATTGGCTGCCTTGAATGGCATTGGCAGCCATTACAGTATTTATCCTGGACAGCCTTTAAGATTAAAGCCAGCAACGGTACCTTCTAAAGAGTCGATCGTTCGCGACTCTTCAATAGTGGCTCCTAAGCCTATAATTACGTCTACTCGACAGACTGTTGCCGCGAATAAGCCTGTATCAAAACCTAAGCCTCAATCCCAGGCCGCAACGAAAAGACCGATTAAGAGCACAGCAAAGCCTTCATCTTCTACGGCTAAGCCGCCAGTAAAAACAACGACTACGAATAAAAAGCCCGAAATTAAAACAACTTCTTCAGGTAAAATTTACTGGAAATGGCCGGCCAACGGTAAGGTTTTAAATACATTTAAAACAAGTGGTGTTATTAATAAAGGGATAGATCTTGCTGGGTCCAGAGGTCTAGCGATTAAAGCGGCAGCGTCAGGTAAGGTAGTCTATGCAGGTAATGGCTTGTTAGGTTATGGAAATCTCGTAATTATTGATCACAATCAGCAATTTTTGAGTGCATATGCACATAATAGTCGTGTTTTAGTAAAAGAAAATGATATGGTTAAAACAGGCCAGAAAATTGCTGAGATGGGTAGCAGTGGTGCGGATAGAGTCATGTTGCATTTTGAAATACGGCGTGATGGGAAACCGGTTGATCCACTTAGATATTTGCCCAAGCGATAGCCAATAATAATAAAAAAATCTGTTTTTTTAGAATGCGACGGTTAGGGAACGGGTTATGGAGAATATGGATAACGACTGCAAATTGGATTTGCAGGGTGCAGCTGTAAGTGATCAGCCGCTTCAAGAAGAACCGGATCAAACAACTGTAGCGTCCGTAGAAAAAAAGGAGCTTTTAAATAGTGGACGGGGGCGGGGTAGTATTGCCCACAAAGATTTATTAAATGCTAAAAATTTGGATGCAACACAGCTTTATCTGAATGAAATTGGCTTTTCTCCACTTTTGAGCGCTGAGGAAGAGGTTTATTTCTCTCGTTTATCACTTAAGGGAGATGAGGCTGCACGTAAACGAATGATCGAGAGCAACTTGAGATTAGTTGTTAAGATTTCTCGCCGTTACATCAATAGAGGTCTTACCCTGTTAGATCTTATTGAGGAGGGGAATTTAGGGTTGATTCGTGCGGTTGAAAAATTTGACCCTGAACGAGGCTTCCGTTTTTCAACTTATGCTACATGGTGGATACGTCAAACTATTGAACGAGCGATTATGAATCAAACTCGTACAATTAGGCTGCCGATTCATGTGGTTAAAGAGTTAAACGTCTATCTTCGAGCTGCGAGAGAGTTAGCGCAAAAGTTAGATCATGAGCCATCAGCTGAAGAAATTGCTGAGTTGGTGGATAAGCCTGTTGAGAACGTAGAGCGTATGTTGGGTCTCAATGAGCGTGTAACTTCAATTGATACCCCGATGGGTAAAGATTCAGACAAATCTTTACTTGATACTATACCTGATACCATTTCGACAGATCCTGCTACTTTACTTCAGAACTCCAATATCAGTGGGAATCTTGATAACTGGTTGAATGGTTTACCTGAGAAGCATGCTGAAGTTTTATCTAGGCGTTTTGGGCTTCGTGGTTATGAAATGAGTACTTTAGAAGAAGTAGGGCGAGAAATTGGTTTGACGCGTGAACGTGTTCGTCAAATTCAAGTTGAAGCGCTGCGTAAACTGCGTGATATTGTAGAAAAAAATGGCTTAAGTGGAGAAGATCTACTTCAGCAATAGATTGTTTTGTACCCCGATTAAAAAAAACCGCCATGGGCGGTTTTTTTTTGTATTTATTTAACGAGTTCCTTTAGTTCGTATAAAAGCTCCAGTGCCTGTCGTGGAGAAAGGTCATCAGGAGATATCTTTTTCAGCTCTTTTACGGCTTTGTGAGTCGGTGCGGAAAACATATCGTTCTGAACCGGCGGTGGTGGCGTTGTCATCTGCGCTGCGACAGTAACATCTTGTTCTAGCTGCAGTAGTTTTGTTTTTGCCTGCTGTATTACTTGTAGCGGTACGCCAGCTAGTTGAGCAACTTGTAAACCATAACTTTGACTTGCAGGACCCTCTTTAACTTCATGAAGGAAGACAATGTGATCATTGTGTTCCACTGCAGTTAAATGAACATTGAATACGCTTGGCGCTTGTTCTGGCAAGCTGGTCAATTCGAAGTAGTGGGTTGCAAAGAGTGTAAAGGCACGGGTTTCTCGGGCAAGGTTTTCTGCACATGCCCACGCGAGGGATAAACCATCAAAGGTGCTGGTGCCTCGGCCCACTTCATCCATTAATACTAAGCTGCGATCCGTTGCATTATGCATAATGTTGGCGGTTTCTGTCATTTCCACCATAAATGTGGATCGACCGCCGGCCAGATCGTCTGAAGAGCCCATGCGGGTAAATATTCGATCTACAATGCCGATTGTTGCTGCGCTCGCGGGTACATAGCTTCCTATGTGGGCCAGTAAAGTGATAAGCGCTGCTTGGCGCATATAGGTTGATTTACCACCCATGTTTGGCCCTGTGATAATGAGCATCTTGCGCTTAGTATCAAGTTCTAAATCATTAGAAACAAAAGGGTCGTCTAAAACGCTTTCAACAACTGGGTGGCGACCTCGCTGGATTTTAATTTGCGGCTCATCTGTCAAAATCGGTGGAACATAGTCAAGTGTTGAGGCGCGTTCTGCTAAATTGTTTAGCGTGTCTAGCTCCGCTATAGCAGTTGAAGAATCCTGTAATTCGGCGAGTTCTGCCGCTAAGGTTTCAAGTAGCTCATCATAAAGTGCTTTTTCCCGTGATAGAGCCCGGCTTTTAGCGGAGAGTGCTTTATCTTCAAACTCTTTGAGTTCTGGTGTGATATAGCGTTCGGCATTTTTTAAGGTTTGGCGGCGGATATATTCCGCTGGGAGTTCTGCTTTTTGGGCTTTGCCTATCTCAATAAAGTAGCCATGAACTCGATTATAACCAACCTTGAGCGTTGTGATGCCAGTACGTTCACGCTCGCGACGCTCGAGTTCAATTAAATAGGCGCCCGCATTTTCGCTTAAGCCACGTAATTCGTCGAGTTCGCTGTCGTAACCTGCGGCTATTACGCCCCCATCACGGATGATGACGGGCGGGTTGTCGATAATCGCTCGGCTAAGTAAATCTGCTAAAGCAGGGAATTCACTGATTGTTTCTGCTAATTCTGTAACTCTAGGGGCTGAGCTTTCGTGTAGTTTACTTTGTAAACTGGGTAATATATTTAATGAGTTACGTAGTCTTTCTAAGTCACGTGGCCGCGCTGAGCGTAAAGCTATGCGGGCTAAAATTCGCTCGCTATCACCTATTTTTTTAAGGTCTTGTTCAATGCTTTCAAAACGATATTCATCTTGTAACCATTGTATAGATGCTTGTCGTGCTAAAAGGGTGCTTCTGTCTTGCAAAGGTCTATGCAACCAGCGTCTCAATAAGCGACTTCCCATCGGGGTTCGGCATTTATCGATCACTTGAGCAAGTGTGTTATCAAAGCTGCCCGATAGATTTTGATCTATTTCTAAATTCTTACGAGTGGCGGCATCAAGGGCCACACAATCGTTGTGGTGCTCAACTTGGATACGACGAATATGGGGGAGTGCGGTTCTTTGGGTGTCTTTAGCGTATTGAAGTAAGCACCCTGCAGCGCTGATGGCCACGCTATGTTGTTCGCACCCAAAGCCGCCTAGATCTTTGACTTTAAATTGTTGGCATAAAAGATTATGAGCGGTATCGGTTTCAAAATGCCAAGATGCTTGAGGGCGTAAACTTTTGCGTGTAGCCAGTAGTGTGCCGAGCGTTGTTTCTTCGTTATATAAGGTTTCAGAGGGACGTAAACGCTCAAGTTCACTTAATAATGAATCTTGTGTATTAACTTCCAGTAAACTAAAGCGGCCAGAGGTTATATCAACAATAGCTAAACCGTAAATATCGTCAATATGGTTGATCGCTACGAGTAAGTTGTCTCTATTTTCGTCGAGTAGAGCTTCGTCGCTGACGGTTCCTGGAGTGATAATTCTGGCGACTGCGCGTTCTACGGGACCTTTACTCGTTGCTGGATCACCAATTTGTTCACAGATTACAACGGATTCACCAGCGCGAACAATTTTTCCTACGTAAGTTTCTGCAGCGTGATAGGGAATACCGGCCATAGGGATCGGTTCCCCTCCGGATTTACCACGTGCTGTTAAGGATATATCGAGTAGTTCAGAGGCTTTTTTTGCATCATCATAGAAAAGCTCATAAAAGTCTCCCATCCGGTAAAATACAAGTTGGTTGGGGTGTTGAGCCTTAATGCGTAGATATTGCTGCATCATAGGTGTATGGGTTGGGGATGCTTTGGTAACCATCTGATTATACTGTCTATTTTGAGGTAAATTAGTTCTGCTTAGGTGCAGATATTAGAGGCATTGTACGTTAAATGGATATGACAACATAGATGCGATTATATATGTGTTCGTGTCTTTTTTTGTGTTGTTTTAGTGAGAAATGAGAATAATAAAAGAGATAAGTTGTGGATAACTGGAGTCTATATGCAACAGCTAGTATGTGAGATTGCTAAGAAAGCGATCGAAAAGAAAGTAATGATAGCGACTGCAGAATCATGCACCGGTGGTTGGATTGCTCAAGAGATAACAGCCGTGGCGGGTAGTTCTGAGTGGTTTGATCGTGGCTTTGTTACTTACAGTAATCAGTCGAAGCACGAGATGTTAGGGGTTTCGGAGCACACCTTGGCACAGTATGGAGCGGTTTCTGAGGAAGTGGTCATTGAGATGGCTGAAGGTGTTCTTTTAAATAGTTCGGCGCAGCTATCGGTCGTTACAAGTGGGATAGCGGGACCGGGGGGTGGTAGTGCAGAAAAGCCGGTTGGTACGGTGTGGTTTGCATGGGCGGTGCATGATAAGCCGACCCGAACGGCAGTTTTTCAGTTTAATGGCGATCGTGAATCCGTTCGAAAACAAGCGGTTAGGGTGGCGCTTGAGGGAATTTTACAGAACTTGGCCATCTGAGGGTTGCAATCCAGAAATGTTATGAAATAATACTGTCCATACATACAGTATATTTCAACGTAATGTGAAATGACTTAGACAGGGTTTAAGATGGACGCGAATCGTAAAAAAGCGCTTGATGCAGCATTAGGGCAGATTGAAAGACAGTTTGGTAAAGGCGCAGTCATGCGTATGGGGGATCAGCCAAGAGAAGCGATTCCTGCTGTATCGACAGGTTCTTTAGGGCTGGATATCGCTCTGGGTATAGGTGGTTTACCTTATGGTCGAATCGTAGAAATCTATGGTCCAGAATCCTCAGGTAAAACTACATTAACGTTACAAGTTATTGCTGAAGCGCAAAAAGACGGTAAGACCTGTGCTTTCGTTGATGCTGAACACGCATTAGACCCTATCTATGCTGAAAAACTAGGTGTTGATGTCGATAATCTTTTGGTCTCTCAACCAGATACGGGTGAGCAGGCTTTAGAAATTACCGATATGCTTGTTCGCTCTAACGCTGTTGATGTGATTATTGTTGACTCTGTTGCGGCGTTAACGCCAAAAGCAGAAATTGAAGGTGATATGGGTGATACTCATGTTGGTTTACAGGCGCGTCTAATGTCTCAAGCGCTACGTAAATTGACGGGTAATGTAAAAAATTCAAATTGCTTGTTGGTATTTATCAATCAGATCCGTATGAAAATTGGTGTGATGTTTGGTAACCCAGAAACTACAACAGGGGGTAATGCACTTAAGTTTTACTCCTCTGTTCGGTTAGATATCCGTCGTACCGGTGCTGTTAAGTTGGGTGATGAGGTTATTGGTAACGAGACGCGCGTTAAAGTTGTGAAGAACAAAGTAGCACCTCCTTTCCGCCAAGCTGAATTCCAGATCATGTATGGTAAAGGTATCTATCATATGGGTGAGGTAATTGATTTAGGCGTTAAAGAGAAGTTAGTCGATAAATCGGGTGCTTGGTATGCTTATAACGGCGATAAAATTGGTCAAGGTAAGGCTAATGCTGCGAAGTATTTAGAAGAAAATCGTGAAATCGCTAATGAGATTGAAACTGAGTTGCGTAAACGTTTATTGGCGGCAGAACCAGAAGTAAAAGAAGAAAGTGATTCTTCAGAAAATCTTGACCTTATTTAACAATATGCTCGGTTAAGATTAAGACCTCCTTCACTTAGTGATGGAGGTTTTTTTGTTTAAGGTCCTAGATTTTGAAGGCAATTTAATGGATAGAGAGATTACTAAAAAAGATCTATGGAATAGAGCGATAGGTTTACTTTCACGGCGTGAATACTCTAAAGGTGAGCTGAGAGATAAATTATCGTTAATGTCGACGGAGCTTGATATTGAGTCTGTTTTATCAGATTTAGAAGCGGCGGGGTATCAATCTGACACTCGGTTTGTTGAAAGCTTTTTACGGATGAGGATTTCTCAAGGTCATGGTTTGATGCGTATCCGCTTTGATCTAAAGCGGAAGGGGGTTGAGGAGTATTTGATTGAAGATGCTGTGCATGCAAATGATGTGGATTGGTTTGAACTAGCTGTAGATCTGTATAAACGAAAGTATGCGCTATCATCGAAAGTGTTAGATTATAAAGAGCGCGCACGAAGAGTTCGTTTTATGAGTCAGCGTGGTTTCTCATTTGATGAAATTCAATATGCTGAAAATGAAGTGTTAAAAAATACAAATTAACGCGTAAATTGGGTATACGCGTTATAGATCCCCATTAATTGTTCTATTAATGGTCATTAATTCAAAAATATTCGAACAATTTCAGTACAGGATATATACTATGGCGCCCATATTTGTGGTTACTTTTTTCTGTCATGGCTATTAGACGGTCATTTGGCAGGTTTACTGGAACGGACACGCAAACGGTTCATCTAATGAAATACATGACAAGCGCTGAAATTCGCCAAGCTTTTTTAGAATATTTTAATAAGCAGGGCCATGAAATTGTAGCAAGTAGCTCACTAATTCCTGCCAATGATCCTACATTGATGTTTACCAATGCAGGAATGGTTCAGTTTAAAGATGTTTTCCTTGGTAGCGATAAACGTAGTTATTCGCGTGCTACTAGTTCTCAGCGTTGTGTGCGTGCTGGTGGTAAGCATAATGACTTGGAAAATGTGGGCTATACCGCTCGCCATCATACATTTTTTGAGATGTTGGGTAATTTTAGCTTTGGTGACTATTTTAAGCGTGATGCTATTCAGTTTGCTTGGAGCTTTCTCACTGAAGTGATGGGGCTGCCAAAAGAGCGATTATGGGTCACGGTCCATCATTCAGATGCTGAAGCTGAGAAAATTTGGAAAGATGAGATCGGTGTTGATCCTGAGCGTTTTTCTAAATTGGATGAAGATAATTTTTGGTCTATGGGCGATACCGGTCCTTGCGGTCCTTGTACTGAGATCTTTTTTGATCATGGTGATGATGTTTGGGGTGGACCTCCAGGCAGCCCTGAAGAAGATGGTGATCGTTACATCGAAATCTGGAACGTTGTATTTATGCAATACAACCGCAGTGCTGACGGTGAAATGACGCCGTTACCTAAGCCATCCGTTGATACGGGGATGGGTTTAGAACGTATCGCGGCGATCATGCAGGGCGTTCATTCAAACTATGAGATTGATTTGTTTCAGAGCTTACTTAAGTCAACGGCAGAGGCTGTAGGCGTGAGTGATCTTGATAATAAATCATTACGTGTAATTGCCGATCATATTCGTTCTTGTTCGTTTCTTATTGTTGATGGTGTTTTGCCTTCTAACGAAGGTGCCGGTTATGTATTGCGACGTATTATCCGTCGCGCTGTTCGTCACGGTAATAAGTTGGGGGCAAGTGGTCCTTTCTTTAATCAATTAGTGGCAGCGCTTGTTAAGGAAATGGGCGAAGCCTATCCCGAATTAAAAGAGAAACAGTCTCAAGTGGAGCGCGTTCTTCTGAAAGAGGAAGAGCAGTTCGCGAAGACGTTAGATCACGGTATGCGTTTACTACAGGAAGCGATTGAGCAGTTAGATGGCTCAGAAATTCCAGGTGAAACGATCTTTAAGTTATATGACACTTATGGTTTCCCATTTGACTTAACTGCCGATGTTGCACGTGAACATGAGCTAAGTGTTGATGAAGCAGGTTTTGAGCGGGCAATGGAAGCCCAGCGTGAACGTGCGCGTGCAGCTGGAAAGTTCTCAGTAGATTATAACGATGCGATCCGTCTTGACGGTTCGACTGACTTTACTGGCTATGAACGATTGAATGATTCAGCCACAGTTGTTGCGTTATTTTCTGACGGAAGTGAAGTGCAGCAGCTTGCTGAAGGTCAGCAGGGTGTTGTTGTGCTGGATAAAACACCGTTCTACGCTGAATCGGGTGGTCAAGTAGGTGATAGCGGCATTTTAACGTCAAATACTGCTCGTTTTGATGTGGCTGACTGCACTAAAGAGGGTAAAAATCACCTCCATCATGGTGTATTAACGTCAGGTTCATTGACTGTAGGTGATCATATTTCACCAGAAGTAGACGCGGTACGCCGTCAAGCGATTGCCTTGAATCATTCAGCTACCCATCTATTGCATGCGGCACTTTCCACTGTATTGGGAGACCATGTGCAGCAAAAAGGCTCTCTTAATGATGATGAGCGTTTGCGCTTTGATTTTTCTCATTTTGAAGCGATGACGGCTGAGCAGATAAGTGAAGTTGAGCGTCTTGTTAATGAGCAGATTCGCCGGAATTCAGAAGTTGTTACTGAAATCATGGCAATAGATGCAGCTAAAGAGAAAGGCGCAGCGGCATTGTTCGGTGAAAAATACGATGAGACCGTTAGAGTCCTATCTATGGGAGGGGATTTCTCCATCGAGCTTTGTGGTGGTACTCATGCTAAGCGTACTGGTGATATAGGTTTATTAAAAATCGTATCTGAAAGCGGTGTGGCTGCAGGCGTTAGACGTATTGAAGCGGTCACAGGTGCAGGGGCTTTTAACTGGTTGAACGAAACAGATTTAACTTTGTCTACTGTTTCAGCGTTAGTTAAAGGTTCGCGCGAATCTGTTATTGATAAAGTTAAAGGTTTGTCTGAGCGAAATCGTCAGTTAGAAAAAGAGCTGGAGCAATTGAAAGCTAAATTGGCTTCTGCGGCGGGCTCAGATCTTCTTGGTTCTGCAATCGAGGTCAATGGCGTTAAAGTGCTTGCGGCTCAATTAGAAGGTGTAGAAGCCAAAGCACTACGTGACACGATTGATCAGTTGAAAAACAAATTAGGTAGTGGCGTGGTCGTATTAGCTACTGTGCAGGATGGAAAGATCGCTTTAGCAGCCGGTGTTACTAAAGAACTGACAAGCCAAATTAAAGCGGGCGATATCATCAAAGACCTGACGGGTAAAATTGGTGGTAAAGGCGGTGGTCGTCCTGATTTTGCGCAGGGTGGTGGTACGGATTTAAATGCATTGTCTGCTGCGCTTGATTCAGTAGAAGATCTTGTTAAGGCAGCGGTTTAATCTGCTCGTAGGGTATTAATTATGGCGCTGTATGTACAAAAATACGGTGGTACATCCGTAGGTAGTGTTGAGCGGATTGAAGCTGTGGCTGAAAAAGTACAAGGCTTCAAGCAGCAGGGGCATGACATTGTTGTTGTTGTGTCTGCGATGAGTGGTGAAACTAATCGTCTTATCGGCTTAGCTAAAGAGATACAACCGCAAACACCAAATCCTCGTGAGATGGATGTGCTGCTCTCTACAGGTGAGCAGGTAACTATAGCTCTACTCTGTATGGCGCTAGAGAAAAGAGGCGTTCCTGCGCGTTCTTATACGGGTAGTCAGGTTAAAATTCTGACTGATTCTTCCCATATGAAAGCGCGGATAGAGGATATAGAAGTCTCATCTATGCAAGCTGATTTAGCTGAGGGGCGTGTCATTGTTGTTGCCGGTTTCCAAGGTGTTGATGTTGACGGCAATATCACGACTTTAGGTCGCGGTGGTTCTGATACGACGGGTGTTGCGCTAGCTGCGGCATTAAAAGCTGATGAATGTCAGATCTATACGGACGTTGATGGCGTATACACTACCGATCCTAGAGTTGTTAGTGGGGCGCAGCGCTTAGATGTGATTACCTTTGAAGAGATGCTAGAGATGGCCAGTCTTGGTTCAAAGGTGTTACAGATTCGTGCAGTTGAGTTTGCTGGGAAGTATAAGGTTCCTTTGAGGGTGCTGCATAGTTTTCAAGATGGGCCAGGTACGTTGATTACCATAGAGGATGAGTCAACCGTGGAAAAACCAATTATTTCAGGCATTGCGTTTAATCGTGATGAAGCAAAACTAACCGTTATGGGGGTGCCTGATATACCAGGTGTGGCTTCCAAAATATTAGGTCCAGTTAGTCGTGCAAATATAGAAGTTGATGTGATCGTGCAGAATGTTGCTGCGGATAACACAACGGATTTTACTTTCACTGTGCATCGCAATGATTACGATGTTGCGCGTAGCGTGCTTGAGAAGGCCTCAGAGGCGCTTGGGGCCCGTGAGGTGGTGGGAGATAACAAAATTGCCAAAGTTTCTATTGTGGGCGTTGGTATGCGCTCTCATGCGGGAGTGGCAAGTAAAATGTTTGATGCTTTGGCAGAAGAGAATATTAATATTCAGATGATATCTACCTCTGAAATTAAGGTTTCTGTTGTTATTGCTGAGAAATATCTAGAACTGGCGGTACGTGCTTTGCACTCTGTTTTTGAGCTAGATGCGAACAACTCTGTAAGTGAAAAATAGAACTTATAGTGAGAAGCTAGTCTATAGTTAGGTTAGCGTTATTATATGGGCAGCGTATTGGCAGGGTATTGGATGAATGCCGGTGTGTAGGTTGTTTTTTTTGAGCAAGCTGGCCTTGGATGTACAAAGGAGATTCTAAAGCATGTTAATTCTTACTCGTCGTGTAGGCGAAACTTTAATGGTTGGTGACGAAGTCACTGTTACAGTCCTTGGTGTGAAGGGTAATCAGGTTCGTATAGGTGTAAATGCGCCTAAAGATGTGTCTGTTCACCGGGAAGAAATCTATCAGCGTATCCAGCGTGAGAAGGAAGAAGAGGGAAATCAGTAATAAATTTCAAATCTTTTCTTTCCTTTTTAAAATCAGTTAGGTATATTACGCGCCGTTGTTGGTGAGCTGGCCGAGTGGCTGAAGGCGCGCCCCTGCTAAGGGCGTATAGGAGAAATCTTATCTAGGGTTCGAATCCCTAGCTCACCGCCATTTGATTAAGCGCCCGTAGCTCAGCTGGATAGAGTACCTGGCTACGAACCAGGCGGTCAGAGGTTCGAATCCTCTCGGGCGCGCCAATCAAATACAACGGTCTTACTTTTTGGAATGCGCCCGTAGCTCAGCTGGATAGAGTACCTGGCTACGAACCAGGCGGTCAGAGGTTCGAATCCTCTCGGGCGCGC
>NZ_JAUOQR010000030.1 GCF_030547185.1 Neptuniibacter sp. 1_MG-2023
CCACGAATCTGTTCGGGGGTGCATTTACCGTCATACATGGCGATATGGTAAGGGTGTTGCGTATGATAAAAATCGCCTTTCGCACGTAGCGCCGCTTCAAACTCATCGCGGCTCATCGGCTGTTTATCGCTTGCGTTGCTTGTCATAATTTATATGGCCTCTACACATCACTGGTAGGCTAAAGCTCTATGGACATACCGTCGTAAGAGATCTCTATACCATGGGAAAGGACTTCTGCATGCTCTGCAGAGTCTTCATCCAGTATCGGGTTGGTGTTGTTTATATGAATCAGTACTTTGCGCGGTTTTTCTAGCGTATCTAAGTACTCGATCATGCCACCCTTCCCTGACTGCGGTAGATGCCCCATTGCCACGCCGAGCTTGTCACCGACACCGGTCACTATGAGCTCGTCTTCCTGCCAAATAGTGCCGTCAACAAGCAACACATCTGCAGATTCCATATACGCGCGTAGATGAGGTTCAATCTGACCTAAGCCAGGTGCATAGAACAATTTTTTACCTGTGCGGGTATCTTCGATTTGCATACCGATATTATCACCCGGGTGCGGATCATCACGGTGAGGCGAGTACGGAGGCGCACTGCTCAACAACGGAACCGCGGTCAACTTCAACTCAGGCACCTGGGGAATGACAAACTCATTCGCCTCATCACCCTCATTGATTGGAATGCGGTTAACATGGTTACCCCCATTCCAATGTTTAAGCATATTTAACGTAGGAAAACCTGAGGTCAGATCCTGCTCAACCATCTCGGTGCACCAGATGTTATGGGGGCAGCCTTCACGCAGCATCAATAAGCCGGTGGTGTGGTCGATCTGACTATCCATATAGACGATCGCAGCAAT
>NZ_JAUOQR010000031.1 GCF_030547185.1 Neptuniibacter sp. 1_MG-2023
TTACGGAACATTTCAACACCTGTACAAGTCGTTGTCTGTGTTTCACGAATACCAACGATCTCAACTTCAGAACCTGTGTTGATAATACCGCGCTCTACACGACCTGTTACTACAGTACCACGACCCTGGATAGAGAATACGTCCTCGATAGGCATGATGAATGCACCGTCGATTGCACGCTCTGGCTCAGGAATGTAAGAGTCTAGTGTTTCAACTAGTTTCTTAACTGCAGTAGTACCTAGCTCATTTTCATCTTCGCCGTTCAATGCCATAAGAGCAGAACCTGCGATGATTGGTGTGTCATCACCTGGGAAGTCGTACTGGTCTAGAAGCTCACGAAGCTCCATTTCAACCAATTCAAGCATCTCTTCGTATTCTTCAGAATCAGCGCCGCCACAATCTTCTGCAAGAAGGTCAGCTTTGTTCAAGAATACTACGATGTAAGGTACACCTACCTGACGAGAAAGCAGGATGTGCTCACGTGTCTGAGGCATTGGGCCATCAGTCGCGCCACATACTAGAATCGCGCCATCCATCTGTGCAGCACCTGTGATCATGTTTTTCACATAATCCGCGTGTCCTGGGCAGTCAACGTGTGCGTAATGACGCTCTGGAGAATCATACTCAACGTGTGAAGTCGCGATTGTGATACCACGCTCACGCTCTTCTGGAGCATTATCGATACCATCGAATGCAACTGCAGCACCACCCCAAACCTCAGCGCATACGCGAGTCAGAGCAGCAGTAAGTGTAGTTTTACCGTGGTCAACGTGGCCGATTGTACCAACGTTAACATGCGGTTTTGA
>NZ_JAUOQR010000032.1 GCF_030547185.1 Neptuniibacter sp. 1_MG-2023
CAACCAGTTCTATGGTGTGAGCCGAGAAGGTGTACCGCAAGGCGGGCCACTATCGCCGCTACTAGCGAACATCATGCTCGATCCTCTGGACAAAGAACTTGAGAAACGTGGCCATAAGTTTGCCCGCTATGCCGACGACTTTACGATAGTGGTAAAGAGTCAGCGAGCAGGTGAACGCGTACTACGCAGTATCAGTCAGTACTTGCAAAACCGCTTGAAGCTGGTCGTCAATACCGATAAAAGTCGCGTCGTTAAAACCAGTGAGAGTAAGTTCTTGGGGTTTACCTTCAAGGCTGGTCGTATTCAATGGCATGAGAAAACGCTACTGAAATTTAAGCAGCGGATACGCATGTTAACGAATCGTAACTGGGGGGTGTCGATGAAATATCAGCTCTTCAAGACCAGCCAATTTATACGTGGCTGGATTAACTATTTTGGCATCGCCAATTGCTACCAACTCTGCGTCGATCTAGATCATTGGATTCGGCGCAGAATAAGGATGGCTTACTGGCGGCAGTGGCGAAAGCCACGCACCAAGGTAAGGAACCTGATGAGTCGAGGCGTCCACGTACAGGCGGCTGTTGCGTGTGGCATTACCAGTAAAGGCCCATGGCGAAGCTCTAAAACACCGGGGATTAATCAGGCATTATCCAATGCTTACTTAAAATCTCAGGGGCTTTATGAATTGCGCGATGGATGGATCAAGCTTCACCATTCTCAGTGAAACGCCCTGTGCGGATCCGCATGCAGGGTGTTGTGGGGGCTGAGGGTTAGAGACCCTCGGCTACCCGATTA
>NZ_JAUOQR010000033.1 GCF_030547185.1 Neptuniibacter sp. 1_MG-2023
CGACAAACCCAGCTCGCAGGTATTGTTTAATCAATCGTAGAAGACGTTTGTCCTTCACCTTGTCACCAAGGCGCGTCATCAGCAGATCGTGATTAACTCGGTCAAAGAACTTAGACAGATCGACATCGACCGCGAAGCGGCGACCTTCCTTGATGATGTCTCGCACCTGCTTTACCGCCTGTTGCCCATTTCGATTTGGCCGGAATCCAAAACTATTGTTTGAGAAATCGGGATCAAAAATAGGCGTAAGGACTTGGGCAATCGCTTGCTGAATCACTCGATCACAGACGGTTGGAATCCCCAGTTGGCGAGTACCACCATCGGGTTTATCGATTTCAACGCGTCTGACCGGTGAGGGCGTATATCGACCTGTTGCCAGTTCGGTAGTGACCTTCGTCCAGTGTCCTGCTCTTGCCCATACGGGAAATTCGTTGATGGTCATGCCATCCACTCCTGCAGCCCCTTTATTGGCTTGAACGCGTTTCCATGCCGCTGAGAGGTTATCCCGTTGCAGCACACGCT
>NZ_JAUOQR010000034.1 GCF_030547185.1 Neptuniibacter sp. 1_MG-2023
TCCGTGTCATCGGTGATCTGCGTTTCAACACTGTTGTTGGTCGCATCTTCAGCAATATGCTCGAAGTTAGTATCGGTGATGCTATCGATCTCGATTGTAAAGCTCTCGGCACCTTCCGCTAACACATCATCTAAGGTGTCGATAGTGAAGGTATTTGAGTTGCTGCCCGCTGGAATATCAACACTCGCAACACCCGTGAAGTCTGTGCCATCAATGGCAACACCGCTGTAGGTGAAGGTTACGGTGATCGGTGTGGCAACATCGGCTGCTGGCTGATCAACACTGATGGTATACGGCGTTGTAATATCGCCTTCAATCACGGTTGCTGGACCGGTAAGTGAAACCGTCGCTGTTTCAGTATCCGGTTCAGTGGTATTGGGATCCGTGTCATCGGTGATCTGCGTTTCAACACTGTTGTTGGTCACATCTTCAGCAATATGCTCGAAGTTAGTATCGGTAATGGTATCGATCGTAATGGTGAAGCTCTCAGCGCCTTCCGCC